>JABCZN010000012.1 GCA_013289665.1 Acidobacteriota bacterium | reverse complement strand
CTGAAACGCGAGAGCACACAAACAGGCTCAAAGGTGTACTGCGAATCCGGAGAGACCAGCAAGAAACTCCGCACGCACTCCAAGAGGGAGAACTACGCTCCTGGTTTCGAATCGGAGAGGCTCACTCGGCTTTTCGGGGCTGGCGCCCCATTCCGGCCGCTCTTCTGTCCCATTCCATCGAACTTGTTCCGGGACCGAAGAATTCCCATCAAACCAGCCATCCTGAATATATTCTGGGCGGGTGGCTGTTACTGCTCGGGGAAAATACCCCTGAACAAACATAAAGTATAGAGAAGCATGAACCTTCTGTCAAACCTCTTTAGCCACAGGGCAGTGGAAAAATATGTGGAAAAATGGTGAATGGCATGGGGCTTGCCTTTGGGAGGGCCAGTACCCGCCAAAGCCCACCAGACCCGGACATGCGATGGGCAATGGCTAAACCAGGACCTTCGCCCGTCCGTATACCTCTAAGTGAAAGTAAATAGGCATGTTACACCCTATTGCGGGCTTTGGCCGAGGTTGCCGAACGTCCATAGGCCAAAGGCGTTGATCTTTTCAAATTGGCCGGTCTCACGCAGCATTCGAGCGGTCTTTTCCGCAGGCCAGGGGGAGGCAAAACGGTCCGGACGGTCGGCGATCCAGTAGGCCGTCAATGCCATGATGGTGGCATCTTGCGTCAGCACATCAGGTTTCACGGCTTCAAGCGCGTCGGCTTCGGAGTGATGCGTGAATTTATATTCCGCGGGATCCTGCGCGAGATTGATGCCCGGCAGGCCAGCGAGGATGAAGGGCGCGGTATCGGACTCGAGTTCCATCTCCGCAGTGACTTTGATGTCGCGAATGTTTTCAAGCGAATCGGAGAAGGGATCGAACGAAGCGATCAGATCGTCGCGGCCGCCGAGTTGAAATTCCTTGACGGGCCCCTGGCCATTGTCAAGAACGACCGCGGCGACGTGATCCTTGATTTCGGAGGCATGCTGCTTCATGTAGGCGAGGGAGCCACCAAAACCCTGTTCCTCTCCGGTCCAAAGGACGAAGCGCATGGTGCGACGGGGGCGAACACCGCTTTTCATGATGGCATCAGCGGCGGCTAGAACACATGAAACGCCGACACCGTTGTCCGTGGTGCCTTCACTGAGATCCCAGGAATCGAGGTGTGCGCCGATGACGACGACCTGCTCGGGATGCTCCCGGCCAACGACTTCGCCGACGACATTCGCGCTTTCGACCGGGCCGCTGGTGAACCTGTTCTGAATATTCACGTGCAGCCGAACGCTCTTGCCTTCGGCGAGATAACGCTCGATCTGGCCTTCGTCTTCCTTGGCCATGGAGACGACGGGGATTTCCTCGTCCACAAAGAAGCCGAGGATGCCGGTGTGGGTTAGATGCATGCCTTCGGGCTTGAAGCCGAAATCACCGCCGATGACAGCGACCGCTCCTGCCGCATGAAGTTGCCGCAGGAAACTCGCGTAATTGCCGAAGATGGTCCAAAAGCTTTGCTTGGGTTTTCCCTGCGCGACAACGTAGACAATTTTCCCGCGAAATTTGGAGGCGTTTTTCGCTTCCTCTTCGAGGTCGAAGAGATTGGCGGCGGCGATGTCAGCATCGACCCCGCCAGTGGGGGTTGAGCCGGTCCAGCCCATGGCGGAGATGGCCAGCGGACGATGGAGGGGAGCGAGCATTACGGCTTCGGCGGGGCCACGGGTCCAGCCCTTCCACAGGTTCCACTTTTCGGTGTGCACGTTTTCAAGGCCGATGGACTTCATTTTGGCGGCGCTCCACTCGATTGCTTTCCGGGCTTCAGGGCTGCCGGTGACGCGCGCGCCGACTTCATCGCTGAGTTCGGTGAGGAGCTGGAAGGCGGGGGAGTCCATGGTGGCGTTGCCGGCGATTCTGACCAGGCCGGGTTTTGTCGTGTCGGCCTCCGCACTTTTTGGAGCGGAAAGTTCTCTGGCGAAAGTGCAATTCGCCGTGACCAGCACCGCAGTCAGGATCAGCAGTCGATTCTTCATTCGTGCGCTCTCCGGAAAATTTATGTTCACGGCACAAACGTCTACTCTAACATGCTCTTAGACGCACCAACCGGCCAGTGGCCTTCCTTTCGAACTGCTATCGTGTGGTTATGGTCTCGGGATCGCTTTCTGGAAGAGATTCGATTCGGAATAGCTTTCCTATTTGAAAACTATGGCGCAAGACCGGTTCCGAACTCTAGAGGGGAAGGCGAATCGGGTTCAGAAACTTGCGCATACATCCAGGCGAATACGTTGATATTTCGTTTCTCCAAATGGCGAGATGAAATTCTCGAGGCGAGGGTCGCCAACTGCGCCCGTCTGAAGGACATGTATAGCCTCGACGATGTGTTGGCGGCGATAAAGCCTTAGGGATCGGACGAGTTGTCGAATGGGGACCGGAGCCTCCGGCGTTATGGCCAGCTGTTGAAAAGCAGATTCGATCTGCTGCGGCTCTGTCCGAAAATCAGATCGAGGAAATGCGTAAGAAGCTGGCCGAATGGCGACGCCAGCGGCTCTAACTCGGGAAGCGGGGCCCGTTGTCCGCACCGAAACATCAGAGCAGGAGCGGCTTTACGCTAAGCGGCGTGGCTCCTACACTTTCAACGTGAGTTCCCTGGTTCATGTCCAATCCAGGCTTTCTTTCGCGTATGTCCTGCTGTGTGCTCTGGCGCTCGGACAAGAGCCTGGGGCAAAACCAGGAGCCGCGGCTCCGCCGGACGGCAAGGCGGCTGCGGCCAAAAGCGAGGAGAAGTCGGCGCTTCCGTTTCAGATTCAGTTGCTGGAGACGCACGTCAGATTCGAGAGCAACGGGGATTCGCGGAAGGAAGTGCACACGGTCGTCAAAATCAACGATCTTGCTGGCGCGCGGCAATTTGCGCGGCTGGGGTTTGATTACAATCGTGCGTTTCAGCAGGTGGAAATTCCGCTGGTGAAAATCAGCCACGTGGATGGCGGAACCAGTGAGATTTTGCCGGGCGCGATCACAGATGCTCCGAATCCTGCGGTTCGGGACTTTCCCGCGTATGACGATGTTCGTGTGAAATCTGTGCGTATTCTGGGGTTGCAGGATGGCGACACCATCGAATACCAGGTGATTACGACGACCACCAAGCCTCCGCTGGCGCCGGATTTCTGGTTGGAGCACACCTTTGACCGTTCTGGCCAGGTCCTGGAAGAGCGTTACGAGATCGATCTCCCTTCCGAGCGCCGTCCCGAAATTCGCTTCAACCCCGCGACCCCGGCGACATCCGAGGAAGCTGATTCGACTGGCGCCGCTGGCCGGAAACTCTATCGTTGGGCTGGAAGATTCTCCGCTCCCGGCAGCGAGAACAGCGGGGCCGAATCCGTGCCGGATTCACAGGTAACTCCCGACGTTTCGCTTTCTACTCTCAGCTGGGAATACTTGTCCATCCGACTGGACGAGTTGCTGCTTCCCGGTTCACAACCGCTTACGGAGATCAAGACATTTGAAGATCAGGTAAAGGAGTTGGGCCGGCAACCCGAGGTAGCGGCGGAGATTAGAGAGAAGGCAAATTCGCTGACGAAGGAATCCAAAACCGACCTGGGGCGATTGAAAGCGATTTACGATTTCGTGTCGGGGCGGATTCGGACTCTGGATCTGCCGCTTGGGGCGACGGGTTTCAGGGTACATGCTGCGGCAGAGGTGCTGAAGACAGGGTACGCGAACGCAGAGGACAAGTATGTGCTGTTTGCCTCTCTTGCGACCGCATTGAAGCTTCCAACGAGAGCCGCACTCACGGGATTTTGCGACAAGAAAACTTTGCCGTTACCGACAAGATTCAGGCACCTTCTCATTTCCGCTCAAGCGGCGGAAAAGACCTTTTGGCTGGACCCAAGTTTGGAAGTCGCGCCGTTCGGAATGATCGCACCCGTACCCGATCAGTGGGCCCTTCTGCTGAATCGTGGAATCTATGCGATGAATTCACGAGGACATGAATGGATAGAAATTCCACCTGCTCTTCCCTTCCCTGCGTTTCAGAAAGTGAATGTGGAAGCGCGCATAAGTGGGGAAGGCACGCTCACGGCGAAACTGAACTACGTCAGTCGAGGCGAGAACGAGTTGGTGCTGAGGGTGGCATTTCACGAGACGCCGAAGGAGCGGTGGAAGGAGGTGGCTGGGTTGCTTGCGCTTTCCGATGGGTTTCGCGGGGCGATTACGAATGTGACGGCTTCCGATCCGATGGCGACGAAGGATCCGTTCACCGTGGAGTATGAGATTACGCAGGCGAAGTTTGTGGATTGGTCGAAGAAGCCGGTGCGGATTCCGGCACTGCTGCCGCAGATTGCGCTGCCGGATCTGCCGGGTAAGACGGCGGGGGAAATTGAGTTGGGGACGCCGCTGGATGTGCAGACCAGTCTGACCTTGCGGCTTCCGGCGGGGACGACCGTGCAAACGCCGGCGGCGACCTCGGTGGCGCGGGATTATGCGACGTTCTCTTCAAAATACGACGGGCATCTCAACACGGTGAGCGTTTCGCGGCACATTAATTTTTTGAAGAGAGAGATTCCGACGGAACGGGCTGGCGATTACAACGCGTTTTCGCGCGCGGTACAGAATGATCAGGCGCAGGTAATTGTGTTGTTACCGGCAGATACGGGAAAGAAAGATTAGGAGCAGGAAAAAACCGGATTCCAGCACGGAAGACCCAGGGGGCAGAGAGCCGGAGAGGAAGATCAGAAAATAAAAGAAAGAGGGCGGCATAAAGCCGCCCCGACGTGGGGGAATTTCGCGCTAAAGTTCCATGACTTCGCGCTCTTTGGTGGCGGAGAGGTCTTCGATTTTTTTGGTTTCGGCGTGAGAGAGTTTCTCGAGTTCGTCAAGAGAGCGCTTCTGTTCGTCCTGGCTGATTTTCTTGTCCTTCTCGAGCTTGTCGATGGCTTCCTTGATGTCGCGGCGGATATTGCGGACGGCGGTGCGGTGATTTTCCAGCGCCTTATGGATCTGCTTGACGAGTTCCTTGCGGCGCTCGCCCGTGGGAGACGGAATCGGAATGCGCACGACCTTGCCGTCGTTGGTGGGATTGAGGCCGAGGTCGGAGCTGCGAATGGCCTTGTCGATGAGCGGGACAACGCTCGGATCCCATGGGGTGATCATCAGCATGGAGGCGTCGGGCACGGTCAAGTTGCCAAGCTGGTTTACGGGCATGGGCGTCCCGTGATAATCCACACGAACGTTTTCCAGGATCGCCGCGTTGGCGCGGCCAGTGCGGACGCTGGTGAGTTCCTTGCGAAAATCGTCAACGGCCTTTTCCATGCGGGTTTTTGCCGCGGCGATCGCGGCTTTTGTGCTGTCCAGATTGCTCATCGTTCCATCCTCTGCGTTATGTAGTGTTTCCTGTTCCAGCGACTCGCCCAACGAGGCACGAGGACTTCATGCGTAGGAAGACCCAATGCCTAAAATCAATTAAGCCGGGGTGACCGTTGAGCCGACGCGTTCCCCAAGGACGGCGCGGCGGATGTTGCCGGGCTGATTCATATTAAACACCACGATGGGCATGCCGTTGTCCATGCACAACGAAATGGCGGTGGAGTCCATAACCTTCAGATTCTGGTGCAGGACCTCGCGATAAGTGATTTCCGCGAAAAATTTTGCGCCGGTGACTTTTTCAGGGTCCGCATCGTAGACACCGTCCACTCGGGTGGCCTTGAGGATCACGTCGGCTTTGATCTCCATGGCGCGCAGCGCGGCAGCGGTGTCGGTCGAGAAGTAAGGATTGCCGGTGCCGGCGGCGAAGATGACAACGCGGCCTTTTTCGAGATGGCGGACGGCGCGGCGGCGGATAAAGGGCTCGCAGACCTGATGCATCTCAATGGCACTCTGCACCCGGGTGTGCACGCCGAGCTTTTCAAGCGCATCCTGCAACGCCAATGCATTGAGGACAGTGGCCAGCATGCCCATGTAGTCGCCGGTAGCGCGGTCGATCTCAAAACCCTTTTGCCGCGCGCCGCGAAAGATATTGCCGCCGCCGACCATGATGGCGATTTGCGTGCCGAGCTTGTCGACTTCGCGCAATTCCTGGGCGATGGCATAAATGGTTTCGCCATGAATGCCGAATCCGTTCGGGCCCTGGAAGGATTCGCCTGATAGTTTCAGGAGAATCCGATGGTAGGCCGGGCGTTTTTTGCCGCTTTTCTTCACCGCTTTCGATTGCGATGCCATGTGTCTCCGTTGGGTGGGAATGAACCCAGCCGATTGTAACAAACATCAGGAGGTTCCGGACAACCAGGGTGGCTGGGTCGAAACGGCAAAAGCGGCGGGCGGGCCCTGGAAAAGCGGGGAGAGGAAAAGCGAAACGCCCCGGAGGCGGGGCGTTTTGAGCGACAAGGGAATGCCGCCAGATTGCTTGTTCGATGCCGGCTTAGGCCTGCTCGGGAGCGGGGGTGCCCAGCTGGTTCGGAACTTCGCCGACCTTGAAACGGGCGAAGCGGCGAATGGCGATGTTCTCGCCCAGCTTGGCAATGGCCTGGGCGATTTTTTCGCCGATGGTCATGGTCTCGTCCTTGATGAAGTGCTGTTCGTAGAGGCAGGTCTCCTCGTAGAACTTCTCCATCTTGCCGGTGACGATTTTCTGGATGACGGCGTCCGGCTTGCCGGTGGCGCGCGCCTGGGCGGCATAAATTTCGCGCTCGCGCTCGAGCATCTCGGGCGTCACGTCTTCCCGGCGAACGTAGCGCGGGTCAACGGCGGCGATGTGCATGGCCACGTCATGGCAGAGCTGCTGGAAGGCATCGGTGCGGGCCACGAAATCGCTTTCGCAATTGATTTCGACGATCACGCCGATTTTGCCGCCGGCATGAATGTAGTGGCCGATCAGGCCTTCGGTGGCTTCGCGCGTGGCCTTCTTGGCCGCGGCGGCCTGGCCCTTCTTGCGAAGGACGTCAATGGCCTTCTGGACGTCGCCGGCGGTTTCGACAAGCGCGGCGCGGCAATCACTGAAGCCAGCGTTCGTGAGTTCTCTCAGTTCCTTGACGAGCTTGGCTGGAATTTCCATAACTGGTTTTGAAGTACTCATCCTTTTCTCTTTCTTGAATTCGTGATTACACAATTTTACAAAAATGGCCCGGTGTGGACTTCGCTTTCAGCACCGGGCCAACAGAATGATTGAGCCTTGCGCCGTTTTTAGCGGGGTTCCTCGTCAGGAGGAACAGTGGTTCCGGCCGCTTCGATGAAGGCTTCGGTGCCTTCGACGAAGTCGCCTTCCTGTTTCTCGTACTGCTCGTAGGCGCTGGTGTCCACGTAATCCGGTCCGGCTTCGAGAGCGGCCTGATCGGCGGCGGCCTTCTGGTCGGCAACCTGGGACTGCTCGTACTGCGCGCGGCCTTCGGCGACGGAGTCGGCAATCTTGGTGGTGAACAGGCGGATGGCGCGCAGGGCGTCATCGTTGCCGGGGATAATCCAGTCAACCATGTCGGGATCGCAATTGGTGTCCACGACCGAGACCACGGGGATGCCCATGCGGCGGGCTTCCTTCACGGCGATCTCTTCGGCGTTCGAGTCGATGACGAACATGGTGTCCGGCAACTGGGTCATGTTCTCAATGCCTTCGAGATTCTGGAAGAGGTGCTTCATCTCGCGGTCGAGACGCGCGCGCTCTTTCTTGGAGAGCTCCAGCATGCGGCCATCTTCGGTCATGGCCTTCAAGAGTTTCAGGCGCTTGATGGACTTCTGAAGCGTGGCCCAATTGGTCAGCGTGCCGCCCAGCCAGCGATGATTCACAAAGAACGCACCGCAGCGCTTCGCCTCTTCGGCGACCGCTTCCTGGGCTTGCCGTTTGGTACCGACAAAGAGAACGGTTCTTCCCTGCCCGGAGATGTCGGCGACGAAGCGGCTGGCTTCGCGGAACATTTTCAGGGTTTTCTGCAGGTCGATGATGTGAATGCCATTGCGTTCCCCGAAGATGTATTCCTTCATCTTGGGGTTCCAACGGCGCGTCTGGTGACCGAAATGAACGCCGGCCTCCAGCAGCTCCTTCATGGTGATTTCTACAGCCACTTTTCCTCCTAAGTAGATAGCTGCTTTTCGTTCGGCTCTTAGAAGCGCGGGCATAAAGCCAACGCTACAGGAAGAGGAGATACGCAGCAGCCTCTTGCCGGCAGCTTGCCGGCCGTGATCTTGGCGGCGCCGCTTGCGCGTCGCCGCCAGAGTTCGTTCGAGCGGGGGAAAACCCCCGCCCAATTCTTTAACGCTTCGTGAACTGGAAGCGCTTGCGTGCGCCCTTCTGCCCGTACTTCTTGCGTTCCTTCATACGGGAGTCGCGCGTCAAAAATCCGTTCTTGCGCAGAGCCGGGCGAAGCTCGGGATTGAAGCGGCTGATGGCGCGGGAGAGCCCCATGCGGACGGCTCCGGACTGCCCACCGACGCCGCCGCCCTTGGCCGTGGCCACAACATCAATCTGCTCGGCAAGGCTCGTGAACTTCAGCGGTTCCGTGGCGTCGTGCAGCCATGCGTGATTCGGGAAATATTGCTCGGCGGTACGGCCGTTGACCGTAAACTTTCCCGAGCCCGGCCGGATGAAAACGCGCGCGATGGATTCCTTGCGGCGTCCCGTGCCGTAAAACCAGGTTTTGCTGCCCGCTGCGGGCGAATCAACAGTGCTCAATGCTCCTCCTCAAACCCTTTTTGACGAGACGAATCCCGCTCGTCAGATCGAAATTCACGCTCGGCTGGATCCCTGCTAAGGCAAAACTTAGAAAGGAACACTCAAGTGCGGAACCTTGTACCACAGACGTTAGCCTGTGAACCTCGCGCCATACCTTACCGAGCAACGCAGGCTAAAGCCTGTGTTACCTTAGACCGCGACAGCCTGGGGCTTCTGCCCGGCGTGCCGCGCCAAACCGGCCGCATCGCGATAGACGCGCAATTTCTTGGCGCGCCGCGCCCGCAGCTTGTTCTTGGGCAACATCCCGACAATCGCTTCGCGAACCATCCATTCCGGCTTGGCTTGGCGAACACGCTTCGCCGGGACTTCCTTCAGACCGCCGGGGTAGCCGCTGTGCGAGTAGTACACTTTCTGCTCAAGCTTGTTTCCGGTCAGCCGGATCTGGTCGGCGTTAATGACCACCACGTGGTCACCGGAATCGAGATACGGCGTAAAGCTGGGCTTGTCTTTGCCGATCAACAAGCGCGCCACCTTGGTGGCCACGCGCCCAAGCACCTGATCTTTTGCGTCCACAACAAACCACTGAGCGCCCACTTTCAGGGCTTCAGCCTCTGCTCCCTTGGCTACGTACGTCCTCATCGCAACAGTCACACCTTTCCCTGTAAAGACAAAATCTAAGTCTAGGGGGTGAGTCCAGGTTTGTCAACGAAACAGTTTGCGTGGAAACGCGGCAATCGCTGCTAAACCATGAGAGTTGTGGATGTTGGGAGTGCCGCGGGGGGCGTGGATTGTACACATGTCCTTTGCTATGCTCGCGGCAAATTGCCTAATCCCACCTATACTTGCAGGAAGAAATGAACCGGGAGTGACGATGGCCCAGCAGTCCTTGCCGCCGTTTTCAGAAACCGTAAAACTTGCGTGGCGTCTGGCAGCGGAAGAAGCGGTACACGCGGGGCGGCCGCAGATTGAACCGCCTCATCTGCTGCTCGGCATTTGCGGCGTGGAACGCGTAATCCGCGAAGAAGCGTGGGAGCGGTACGCGGTTTCTCCCAGCCGGTTGGCAAGCGTGCGGCAAGAGTGGAACGAGGTCAGCTCGGTGGCTGCATTGGCCGGGCTCGACGCCATTCATCTTCGGCGAGAGGTTCGCGGGCGCCTGCCGCAGACGTCCTTCGCGCTGCCCGCGAATCATGTTGCGAAACGCTCCGACCCGACCAGGGCGGTGTTCGATCAAGCGGAACAGCGGGCGGGGACAGTGGGGCACGCGCTGGTGAGCTTGTTTGACCTTCTGGGGTGCCTCCTGCCCACGATGCTCGAAAAAGATCCGGTAATTCCCCCGCATTTCGAGGCGCCATTGCACAGACTGGAAACGCTTATGGCGCCGCCTCCGGTTTCCGGTGTCACACTTCTGCTGGATGCCACGCGGACCGCGGTCGAGGAGCCACTGGAACACTTGAAGACGACAGCGCGAGAGGCGCTTTTCTACGACCTGCCTTTGCAGATGGCGTCGCAGGCGAATTATCAGGCGATGCTGGATTGCGCGGTCAGTTCCCTGCTGAAATTTTTTCCGGCCGCGAGCCACGCAGTGCTGCTGCTGCGGGATCGCGGTTCGAACTGCCTGCTGTTGCAGGCACATGTGCCCGCGGGAGAGCCGTCGGCGAGCATGGAACTGGCGGAGCATGTTCTCGAGAAGAACTCGGCGGTGATCTGGAATCCGGCCGCCGCGGCCGGGAACGACATCGGCGCGCGCAGCTTGATCGGGTTGCAAACCACCTGCGCGATGTATGCGCCGCTTTCGTGGCAGAACGAACGGCTGGGCGCGCTTTGTGTGGACACACGCCGCGCTGGCTCCACATTCACGCCGGACGACCTGCGACTGTTTATCGCCATCTCGCATCACGTTGCGCTTTCAATCTATTCGCAACGACTGACGCGCGACCTGCAAGCGCAGAATCAGCTGCTCGAACGGCTGCTGACACATTTTTCACCGAAGGTGCGGCAGAGACTGCTGGAACGCGCCGGGCGCGGGCGTCTAACGCTTGGCGGCGAGCGGTCCGAAGTGAGCATCCTTTTCTCGGATATCCGCGGATTCACGCGGATGAGCGCGACGATGGAACCGGATGACGTGGTTGATATGCTGAACGCTTACTTCGCGGCGCTGGTGGAAGCAATCTTTCGGTGCGAAGGCACGGTGGACAAATTTATCGGCGATGCGATTCTGGCCGTGTTTGGAAGTCCGGATCCAGATCCGGAGCATCACCGGCAGGCGTTGCACGCGGCGCTGGCGATGCAGGAGGCGGTGCAAAAGCTGAATGCCGCGCGCAAGGAGCGCAATCAGCCGACTTGCGAAATCGGGATTGGCGTTCATTCGGGCGACGTGCTGCACGGATTTGTGGGGACGCAGGAGCGGCTGGAATTTACGGTGGTGGGAGACGCGGTGAACCGCGCTTCGCGTTTCTGCGCGGCCGCGGGACCGAACGAAATCATTCTGAGTTCGGAATTTCTGAAGCACGTGTGGCGCGAAGTGGAGGTGGAGTCCCGCGACGTGCCGACGAAGCATGAAGGAATCTGGGCGGCCTTCCGGGTGCTCAAAGCGAAACTCCCGCGTTGAGTCAGGCTCCGGGCGCCAGAATGGCCCTGCGGGCGAGCAGCAGATAGCCGTGCTGTTTCGCTTCCTCGGCAAACGCCTTAAGCTCCGCCTTGCGAGCAGCCCCTTCCATGCCTTCCGCGCGTGCCAGACGCGCATCGAGCGCCAGTCCGAGGAAGCCCGCGGATCTCATCTGATTCTCCAGTTTGTTCAGGTCATTTGCCGCCGAGGTCCCGTGCTGGCTCCTGGCTTCCAATCTCCCTTTCTGAATCTTCAGTGTGGCCGCGATCGTGGGATCGGCGGATTTTGCGGCCAGGTCCAACCCTTTGGCGATTTCTTCCCGGGCTTCTCTGACCTTCCCCAACCGCAGGTAGAGATCGGCCAAAATGGCGCGGGTATTCGCTTCGTCGTCAGCATCATCGGATTGCGCAAATTCAGGCAGAAGTGCTCTCAATTCGGATTCGGCCTGGGGAAAGCTCCCGCGCTCCATTTCTATTTGGGCAATTCCCCGGCGCGTTGTGCGCACAGTGGATGCTTCACCAATATTTGTCTGGATTGCCAACGCTGCGCGGTACTTCTCCTCGGCTTCGGGCAGCTTATCGGAAGCGGAAAAATAATCGCCCATATCCGTGAGGGAACGCGCCAGGGCGGACTGGTCCTGCATTTCCTTGCGAAGCCGGAGCGCCCGCTCGCAATTTGATTTGGCGGCCAGCAGTTCGCCACTGGAGATCTGGGTGCTGCAGATGTTCCCCACGGCGTTGGCGAGGCGTTCCTTGTCGCCTATGGACTCCGCTTCCTTCGCCACCTCCTCCAAAACACTGATCTGGCCTTTGGGATTACCCATAGCCCCGTCGACGTTGGCCATGGCTTCCTGGGCTTGCAGCAAATCGCTGTTCACGCCGCCGCGCTCGCGGGAAACGCTGAGGCTGCTCTCCAGCCATTTGCGGGCCTCGGCTAAGTGGTTCTCCTGATACTGAACCAGCCCGAGATTCAACAATGCGCCCGCCTCGTCGTACAGGTCGCCGACCGCATGCGTGGCGGCGCGTGCTTCTTCATACAAACGGCCCGCTTCCGGATATCGTCCGCGAGCGTAGAAAAGATTGGCCTGAGCCGTTTTGGCGTGGGCTATCAGGGATGCGATTCCAAGTTTCTGACTTTGTCCGACGGTTTCCGAGCAGACGGGATCCGCTTCTTTGACGCGGCCGAGATCCTCGAGGGCCAGGCACCGCTCGATGCCCGCATTTGCGATGAGAAACTGTGAACCGATCGACTGAGCCTCGTTAGCGGCCCGCTCAGCAGCAGTGAGCCGCTGCTGGTTGTCCCCCAGCCGGGTTTCTACGGCCGCGAGGCGAAGATCGGCTTGCGCCTGAACGCCAATCGGCACGTCTTTAGCCTTGAGCTGTTCCAGAGTCGCGAGCGACTCTTTCAGGTGGTTGCCTTCCATCTGGTTTCTGGCAAGTTCGAGGCCGTAAAAGTAATTGTCGGGTTGCGTTTTCCAGAGGGCACGATAGGTGTCGGCGGCATAGTCCCACTGCTTGGCATATTCCTTTTGCCGGAGGCCGATGCGAATCTTCTGATCGCTGGAAAGATTCTTGGCCTGCTCGAGCGCCGCGGCGGATTCCTCCCTGGCCTTTTCTTCATACCCGAGGTTCCAGAAAGCCTCGGCCAGGGCGCTGCGAATCTCGGCGTTGGCGGGATCGGCGTCCAGGGCTTTCTCCAAATCCTGGCGGGCGCCTTCGAAATCGAAGCTTTCCATCTTGCGCATTCCGGTTCCGAAGGATTCGGAAACCAGGTTGGACTTCACCTGGAGATTTCCGGCTACTTCAGAGACGCCCAAAATATTGAGAAGCTCGCCGCCCGTGGAGACGGCCACGGTTTCGCGGTCGGATTCGAGCAGGCGCTTGTGGATGCTGCCGCCGCTCTGGCCCTTCTCGACGTCGAACATGTGAATGTCCCAAACGATGGTCCGCGAGCCGGCATTCCCTTCGACCGCGTAGGTCCCATAGATGACGTAGCGGCAGCCGAATTGGTGGACTCTGGTGAGGAGATCGGGCGGAGGTTCGTCCGGCATCTGGCTCGGAGCGGGCGGAGTCCAGGGATTCGCCATGCTGCCGAGCGTTTTGTACGTGACGGGTTTGATATCGAGCCTGGATTGCAGGGTGTTGCGAAACTGGTCGCCCCAGGGATCGAGATTTTTGTCTCCGTTGACATTCTTGAAACCCAGAACCGTGACCGAGGGGGCTCGGCGCCAGGGAAATAGATCTGGAAAAGTTACGCCCAGAATGATTCCGATTACCGCGACGCCGGCCAATCCAAGAGCCATCAGCAGCGCGCGCTTGCGGTGCTGGCGGACGACAGACTCAGCGTGGAGCAGGGTGTCGGCCTCCCCGGCAAGCGCCCTCTCAATGTCCTGAACTGAAGCAAAGCGGTCGGCGGGCTCGCGCTCCAGGCATTTAAGAATGGTGCGAGACCATTTTTCATCCAGATCGGGCACCAACGTTTTCGGCACCGGCGGCGGCGTTTCAAGGCGGCTGAAGGCGACTTCCCGCCAGTTGCGTCCGTCGAAGGGCAAGCGCCCCGTGACCATTTCAAACATCACGACGCCCAGAGCGTAGATGTCCGTTGCGGGAGTGATTTCCTTGCCGGTGACCTGCTCGGGAGCCATGAAGGCAGGCGTGCCGAGCATCTCGCCGGTGCGAGTGAGCGCGAATTCGCCGGCGTCCAGCGAGTGGGCGAGGCCAAAATCGCTGACCACCACGCGAATGGAGCCGGAACCAGAACCCGGCGGGACGAGCATCACGTTATTGGTCTTGAAGTCCCGATGGACTACTCCCGCCTGGTGGGCCGCCGCCAGCCCGGCCACCATCTGTTTCACCAGCGGCAGGGCCAGGGCAATGCTCATTTTTCCTTTTTCTTTCAGGAGTTGATCGAGGTTTTGGCCGGCAAGAAATTCCATGCTGACCACCAGCAGTTCCGAATCGCCCTCTTTCCCGGCTTCGTGGCGAAACAGATCGTAAGTCCGGCAGACATTGGGGTGAGTGACACGTTTCGCCACAACGATTTCCTGGCGAAACCGTTCGAGCGCGTTGGCGTCGGCGAGCAACGCCGAACGCACCGTTTTCAGCGCCACTTTTTGCTTGAGTTCGATGTCCAGCGCTTCATAGACCTCGCCCATGCCGCCCTGGGCGATGAATCTAAGAATCCTGAATCGCTTGGCAACCGTGTCGCCCGGCGCAAACGCGGATTGCCGGGTGGGCGGGGCCGGAGCGGTGATCTGGTTGTGATCGGGAGAACTGATTTGCGCGGGAGTGCTTCCGGCGCGCGTCTCTAGCGTGTCCTGGTTGCGATCGTTCTCGCTCGGCTTGAACGGCGGCTTATCCATTGATTCCAGGGAAGCTCAGTTGGGCAGATTATGCCACAAGGCAAGCGGGATGGGTCAAAAGAGGCGGGCTAAACAGGCCCAGGAAGCGGTTCGAGGTGCTCTGAACTGAGACAGGAAATGCAGGGAATGGGCGAGAGTTAGCAAGGAAGGTAAGCAAATGTGCAGAGTTTTTCCGCAGCTTCGCCATAAAGTGAGTCGCACGAAAGAAATCATTACGTTGACTAAGAAACTACTTGACGCAGGTTGGGACATTTGTGAAACTCACACCAGAAAGTCCCCGCGGAATTGCTGTAATTCGTAATCTCATTTGAGGTGATCCATGCGATCGAGCAAGCCTTGGTTGATTGCATTTTTATTCCTGCTCGCGCTTTCGGCCAGCTCTGCTTCGGCCGCTACCTACATACGTGGTTACGTAAGACCATCCGGTGACGGTGGCCCGTGCGCCACTACGACGAGTCCACTTTGCGTGAGTGACGACGGGAGTACGTTGTTGGATGGACTTTTGGCGAGCCCCGATACCTATCAGATTCTAGGCGTCACCAGCGTAGCCTCGGGAACCCAGGTGGATTTTACCTTTGCCGGCCCGGTCACTACCTCCGTGACGCCGGTGAATCCAGATAACGCCCATACAGCGTTCTCCAGCTTCTCGGTCCTTGCCTGCGCTTATCAGAACAACGGGATTAGCGTCCTCCCAGGAATCTACAATACGGATGGAACTCAGGAGAGTACCAATTGCACTCAATTGGGGGATTACTCCACCGCGGGCGCATTCACCGACCCGTCTAGTTTCATCAATGAGGTCGCCTGCGCTACAGCGAACATGGTCTGCCTAACTTTTTCAGGGTCCGGTTTACCCTCTACCTGGTTTTTCGCCGAGGATACAACGACCGGCCCAAGAGTGCTTTCGCTAACCGAGACGTTTTCACCGCCACCGGCACCGACGCCGGAGCCGGCTTCGATGTCGCTTCTTGCGGCCGGGCTGATTGGGCTGGGCTTACTCCGGCGTAAACGGGCCGCCTGAACACGTTTCGAGGTATCAATTCTGCGGGGTGAAGATTCTTCACCCCGCTTTTTCTTTTGGGGCGCGCGTGTTTGTCTTGCCCTGTCGAGACAGCATTGACAGCGGCATTTGCACTCGGTAAGATGCGCCGCAAAGCGGGTAGGAAATTGTCTGCGCAGATGTAGGGCCCTCGGTGTGAGGTCCAGTGATGAAAGAGTTCCTGTTGGCGGCGCCCTTTCCGGCTCCCTTTCCGGTCTTCAAATCCGCAAACCACGAATTTCGGGACGAGACTTCTCGAACCCAATCGATTTCGTATGGGTCGTTGTGCGGATGTCCGATCGAAGACCAACGGCGGAGCAGCGCCGGACTGATTTCGAAGTTGGGGGACGAGATCGACGGAGGGAATTATGAAGCGGAGCGAGCCCAGCAAGGCTGTTTTTAGGTGTTTGTTGCTCTCGTCAGTTCTCGTCGGCACAGCAGCAATGGCCGCGGCCCAAAAGAAACCCGAGACGCCTGCGCCTAGCAAGCCCGCACCGGCCGCGCCCGCTCCGCATCCAGCTGCAACTGCACCCCAGGCCAACAACAGCGCGCCACATACGGGAGCGCCCGGCGGCGCTCCAAATGGCCGAACCAATTCCACACCACATGGCAGTAACCCCGTTAACACACCCGGCGGAGTAGGCTCCGCGCACGGCGGAAACGATAGTGCGACGCGTGGTGGCACAGCTTCTACAACAACCGGCGGGACGGGGAAGGGCGGGAGCACGGCTACAACGCGCGGCGGCACCGCTCCCAAAACGCCTGCCACCACCAGTGCGGCTCACGGCGGTACGACTACCACGGCGCATACAAGTACGGTCGCCGGGGCGAAGACCCCGGGAACGGTAAATCACCCCGGAGGCGGACGGAGCGTCACGAGTGCTTCGGGGCACACCACCAATTTCAATAGTTCGGGAAAACGCACCAGCGTTGAGACTCGAGGCGGAACCCGCGCGGGCTTCGACCGCAACGGTCACGTCAGCTCGATTCATACCCACAGCGGAATGGCCATCAATCACGGAGCCCACGGCGAGCGGCGGTATGAGTCCAAGCGTCCGGGAGGCGGCCGGGTTGTGGGCTATGGCCATGGCCGGGGCTACGCCGAACGCGGTTACTACCGTGGTGGCAGACCGTACATGCGGCGGACTTATTATTATGGCGGGCGCAGCTACGCTTACGCATATCGAGGCTACTACTACCACGGCTACAGATATTACGGATACGTTCCCGCCTACTACTATGCTCCGGGCTTCTATGGGTGGGCGTATAACCCATGGGCGGCGCCGGTGGCGTACGGTTGGGGATGGGGGGCATCTCCGTGGTATGGATACTACGGTTATTATTTCGCGCCAGCCCCTTTCTACGCCACTCCGTCTCTGTGGCTGACCGACTACGTGGTTGCCGCCAATCTCCAGGCAGCGTATGACGCCCGGGCCGCCGCCAACGCCAGTGCCGCAGCGGCGGAGGATCAATCCGCGGCGGCGGGTGGCCAGGTCACACTCACTCCCGAAGTGAAACAGCAGATCGCCGACGAAGTGAGAGCGCAACTTGCGGCGGAGCGCGAGGCCGCAGCGCATCCCGAGCCTGCCGGCGCGGTGAGCAGCGCTCCTCCCGCGGGCGGTGACCAGCAGACCGGCCCGGATGAGCGCCCGGCCTCACTCGATCCGGCACACCGTACCTTTATCGTTTCCGAAGTTCTGACCGAAACCACCCCGGAGGGCACAGAATGCGCCCTCAGCCCGGGTGATGTGCTCACGCGCATCGAGGATAGTCCGGACGCGAACCAAAACGTGAAAGTGCTGGTGGCCAGCAGCCAGAGGAATGATTGCGCCTCCGGTTCACAGGTCGCCGTTGCCGTCACGGATCTCGAAGAGATGCAGAATGCTTTTCGCGCCAAGGTTTCTGAAGGTCTCGGAAAGCTTGCGGAAAACCAGGGCAAGAACGGGCTGCCGGCCGGACCTGCCGCGGGCGCTCAGCCGAACCCGGCTGGCCAGGCACAGCCGGACTTGACGGTCGCAGCCGACCTGGAGGCTCAGCAAGACGAAGCGAGCCAATCGGAGAAGGAAGTTGCCGACGCTGCGGCCAGCAACCAGGGCGACGACGATTAGCCCCCGGAGGAAAAATCGTTCGACTTAGACGGCCCTAGAATGTTCGCAATCCGCATCGAAGAGCAGTTTTGTTTTGGAGATTTTCCTGCAAGATGAATATTCGCAGAGGACAAAAGGAGCCTACGATGGCCGGTAAATTGGGGAAAGCATTTCGGATTCTCGCCGTGGTCGCTGCGGGAATCCTTCCATGGATGGCAAACGCCCAGAGTGGGGGAGCTGATTCCCTGGAAGGTCAGATTGCCGCCCAGTACAAATTAACGAAACTTGGCACGGATTCCTCGGGAACCTCCGTCATTCAAGCTGGAACGGTGCTGGTCATCAAGAAAGGCGGGATTTTGAGCGTTTCCCAGGCGGACCCAGGGCTCCTTGCGAACATTGTCAAGGACGGGGATGTTCAAAGTCCCGTTGCGGCGGTGGTGAAAACGAAGAAGGACACGAAATTCCTGCCGGTGGGCGACAAGGTTTACGTCTCTAAGGTTGACGTGAATCGAAAAGAATCCAAGGTCACGCTGAACATCGTCGAGTGCGACTCCTGCAACAACGTAAACACCCCATCGTTCCGCAAAGCCCAGGTAGTTTTCCAGTACCCCAAGGGTTATTTCGACGGCGCGGACAGCGGACAGGTGGCTGACGTTATCAGCCAGGTTCTCGCGAGCGATGGAGGAGACACGGGACAGGCGCAGCAGGCTCAGGCTGATCCCCCACCGGCAGCGCCCCAACCCGCGCAAGATGCGTCCGGGCAAGCGGGTGGACCGGTTAAGAAAAAGCGCGTAGCGGTGATGAATTTCGATTACGGGACGGTGCGCACCACGGTCGCGCAGATTTTTGGCACGGATCAGGACGTAGGCAAAGGCATCAGCGACATGCTGGTGGAGAAACTGGTGAATGGCGGGCAGTATTCGGTGATCGAGCGCGCCGCGCTCGACAAAATTCTGAAGGAACAGAATTTTTCGAACAGCGACCGCGCGGATGCCAACTCGGCGGCGAAAATCGGCGCGGTCCTCGGTGTGGATGCGATTATCATCGGCTCGATCACGCAGTTTGGCCGCGATGACCAGCACACCAACATCGGCGGCGGCGGGTATGGGCTGGGGAAATTTGGCCTGGGCGGCGTGGGCACCAGCAAATCGAAGGCGGTGGTGGCCATCAGCGCCCGGGTGATCAATACCTCAACCGCGGAAATTATGGCCGCGGTTACGGGGAAGGGGGAATCCACGCGGGGCAGCACCTCACTAATCGGCGCGGGAGGCGGGGGTGGCGGTGGAGGCGGCGGAGGACTGGACATGGGAAGCAGCAATTTCGCCAATACCATTCTTGGCGAGGCAGTCCGAGGCGCGGTGGACAGCACGGCGGAGCAACTGAACGCGGCTTCGTCGAAAGTCGAGACGCTGAAACGCTCGATCAACGGAGTGGTTGCCGATGTCACCGGTCGGACGATCATCGTGACCGTGGGCAAAAAGGTCGGCGTGAACGTGGGCGACAAGCTCGAAGTGAGCCGGCAGGTGCGCGTGGTGAAGGATCCCTCCACGGGGAAAGTGATCAAGGCGGTAACCGACAAAATCGGAGTGGCTACGGTCACGGAGGTGGATGATGACTCCGCCACAGCCACATTCAGCGGCGCAGGTGCAGCCAAAGTGGGAGACGTCGTCAAGAACAATCCGTGAGACGCAACTCGCCCTGAAGTAAATCAGGAGTCCGGGCGGTTGTCCGGACTCATTCTGTTTTCGGTCCATTCTTTGGTGTATCCTCGGTGCACTTAGGGCGTCCCACCTGGAGGCTTCCATGACTGCCGAATTCACCGTTGGTCAAAGCGTTGGCGACTATGAGGTGCTCTCCATTCTCGGACTGGGCGGTATGGGAAAGGTGTACAAGGTCCGCAACGTGATTTCCGACCGCGTGGAGGCGATGAAGGTGCTGTTGCCGGACCTGAATTCGCACCAGAGCCTGGCAGACAGGTTCCTGCGGGAAATCCGCCTGCTGGCTTCGCTGAATCATCCGAACATCGCCGCGCTGCGCACGGCGCTGACTTACGAAAACCAACTGGTGATGATCATGGAATTCGTGGAGGGCGAGACGCTGGCGAACCGCATCGCGCGCGCCCCGATTTCGACGGCCGAGGCGGTCAATTACTCCCTACAAATACTTTCGGCGCTGAGCTACGCGCACAAGCACAATATCACTCACCGCGACATCAAGCCCGCAAACATGATGCTGACGCCGCTGGGCGTCGTGAAGCTGATGGATTTCGGGATTGCGCGATCGGGCACGGACGGCTCGCTCACTTCCACAGGCACCACACTGGGTTCGCTCAATTACATGCCGCCGGAGCAGGTGCGCGGGGAGGCGGCGGATGCCCGGTCGGACCTTTATTCATTCGGAATTTCACTCTACGAGCTGCTGACGGGCAAGCTGCCGTTCCAGGGCGATTCGCAATATTCGCTGATGACCGCGCAATTAAATCAACAGCCGGCTTCGCCGATCAGTTTGCGAGCGGACGTGCCGCCGGCATTGAACGAAATTATTCTGATGGCCATGGCCAAGGAGCCGGCGGATCGATTCCAGAGCGCGGATGCGTTTTCGAATGCGCTCGGGAGCGTGCCGGTGTCGGCGGCACCCGCCTCGGGCACCACGTTTGCGGCGGCACCGCGTCCGCCGGTGTCGCCCGACGATACGCTGATGGGAACGCTGGCGCCGGGAGCCGGGGCGATGGGCCGGATGGCCAGCCCGCCAGCGACCACCGAAGCCGCAGTCAGAGTGCCGGTGCCGCCTGCCCAGCCGCGGTCGCCTTCCGCAATTCCAACCGTGCCCATGGGGCCGGCCGCAACTGTGGCAGCGGCGGCCGGTTCGGCACCTGCCGGGTATGCCCCACCGCCGCCGGTACGTTCTTCGAGCCGCGGCTTGTGGCTGGCGATCGGGTCGCTGCTGGGCGCGGGAGTGCTGATTGCCGCCGGGGTTTATATTCCGCGGCGGATGAAGACGCATGCGGACCCGAAGCAGTCCAATATGCCAGCGCATACCTCCGCGGATTCCAGCGCAAAGGCGCAGAGTGGCGCGGACGCGCCAGTTTCCATAACGACGACGGCAGGCTCGGTGAATGTGGACGGGCAGGGAAATGTTTCCGTGCAGGCGCCGGGTGTTTCCGTGAGCGCTACACCTGATGGGAATGTGAATGTGACCGCGCCCGGCGCTTCAGTGCATGCCGGCGCGAAGACGAAGGCAGATGGAAATCCGAATGCTTCAGCGCAGGCGGCGCCGCCCGTCCCTGCGGGCCCATCGCGCGCGGAGGTGGCGAAGATGGAAGACGAAGCGGACCAGTTGAGCGTGCGCGCTGCCACGGTTTCGCGGAGCGTTGAAACCTTGCGCCAGCAGCAGCAGGCGGACGGATACAATCTGCGGGCAGACATTGCCTCGGCTCAGGATCGCATGCAGGTGTACCTGGCAAAAGGAAACGCAGCGCTGAAATCGCGAGACATGGCCAACGCGCAAAAGTACTTCGACCTGGCGGACGCGGAGATCTCCAAGATCGAGAAATTCCTGGGCCATTGATTCGGCGCGAGCCGAACCGCCCTTCTATTTCATCCAAGAAAAAGAGGACTGCCCACTTCGTGTGAAGACCATCGAGGTTCGGGATGGCCTGTTTTCAAATTTTTCCGCGGCGTGGGAAGATGTTGCCTCGCGCCTGGGGGTGACGCACATGCCGACCGACGAAAAGATAGGGACACACCAGAAGGCGCTGACGATCAACCTGGATGGCTCGGTTTTCGGGTCGTTCGCGGAAATCGGAGCAGGGCAGGAGGTGGCGCACTGGTTTCTGACCGTGGGCGGGGCCTCGGGGACGGTGGCGAAAACCATATCCGCGTACGACAAAGAAGTGAGCGACGACCTGTACGGACGAGGAACGCGATACGTTTCCGAACCGCGCCTGGAAGCGATGATGGAAAGCGAGTGGAAGCAACTGCTGGCGGAACTCGAGGCGAGCCGCGGCCTAACCACGCGGTTTTTTACCTATGTGGACACCGTGTCTGCCCGAAACTTCGCAGGGACGAACGAGTGCCACGGATGGGTGGGGCTCAGGTTCCAACAGGCGCCGGGCGCTCCCGCAAGCGAGGTAATACTGCACATCAACCTCCAGGACCCGACCAATCTGCAGCAGCAAGAAGCCGTCGGGATTCTCGGTGTCAACCTGATTTACGCGGCGTTCCGTTATGTCGGCTCCCCAGAAGAGTTCCTGGCCCGCGTGTATGAGGATCTGAGCCTCGGGCGGCTGGAAATTGATCTGGTCGACGTGAGAGGTCCGGCGTTTGAAAAGTGGGACAAGCGCCAACTGCATGCTTCGCTGGTGACGAACGGCTACGCCGAGGCGGTGGCCTTTACCGCGGAAGGTCAGCTGATTCCTCCGTCGGAGCTGCTCTATAAGAAAGCACTGGTGCTGGCCCCCGGGGTTTTCGAAACCGCTTCCGACATATACGGGCAATTGATCCAGAGCACGCTGGCGCAACTTCCAACGGAAGAACTCGAACAGAGCAAGGGGAGCCTGGGACTGTTTTGCCTGCCCGGCCAATTGATGATCGCGGGAGGCCCGGCGCCGACGACGGAAGACCTGGTGCGGCATGTGGATAACCTGCAAAAACTGGGATACGGCACGCTGATTTTTCGCGCCAAAGAGCTCTACACCATGAGCACATTCGTGAGCCGCTATACGAAATCGCAGGTGTACTTCGCCGTCGGCCTCTCGGTCCTCATTCACGCGCTGCAGGACCGCTACAAGAGCCTGGCAGGCGCACTGCTTGAAGGGACGGCGCGGCTGTTTTCCCAGAACGTGAGATTGAGCGTGTACCCGATGTCGGAGACTGCGCTAAAGGCAAGATTGGAGGAACTGGGGGCGAACGAGTGGACGTATGAGGTCACCGACGGGCTCGTGTATGTGGAACACCTTCATCCAGTGGAGCCTATAAAATTTCTCTTCGGGTATCTGGTGGCGTGCGGTTTTGTCGTTTCGGCGCGTCCCGCAGCCGCCTGATTCAGTGGCAGAATTCGCAAGCGCGGCCGACCGTGCCGATGCCCAGAAGTTCGATGCGCGGAGTCAGGTACCCGGAGCGCAGCGGCTCTTCATTCATCAAAGCGGTGCTCAGATATTTCTTGTTATCGTCGCAGAAAATGGTCACGACGTCGGAATCCGGCCCGAGCTTTTCCTGGGCTTTCAGGGCGGCCAGAAAATTGCAACCCGAAGAGATGCCCACCGCGAGTCCCAGAGAAAACGCCAGCTTTTGGGCCATCAGGATGGCGTCGCCATCGGGAACGGAGAGAACTTCGTCGATTTCCTTGAGGCGCACGATTTCCGGGATGAACTCGTCGGAGATTCCCTGGATGCGGTGATTGCCCACTTTGCAGCCGGTGGTCAGGGTGGGGGATTCCGCGGGTTCGACAGGATGCACGCGTATCGAGGGATCGCGCTGGCGGAGGAATTTTCCGACTCCCATCACGGTGCCGCCGGTGCCAACCCCCGCAACGAAGGCCTGCGGACGCTTCCCGATGGAGAGAAGTTGCGACCAGATTTCCGGGCCGGTGGTTTCTGAATGCGCTTGGGTATTGGCAGGATTTGAGAATTGCCGGGGTAGAAAGATGTCCTTCGAGGAGGCTGCCAGGTCTTCGCAGCGCCGGATACTGCCAAGGAAACCTCCGTCTTGTTTCGACACGGAGACGACCTCAGCGCCATAACTGCGGATCAGGTGAACGCGTTCCTGGCTCATCCAGTCCGGCATAAAAATCTTGACGGGGTGACCTAGCATGCGGCCGATGGCGGCGAAGGAAATTCCGGTGTTGCCGCTGGTTGCTTCAGCGATGGTGTCGCCAGGGGTGATTTTCCCGTCGTTGTAGGCCTGCTGAAGGATCCCGACCGCCATCCGGTCCTTGATGCTGCCGGTGAGATTCAGGTATTCGGACTTGGCGTAAAGAACGCGGTGCTGGCCCTCGAATCGGAAATGAATCGCAAGCAGTGGAGTGTTGCCGACAAGACGCGTCAGTGCCTGAAATTTTCGAGTGGTTCGATCAGTAAGCGCTGGCATACCAGAACGGTTGTCGCACGTTCGGCGGAATTCGACAAGGGCAGGCTCCGGCAAGAATGCTAGCCGGAGGAAGGGACGAGCGTGTTGAGCTTTCCGGCATCGTGGGCAGCGGATGACTGGAGGACATCCTGGATGACGCTGAACAATTCCGCGGGGCGGATGGGCTTCGTGACATAGGCGTCCATTCCCGCAGAGAGGCAACGCTCGCGATCTTCCTTCAAGGCGTGAGCGGTGAGGGCGATGATGGGGGTGCGGCGGCCGGTGAGTTTTTCGAGCTTGCGGATTTCAACCGTGGCTTCAAACCCATCCATCTCCGGCATCTGAATGTCCATCAGGACGAGGTCGAACTCCGCGCCTTGCGTAGCCGCAATCGCCTGTTTGCCATCGACAGCAATGGAGACCCTGAAGCCGCGCTTTTGGAGCAGGCGTTGCGCCAGTGTGCGATTGACGGCGTTGTCTTCCACCAGCAATACACGACACCCTCGGCCAGCGGCTGCTTCGAGGGCTGCGGAATCTGGCGATTGAGTTTCGAGCGCCTCCTGGAGGGGTTCCGGGTGACTGCCGACCGGAATTGTGTTCTCCTCTGCGAGAGCGACGTCCATCGTGAAGTGAAAGATGCTTCCCTTTTGGGCAGCGCTTTCGACCCAGATCCGGCCGCCCATCATCTGCACCAGGCGCAGGCAGATGGCCAGGCCGAGCCCTGTGCCGCCATACTTGCGGGCCATCGAACCATCCGCCTGGGAGAATGCAGCGAATATTTTTTCCTGAGTCTCTGCGGGTATGCCGATTCCGGAATCCTTCACACCAAAGTGCAGGAGCACGCGACCCCGGACAGGAAACGCGGCTGCAACGGCGACGAGAATTTGGCCATGCTCGGTAAACTTGATGGCATTGCCGATCAGATTGAGGAGCACCTGGCGGAGCCGGCCGGGGTCGCCGATGAGGGCATCGGGAACATCAACAGGCGCTTTGAAAGAAAATTGAAGTCCCTTTTGTTGCGCGCGGATGGCGCAGGTCTTCAGGATCTGCTCGAGACTCTCGCGAAGCCGGAACGGAATCAGCTCGATCTCGAGCTTTCCGGCTTCGATTTTCGAGAAATCCAGGATGTCGTTGATGATGGCGAGCAGCGAGTCGGCGGAGAAACGGACCAGGCCGAGGTTTTCGCGCTGCTCCGCCGTCAGTTGAGTGGCGAGGACAAGCTCGGTCATGCCGAGAATGCCGTTAAGCGGGGTGCGGATTTCGTGGCTCATGTTGGCCAGGAATGTGCTCTTCGCGGCGTTGGCGGCTTCGGCAGCGCGCTTGGAGTCGTGCAGCAGTTTCTCGTTCAGCTTTCGTTCTGAGATGTCCTCAGCGGAGATGATGATTCCTCCAACGTTCCCTTGGCGGTCACGCCAGGGATAAACGGAGGAGCTTACCCACTGCTCAGCACCATCGGCGCGAATCCAGACGTCTTCGCCCAGATGCTGCTTCTCACCGGCCAAACCGCGGCGATGGGATTCCCGCCATTTTTCGGGGAAGTTGGGGATCAGATCATAAAGGCAAATTCCGGTGAGGTCGGGATGGCCAAATCCGTAATCAGTGATCCAACGGTGGCTGGCCGCGAGGTAGCGGATGTCGCGATCGAACATGGCCACGGCGACAGGAGCGTGTTCGATGAAGGCGCGGAACTGGCCCTCGCTGGCGCGCAGCTCTTCCTCGGCGCGCTTGCGTTCCGTAATGTCGGCGGCAAGGCCGAGGACGTATTGCGGCGTGCCCGCGGCGTCGCGCAGGAGGGAAAGTTCCACACTGGCGGAAACGCGGCGACCGTCCCGCAAGATGTAGCGCTTGTCCAGGTGGAGATGATCGAGCTCGCCTTTGACCATCCCCTGAAAAGTGTCCAGATCGAGCTGGACGTCATCCGGATGAGTGAGCTTGTCAAACATGCTGATGGAATTCATCTCTTCGGCGGTGCAACCGAGCATGCGCCGGTAGGCGGGGTTGACGGTGAGGCGGCCATTTTTGAGCTCGGAGACGGCAATTCCGAATTCAGCGCCTTCGAAGATGGCGCGGAATTTCTGTTCGCTTTCACGGATGGCGAGTTCATAGGACCGGCGCTGCGAGATGTCCAGAAAGGTGACCACCGAACCGATGGCCTTGCCGTCCCGGAGCAGAGGGTGGGACCAGTATTCGACCGGGAAGCTGGTGCCGTCGCTGCGCCAAAAGACTTCCTCGTCGGAATGCGTGCCCTTTCTCGAACGAAACGCCTCAAAGATGCGGCAGTCCTGAACTGGGAATGGAGTGCCATCGGCATGGGAATGGTGAAAGAGCATGTGACCGTTTAGCCCGAGGACCTGATCGCGTGAGGAAAATCGGAGGATGCGCAAGGCCGCGGGATTTATGAACGTGCAGGCGCCCTGACGGTCAATGCCGTAGATGCCTTCGGCGGCGGATTCAAGGATCAGGCGAACGCGTTCTTCCTCGTCGGCAAGCCGATCCTCGACGTTCTTGCGCTCTCCGATAATGGCGCCGAGGATCAATGCGGTGAGGGCCAGAATCAACATCAGGAACTGGAGAACCGCCAGATCTTCCATCCCCTGGTGGGTCACGCGCATCATGAGGGCCACGCTTGAATCAACCAGGATCAGTGCGACGACAACGCCTCGCAGGCCGCGCCGAATGGCAATCCAAATGAGCGGGAGGAAGAATAAATAAAAGAGATGGGCGCTGCGGGCATAGCTGTTGCCAAATGTCAGATAGATCAGAAACGCGAGCGAAACGAGGAAACCCGCGTGTTCGAGCGTATCCACACGGCCCCAGGCCCATCTCTTTTTTCTCGGCTCTGGCTCTTCGGCGCCCTTATAACCGAGGTACCGCCGGCACCAGGGAATGACGAATTCAAGCAGGAAAGGAGTGAGACTCGAGAGGGCCACGGCGTCACCGATCCACCAGTTGAACGCCGCTTGCGCATAATTGACGGCGGAGATTTCGCCGCTCCAGACAAGGATCGCCGTGCCACCGGCAGCAGCGGCCAGCGAGGCGAGCAGGGTGACTCCCAGAAGAGCGTTGACATCGCTCGTCGAACGAATGCGATACTTGCCGGTCAATTTGCGCCGGAGATAAAGACCGGCTGCAGCATAGATCAACGGAACCAGCGGATTGATGAGGAGAAATGGAAGACCGGTGACACTCTGATGGTAGTTTATGTATCCGGCAAGATAGCTCGCTGCGATAATCACGGGAATGACCGCCGGCCCCAAGCCGATAACCAGAGCGACCGAGAGCCCAACCGGCGGATACCAGGCACTGATGCTCGGCCAAATTTGCAGGTAGACCGTGGTGCGATCGAGCAGACCGTAGATCAGGATGAAGACGATTCCGAAGGCCAGTCGCCGGAGGTAGTAGGACAAGGGTGGGTTGGGGATCAAAAAAGCGGGCAAATGACGAGCGAGGAACGAAGTGAAAGAAGAAGGAATAGGAGCAGGGGCTGATCCATTTTGAAACACAGGGTTCGGGCTGTGGTTCATCCTGGGGGCCGTTTGCTTGCCCCCATTCGCACCAACGACAGAATCGAGTCTCCGGCGAACCACTGATCCCCTCTAAACTGTTGAGCCCTCGAGACCCGCGATTTGCGGTGACGAAAACTCGCTCCACTAGCCAGAGCTGGCCATGGAGAATATGAGCATTTGGGATACCGAACCGCCGATGCTACTGGGCGACGCGGGTATTCCGGTACAATGCGACTGGTAGAAGATTTGAAGATCTGCGGACAGGTGGAAGCGTGATTCATCGATTTGTGTTTCACAACGAAGAGCTGAAGGCAGTGGACAAGGTCCGATGGTCGCCCGGGCAAGCGGGGTTGATCTGCGGATGGGGCCTGTTTACGACCGTGCGCATCGTGCGGGGGGAAGCGTTTGCCTACGAACGCCACTGGCGGCGGCTGGAAAAAGATGCCGCACTCACGCGGCTGCCGCTCAGCTATTCGAGCGCCAAGGTGCGGGTGCAACTCCAGGATGTGATCCGGGCGAATAAAGTTCAAGATGGATGCGCGCGTATCTATCTGGTGTGGAACACCGTGGGTTTCTGGAAGAGCGAGGAGAAGGTGCCCGAAGTGGACCTGGTGATCACCAGCGCGGATGTGCCGGTGTATCCGGACACGCTGCGCGTTGCCGTGCGCGAGCATGGCCGGCATGCGGCTTCGCCGCTGGCCGGAGTGAAAACCACTTCGTGGCTGAACAGCGTCTGGGCGGTGGCCGAGGCGCAACGCGAAGGTTTTGATGAAGTGGTCTTGCTGAACGAACGCGGAGAAGTATGCGAATGCACGGCGGCGAATATCTTCGCCGTGAAGGGCGACAAAGTATTGACGCCGCCGCTGAACTCGGGATGCCTGGAAGGCGTGACGCGGGGAGTGTTAACGGAAGTGGCGGGGGAAGCGGGAACTTCGGTGGTGGAGCAGACCCTGCGGCTTGAAGATTTGTACGCCGCGGAGGAAGTCTTCATCACCTCCACAAACCGCAACGTGATCGGCATCCGCGAAATCGCCGGACGGAAGATCGGGAGCGGCACGACAGGCGAGGTCACAAAGAGGCTCGACGTCGCGTTTGATGCCTTCGTGGAAGATTACGTGGAGCGAAGAATGTCGGCAAACCGTTAATGGATCCTGCCATCGGAAGCCGGTGATCGGACAGAGCCTCGGCAGGTAGCCGCCGGGGAATCACGCGAGGAGGGCGCCCGCCCCGGTATCTTAGTGATTCCTGATCGAGCGGCAGGTGGTATGGTGGTTGAGTGCCGCACCATGCGCCAGAGCGAAGGCGCAGCACGCGAGCGCGTGTTACAATGCGCGGCTGAGTGGGGGGAGCAAGGGCGGAGGGCATGACAGAGCCACTGGTACAGAGCGAAGCGGTCCTTGAGGTGATCTCACCCGATGGTGCGCGGAAATACGTTCGCGTGACGCAAGTTCCCTTCCTGATCGGCCGGGGCGCGGAAACCGGCAACCATTTGCAATTGACCGACCGGCGCATCTCGCGGAATTGCGCGGCAATCGTCATGGAAGCAAACCGCTACTATCTGGAAGACCGCGGGCAGCGGCGCGGGATGTTTGTGAACGGGGAAAAAGTGGAAAGCCGGATGCTGAACGACGGCGACGCGGTCACCTTCGGGCTGGAAGATTCCTACCAGTTGATATTCCGTTCCGCCACCGGCACCGCCGAGGAAGCAATTCCCCAGTTGTTAACCCGCATTGATCACATGACGAGTTCCGAGTCCACCGGCGGCGGTCTGCGGAAACTGAACATGCTCCTGGAAGCGACGTCGCTGCTACACTCGCAATTGCCGCTGGATTCCGTGCTGGCGAAAATGATTGATCACGCGATCGCGGTGACGGATGCGGACCGCGGCCTGCTGCAGGAGGCCGTGGACGGGAAAGTGGAAAACATGCGCGTGCGGCTGGCGCGGCGCAGCGGCGGGCAGCGGCTGCCTCCTGAAAGCATGACCCCCAGCCAGACGGCCATCCAACTGGCGATGAAGCAGCAATCACCGGTGATCACCGAAGACCTGGCACAAGCGGAGATGAATCTGCAGGCGGCGGCGAGCATCGTGGCGCAGGGATTGCGCGCGGTGGTGGTGATTCCGCTCTATGCGAGTGCACGTGCCAGCACGGATGCCTCCTCAACGGATGTGCGGCGCGGCGATTTTCTTGGCGTGCTCTACATGGACTCGAAGCGCCCGACGGCGTTTTCGAAACTGGATCGACAAATTCTGGACGCGCTGGCGGCCGACGCTGCGAGCATTCTGGACAATGCGCGACTGGTGGAGCGGGAGCGCGAACGGCAGCGCCTGGAGCAGGAAATCGGCATCGCACGCGACATCCAGCAGGCGCTCCTTCCCAAGAATTTGCGCGAGTATCCTCACCTGGCGGTTTCCGGCGTGAATTTTCCTTGTTTGTCTGTGGGAGGAGATTATTTCGACGTCTTCCCGCTCGATGACCGGCGCACGGCATTCCTGCTGGCCGATGTCAGCGGCAAGGGTTTGGGAGCGGCGCTGCTGACCACGATGTTGCAGGGCGCGCTTTCCGGCATGACGCTGGGCACGGACCCGGCACGGACGTTCAACCACGTCAATCGCTTTCTGTGCGACCACGCGGAAGTGGGGCGGTATGCGACGATGTTTTTCGGCATTTTGGAGGACAGCGGAAAGCTCGAATACATCAATGCAGGGCATCCTTCGCCGATATTGTTGCGCAGGGAAACGACGCAGGAAGCGTTCACCGAAGGTTCCTTCCCCGTTGGCCTGGTGCCCGAAGCGGAATTCACTACCGCCTCTCTGCAACTGGAGCCGGACGATACGCTGGTGCTTTTCAGCGACGGCGTGACCGAAGCGATGGACCCGGAAGAAGAACTTTACGGCGTGGCCAGATTGCGCGCCGTGTTGCAAGGAAAGACCGACTTGCCGCTGGATGAAATTCAGAAGACGGTGCTCGAATCGGTGGAAAATTTCGCGCGTGGCGCGCGCCAGGCGGACGATCTGACGATTCTGGTGGTCCGCTACCGCGCCGTGGCCACCGGCATAACCGAAGCCGGCGTTGCCACCGGCAAATCCGCCGCAGCCAGTGACTGAGCGGCAGCCCCCGGGCAACAAATTGTTCTACTTCGCGCAGGCAGGCGGAGCCGGTGATGCAGGCGCCACCGGCAGAGCTTCCGCTTTCTGATCCTTCAAAAGCTTGTTCAGGGCCGGCAACGTCTCCGCGTTGAGCTTGTTCCAAGCGGTGATGTTTTTTTCAATGGCATTGCAGCCGCTGTTGACGGCGTCATACGCCGATTCGGCGGGCCTCATGTCGGCGCTCTGGACCATGACGAGGTCGTGGCCGAAATCGCGATTCAGGATGCCGAAGCCGGCGGCTTCCGCGTTGCCGTCCTCCAATGCGTGAAATTGTTTTTCAACTCCAGCAAGAGCATCGGCAAGTTCTTTCGGTTGATTTCGAGGCAAGGATTTTTTGCGGGCGTCGAATTCCGCGTGTAACGCCACGATGGCCTGGAACGAGCGCGCGGTGTCTTCCATGAACGCGGAGATCCTGCGGGACAGCGCGAGTTGCGCGGCGTAATCTTCCGCGCTGATGTGGACGCGCGGGTCGGGCAACACTTGCAGCTTCTGCTTGTACGTCTTCCCTTCCCGGGTGAAAAGCAGATCATATGTGCCCGGCGCTGCCAGCGGCCCCGGCGGCTGAACGCGCGGCGTTTCGCCGGGAACGGCATGATCGGGCACCGTGTATTCGGTGTATTTCAGCCGCGCGCCAAAATATCCGTAAGGCAGTGCGGTCGGGTGCGCGTAATGGAGATCCCAGACGAAACGGTTGATGCCCGCCTGATTGGGGAGCGCGTCCTCGGGGTAGAACCAATATTCCGGAACATTCGGGGGCGGAATCGTTTCCTGGACGGCATGGTTCGAATAATGACGCACCAGATTTCCCTGTTGGTCGTAGATGGCAAGAGTGAGTTCGCTCTTCGACGGAGACTTTTGAAAGTATTGGAGCGCGACGCCATCCGCGGGATTGCGGCCTGCGGGCGTCTCCGTTTGCAACGGCGTATCCGGATAGTTGTCCCAGCGGACGCGGATTGCAGGCTCCGGCAGGAACATTTCTGCAGGAGAGTCTCGGAGTTTCGCGGACCACTGGCGGAGAGCGGAAATGTCGTCGAGAATCCACAGGCCGCGGCCGAAGGTGGCGGCAACAAGATCCGCGCCGTGGATGGCGAGATCGGTGACATTGGCGGCGGGCAAATTGAGCTGCATCGGCTGCCAGTGATCTCCGGAATCGAAGGAAACATAAACCGCGTTGGTGGTGCCGGCGAAAAGGAGTCCCTTGCGGCCGGGATCTTCACGGATGGTGCGGGCCATGCCGTCTTCGGGCAGGCCGGTGACGATTTTTTCCCAGGTTTTTCCGGCGTCACGGGTGCGATAGAAATACGGACGCACGTCCCGCGGTGCATAGAGCAGCGAAAACGTGCCGTGCTTGGCGAAGACCGCGGCATAGGCAGTGTTCCTGTCGTGCGGTGAAGCTTCGACGCAATTGATGTAGGGATTCTCCGGAAGATTGGCAGGAGTGACATCCGCCCAGGTTCGACCGTCGTGGGTGAGGTGGATGAGCCCGGTGGTTGAGCCAACCCAGATCAGGTTGGCGTCGAGCGGCGAAGGAGCGATGCTCTGGATCGCGCCGTGCGGAGCGGTTTGAGCATCATCGTCGTCATCCGCGCCTTCCCACAGTGAAAATTCGTTGGCGTCTTTCGTGAGCCGGTGGCCATTCTCCATGGGTTTGGCCGCGCCGGGAGGTTCGGGCGTCTTGCTGGTAAGATCCCCGCTGATCTCTTTCCAGGTTGTGCCGCCGTCAGTCGTCTTCAGGAGATATTGCGCGCCGTAATAGAGCGCGTGGGGATCGCGCGGAGAAAAGATCAACGGCGTTTCCCAGGTTACGCGATAGCTGGAGGGCGGAAGAAAAATCGTGGCCACCTGTCCCGTGGTCCGGTTCAGGCGCAGCACAACGCCATACCAGCCGACGGAAAATACGGAGTTGGCATCGAGCGGATCGGGGGCGATGAACGCGCTTTCGAACGAACCGGTAGGAAACCAGTCGCGATAGGTGATCAGGCCGTAGTCGGTGCGATTGGGCACGGAGACGGAGCCGGAATCCTGCTGCGAGGCGTAGAGGCGATAGGGAAAGAAGCGATCGGTCGAGACTCTGTAAAACTGCCCGGTCGGCTGGTTGTACCAGGTATTCCAGATTTTTCCCCCGTCGAGTGTGATGACCGCGCCCTGGTCCGTGCCCATGATGATACGACTGGGGTCTTCAGGTGCGATCCACAGGACGTGATCGTCTTCGCCGCTCGGCGTGCCTTTCCATGCCACGAAGCTGCGGCCGCCGTCGGTCGACTTGTATGTGGAGGTCTGCATCACGTAGACGACTTCAGGGTTTTTCGGATCGGAGTAGACGCGGCCAAAATAATCGTCGCCGAGCACGCGCGGATCCTGCGTGATCTGCTGCCAGGTTTCGCCTCCATCGTCGGAACGGAAAAGTCCCTGGCGCATCAGGGAGAAAACCCGCTTGCCGGAAAGGCCGGGAGCGACGGCGAGGCCGATGCGTCCGCGGTGGGAGGGTGGCAATCCTTTTTCACCGGTTGGAGTCCAGGTTTCGCCCGCGTCGGAGGATCTGATGATGACGGTGTCCGCTTCCTGTTCCTGGGGCGTTTTCTCTTCGGCAGGTTTTTCCGACGGCGGCCCGGGAATTCTCCGGACGACCGCGTAGATCACGCGGGAGCTGTTGGCATCGAAGCAGAGTTCCGTTGGACCGTGGCGGTCGTCTTTATAGAAAACCTTGCGCCAGGACTTGCCGCCATCGGTGGTTTTGTATATGCCGCGATAATCGCCGGGCGTGCTGTCGCCCACTGCCGCGACATAGACGATGTTGGCATCCTTCGGGTCGACGAGGATGGAGGGAATTGTGCGTGATTCGCGAATGCCGATGTTCGTCCAGGTGGCGCCGGCATCGGTGGATTTCCAGAGGCCGTTTCCCGGCGACTGCTCGCCCGTGGCGACATAAATGGTGTTGGGATCCGACGGTGCTACGACCAGGTCGCCGATCGAGGCCACGCGTGCGTCGTCAAAAATCGGCAGCCAGGTGACGCCGCCGTTGATGGTTTTCCAGACGCCGCCGCCGGGCGTGCCCATGTAATAGGTTTTTGGATCGCCGGCGATTCCTGCGACGGCGGTGACGCGTCCACCGCGATGGGGCCCGATCAGCCGCCAGGAGAGGCCTTTCATCTGGTCCGCGGAGAGTTCCTGAGCGGGAGCGTTCGAGCCGAGCAAGATCGAGATAGTGGTCCAGAGAAGGATCAAAAACTTGCCTGCACGGCGGACGAAACGAGCGGTGGCTGAGGTCAAGACGGTCTCTCCTGGGAAAAAGTGAGTGTAACATGCACGGGATGCCGGAGACCTGGACCAGAGGGGAAAAAACCTGCAAAAAAAGTTCCGCAAGTTGCCGGATACCTCCGTCTTCGGCGAGCAGGCGGGATGATGTGTCGTGTTCTCGGGTGGAGGAAACTCCAGTCGGTTCGTCGGGCTCGATGCGTGAGAGCGGAAGCCCCAGCCTGCCCGCGGCTGGCAAGCTTCCGCGCTCCAGAAGGGGCGCCGACCTGGCCGGAGCCGCGCTACACGGAAAAGGTTTAGAGTTCGCGCAGGGCGACGGCTACTGGACGGACGGCGGCGCGAATGGCCGGAAGCAGGCCGCCCAATACGCCCATGACCAGCGCAAAGAGAATGCCCATCAGCAGCAGGTCAAACGTGATCTTGAAGGCGAACGCCAGGTTCGAAAAGGTCTGGAAGTTCATGGTGCTGGTGGTAAAGCCATTGAGAGGAAGCACGGCCAGACAGCCCAGGATCCCGCCGGCGATTGAGATCAGCAGAGCCTCGAACAGGAAAGAGAGAAGCACGTTTAAGGTGGAGAACCCCAGCGCGCGCATGGTGGCAATTTCGCGCCCGCGTTCGGCGACGGCGGAGTACATCGTATTCAGCGCGCCAAACACGGCGCCAATAGCCATGATCAGAGCCACGATGCCGCCGAGCACGGTGATCAGCCGCGTCATAACGGTGGACTGTTTTGCGTAATAGTCCACTTCGCGAACCGCGTCGACGGTTAACCGCGGGTCGGAGGTGACCGAGTCCTTGAATTGCTGGAAAGCCGCTGGCGAAGTGAGGTGAACAGTCGCCGACTGAAAGATGTTGGCAGGGCGTTGCAGAACCTGGCTCAGTATTTTTGCGTCGCACCAGACTTCGGAATCAAACGACGAGCCGCCGGCATCAAAAACGCCGACAACTTTCCAGTGTCCCCCACCCATATTTACGGAGTCGCCTAATTTCAGGCCTGAATAGGTATTTGTGGCGTTCTTGCCCACGATCAACTCCGAAAGCCCCGGTTGAAACGTCCGGCCCTGGGCCATTCTAACGAAGGTGCGAATCTGCAACACGTTCGGCGAAACGCCGCGGACCTGTACGTTGGCGTCCGTACCCGTAGTAATGAGCGGAATCGGCACCACGCCCACAACTTCCTGGGTCACCAGCGGTCCGGAGGAGTCGTGCGCAACTCCCGGCGCATCCTGAACGATGCGTATGGAATCGAGCGTGATGCCTCCCAGCATTTCCGAGGCAGAGCCCGCGCGCATCACCAGCGCGTTCCCGGCGGACCCCGAAGCGACCAGGGTGGACTTGAATCCCTTGGCCAGCGAAAGCATGGCCACGAACACGCCGACCGTACCGGCGATTCCCAGAACCGCAACGATAGTGGATGTCCAGCGTGCGCGGATGCTGCGAAAGTTGTAAGACACGGGAACGGTGTTAAAAAGCGGAGCGACCAGCCCGACGAGGATAGTCAAACCGAGCAGAAAAACGAACACTGCGGCCAGCGTTACCACCAACCCGAAGAATAGTTTGGGCAGCATCCCTAGACCCTCCTGAGGGCATTGACTACGCGCAACCGCATCGCACTGACGCCGGGAATCACTCCGCTCGCGAATCCCACGACGATGGCCAGAGCAAGACCAAGCAGCAGCATCGACGGCGCCAGAACGATGCTGGGTAAAAGTCCGGCCAGGACCTTGCCCAATGCCGGAACCAGGATCATGGCACCAAGGATGCCAAGCAAACCGCCGAAGAGCGCTATCGTCAGCGCTTCGGCGAGAACAAAAAACAAAACCGCACGGTCGGAAAAACCGATGGCCTTGAAGACCGCAAGTTCCGAAGTCCGTTCACGAACGGAGATCGCCATCGTGTTGCCAGTGACGAGCAAAAGAGTAAAGAAAACCACCGACCCGATGGAAACAATCAGAAACTGGATGTTGCCGAACTGTTTCACCCAGTTGGCGGCGAAAGCCGACTCCGTCTCAGTCTTCGTTTCGTTGGGGGAGTTTGCAAACTCCGCGTCGATCGCTTTCGCGATGCGCGGCGAGTCGTCGGGATTGTCCACCCGCAGCACATACCATCCGATCTGGCCTTTCACTCGCTCCGGAACCTTTTCCTCGAAATAGTCCCACTGGAACCAGAACTGCGTTTCATCATCCTGGGGACGCTTGCCGTGGTAAATACCAGCCAGGTTGAACTCCCAGGAGCCGCCGCCGTAAAGCGTGGTCTTGATGGGGATGCGATCGCCAATTTTCCAACCGAACCGTTCAGCCGTTTTGGCGCCGGCAACTGCCCCCTGGCGGTCTTTCAGGAAATTGGCCCATTGCTCGTCCGAAATGATCAGTTCCGGAAAAACTTCGCGCTGGGATTGCGGGTCGATCACGAACTGCGGGAAAAAATTCTTTTCGTCAATGTACGTGCCGCCGAACCAGTTGTTGTGCGTGATCACCTTCACGCCGGGAATGCGCAGGATTTTATCCCGGTAGGAGAGTGGCATCAGGTTGATGATGGAAGTGCGGTTGATCACCACCAGCCGGTCGGCCCCGGCGACGTCAGCCCCGCGGTTGAAGGCATCCCTCACGACGGCGAGGAAGACAAACAGGAAAAGGGCGACGGCGAACGAGCCGATCGTAAGCAGCAGCCGAACTTTCTTGCGAAACAGGTTCGCGAGAATAATGCGCGAGAATTTCATGCCACACCCCCAGCCGTGGTCATCAGCGGCTGTCTGCGCCCTTCGACGAGCACTCCCTTTTCAAGATGCAGCGTGGTGTTGGCGCGGGAAGCGACAACCGGATCGTGCGTAACCATCAGTACGGTCTTGGAATGCTTGCCGACAAGTTCTTCAATCAGCGCCATGATTTCATCGGCGCTCTTGCGGTCCAGGTCCCCGGTAGGCTCGTCGCACAAAAGGAAGGTCGGGTCGGAAACAACTGCGCGGGCGATCGTGACGCGTTGCTCCTGCCCGCCGGAAAGCTGGCGCGGATAATGATCCATGCGGTCGGTAAGACCCACGACCGAAAGCGCGGTCTCCACGTGTTCGCGGCGCTCGGCCTTCGAAAGCTTGGTGAGCAGCAGCGGAAGCTCCACGTTCTGAAACGCAGTGAGCACGGGAATCAGGTTGTACATCTGAAAGATGAAGCCAACGTGGCGCGCGCGCCATTCGGTCAGGCGGTTGGCGGACATGTTGGTAATTTCATCGCCGGCAACGGTGATGCTGCCGCGGGTAGGGACGTCCAGCCCACCTAGCAAATTCAAGAGCGTGGTTTTGCCGGAGCCGCTCGGGCCCATGAAGGCGATGAACTCGCCCTTTTCCACATCGAGGTTCAGCCCCTGAAGCACGTGAATCTCTTCGCCGCCGCGACGATACGTCTTGTCGAGGTCGCGCACCTGAATGAGGCTGGAGTTACCGCCACTTCCGTCAACTTTCACCATGGGGAGCGCTCCTATTGTTGTTTAATCTGCACCGACTGGCCGTCACGCAGGGATTCCGGACCTTTCACGACGACAACTGCGTCCGGCTGAAGCCCGGCAAGAATTTCGACGTTCGTGCCGCGAACCGACCCCAGCGAAACCGCGCGGCGTTCCAGGGTATCGCCTTTCACTACGAACACAAATTTGGAAGAATTGTCCCGGTGGATGGCGGCTGCTGGTACCAGCGCGAGCGCGGGTGCCGCCGCAGGTGATTTGTCTGCAGCCGCTTTGGGCTTTTCTTCTTCAAGAAACGTTACCTTCACTCCCATGTCCGGAAGAATTCTTGGTTGGGTCGCAGGGTCGATGAGGCGGACATGACCTTCGTCCGTGAATGAAATACGGACTTTCACCGTAGCCTTTTGCCGATCGGCCGTCGGAATAACGGTCCGCACCTTCGCGGGGATGCTCCAATCCGGATAGGCGTCCAGAATCGCCGTGACCGGCTGGTTGGGTTGCACCTTCGCGATGTAAGACTCGCTGACGTCTACCTCAATTTCATTGGAGTGCAGATCAACGATGGTGGCGATGCCGGTCCGGGTGAAGCCGCCTCCCGCCGAAACCGGCGAGACCATTTCGCCGACCTGGGCATCCTTCGAAACCACGATGCCGGCATAAGGCGCGCGAATGGTGCAGTTGTCCACGGCCTGCTGCTGCTCTCGGATACGCGCCTCGGTACCTGCAACCTGCTGCTTCGCCAGATTAATCTTGGCGCGAAGGCTGTCGGCGGTCATAACCGCAGTGTCGAGGGCCTGCTGCGTCTGCACACCCTCCTTCACCAGCTGTTCGGCGCGGTGAAGCTCGATTTCGGCATTGCGAAGCTGCACCTCGAAGTCGGCAATGGCAGCTTGCGAGGAGTCGCGATCGGCTTTGGCCGAGTCCAGGGCGCGGCGCGCATCGGAATCATCGAGCGTAGCGAGGAGCTGCCCCTCGGCGACGCGAGTTCCCTCGTCGAACATGACGCTAGTGACGCGGCCGGTGATTTTTGCGGCGATCGTCGCGCGGCGGCGCGGCGTGATATAGCCGCTGGCGTTCAGGACCCCGGCGGGACCATTCGCCGGCTTGCTTACCGTCGCGACTTCCACTTCGGGTTTGCGATCCCGGAAAGCGGAGGCAGCAACAGCGAGCAAAATCAGTGCCAGCACGCCCAAAAACAGCCACAGCCAGCGCTTGCTGGACCTGGTGGCGTTGCGCTTGGTGTCGCTGATGCGCAGGGATCCCAGGTCAGGCTTCAGCGATTTAGGTGTCGTCGCCATGCGGCGGCATCTCCTTGGTGTGGGTGTGGCTCTGAAGACTGGATACGCACCCGGTGGCCTCAATATTTCAGCGAGAGAAAGCAGGAATTGTTTCGCCTTTATTTTACCGGGTGGAGGCCTGTTTGGGGAGAAGAATGAACGGGCGGGGTCAGGTCTGGGAGCCGTGGTAGAAGAACTGGCCAAGACCGATGGTGAACAGGAAATTGCCGAAAATGGCATGGTCCAGGCACGCGAGGAGCAACGAACCGGAAGTTTGATAGGTGACCGAAAATAAAAACCCGCCGATCAGGCAGAGCCCCACGGCCAGCCAATTCCTGAAAATAATATGAACAAAGGCGAACGCCAGTGCGCTGGCCATCAACATGCCCCATCCACGGCCGAACAGAGGCTCGTAGCGATGAAAGAAAAATGCCCGGTAAAGAAATTCCTGCGGGTAGACAGAGAGCAGTGGGTAGAGCAGAAATACCAGCGCCCAGAGCCAAGCTGAGCGCCGGATTAGGGAGAAAAGGAGTTGCGGCGCCAGGAAGTAGACGGCGATTCCCAGTCCCGCCACGCACACGGCATCTCGAACGAGGACGGTGGGGAGGAATGGCCGGATGTTGCCCCAGTGAGTGAGCTGCGAAATGCGGAACGCCGGGTCGCTCCGGAGGAGAAAAAAGGCCAGGAGCGCAATGAGCAGCAAATATGGAATCGGCAGGTTGGGAATGCGGCGGTAATAGATGAGCAGAGGGACAATTACATAAATTGCGGCGAATTCGATGACGAGAATAGGCAAACGGCTCACAGATTAAGCCCCGGGCGGCGAATTCAGGAATCCCTTTATTCGCTGGTTGTCGTTGGATGCAGGGCATCCGGATTTCGCAGCGATTTGCGGAGGCTGTTAACGGCGGCCTGCGCAGAGTGCACTTGCTTCTGGATGATCTGAGCGCTCTCGCGGTCGGGGGGAGAAAGCGCAGGGATGTCCGTCAACAGTTCAGAGTAGCCCAAGATGGCGGTAAGGGGGTTGCTGATCTCATGGGTGGCGCCGGCCGCGAGCCTCCCCAGTGCCGCCAGTTTCTGCGAGTGAGTCACGCGCGCCTGGACCTTTTTCAGATTCTCGAGCGAGGATTCAGAGAGGCGCACCAGGCGGCGGAGCTCCCGTGCAAGCAAAGTCAGCTTCCAGAAAACCAGGCCGCTCAGCAGCAACATCGCTACAAACACCAGGCGGAGCCGAAAGGCCGCCACATCCTCAGGGACATTCCTTTCGAACGAGCCGAGCAGGGCGATGACCGGCAGAGAAAGTATGGCCACCATCGCGATGCGCGCCGTCCACAGGCTTTGGTTGATTTCGCGATTCGGAGTCTTGTCCTCGCGGGGCTCGAGGGATAACCCGAAAGAGGCAACGACGGTGAACAAGAGCAGCGCCAGCAGGAAAGGCGTGTCATAAAAGCTGCCCGCATAATAAACACCGCGATCGATGGCCACACTGAGCAGCAGATTTCCCGCGGCGATCAAGACAAACAGGCAGAGGAAGCTGCCGTAGAAGGTGCGCCAGAGTCCCGTTGCGCGTTTCCACACGACGGCCAGCCCGGCAATGATCATCATATGCTGGATCAACGCCAGGAGATAATACGCAGGATTGTATTTGGAGAAATCCTGGATGACCAGTTGCCAGGGCAGGGCGAAGTAGGCATACAGGGCCAACCACCAGAAAGTGAGCAACGCGAAATCGAGGTGCCGGAGCCGCAGGTCGCCGCCCGCAGCGGCGGAATGCGGCCTTAAAACAAAGGCGGAAAGAAAGAAAACGTGCGCCAGCAGGAACAGTGTGTCGCCAATAACCGGGCTGGGAGCGGAATAGATTTTCAGCGAATCGTAGTAGAACCAGTAGGCCTGCGAGAGCAGCATCTGAAACAAGCCTGCGGCCATCAACTTCCAGAAGAGCGGCAGAACCCCGCGAGGGAAGCGGAAATTCTCGCGTACCGCCAGGATGGCCGCGATCAGCAATCCGCAGGGGATCGCATCGCCGAAAATCGTCAACGGGAACGAGGGTCTGGCGAACGCTGCAACAGCGGTATGCAATAGGAATATCGCGCAAGCGATACCAAGGAAGAGTTTGTGGCGGGGTTGAATACTCACCCTGGTCGCTCCGATACAACGGATGAGGCGAAGCCTGAAACCGAGGCTGACAAAGCGACCGCGGGGAGAAAGATCGTGAAGTAAGCGCCGCCCTCCAGGCGATTCCCGCAGGTGATGTCGCCGTCATGCTGGCGAATTATGCCGTAACACGTGCTTAGCCCGAGACCGGTTCCCTTCCCCACGGGCTTGGTTGTGAAAAAGGGTTCGAACGCGTGATCCGGATGCCGGATGCCGGGGCCGTTATCGGAAAACTGAATGCACACCTGCGGTTCGCAGGGACGTATGGAGATCGTGAGTTCGCCGCCGCCAACTTCTTCCAGGGCGTCCATCGCATTCGAAATGATCTGCAGAAAAACGTGAAGCAGCTGGCTCGAATCGGCCAGTACCGGCGGACAGTCCGTCTCCGCCTCCAAGTGAACGACTACGTTATGCAGTTTGTCGATGCGGCTCAGATGGAGAGCGTTCTCGAGCAATGGTTTTACTGCGACGGGAGCGACCGCTAGCGGGGTTTCCTGGGCGAAGCGCTGCATATTCTCGACGAGGGCATCGGTTCGCTCCGCATACTGGCCAATCTTTCCAGCCAGGGTACGGCTGCGGGATTCCCCATGCGAGCGGGAGGTGATCTGAGCCGCCTGCTGCCGGATAATGGTCATGGCCTTCCGAATCTGGTCAGCGACGCTGGCCACCAGTTCGCCGAGGGAAGCCAGCTTGTCGCCTTGCACCAGGTGATCCTTGAAGCGGTCGATGCTCGAGTAAGTATGGGAGAGGTGCCGGAGGGAACCGAACAGATTGGCGCTCAGGAAATCCTGCTTGATGGAAAGCAACAGCGTCAGCATAAAGATGGTGAGGAGGGTAATGTCGAGCCGGAAGGAAAAAAGTCTGTCGTGCGCCGCGTAGGTCGTCAGCAGCCACAATCCGATCGCCGGGGTGGAAAGCGTGACCAGCATGGCCAAATGCGAGGGAAGAAAGGTGAATCGCCTAAAGGGTCGCTTCTTGCCACCGTCGCGTTCCACCGCTCCCGGAGCGGGTTCTATAAGCGGCCGCCCGGCGAGGGAGAGACACACAAAGCCACCCATTGCGGCCACCAGCGGGACATCATAGAGAGAGCCTGTATAGTACTTGCCGAGATCGATCGCCACATTGATCGCGTCGGAGGCCAGAGCATATCCTGCGGCAGAGAGAAAGAAGATGCGGTACAACGGACGCCAGGCTCCGCGTTCCCGGAAAAACGCAACCCCCGTGGCAATGGCAAATAACTGATTTCCAATCGCGTCGGCGACGTTGAAATTATGGTTGTAGATGCCCATGGTGCCCGGAAGCAGGCGATACGCGTACACGTAGAACGCAAACAGGTAAAGCGAATACAGGATCAGAATGGCCAGATCCAGCAGACCAAAAGAGCGGAAGCGGGCATCGTGCGCTTTTTGAGGTTCCAGGACCGTCGCGGCGACCAGGGGGACCAATCCTACGAATAGAAAGATATCAGCTAGAGGCACATCAGGGACTGCCAAGTGGAACCACAGTTCATGCGTGGACCAGATCAGCAGGCTGAACAACCACATCGCCGCCCCGATGAAGAGCAGGAGCCAGAAGGCGCGTACCTGGGCCTGGCTCCGAAGCATGTTCTGAAACGTGAGGAAGGTGAATGCCCCCGCCAGCGCGGCCTGCAAGAGGTCGCCGAACAGGCCAAGCTCAAAGCCTTTGGGTAGAACCAGTGCCGCGACCGACGACAGGAGAACCGCAGCTGCGGTCAAGGAGTAGCCAAACAGCAAGGGCCGGTTCGAACGCCGGTCTTTTTCGGCTGGAGCGAGCGACGAGTTGTGGCCAGCTTTCATACTCACTCGACGGACACACGAATTTCGACAGTGCAGAATGGTGCTCGGACCCGCAGACAGAACCTCGGCCGCGGCACAATGCTTAAATTGGCCTGCCTGAATACCGCCTTCTCCATTTTTTTACACTTCCGGCAGATCCGGCCGGATTTCTTGGCCTTTGTGCGGCGAAGGTTAAGCAGTAACCCGCCCGACACATTGCTTTCCGGACTTGAACATGACATTCCGGGTCAGCCGAAGTTCTATCGGACTTGACTGGTCCTGTTTCGAAAGATTCTTGAAACATTTCGCTGCGCCAGAACATCGAAGCCACGTCGGTTCTTCCGGCGGCCCAGGGTTTAGGACTTGACAGAAGGCCCGGGAAGAAATATGAAGAGGGGGCCGCATCAGATCTCCTCACATCCTACGGAGGGTCCTAATGGACGCTTCTCGCCGTGATTTTCTGAAAATTGCCACAGTTGGGGGCACAGCCGCAGCGGTTTTCGGCTTTGATTTGAAACCGGCCTTCGCCGAACTTCGCACTCTGAAGATTGGCCGTGCCAGCGAGACGCGGTCAACTTGCCCGTACTGCGCGGTGGGTTGTGGAACGATCATCTACACCATTGGTGACCGCGCGAAGAATGTCACTGCGCAGGTTGTTCACGTCGAGGGCGACCCCGATCATCCGACCAACCGCGGCACGCTCTGCCCGAAAGGTTCTTCGCTTCAGCAAGAGATCATGAACGACAGGCGCCTTCTGAAGCCGCAGGTGCGCCGGCCGGGCGGCACCGACTGGCAGGACATTTCCTGGGACGATGCCATCAACGAAATCGCCGCCAGGGTCAAGAAGACCCGCGATGACACTTTCGTCGAGAAGGATGCGGCGGGGCACACGGTCAATCGGCTGGAATCGGTCGCCTTCATCGGCGGCTGCACCGACACGAACGAGTTTAACTATCTGGTCGTGAAAGCGATGCGCGCCCTGGGGGTCGTGCATCTGGAAAACCAGGCCAGGGTTTGACACGGCCCCACGGTCTCAAGTTTGGGACCAACGTTCGGCCGGGGCGCGATGACCAATGGCTGGGTGGACATGAAGAATACCGACATGATGCTGATCATGGGCGGTAATCCTGCCGAGAATCATCCTTGTGGATTTAAGTGGCCGGTGGAAGCAAAGCGCACCCGCAACGCAAAGATGATCGTTGTCGATCCTCGATTCACGCGCACTGCCGCTGTCGCCGACATGTTCTGCCAGATTCGCGCCGGGACAGATATCGCCTTCCTTGGCGGTCTAATTCACTACGCCATCGAAAACAATCGAATCGCAAAAGACTACCTGGTTAATTACACCAACGCGGGATTCATCGTAGAAAAGGATTTCAAGCTCCCTGATGTTGATGGCTTGTTCTCCGGCTTCGACGACCAGAAACAGACCTACAACCGGGCCAGCTGGAATTACCAGGGCTCCGGCGGGAAATCGCCCGCCCCTCCCGCCCCGAAACCCGGACAACCGCCCGCCCTTCCTGCGCTGCCGGGAACTGTCGACTTTGATCCCACGCTCGAGAACCCGAACTGCGTCTTCCAGCTCCTGAAGAAGCACTATTCCCGCTACACACCGGAGATGGTCGAGCGCATTACCGGCATCCCCAAGGAACAATTCCTCAAGGCCGCCGACCTCTACACTTCGGTTCGCAAAGACGGCGACATGAAGAAGGTCAGCACCATCATCTACGCCGTCGGCTGGACCCATCACTCATTCGGCACCCAAATCATCCGTACCGCCGCCATCCTGCAACTGGTGATGGGCAACGTCGGCCGCGCGGGCGGCGGCGTAAATGCGCTGCGCGGTCACTCCAACATTCAGGGCGCCACGGACATGGCCGGCCTCTTCGACAGTTTACCGGGCTACCTGAAGACTCCGACTCCCGCGGACGCATCCTTTGACGATTGGATGAAGCGCGTCACTCCAACATCTTCGAAGCCCGCCGCATGGGATTCGTTCAACTACTACAGCAACACGCCGAAATTCACGGTCAGCTTCCTCAAAGCCCTCTATGGCGACGCGGCCACCAAACAAAACGGCTGGGCCTTCGATTATCTGCCCAAGGTCGACAGAAATTACTCCTGGGTGCAAATGTGGGACGACATGTACAACGGGACCCTGAAAGGCATGCTCGCTTTCGGGATGAACGGCGTGGCCATCGGTCCCAACTCCAAGAAAAACATCGACGCGCTGAAAAAAGCGGACTTCCTGGTCGTCGGGGAAATTTATCCCAACGAGACCAGCGATTTTTGGCGAGCACCCGGGATCTCCACGGACGAAATGAAGCAGATCCAAACAACTGTCTACAACTTGCCTTGTGCGGGTTTTGCCGAAAAAGACGGCTCAATGACTAATTCCGCGCGCTGGGTGCTATGGAAAAACACGGCCGTGCCGACGCCCGGAGATGCCCGGCTGGACCATGCCATTCTGGCGCAGATTTTTCTGAAGGTACGTGAGCTCTACAAGAAAGAAGGCGGCAAGTTCCCCGATCCCATTTTGAACCTGACCTGGAATTACAGCTTTCCCTCCAGTCCTCCGTTGGCCGAAGTCTTGAAGGAAATCAACGGCAAGGCGCTGGCGGATCTCGAAGATCCAGCGACCAAGCAGCAAATCAAGGCCGGCCAGCAGCTTCCCGGTTTTGCCTGGCTGAAAGACGACGGCACGACGTCCTGCGGCAACTGGATTTACTCCGGCGCCTTCACGGAAGCAGGCAATCAATCCGCGCGACGCGACCCCTCGGATCCTTCGGGCATGGGAGTGCACCCGGCCTGGGGTTGGTCGTGGCCCGCGAACCGGCGCGTACTCTACAATCGCGCATCGTGCGACGTGGAGGGCAAGCCCTGGGATCCTTCACGTAAACAAGTGTGGTGGAGCGAAGCCACGCAAAAATGGGTTGGCAACGACGTGCCGGACTTCAAAGCCGATTCCAAGCCAAAAGACCACATGGGCCCGTTTATCATGACTGCGGAAGGCGTGGGGCGAATCTTTGGACCGCTCGCGGCCTTCGCCGATGGGCCGTTCCCGGAATTCTACGAACCGATCGAGAGCCCGATTGACAATCCGTTGCATCCGCAGCAGACCCACAATCCGGTGGTCAAACGATTCAAAACCCCCGACGACAAGTACGGCACACCGAAAGACGGTTACACGATTGTCTGCACCACCTATCGTATGACCGAGCATTACCACTACTGGACCAAGAACAATCCGATGAACGTGCAACTGGTGCCGGAACCCTTCATCGAAATTCCCGCCGAACTGGCGAACGACATCGGGGTTCACGGCGGAGAAAAAATAAAAGTCTCGAGCATCCGCGGCGAGTATATTGCGAAGGCGATGGTCACCAAACGCATCAAGCCAATGATCATCGACGGCAAAAAGGTCTACCAGATCGGCTTCCAGATTCACCAGGGCTATCGGGGCATCGAAGAGGACGAAGGAAAGAACGCAAGAACGCTGGCGAATCTGCTGACGCCAACGGTCTATGATCCAAACTCCTACACACCGGAATTCAAGGGCTTTCTGGTGAAGGTCGAGAGAGCGTAGGAGAGCTGACATGAGCCAAGCCACACTACGCATTCAGAAAATATCCGGACACGCAGGCACGGTCCCCGGCGAAGACACACAACGCGAGTTCACCGTCTGCAAACTCGTTGACACCACCACCTGCATCGGCTGCAAGGCGTGCGAAGTGGCCTGCGTCGAATGGAACGATATGCCGTTCTCGCAAACCACTTTCGACAACACCTACCAGACGATGCCGGACACCCGGTGGAATTACTGGAACCTGATCCTGTTCAACGAGCACGAGCGCGAAGACGGCACCCTGCAGTGGCTGATGCGCAAGCACCAGTGCATGCACTGCGCCGAACCGGGCTGCCTCGAGGCGTGTCCCGCCGACGGCGCAATCGTGCAATACACCAACGGCGTTGTGGATTTCCAGCAGGATCACTGCATCGGCTGCGGCTACTGCGTCACCGGTTGCCCGTTCAATATTCCGAAGTTCAACAGCGTCACCAAGCGGATGTACAAGTGCTCTTTGTGCACGGATCGCGTCAGCCAGGGCCTCGAACCCGCTTGCATTAAGTCTTGCCCCACGGGCTGCCTGCACTTTGGCAGCAAGGACGACATGAAATTCCTTGCCGAAAAGCGCGCCAAGCAACTGCGCGAACATTTCGGCTACGAAAACGCCGGCGTTTACGATCCGCCGGGCGTCGGCGGCACGGGGGTGATCTACGTCCTGCACGATGCCACCAAGCCGGAACTCTATGGCGGCCTGCCGAGCAATCCCACCATCCCCCTTGCCGTGAAGTTCTGGAAGCACCCCCTGAAGTGGCTGGGCAACATCGCTCTCGTCGGCGGCCTGATCGGGTTGTTCGCTCATTATTTGAGGTTCGGGCCGAAGGCGCATGATGAGCCGGACGTGGCATCGAAGGAAGGAGATTAGCCGTGAGCCATCAGGAACAGTTGCTTCCTCACGATCGTGTGCTCCGCTACGAATTCAATGAGCGTATGAATCACTGGGTCGCCGCCGGATCCTTTATTTATCTGATGCTGACCGGCCTCGCCTTCTGGTCGCCCTGGCTCTTCTGGATCGCCTCGGCGCTCGGCGGCGCGGAGCTTTCGCGGATGCTGCATCCGTGGATCGGCCTGGTCTTCTTCGTGGCGGTTTGCTACATGTTTGCCCTGTGGTCCAGACAAATGAACTTTGATTCCGTGGACGCCCAGTGGTGGAAGTCGCTTCATTACTACATCCAAAACCAGGACGACAAGATGCCGCCGGCGGGCCGTTACAACGCCGGGCAGAAGTTGCTCTTCTGGAGCTTCTTCGGCGGGGCGATCCTTCTGCTGGCTTCTGGGGTGGTGCTGTGGTTTACCGAATCGCTCCCGTGGAGCTTGCGTTGGATGCGCTACATCTCGGTCGTCGTGCACGCGGGAACGGCGCTGCTGCTGATCGGAAATTTCATGATCCATATCTACATGGGCGTTTTCGCTGAACGCGGCGCGTTTGGCAGCGTCATTCGCGGAGACGTTTCGCTGGCGTTCGCCAAGCGCTATCACCCGGGCTGGTATAAAGAGATCGTCGCGAATTCCAACCGCCCGAAATGACCATCCTGGCCGCCGGGAAAGTGAATTACCGCGCGCGGATTGAGCGCGCCGCTCTCCTGGCCGGGCGGCATGAGTTCGCACGGGAAATTCTTTCCTTCTACAGTGCGATCGCAAAATTTCAGCAGGAATTTTACCAAGCCCTTCCGAAACGATGGGGGAAGAAGGCCGTCGTCCCGGCGAATGGAGATTTGCGCTCGGAGCTTAACCTGGTCCTGCTTCTGGAGTCGTTCCCCGAGTTTCTCAAAGTTCTCGAAGCGCACGCCCCGAAGGCTCTGGTCGAAGCGGCGCGCAGCTTGAAGTCAAAAGGCGCCGGGCGGCAGGCGGAAATCCTCCAGGAATTCTGGAAGACGGGTTTGCTCGAAACTCATCTGCCAGTTGCCGCGCCATCGGAACCTCCCTTGGTCAATCCCTTCGAAGATTTCTTCGCGCGAGCAGTGCTGCAGCCCTACGCGGACTTCGTAACCGACGCGATGCTGCCGCCCGCGCCCTTGATGACGGTGTGCCGTTGCCCGCGCTGCAATGCCCTGCCCGTTTTCGGCCTGCTGCGCCCAGAGGGCGACAGCGGCAAGCGTTTCCTGGTTTGCTCCTTCTGCTCGCTCGAATGGGAGTTCCGGCGGATCCTCTGCGCCAATTGCGGCGAGCAAAAGGAACAGCAGTTACCTGTCTACGTTGCCGAGCAGTTTCCCCACGTCCGAGTGGAAAGTTGCGAAACCTGCAAGCACTACCTTCGCACCATCGACCTCACCAAAGACGGCCACGCAATACCCGTAGTAGACGATTTGGCCGCCGTGCCGTTAAGCTTGTGGGCCGAGGAGCACGGCTATACCCGGATTCAAGGAAATCTACTGGGAACGTAGCCCTCCCGGACGATCGAACTAAAGACAAACCAAGAAACGGAATGGAGCGGCTATGAAACGTTTTGGACTGCTCTTCTTGCTGGTCGTGTTGTGCGTCGCAGATTCCTTTGGGCAGGCGCAAAAGACGGAAACTGCACCGCTGACGGTGATTCGCGCTGGAACGCTGATTGACGGACAAAGCGAAACGCCGCGGAAGCATCAATTGATTTTCGTGCGCGGCCAACGGATTGAGAAGGTCGCGGACGGCTCCTCGTCCATTCCCGCCGGCGCGAAGACGATCGATCTTTCAAACGCCACGGTTCTTCCCGGGCTGATCGACTCTCACACGCATCTTTTCCTGTGGGGAGAGGATCCCGCCAAGGGCGGCTACGACGCGAACATCCTGAAAGCGGGAATCGCATTGCGGGCCGCGCGCGCAACCTACGCCGCAAAGCGCGCGCTTGAGCAGGGCTTTACAGCACTGCGCGACGTCGAGACGGAAGGCGCAGGTTACGGTGACATCGGAATCAAGCAGGCCATCGAAGAAGGAACCATTCCCGGTCCGCGCGTGTTCGCCTCCACGCGCGGGATTTCCACGACCGGCGGTTACAACCTGGAAGGCTACGCGCCGGAACTGGTGTTGCCCAAAGGCGTGCAGATTGTGGACGGGCCAGTCGAAGCCCGCAAGGCGGCGCGGGAGCAACTCGATCACGGCGCGGACTGGCTGAAGGTTTACATGACGCACCGCTCGTGGGTGGACAAGCAGGGCCATCTGATTTCGCAGCCAACGCTGACCGTCGAGGAATTGCGCGCGATTGTTGACGAAGCGCACGGCTGGGGAAAGAAAGTGGCCTGCCACGCGTACAACGGCGAAGGCCTGCAGCGAGGGCTGGACGGCGGCTGCGATTCGATCGAGCATGGCCTGGACATCAGCGACGCACAAATCGCACAGATGGCCAGGCAAGGCACTTGGTATTGCCCGACTCTGGGTGTGTATTACTCGGATTGGGCGGCGGCAGACACACCTGAAGGACAACGCGATCGCGCCCGCGCAAATCTACATGAGACGACCTTTCAGAAGGCGCTGAAGGCCAATCTGAAAATTGTTTTCGGTACGGACATTGGCGGTATTCCCTGGCAGCAGCCGATCGCCGAAGAATTCAAATGGATGGTGAAACTCGGCATGACGCCGGCGGCCGCAATTCAAGCGGCCACTTCGCGCCCCGCCGAAATGCTGGGGAGCAAGGGCGAACTCGGCCTGGTGGCCGAAGGCGCGTATGCCGACATTATCGCGGTCGGCGCGGACCCGCTCAAGGATATCGGTGAATTGGAAAAAGTGAAGTTTGTGATGAAGGACGGAACGGTGTTTAAGGACGACTTTCACGGGGCACCGCCTGTAGCGCCCGCAAAGTGATTCGATGAACGGTCGAATGGCAGAGCGATTCGAATCGCAGAGTTTATTTCTTTTCGGAAAGGGCAATCGAGACTTTGTGCAAAATGCTCTCGACCGTGGCCCCGTCGAAGACATGCGAAGAGTCTTGTGAAGTGGTGGGGGAGGAATTCTGCAACGCCGGCGGGAGATTGGACATCGGCGCGAAAGCAGGAGAGTGGGGTTCCTGACCGGCGCCGTACATGATCCGGGCAAAACTGAGGTTTGACATGATGCCTTCCCGCCGCAAGCTTAACGGCTATCTGTTTGATTGTGCATCCGCTCGAACGGAAAAACACTAGTACGCCGCGCCGGGCGCTTAGTTAATTACTGGCCGAATGGCCAGTGCCAGGACACGAATCAGGGACGGAGGAACGACGGACATGGCGGAACAGAATCTTGCAAATCACGTTCGATGGGTACCGGGCTATCATTTCTTCGTAATTCCAGCGCTCGGCTTGAATTTTGGCTGGTCCATCTATCGATGGAAGCTCGCCGGCTATTCGCTGGACGCATTTATCAGCGTGCTCACGGCCGCGGCGCTGGTCCTGCTGATGGTTTATGCCCGCACGTTTGCGCTGGCCGTGCAGAACCGCGTCGTACGGTTGGAAGAACGCATGCGCCTGGAGAAACTGGTGCCAGAGGATTTGCAACCTCGCATCGGGGAATTCACCTGCGACCAATTGGTGGCCATGCGCTTTGCGTGCGACGCGGAACTTCCGGCACTCGCGCGAAAAGTGCTCACCGGCAACATTCACACGGGCAAGGCCATCAAGCAAATGGTCGAGAACTGGCGAGCCGATTACCTGCGGGCATAAGCCGCAAGCCTCAGAGGATGCTTGCGACGACGCCGCCTTCGGCGCGGACCGCAGCCCCGTTGATGACGGATGCCTGTGTACTGGCGAGGAAAGCCACGACTGCCCCAACTTCCTCGGGCGTTTCAAAACGCTTCAACAACGAACTGGGGCGGATACTCACGAAAAACTGTTTCTCGAACTCCGCTTCGGTGATGCCCTGCTGCCGGGCAAAATCCTTGACGAACGTGCCGACGCCCTCCGACGCGGTCGGCCCAACCAGGACGGAGTTCACGGTGATACCAGTACCCGCAACGGTTTGCGCGACGCCCCGCGCGATAGAAACCTGCGCGGTTTTCGTCATCCCGTAGTGAATCATTTCCGAGGGGATTTGCTGCGCGGATTCGCTGGAAATAAAAATGACGCGGCCCCAGTTCTTGCGCTTCATTCCCGGAAGATAGTGGCGCGTGAGTCGCACGCCGCTGAGCACGTTTACCTCAAAGAAACGCAGCCAGTCCGAATCCGGAATGTCCGCAAAAGGCTGCACTTCGAAAATTCCCAGATTGTTGATGAGCACATCCGCTTCCGGCACCTGGCGCGCAAATTTGGCGACGCCCTCCGCATTGCCAAGATCGGCGGCCACACCGCGTACCTGCGCACCTTTGTGCTGTTTCAAGATCGCGTCCACCGCCCCGGTGACCCGCTCTTCCGTTCGGCCATTCAGCACCACCTGCGCGCCTTCAGCCGCCAATGCTGAGCCGATTGCAAGTCCAATCCCTGCGGTCGATCCGCTGACCACAGCAATCTTCCCTTTGAGCCCGAGATCCATCTGATTTTCCTCTCAATCCGAATGAATACGCGTCTTTCGCTTGGCCCAGTTGTAGGATGAGAGCTGCGACCGAATGGTTAAAAATGATTATTGCGCAACGAAGGTCGCGTCCGGCGAAACGCTTTCGCCATCCGGATTCGTCAAGACCAACAGCTGCCGGCCGGTGGGGGGCCCCGGCGTAGTTGCGGAGAACGTATTTGTGTCCTTGAAGGCGAGCGTCAGCGCTTTGCCGCGAAGCGTGGCATTTCTCCCCGATTGAATCGAAACGAGAAAAGCCGGATTGTGCACGCCCGACGGCATGGCGCAACTCCTAGGCGGGCGCTGGCTGGATAGTTCTCTCCTGTGGGATGAGGGCAACCACCCAAACCATGGGAATCAGTCAAAGACTTGTCAAGTTATTAACTAATGCGGGAGCCATGCTGGGGGTATAACAAAACGGCGTCCCGTTTGCCGTGGGACGCCGTCCTTGGGACGAACTTGGGGAAGGAACTGAAACCTAGATCGTCTTGGGCCCGACACCCGCGGGCGCGGAGGTCGAACGCGAAAACGCGCTGCTCCCGGATTCTTTCTCTCCGGACTTGTCGATTTCGATGGAGCCTTTGAAATACGCGCCGTCCTCAATCATGATGCGCGCCGTCGTCAGGTCGCCGTTCACCGAACCGTCCTTCTTGATCTCGATGCGGTCTTTCGCGCGGAGATTGCCCTTGACCGTGCCGTAGACCACCACTTCACGGGCGATAATATCCGCGGTCACCTTGGCGGAAGCGCCGATGGTGAGCTTGCGCTCGTCCAACTGTACGAGCCCTTCGACCGTGCCTTCAAGGAGCAGATCTTCACTTCCGGTAATTTCGCCTTTGATGTGCAAGCTCGGCCCAAGGCGCGCGGTAGCGCGATCGGCGGTTGCACCCAAAGGACGCATGGCATCTGTACTCATTGCGGTTGTTCCCTCCCAAGTTGCCGCAGAAGTCTTCGGCGGCAAATTCACTGGTGAATTTTTCATTTCCGGCGGCGCGGCTTGCGGCGTATCCGGCTTCTTGTTACCCCACATCGGTCCTCCAGGGATAGCACACCCCACGCAGGACTCCAGCCCGGGGTAGTAAGCAAAAGATAGTCCGCGGGGAGGCGTGCAGCAAATACAGTATCGTAAACCAGTGCTTGAAAGTAACTAGACCAACGAACAGGGTCGGCACTGTCCCTGGTACTAGGGCGTGCTCTCGAGGCTCAGGAAGTGGGCTTGTCGGGAACCGGCTGGGTGGCCATGAAGTCGGAGACAAATCTCTTTTCGTAGGTGGCCAGCAGATCCTCGATGCGATTTGCCGACGAGGATTTCAGCACGAACCCCGCGTGGTGATATTTCGAAATGCGATACACGATTTCGGGGTCCGTGTACGCCGAAGTATCCGGCTCTTGCTGCCGCGCAAGGGAAATGATGACACCGGCAAAATCTTTCTGCGCCGCCGGCAATTGATAGGGCTGTTTCCCCGCCCCCACTTCCAGTTGCGCCCACTCGCGCCACAGATTGATACCGGTTGCGGCCTGGACCACGTTGGATATATAGGCGCCGCCAATGCGCGCGGCAATTTCAAGGAAGTAAAGGCTGTCGTCGGTGTTGGATTTCAGGAATTCCGTGTGGGTAACGCCCCGTACCAGGCCGAGCGCGTCCACAAGTTTCTGGTGGATTTCCTTCAGCGCCCTCGAATCGGCCGAATCGCGCGGCATCGTCCGGGTGGTGAAAACTCCGCCATGATGCGAAACATCCAGCGGCGGCATTCCGTAGGCATGCGCCTCTGCAAATAAAACTTTTTTCTCTGAAACCACGCCGTCCACGTGAAACACCCTGCCCGGGATGAATTGCTCCAGCAGGTATTGGGACTGGTAATCGCCTAGCTGCTCGAGCCACGGCCACAGCTCGTCGCTCGCGCTGATCTTTTTCATTCCGATTCCGGAGGCTTGCGCGCGCGGCTTCAGCAACCAGGGTCCCGGCACGCGATTCATGAATTCGCGCAGGTTCTCATGGTTCAGCACGTGCATGAATTCGGGAACCAGGATTCCGGCTTCTTTCGCCCGCATGCGCATCGCCAGTTTGTCGCGGAAATAGTGCACGGTGCTGAGCCCCATTCCCGGCAGGCGCAGGTGTTCGCGGATGGCCGCCACGTTTTCCAGGTCGAACTCATCGAGCGCCACGATTCGATCTATGTGGCGGCTGCGCGCTGCGTAACTCACCGCGTGCAGAAGATCCTCGAGCGGAAGTGCCTCGGGCATGAAAAACATTTCGTCGATGGCTTCGCGCGGCCAATTGCCTTTGCGAAGTTTTTCGTCGGTCAGAAGAAAAACGGTGCAGCCCAACGCCTTGCACGCGCGCAGAAACTCCTGCCCCTTTTCGTAGGAGGTGACACACAGGATGGCGGTGGCGCGACCTGAAGACATTGGTTGTCCCATAAATGGGCACTCGAGCGCAGTGGTTCCTGCCCTAGAAGAAACTGCGCGGATTATACCTGTGTTTAACGGCCGGGAAACAGGAATTGGAGGAAGGGTCCAACGCGCTGGGCCCAGGCGGCTTCGTTGTGCTCAGCGCCTTCCACGCGCTCGTAGTAGAGATCACGCCCGGACTGCCAGCCCTTGCCAAGCAGGACGTCGCGGAAGCGTTCCACGTCTTCAACCGTCCGGCCGCCCTCGCGCGTGCCGGCATCCAGCCAGATGCGCGGGTGAGGGTGCACCGGAGCGGCAGCGGCGAAGCGCAGAATTACCCGTTCATTCCACCAGACGGACGGAGACAACGCGGCGATTCTGCCAAAAACCTTCGGAAGTTTCAGACCGAGATATAAGGATACCAGCCCGCCGAGCGATGATCCGCCGATCCCGGTGTGCTCCGCGCCCTCCGCGACGCGATACTGGCTTTCTAGGAAGGGGCGCACCTCCTCCAGCAGGAATTTCGCGTAGCGGTTCGCGCGGCCACCGCCAAGCTTTGGCGCGCGCGTGGGCGTGTATTCGCCGAGCCGCTGCTTGCCCGCGTTGTAAATCCCCACGATGATCAGCGGCTCCACCCGGCCTTCGAAAATCAGGTAATCGGCGGTTTGCCCCACATGCCAATCCATCCCAGGGATGAACGAAGTGGAGCCGTCAAACAGATTCTGACCGTCGTGCAGATAAAGCACCGGATAGGGGCGGTCCGGCTGTTCGTGATATCCCGGCGGAAGATAGACGATCAGATCGCGGCGATTGCTTAGAAAGCGCGAGGGAAACTGCTCGTGCTTGATGAGATTCGGCGAACTCACGGAGCGATCGCGACCAGAAGATCCTTCGCTTCCACGTGCTGCCCCGGAACCACATAGAGTTTTCTGACCCGCCCGGAGACCGGCGCATAAATGTTGGATTGCATCTTCATGGCTTCCAGTGTCAGAAGTTTAGCACCCCGTTCGACGGGATGGTTAACCTGCACGGCGATGGAGCTTACAAGGCCTGCCGTGGGAGCGCCGACCTGGCCAAGATCTTCCGGGTCGGCCTTCGGATGGCTGCGCTCGACGACCCGCAGCGCGCGGTCGCGCACGGTGACTTCGCGTGGCTGGCCGTTGAGCTCGAAGAAGAGAGTGCGCGTGCCGTCAGGATGCGCTTCGCCAATGGTGAGGAACTTCACGATCATGGTCTTGCCCGGCTCGATCTGAACGGTAATCTCCTCGCCCGGCTGCAAGCCGTAGAAAAACGCCGGGGTCGGCAGGACACTCGCATCCGCGTAGGTCTGGCGGAATTTGTCGTACTTCAGAAACACGTCGGGATAGAGCAGGTAGCTCAGCAGCGCATCGGTCTCGACCGGATGTCCGACTGTTTTTTCCAGCTCGGACTGTTCTGCGGCAAAGTTGGCCGCGGGAAGATTCTCGCTTGGACGCCCCTTCAGGGGAGCCTTGCCGCGGAGAATGATGCGCTGCAATTTTTTCGGCCAGCCGTCAGGAGGAACACCGAGCGCGCCAGAAAACATCTCCACCACCGAATTTGGCAGCGAGATGTCGTGATTTTCAGGAAGCGCCAGCAAATCGGCGGGCTTCATTTCATTGGCCAGCAGAAACAGCGCCATGTCGCCGACCGTTTTGCTGGACGGAGTCACCTTCACGATGTCCCCGAACAAATGGTTCACCTCCGCGTAAGTTCTTTCCACTTCGCGCCAGCGGTGGCCGAGCCCCATCGCAGCAGCCTGCTCACGCAGATTTGTAAATTGCCCTCCGGGAATTTCATGTTCATAGAGGCGCGCAGAACCTGACCGGGGCCCGGAGTCAAACGGTGAATAATAGGTCCGCACAGTTTCCCAGTATTCGGAGCACTCGTTAAGAGCTTCGGAATCGAGTTCCGTGTCTCGCGGTGTGTTTTTCAGGGTTTCGACGATTGCATTCAGGTTGGGCTGGCTGGTGCCGCCGCTCATGGATGCCACTGCGGCGTCTGCCACGTCAACGCCAGCTTCCGCTGCCTTGAGCAGTGATGCCGCGTTCAAGCCGCTGGTGTCGTGGGTATGAAAATGAATCGGGATCGCGATTTCTTCGCGCAAGGCTTTTACCAGTGAATACGCGGCGTAGGGCTTGCACAATCCCGCCATATCCTTGATGCACAGAAAATGCGCGCCCATTTTTTCCAGCTGCTTGGCCATGCCGGCGTAATACTTCAATGAATACTTCGGCCGGCTCTTGTCCAGGAGGTCGCCGGTGTAGCAGATGGCCGCTTCGCAGACGGCTCCGGTCTCGAGTGCTGCGGCAATCGAGACGCGCATGTTTTCAATCGAATTCAGCGAATCGAAAATGCGGAAAATATCGATCCCCTGGCGGTAGGACTCCTTCACGAACTCCTCGACAACATTGTCGGGGTAGGACGTGTATCCTACCGCGTTTGCCCCGCGCAGCAGCATCTGAAAGCAGATGTTCGGAACGCGCTCGCGCAGTTCCCGCAGGCGCTGCCACGGGTCCTCGTGAAGAAAGCGCATCGAGGTGTCAAACGTCGCCCCGCCCCACATTTCCAGGCTGAAGAGATTCGGCAGGCGCTCGGCGACGGCATCCGCCGTCGCCAGCAGGTCGAACGTACGCACCCGCGTGGCCATCAGCGACTGGTGGGCGTCGCGGAAGGTCGTGTCCGTCACCAGCAGGCGTTTTTCCTTCCTCGCCCAGGCCGCGAATTTTGTGGGCCCAAGCTTTTTCAGGAGTTGGCGTGTACCCGGCTTCGGCTCGATGCCCGGCACTGATGGGAGCACGGCCCTCTCAAGCTGCTCGGGCCGCTGCTTCCCTTTCACTTCCGGATTGCCGTTCAGGATGACGTCGCCCAGATAGGAAAGCAGCTTTGTCGCGCGATCCGCGCGCCCCGAAAAGCGGAAAAGCTCGGGCGACTCATCCAAAAAAGAAGTGGTCACTTCGCCGGCGCGAAATTTCGGATGGTTCACGACATTCTCGAGGAACGGGATATTCGTCTTCACGCCGCGGATGCGGAATTCGCGCAGCGCGCGATCCATCCGCTGGCACGCTTCGTTCAAATTGGTGCCCCAGGCAGTCACCTTCACGAGCAGCGAATCGTAATAAGCCGCAAGAACAGCGCCCGCATACGCCGTCCCTCCGTCGAGGCGGATGCCGAAACCGGCCGGTGAGCGGTAGGTGGAAATCTTTCCATAGTCGGGCGCAAAATTCTTCGCCGGGTCTTCCGTGGTGACGCGGCATTGCAGCGCCGCGCCGTAGAGCGGAATTTTTTCCTGCAGCGGCAAGGCCAGCGGCTCCTCGTGCAGCTTGTGCCCCTGGGCAATCAGAATCTGCGCGCGCACGATGTCCACGCCGGTGACCATCTCCGTCACCGTGTGCTCCACCTGCACGCGCGGGTTCACTTCAATGAAATACCAGCTCTCTGAATCAACGTCGTAGAGGAACTCCACCGTGCACGCGTTGCGATAATTCGCCGTGCGGGCAATCTGCACGGCCGCGGCGCAGAGTCCCTCTCGCACGCTCTGCCCCAGATTTGCCGCCGGAGCCACTTCAACGACTTTCTGATGCCGCCGCTGCACGGAGCAGTCGCGCTCGTAAAGATGCAGCAGATTGCCATGTTCATCGGCAAGTATTTGCACTTCGATGTGTTTCGCGCGCGGGAGATATTTTTCCAGGAACACCGAAGCGTCGCCGAACGCGGACTTCGCTTCGCCCTGCGCTTCTTCGAGCCGCGCCGCAAGCTGCGCCTCGTCTCGAACCACGCGCATCCCGCGCCCGCCGCCGCCCATAGCCGCCTTCACGATGACCGGATACCCGATCTCGCTCGCAATTTTCTTCGCCTCCGTCGCGGAAGAAACAGATTTTTCCGTGCCGGGCAAAACCGGCACTCCGGCCCGTGTCGCCAGCCTTCGTGCCGCCGTCTTGTCACCAAGCAGTTCCAGCAGTTCGGGAGTCGGCCCGACGAATGTCAGGCCAGCTTTGGCGCAAGCCCTCGCCAGCGCCGGATTTTCCGCCAAAAATCCATACCCCGGATGGATCGCATCCACCTCATGCGCCTTGGCGATGGCGATAATTCCCGCGATATCCAGATACGCCTCAACCGGCCCTTTCCCCGCGCCAACCTGATACGCCTCATCCGCTTTGAAGCGGTGCAGCGCCAGCCGGTCTTCGTGCGAGTAGATGGCCACCGTTCGCAGCCCAAGCTCGTTGGCAGCCCGGAAGATCCGGATGGCGATTTCGCTGCGGTTGGCAGCCAGCAACTTTCGTATGGGTCGATTCTTCTTCACAGGAACCAATCTGACCGGCCGATCGCCGGATGCGAAATTTTACATTCTTTCATGGATGGGGAACATGCGGAGGACAAAAATTTCGATCGCGCGCACAAGAATTCTTTGTGGGTCCAGCGAACCCATCCGGGGGCTTAGTGCTTCACAAGCGGCAGCGCGTAGCGGATCGGCACGCCGAAGTTGGACCCGCCAAAACCCTTCACGATCGCAAAGGTCACTCCAATCACTCCGCCTTGGCGATTCAGCAGCGGCCCGCCGGAGCCGCCCGAAGTGGTCTGCGCATCGTACACGATTTTGTCCGGCAACACATCGCCCACGTGGCCCTGCGTTACCAGCGGCCGGATCAGTTTTCGCTTCGCCAATTCCACAAGCACGAGTTTCGGGTCGCCCGCGCTCGCTTTGACGATTTGCTGCACCGTTTCATCCCCGGCCCGCGCGAGAATGGCATCCAGACCCGTCGCATAGCCCACGCTGATCAGTTCCTCACCGCTCACCGCGGCTTCCTTGCTGGCATCGAGCTTCAGAATCGGCCGGCGCAATTCGGAAAGGTCGCCGTGGACCAAAGCGAGGTCCGCTTCTTTGGAAATCTGCGAAATGTTCACCGGGATACCGTTCGTCTCTCCCGGAAAATACGCAGTCATTTCCGCGATCACCGGCTCCAGCCCCTGCTTCATGGCTCCCGACAACTCTTCATTTTCCCACCACGGTTGCACCACATGGTGGTTAGTCAGGATTTTGCCGTCTCCCACGATGAAGCCGGTGCCAAAGAAATCTCCGCGCACTTCGGGTCCGCGTCCTTCGGTGGTATAAACCGGGTTTCCGTCGCTGTCTTTGAGCGGCGAGCCATCGCTATCCATTCCGCCATAACGCAGCCGCCGGCCGGACGTTTTATCGTTGAAGGCCACGGAAACGTGCAGCAGGCCGACGCTCGGGGCGTAAGCGCGGATGATGCTCTCCGCCGCCTGGGATTGGCCTTCGATCTTGGCAAGCCGGCTGGTGGTTTCATCCAGTTGACGCCGAAGCTCGCTCGAACCGCCGTCGTTCTGCGCGGCCAATTTCTTCTTCAATTCCTCGCTCTGCTTCTGCAACTGCTCTTTCTGCTGCAGCATGTCGGAATTGGACGGGTCATCCCGCAACCGCCGCGCGGATGCCAGAAGCTGCTGCTCGGTCTGCACGCTGTGTTCCAGCTGAGCAATCTCGCTATAAGCCCGCTTGGTCTCCTTGTCCGCGCGGCGCGAGTACAGGAAGAAAACACCGGAAATGATCAGCGCCAAACCGAACAGGGAAACCACGCCAATCTTCAGAATCCGTTCCAGCGAGAACGCATCGCGGGTCATCTTTTCCGTGACCGCCAGCGCCTGAAACGCGGTCTGCGCCACTCCGAAGCTCTCTTCCGCGATGCGCGACTTTTCTTCCAGTTTTTCCACGGCACTCTTCTGCCGCAGTTGCCCGCGCACGCGGGCCAGCAGTTCGCCTTCGGTCCAGGGAACCGCCACCACATCATCGGCGCCGAGGTCCAGAGCGCGGGCACGGTCCGCCGCGCTGCCCGGAGATAACACAACGATCCGCGTGTCCGGGTTGTGCGATCGGGCAACGGCAATCGCTTCATTGCACGAACCGCTTCCCGCCGCGGCAGCGAGCAGCAGAATGTCCGGGGGCGCGCTCTGCATCTTGTGAAAGGCGTCTTCGCTCGAATCGGCGGTCGTGAGCGCGTACCCCGCGTCGGCCACAAGTTGGCCAAGCGCATCGCGGCTCGGGTCGGGTCGACCGACAAGCAAAAGGCTGGGAGTTTTTGTGGTCACAAGTAAGGGCTTCCTATGCTTCGAGATTATTCCCCTCGAAGGAGTTAGCAGTCTACCCTAGTCGGAGCGGGGTTTCACGCCGGCCGGTAGCCCTCACTGAATTTGATGCATGGAGGTAGCGACTGGCTCCATTTCTTTCAGCGATTCCAGCTCGGCCTGCACGCGATCCCAGGTCTTTTTGTCATTCTTGCCGTTGTAGGGAGCATCCACGCTGGCAAAGAAGGTCAAAATCTCCTCGCGCAAGTCCGATGAAACGCAACCGAATTTCTTTTGGGCCAATCGGTCGAGCAACTGCGCGTGCGCATCGTCATTCAGGCGGTACTTGCCGCCGGACGTTTCGCTGCCCACGTCAAAATTCAGGTTGGGAAGCTGCAGCGTCCCGCGCCGTTCCTCGCCCAGCAATTTCTGGTACTCCTGAACGGAGGCATTGAAACTCTCCTCGAACATTTTTTCGGTCTCGGGCGTCGGGGTCTTCAATTGCAACACCTTCAGCGGCCCGATCTTCGGCAGCAGTTTGTATAGAAAGGCATAAAACCGTTCCTTCCGGCTGGGGCGCTGGTAATCCTTGCCCCACTGCCTTTCATACTCCGAGCGCGAAAGGTTGTACAAGAATTTCCGGTGTGTAGCGCCCGGCTCATCCGCCCTGATTTCCTTGCTCTTCAGGCTCCAGGCGATGCGGGTCGCCTCGGGAATCAGTTTACTGACGTCCCGCCGGTAAGAATTCAGGGCCTTATCTTCGTCGTCCAGCACGGAAATCAACTCGATCCCGTAAACCTGCTGAAAGGCCTGGTCGAGCAGGGGCCTGGAGACTTCGAACCCGATAAAGTCGTGATAACTCGATGGGGCATACTGCCCCTTGGCCACTTGCAGCACGTCAAATCCAAATTCCGTTTTCACGTGGGCCAGCGTGTCATCTTCATAGGTCACGAAATCGCCAAATCTGGCTTTAAGCTTCGGGTAAAGAATGGGAACCGCGCGATTGGTCGCTAGCCGGTGCCCCTGGTTGTCCGTCGCGTAATGCGAGAGTGCTCCAAGCGCGAAGGCGTAGTCATGGACATTCTGCGCGTCCCGCAGAAGCGCCAGCACAAAATCGCCGCTGCGGACATAGTGCGTCAAATCGCTGAAAAACGCGCTGCCGTGCGGATAGTAGCCGAGGTCCTGGATGATCGAGCCGCCGTAGGCGTAAGCCTGCGCCGCGCTCAGTTCCTCTTCCGTAGCGCCGGGGAATCTGGCTTTCAGCAGCGGCTTGACATGCGATTCCCAGGTGGCATCGATCAAGGCCTGATGGGCAAGGACCGCGTAGCCGTATCCGGCTGGAGGCAGCAGAAGCTGGAAAAAGAGAAAAAGCGCGATCGCCGCCGCATTCGCGCGAAACCAACAGGAGAACTGGCCGTTCGGCACCGGGCTGCTCAAGACGTTTTGCCCGGAATAGAGGGAGTTGCCGTCATCGCCAGAGTGTAGCTCAGAAGCACCCGGCTTTCCCTCCAGAGAATACCTTAGTATTTGCGCAGGACTCCGATCACTCTTCCTTGAATCTTTACGTCGCCTGCCGCGACCATTATAGGCGCCATGTCGGAATTGGCGGGCTGCAGCCGCACCTTGCCGGATCCTTCGCGATAAAACCTCTTCAGGGTGGCTTCCTCTCCCCCCACCAGCGCCACCACTATATCCCCGGCATTCGCCACCTGGGTCTGCTCGCACACCACATAATCCCCGTCCATGATGTGGTCCTCGATCATGGAGCTGCCCTTCACCTGCAGCACGAAGGAATTGCCCCCGCGCGCAAAATCTCCGAGCGAAATCGTCTCGCGCTCTTCCACCGCCTCCAACGGCCGGCCCGCGGCGATGCGGCCAACAAGCGGCAACTCCTGGATGCGCCGTTCGATCACCTGTTCCTTCACGGATTTCGGCAACTGTACAATTTCAATCGAACGGCTCTGGTTGTAGCCGCGCCGGATGAACCCCTTCTTCTCGAGCGTGCTGATATGCTTGTGCACGGTGGCGAGCGAGGTCAACTTCAGGCCCTTCCCGATCTCCTCGAAACTCGGCGCATAGCCGTGTTTCGTCTCAAACGAAACCAGGTAATCGAGAACTTCCTTTTGCCGTTTTGTCAGCGCCATCGTTAGCCTCCGCGGCTTGCCGATTCCTTCTTGCCGTGCGTCTTCTGCACTCGGCCATCTGCCGGAGCAGAACCGGTCCAACCTGGACACACTCTAGGCGAAAAGAAAGCGAACGTCAAGTGACGTTTTGCGCAAACCTCCCTCTTCCCAACCCTTTTCACTCCCACCCCCATGTGTTCTTCTTATCGGCAGCCATGCCTGAAACCGTTTGGTCCTCCACTCGACGTTCCGCAGGCGTTACCTGCGCCGCCGCTCTCGCCATCTTGGGCAGCGGCTCCGCGTTGTTTGTCTGGGGTAGTCTTTTCCTCGGAGTACTGAATGCGCCGACGCTCCACCACGGCAAGCATCTCTATGAGCTTTTCCCGATCACCTTATTTCTGATGTTCACGGTGCCGCTTTTCCTGATTGCTTCCGGCATCCGCACCGGCATCGGATTGTTTCAGCTAAAACCGTGGGCTAGGCGGGCGGCGCTCTTGTGGGCCGGCGTGGCGTTGTGTTTCTGCCTGTACATGATTGCGTTCCGCCCGTTCGAGACCTTCTTCATTCCCAAGCAGTTCGTCAGCGAAGTGGAATCGTTCAAGCAACTCCTCGCCATTTCCCTGGTGATTGCGCTGTTTCCCGTCAGTATCTGGTGGATCTTCTTTTTCCGCATGCCCAGTGTGAAAAGGCAGTTCGAGGCTCAGGTTATTCCAGAATCCGATTCAGGCCGTCCATAAGATTTATTTCCCGTTCGACCGGGATTGGCTCCCTATCTTCAACGCCGTGGAAATGATATATAGCTGACCCATGGAGCCTTCAGGGCCATCCAGTTCGGTCGTAGCCGCAGCCATCCTCGGCATTCTCATAAGTCTGTTTGCCATTCTCGGCACGGTTGGCGCAATTGCTGGCTTGACCATGATCCCCGAGACCGGCACAACGGCAATTCCGCCGTTCGCCAGATCCATGGTTGTGGCGATCATGGGCCTGTCCGCCGGCCTGGCAATTTTTGGCGTTTTCACCTGTGTCGGTTTGCTGCGCTTAAAGAAGTGGGCGCGCATCTCCATGCTGGTTTGGGGCGGGGTGATGGCTGCTATCGGCGGAACTATGTTTGTCTTCACCTCCCTCGTGCCGATGCCGGAGATGCCCAGCGATACTGTGGCGAGTTTGCCCTACCTGCGGATCCTGATGTCTGCGATTTACGGAATCCAGTTTCTAATCGGGGTCTGGTGGTTGCTGCTGTTCAACAAGCGCGCCGTCAGGGAGCAGTTTCTGCGGGCAGGTGGCACCGAGAGCCAGCCCTTGGCCACGCCCCAGCCCCGCTGCCCCCTGCCCCTGGCCATTCTTGCCGGATTTTCTGTTCTTTCCGCGGCCTTCTGCCTGCTCCTGCCGTTCACGAACTTTCCGGTCAACATGATTCTGTTTGGCTACCGTTTTCACGGTGCCATCGGCGTGGCGTTTTTCTACCTTTCTGTCGCGCTCGTGCTGGTGGGCGCCACCGGGATGCTGCGCCTGAAGCGATGGAGTTACCCGCTGATGTTGAGCCAGTATTTTTTCTGGATGGCCAGCGGCACCATTACCTTGGTGAGCCCCAGCTACGACCGCAACATGCGGGAACTGATGTCCCAGATGGCTCCTCCGGAAGGCCTCATGGGACAAGCCGCGATTGCGCAGACCCGGGTGTTTGGCGTGCTCTCTCTAATCCCGGGCGTCCTAATCATCTGGCTGCTGCTTTATTGCCATACCCGCTTTGTCGAAGCCTGCGCGGCAAAGGAAGCCCGGCAGAACAGCTAGTACCTTCCATTCCCGCTTGCTGCTCTGCGGTGTGCTATTCTTAGCTTGTCGGCTTCCGGCGGTCACGTGTTCGCTCCCGCGAACTGCAGCTCGGGCCGCCCACCGAATAAGGACCACTCTCCTAGGCTCCAGGATGAGCAGTCCGCGGGACGGGGGTAACGCGCCAAAATGTCAACTTTGATGGATATTCCTTCTGGCAAGGCCAAGCGGGAGGTTCTTGACCAGGCAGTCATCCGCTTCGCCGGCGATTCCGGCGACGGCATGCAGATTACCGGCAGCCAGTTCACGAACACGGTCGCGATCTACGGCAACGACATTGCCACGTTCCCCGACTTTCCCGCCGAAATTCGCGCCCCTGCGGGCACGGTCCCTGGAGTCAGCGGCTTCCAACTGAATTTTTCTTCCGGCGAAGTCTACACGCCGGGCGATTCCGTGGATGTGCTCGTGGCCATGAATCCCGCGGCGCTCAAGGTTAACCTCGCCGACCTAAAGGCCAACGGCATCCTGATCGTAAATTCCGACAGTTTCGAGGAAGCCGATCTGCGAAAAGCGCATGTCACCACAAACCCCCTCGAAGACAACAGCCTGGACAAGTTCCGCGTGTTCCCGGTCGAACTCCAGCGCTTGACGCGCACGGCGCTGACCCATCTCGGTCTCGATGCCAAGTCCATGGATCGCTGCAAAAATTTCTTCGCTCTTGGCATGTGCTACTGGCTCTACAACCGCTCCATGGAGCCGACGGTCCGCTGGATCGACGACAAATTCAGCAAGAAGCCACTTCTTTCCGAGGCTAACAAACTGGCGCTGAAGGCCGGATATTCCTATTGCGAGGCCACGGAAGCGTTTCAGATCAGCTACGAAATCCCCCCCGCGCAGCTCTCGCCGGGCACCTACCGCAACCTCAGCGGCAATCAGGCTCTGGCCATCGGCTTCGTCACCGCCGCGCAGAAGGCGGGCTTGAAGCTGTTCCTCGGCAGCTATCCCATCACTCCGGCTTCCGACATTTTGCATGAACTTTCGAAGTACAAGAATTTCGGCGTGCTGACCTTCCAGGCCGAAGACGAAATCGCCGCCATCACCAGCGCCATCGGCGCGGCCTATTCCGGCGCGCTGGCGATTACCGCGACCTCCGGGCCGGGCATGGCCCTGAAAACGGAAGCTCTGGGGCTCGCAGTGATGACCGAACTGCCCATCGTGGTTTGCAATATTCAACGCGGCGGCCCCTCGACCGGCTTGCCGACGAAAACCGAGCAAGCCGACCTGTTGCAGGCCCTGTTTGGCCGCAACTCGGAGGCTCCCGTTCCAGTGCTCGCCGCCGCCACTCCCGGCGATTGCTTCTGGACTGCGCTCGAAGCCAGCCGCATCGCGCTCAAGTACATGGTACCGGTCATCGTTCTCTCCGATGGGTATCTCGCGAACGGTGCGGAACCCTGGCGTATCCCCACCGCCGAGGAAATTCCCCCGATTCCCGTGAAGTTCGAAACAATTCCGGAAGGCTTCTACCCGTATAAACGCGATCCGAAGACTCTCGCGCGCCCGTGGGCCATTCCCGGCACGCCCGGCCTGGAGCACCGCATCGGCGGCATCGAAAAACAGGACGTCACCGGCAACATCAACTACGAGCCGCTCAACCACGAAAAGATGGTGCGCATCCGCGCCGCCAAAGTCGAAGCCATTCGCCAGGACATTCCCGATGTCGTGCCCACAGGCGATCCCGAAGGCGACCTGCTGCTTGTTTCGTGGGGCTCCACATTCGGTTCTGTAACCCAGGCCGTCAATGAGCAACGCGAAAAAGGCCACAAGATCGGCCACTTGCATCTTCGCCATTTGAATCCGCTGCCCGGCAACGTGGGCGAAGTTTTGAAGCGCTACAAGAAAGTTCTCGTTCCCGAACTCAACATGGGCCAGCTGTTGTGGATTCTCCGCGCGAAGTTCCTCGTGGACGCCGTCGGCCTCAACAAGATTCAGGGACGTCCCTTCAAGCAAAGCGAACTCGCACAAAAGATCGAGGAAATTCTGGGAGTTTAGGAGATTCTGATGACCACGACCGCCCTGCCGCCGCTGACAAGAAAAGACTTCCAGACCGACCAGGAAGTGCGCTGGTGCCCGGGCTGCGGCGACTACGCGATTCTCGCCGCCGTGCAGTCCGTGTTCCCGGAACTTGGCGTGGCCCGCGAAAATTTCGTCGTCATCTCCGGCATCGGCTGCTCCAGCCGCTTTCCCTACTACATGAACACCTTCGGGTTTCACACCATCCACGGCCGCGCGCCGGCTGTGGCTACGGGCCTCAAGATTGCCCACCCGGAACTGGAAGTCTGGATGGTCACAGGCGACGGGGACGCGCTCGCGATCGGCGGCAACCACACGATCCACATGCTCCGGCGCAACGTCGGCATCAAGATTTTGCTGTTCAACAACCGCATCTATGGGTTGACCAAGGGCCAGTATTCGCCCACTTCTGAATTCCAGAAGATCACCAAATCCACTCCCTATGGTTCGCCGGATCGCCCATTCAATCCGATCTCATTGGCCATCGGCGCCGAGGCCACCTTTGTTGCCCGTTCGGTGGACATTTTCCAGGCCCACTTGAAAGACACTTTGCGCGCCGCCGCCGCGCACAAGGGTTCCGCTTTCGTGGAAATTCTGCAGAACTGCAACATCTTCAACGACGGGGCCTGGACCGACGTCACCGAAAAAGAGGCTCGCAGCGAAAACGTCATCCAGATCGAACACGCCAAGCCGCTCGTCTTCGGCAAGGCTCGCGACAAGGGAATTCGCCGCAAGCCGGACGGCGACATCGAAGTCGTGCCCCTCGGCAACGGCATCTCGGAATCCGATCTGATCATCCACGACGCGCACCACCCGCGCCCGTCCTACGCTTTCCTGCTCTCCCACATGGAAGACCGCCCCGGCTTCCCGACCCCCATCGGCGTTCTGCGCGATTGGGACGACCTGCCGCGCTATGAAGACGTGGTCAACGACCAGGTCGCCGGAATCATCCAGCAAAAAGGCCCCGGAAACCTCAACAAACTGCTCCGCGGCGGCGACGTCTGGGAAGTAAAGTAAGCCCGCCCTACCGGTAACATCCGCCCGCGACCCTGCGTATCACTCAGTTGACGAGAACTGTTTCTCGCCTGATGAGTGCATTTCCATCCAAAGGGAGGCGCCCAAAATGGCTTTCGACTCTCCGGGCCCCCTATGGATGTCCGTTGCTTCCAGGCCAGGCATTATATTTTCAGTTCATGAAACCAACTTGACCAAGTATCATCTAAACTCTTAGTCAGGTTTTTCCTCATGGATCAGAGCTCGCCAAATCCAATTCCCTTCTCGCTTCTAGGCGATGCCGACCCTGCATTGCTCGTAGCCCAGCCGGAGCAGGCCCAAACCATCTCCCTGCTCTATGAAATCAGCCATGAGCTCACCTCCATTCTCGATCGCGAGGAACTTCTGCGGCGCATTGCAGAGCGCGTCAAGAAACTGGTGAACTACCACGTCTTCACCGTCATGCTCTGGAATGAATCGACGCAGATGCTCGAGAGCGTCTTCTCGCAGCGCTACGAAGATGCGCTTCCTTCGCGTTTTCAGATGCCCCTGCATCAGGGCATCACCGGTACGGCGGCCGCCGAGCGCCGCACCATCCGCGTGGTGGACGTGCGACTGGATCCCCGGTATGTCTCTTGCGGCGAAAAAGTGGAAGTGCGCTCGGAGCTGGTCGTGCCGCTGCTGCTTCGTGACCGCCTGGTGGGTGTGCTCGACCTGGAAAGCACCATGCCCCAGGCCTTCAGCGCCGAACACGAACGCCTGCTGAATATTCTCGGCTCCTACATCGCGGTGGCCCTCGAAAATTCCCGGCTTTTTGAAGACGCGCGTGAAAATCAGACCCGTATGATGAACGACCTGGAGACGGCGCGCGAAATCCAGCGGCAGCTATTGCCGAGCGGCGCAAAGGAAATTCCCGGCCTCGACCTGGCCACCGCGTATGTGCCCGCGCGCGAGCTCGGCGGCGATTTCTACGACCTGCTTCCCTATGGCGTAGGGCGCTTGGCCATCGCCAACGGCGACGTGTCGGGCAAAGGCACCGCTGCGGCGCTCTACGGCTCGCTGGCCATCGGCATCTTGCGCGAACTTGTCCACGACAACGAAGTCTCGCCCGCAGAGATGCTCGAGCAGCTCAACGGCCGCTTGCTTGCGGCTCGCCTCGATGCGCGCTTTATCGCCATGCAGTTCGCCGTGTATGATGCCGCGCTGCGCGAACTCACCATCGCCAATGCCGGCGGCACCCTGCCTTTACTGATACGCAATCGCGAAGTCACCGAAATCAACGTTGCTGGGATGCCGCTGGGGCTACTGCCTGAAGCGGAATATGAACAAGTGACCCTCAGTCTTTCGACAGGCGACGTGGTCGTGTTCGCCTCCGACGGCATTCACGAATCCATGAACAAAGAGCAGGAAGAGTACGGCGTGGACCGCCTGAGAGGGCTCTTGTCCACCGTCACCTCCGCCGACCCGGGCTATAAGGTGGCGCAGCGTATCATCAAGGCCACCGATGAGCACACCGGCCCCGGCCGCTTGCCGCACGATGACCGCACCCTCCTCGTCCTCCGCGTCACCGACGACACCGAAGCCGACTTCTCCAAACTTCCAATCATCTATTGAGTGCGGGAGCAACGCTCCCGCTTTTGCGATTGAAGCCTTCGCCCTTACCGAACGGAAGCGCCGGGCTTCGGCACTCCTTCCCCGCCGTCCATCCAAGAATCTGGTCTTCCGTCGAATTCAGGGCAACTCCCGCCCTGCTTCAAAATGAGGTCAATTCTCCCGCTTCAAAAACGTCCCGCGATCCAGTTCATCAAACGCCTGCCTCAACTCCGCCTGCGAGTTCATAACAATCGGCCCGTACCACGCCACCGGCTCCTCCAGCGGCTTGCCCGAAACGAGCAGGAAACGAAGGCCATCATCCCCCGCCTGCACCATCACCTCGTCGCCGCGATCAAAAAGCACGAGCGAGCGGTTGTCCGCTTCAGACGGAGGTTTCGTATCCAGCCAGCCCACCGACTCCGTGGGAACGGCAAGCGGTTCGGAGGCATTGCAAAACTTCCCAGCTCCCGCGAAAACATAAGCGAACGCGTGCCGCGTAGTCTCAACCGGAAGCACTTTTCTCTTCCCTGGCGGCACCGTCACGTCAATATAAATGGGATCTGTGGCGATTCCGTCCACCGGCCCCTTTTTCCCCCAAAAACTTCCGCACACAATTCGCACGCTGGTGCCGTCGTCATCTCTAACTTCCGGAATGTCCGGTGAATTCACTTCCTGATAGCGTGGCGGCGTCATCTTCTTGGATGCCGGCAAATTCGCCCACAACTGGAATCCGTGCATGCGACCCACATGGTCGCCTTTGGGCATCTCCTGGTGAATAATTCCGCGGCCCGCGGTCATCCATTGCACGTCGCCGGGGGCAATCGCGCCGTGATTTCCCAAGCTGTCTTTATGCTCCACGGTTCCGGCAAGCACATAGGTGATGGTCTCGATGCCGCGGTGCGGGTGCCAAGGAAATCCCGCCAGATAATCCTCCGGCACGTCGTTGCGGAAATCATCGAGCAGCAGGAACGGATCAAACTCGGAAGTATTCCCGAAGCCGAACGCCCGGCGCAGATGTACACCCGCTCCTTCGCGGGTCGGCTTCGATTTGATAAGCCGCTTTACGGGTCGAATGGACATGGAAGCCTCCCTGCAAGGGTAAATGTCGCAATTGGCCACTGGCCAGAGCACGCTTTGGTGGATAGATGCTCCTGCGTGGTGCGGTGATACAAATAATTCTGTATCTTATCGCCACGCTGCATCATCAAGAAGCGAAACCCAAACGGAGGGGTGTAAACGATGGCTACTGGCTTATCGGCTTTGACTCTCGTGCACGTGGTAATCAGCCTCATCGGAATTGTTTCCGGGTTGGTGGTGACACTTGGATTGCTGCGCTCCGAGCGCATGGACGGCCTGACGGCGCTTTTTCTCGTCACGACAGTAGCCACCAGCGCGACGGGATTCCTCTTTCCCTTTCACAAGCTGCTGCCTTCGCATATCCTCGGTGTCATTTCGCTCCTGTTGCTGGCGTTTGCGATTGCCGGGCGGTATGCGTTTCATCTGGCCGGCGCATGGCGGCGAATTTACTCTGTCACCGCGGTGCTTTCTCTTTGGTTGAATGTGTTCGTGCTGATTGCCCAGCTCTTCATGAAGGTGCCGGCGCTCCATCTGCTCGCGCCAACGGGCTCTGAACCGCCTTTTTTGATCGCACAGACCGTGGTGATGATTATTTTTATCGCCCTGGCAATTTTGGCCGCGAAGAATTTCCGTGCAGACGTGGCTCGCGCGGCCTGACTACGCGTTACCGGTCGGGCGTCTTACTGCCGGCTTGCGCCTGAATCTCCAGGGTCGGCTCCATCACGGGCAGCCATTTCTCACACACAGCGGCGAACTCCGCCCAGTCCTTCTTGTTCACGGGGTCGGAAGGAGGCAGTCCGAGCGTCTCGAAATTCCGGAACTGGCCCTTCTGCGAAATGCGAAAGTCCAGGTGCGGTCCGGTCGCCAGTCCGGTCATGCCGACCAGCCCGATCGTCCGCCCGATCTCCACGCGTTCCCCGGCGCGGACCAATATTCTGGATAAATGGAGATAATAAGTCTCGTACCCATTGTTGTGAGCTACATGCACCATGTTGCCGTCGCCGCCCTTGCGTCCTACAAACACCACGCGCCCGCTGCCGATCGTCTGCACCGGCGTCCCGGTCGGCGCTCCGTAGTCAGTGCCCAGGTGCGGGCGAACCGTCTTCAGAATGGGATGAAATCTCGCCTTGCTGAAATGCGAGGTCACGGGAGCTCCGAATTTGAGCGGCGAGCGCAGGAACATCTTCGCGAGCGATTTTCCATCCGCGGTGTAGTAAGCCGGCCGGCCATTGGGATCATGAAAGAGCAGCGCCTGATATTTTCTTGAACCATTCACATACTCGGCAGCAAGGATCCGGCCGTAACCCGCTGTCTCCCCCTGCTCGTATTTCTTCTTTTCCAGCACCACGCGAAAGATATCGCCCCGCCGCGGGTCGGTGTAGAAATCCATATCGTATCCAAAAATTTGCGCCATGCGCATCGCCACTTCGGCGGACTCGCCGGCATCCTCCACAGCGTTAAAGAGCGAATCTCCCACCCGGCCGCTCACAACCGCCACTTCCGTGTGGGTGGGAATCTCTTTCACCTCCGCGGAAAAACCCTGCGGTTCGGGCACGATGTGCAGCATGCGATCCGCGTCGATCTTGTAATTGATTTCCCGCAGCGCACCTTCCACCGAGCGGCCCACCGTGATCGCGTTGCCTGCCCGAATCTGCCGCAGATTGTAAGCGCGTTCTGCTGCTGCCGTAGCGTCGGTAACCTCCACGACGGACAATCCGAGCTCCTGCAGCGCCCCCGCGAAATTCTCTCCTCGAGGCATCTTCTTCGCCCTCGGCAACACCACTTCCGCGCGGATGCGGTCTCCCTCCGCCTTTGCCAGTTCCACCTGTCCCTGGAACTCGTCCTCCGCCGCGCGTCGCTTCACTATGGCGCGACCATCCACGATAGCGCCCGCTGCCAGCAACACACCAACAATGATTCCCAAACGTCGATTCACCATTCCCCCAGGCCCATGCAGAAATTCGCGCTGGCGACGGGTAAACCAGCTGCCGCGCCAGAGGCCACCAGAATACGGCACGCTTACGTTTTGTCTTAATGTAGCGCCTGGGTCAAACCTTTGTGCGCACCCTGCGACCTATCCGCAACGCCCCCATTTTGCGCGCGGTAGCGAAGCTTCCGGTTTTTGGGGCGTTGAGTCCATACCGAAGCAATCGATCGGGAGGGCGGGGTTTAATCCTCAAAAGCGGCGCCTGGCCGCCGCACTCCCCATCAGCGCGGCGAGCTCCCTCAAAATGGTTGGGGCAACTCGCGCAGCGCAGCCCCGCAGCGACACACCAGTACTTGATAACAAATTGGGGCGCACAAAAATGCACTCATTGAACGTCGGAAAGGACGGCCCAAGACTAGATGAATTGAGTTTTCCTCTGAACTAGTTGCCGGTTGAAATCGACTTTATCGGAACGACGCCAGCCGTTTCGCCAAAATATTTCTGCTGCCGCAGCGTCCGGTAGATGTGCCCGGCAACTTGCGCCGCCGTCGGACCTTTCACGCGCCGCGTATTCCCGCGCAGCAAAACCGCCAGAGCGATCCGTGGATGCGCTTCGTCGGCATAGCTCAGAAACCAGCCAATCCGCGAAGGATTGGTGTGGTCGTCGCAGGTTCCGGTCTTTCCAAGCGGAGTCTCTTCGCCGCCCGGATCCGCGCTCAACCGGCCAGTGCCATAGAGCACTGCCGCCAGCATGCCTTCTCGTACTTCCGGCAAAACGTTGGCGATGTTCAGGTCGCGCTTCACCCGCGGCTGGAAAGCGTCCACTTCTTCCTGCGTATGCGGATATTGCAAGTAATAAAGCGTACCGCCATTCGCGAATGCCGCGGCCAGCGCCGCCATCTGCAGCGGTGTCACTTGAATGCCTTCACCGAAACTCGACATCCGCCCCACTCCGCCATACGCCGGCGCTTGTGTGGGGAAAGATCCCGGGTGCTCGTCGGGCAGATTGTAGCCGGCCAATTCCCCCAGCCCGAGCAAACGCCCGTAGCGGGAAACCGTGTCGAAGCCCATGCGGCGGCCAAGCTCTTCAAAGAATGTGTTGTTCGAGTGCGCCAGTGCTTCGGTCAAGTTCATGTACTTGCGGCGGCCCACCTTCAGCATGGTGTCGCGCGTAATCACGTTTTCTTCGAGCGCCGCAACCGCGATTGTCGGCTTGATCGTCGAGCAGGGAATGTAGCCGTCGCTGAAGGCAATCTTCTGATTCACCACCGTCAGAATGCGCCCTGTGTTCGGGTCCACGGCAACCACGGAACCGTTGTACCGGCCTAGCGCGTCCACAACCGCCTGGCGCACAATCGGGTCGTCATATGTCGGATCATCCGCGCTGATGGAATCGGCGTAAGTCGGCGCGTATCCGCGATACCGCGAAGGGGCGAGCCGCTTGCGCGAAGCGGACTTCACCGAAGATTTCGCAGCGGTAATCGCAGCGGCTTCCGCAGCAGGCAACGGCATGGCGAGTGACCCCACCAGCATGCCCGCAAGAATGGTTTTTCCCAGTTCCTTAATCATTCAGTCCTGACTTGGAGCGCTTATCAGTAGTCCTAGTATGGAATGAGTGGAAATCTACTCTAATTCCAATGCTTGGTCAAACTTCCGCTCATTCGATGCATCCCGCGAGCCACAGTGTTCCCTGCTCCATTAGAAGCATTTAACAGAGTCTCATCGGGGTCGTTCTCATCCACAAGCTTGTTATGGCTCGCAGACTGAGACGTAGTCTATGGGTCAAGAGATGCCATGGCAATAGATAAGGAGGTCCAGTACCAAGCTATGTGCTTTGTTATGAACGTTGCACCGTTGGCCAGCGAACCCGCGCCCGATTGCCCCTTTGGACACGGGGAGGGCACTGCCCGTAAGCCTGGAGTTTCCTTATATTTCACATTTTGAGACCCCAAAAACAGCGCGGGCGGCGCACCAAGTCAGTGCACCGCCCGCGCTTGGATTTCTCAGGTGGGCTTAACGCGCAGGCCGCGCTTTGTTGTCGGCGGAGGCAACCGCGGCCGCAGCCTTCAGTGGCGGCTTTTCGGCCGGTACGCTGGCGTGGCCATTTGCGCCGTTAGCGCCCGCAGCTGCGGGGTTCTGCCCGGAAACCGGGATTTCCATTTTCTTGCGAAGCGCGTTTTCCAGTTTGTCGCGGATGTCCTTGTTCTCTTTGAGGAAGACCCGCGCGTTCTCGCGGCCCTGGCCCATGCGCTCGCCGCCGTAGCTGAGCCACGTGCCGGATTTTTCAAGAATGCCCTTGTCCACGCCCAAATCGATTAGGTCGCCTTCACGCGAAATGCCTTCCCCGTAGAGAATGTCGAACTCTGCTTCGCGGAACGGCGCGGCCACCTTGTTTTTCACAACCTTCGCGCGTGTGCGCGAACCCACCACGCGATCGCCATCCTTGATCGCCTGGATGCGCCGGATATCCACCCGCATCGAAGCGTAAAACTTCAGCGCACGCCCCCCCGTGGTCGTTTCCGGATTGCCAAACATCACGCCGATCTTTTCACGAATCTGGTTGATGAAAATCAGGCAGGTCTTGGACTTCGAGACAATTGCGGTCAGCTTGCGCAACGCCTGCGACATCAAGCGGGCCTGCAAGCCCATCTGCGGATCGCCCATTTCACCTTCCAGCTCCGCCTTCGGCACCAACGCCGCGACCGAGTCCACAACCACAATGTCTACACCTCCCGAGCGGATCAGCGTCTCCGCGATTTCGAGGGCTTGTTCGCCGTGATCGGGCTGCGAAACCAGCAGGTTGTCCACGTCAACGCCCAGTTTCCGCGCGTAATTCGGGTCCAGCGCATGCTCCGCATCAATGAACGCCGCCTGCCCGCCCAGCTTCTGCGCCTCGGCAATCACGTGCAGCGTCATGGTCGTCTTGCCGCCCGATTCCGGCCCGTAAATCTCGATCACGCGCCCGCGCGGAAAACCGCCCACCCCCAGCGCCGCGTCAATTGACAAGCATCCCGAAGGAATCACGTTCACAGGTACCAGCACGTCCTTGCTGCCCAGCCGCATGATCGAGCCCTTGCCGTAGGACTTCTCGATCTGCGATATCGCCGCTTCCAGCAACTTTGCTTTTTCGTCTGTCATTTCACACCTCGGTCGAGGAAATTAGGAATTTCGCGAATGGGCCGGTCGAGGACATCGCCAAACGGGCGGGGGAACTCCGCCGCGGGTTCTCCCGATACGTTACGATAACAGAGTATTACCATTTCGTATCTGGCGATGCTACCCCAAGCTTTCCTTCCGCACTGCAAAGGCTTTCAACGGCCGCAGCCATGCTCCAGCTCGTGATCCACCAGCTGCGCCAGGGCTGCGCGCTCCCGGCGGTCCCACTCGGCCTGCTCTTCGCGGCTGATGCCGCGCAACCGGGTAAGGTACCGCCCGCGGGTGCGCACCTCAAGAAGCTCAAAAGTGAGTCTCTCATGTTCGACGCAGCCTAGAATAACCAAACGGGTCTGGGCCATGGGCCACCTGTTGAAAACCTGATGGCCACACTACGCCAAAGGCGAAACAAAAGCAAACAGTATTTTCGCCATATGTTCGCCTACAGCCTTTCTGCCGGGAAATCGGTTCGGGTCGGATTCTCCTGATAGGAAACGATGATTACCGCCTCGTCGTTCGAACCCCGGTTGAGGTATTGGTGGCCGGGCGACTTGAGCCCATCGAACAGTTCGGAGCATTCGAGCCACCCCTCTTTGTGTCTTTGAAATTGGAACTGGCATCCATTCGCATTCTCGCTGGCCTTTCGAATCATCCGAGATGGATCTTTGTCTTGGTGGGTCGAGAACGAATAGAAGCTCCTCGACGCCGTCCAGCCCTGCCCACCATGCCGCTCTTCCTCAGACTGATTTTTGCCGGGTCACCTTCCGATACTCGAGCAAATATTGCTTTCAGCCCTTCAAAGCTGGGTCCGATCCTAGATTTGAATCACAAGAGTTGGGCCGGACGCGCCCCGATAGAAGTGAAGGCGCGCAGCCTCTGGTGCCCGCCATCTTTCAACTGGGTCCACAATTCAGGAATAGTTATGAAACCCGCGGCCGGATTTGCGCCCCAGCCAGCCGGCGGCTACATATTTCTTGAGCAGCGGGCATGCCCGATACTTGGGGTCGCCAAGGCCGTCGAGCAGGACGTGCATGATGTCCACGCAGACGTCGAGGCCGATGAAGTCGGCCAGCTCCAGCGGGCCCATCGGGTGATTCATCCCCAGTTTCATCACCGCGTCCACAGCTTCTGGAGTGGCCACGCCTTCCATCACCGCATAAGCCGCCTCGTTAATTAACGGCATCAACACACGATTCGAAACGAACCCCGGCGCATCGTTCACCGCCACCGGCGTCTTGCCCAATTTCTTGGCAAGCTCAATCGTTGTCAGAAACGCCGCGTCGCTCGTCTGCAGCGCGCGAATCACTTCGACCAGCGCCATCACCGGTACGGGATTCATGAAGTGCATCCCCACAAACCGTTCCGGCCGCTTCGTCATCGCCGCCAAAGTGGTGATGGCTATCGAAGACGTATTGCTCGTCAGAATCACCTCCGGCCGCAGAACCTTGTCGGCCTCGGTCAGAACCGAACGCTTGATCTCCAGCTTCTCCGGTACCGCCTCAACCACAAAGTCCGCCGCCGCCACCGCCGCAATATCCGTCACCGGCTTCAGCCGCGCCAGCACCTGCGGCTTTTCCGCCTCCGTCAACTTCCCTTTCTTCACCTCGCGGTCCAGGTTCTTGCTGATCGTCTCCATCCCCCGCTGCAGAAAGCCCTCCTCGACGTCGCGCAAAATCACGTCGTACCCAGCCCGCGCAAACACATGCGCGATGCCGTTTCCCATCGTTCCCGCGCCCAACACCGCCACCGTTTTGATCGAATCCAAATTCACGCATCCTCCAGGCACTTTGCATTCGAAAGTAAAGGAAACACGAACGGTAGTTGCGGGTCAAGTTGGCAGAGCCCTCGTGGAAGCTCCTCATTCAATGACGGCGGTAGGCAACGGCCTGCAGTATTTCGTTTCGCGGAAACTTCAGGCCCGATCCGCCAAAACGAGCCAACCGGCCAGGGCTGCGTATTTTTCGTCTTGCGTCCAGGGAGACCCGAACGCAGTTCCGAGTTCCGTCAATCGTCGCAGGAGTTTGTCACGCCTCGTCCGAAGCGTCTTCACTCCGCGGTCCAACAGTTCCCGCTCCTTGATGCAGGTGATCTCCAGACCACAATCCGCGGACGATTGGCGGAGCGCTTCGCGGAACAGTTCTCCGTCCGCGGTGTGGATGAGCGCATGGGACCGCAGAATGCCCTCCAGGCCGGGCAGCGTCCTGCCAGATGCCAGCAGCAGCGCGCATCCCGCCACTTCGTATCCTTGTTTCCCGAGGTCTGTCTGCTTCGCGCGAAGCGCAGAAGTCGCCAGGCGCCTCGCGAGGGAGAGCGAACCGGCAACGAACTCGCGAGCCTTCTCCGGCGGCATTCTTCCCGCGGTGTGATAGGGCTGGCGGAATCTGTAACTGAACGTTTCGACCAGGTGAACTCTCTCGCGGCTCACAACAGTGGGCGCGCCATTCTCGAGGGATGTCGCTACGAGCGCACTCCAGCCCGAATGCACCCGGAAACCAACCGCAGCTTGCTTCATGGAAGCCTCCGCGGCAGAAGGAAGGGAGACCCCAAACTATACTCTCGCCCCGTAAAAGAGTAGACCCTTCCTGTGTAATCGCCCGCTTATTGCATTTGCGTCCCGCAGTCTACCGCAAGCCCGAAAAAATTGCGTGCACCGGACTCAGCACATCAATATTTCGGCGTAACGCCCAAGTTGTAGAAAATGAACGAGTACATGTCCGCGGTCGTTTCGATGGCCTTCGTGGTGCTGCTGGCACCGTGCCCGGATTTGGTTTCCACGCGAATCAGCACCGGATTCGCGGGACTTGCTTCGGCCTGCATCGTTGCTGCGTATTTAAATGAATGCGCCGGAACCACGCGGTCGTCGTGGTCCGCCGTGGTAATCAGCGTCGCCGGGTATTTCACTCCGGGTTTGATGTTGTGCAGCGGCGAGTACTTGTAAATGGCATTGAACTGCTCCGCATCATCGCTCGAGCCATAATCCGCCGCCCAGTTCCACCCAATCGTGAATTTCTGAAACCGCAGCATGTCCATCACGCCGACCTGCGGCACCGCAACATGAAACAACTCCGGCCTCTGGTTCATCACCGCGCCAACGAGCAACCCGCCGTTTGACCCGCCATTGATGGCCAGTTTATCCGGCGAAGTATATTTATTGGCGATCAGCCATTCCGCCGCGGCGATAAAATCGTCGAAAACATTCTGTTTCTTCAGCTTGGTTCCGGCGTCGTGCCACTTTTCGCCATATTCCCCGCCGCCGCGCAAATTTGCCGAGGCGTAAACAAATCCCTGTTCGAGCAACGCAAGCCGCAATGGGCTGAACGCCGGCGCCAGGGTGATGTTGAATCCGCCATAGCCGTAGAGCAGAGTCGGATTCGAACCATCCAGCTTCAGCCCCTTTTTATAGACCAGGAACATCGGAATCCGCGTTCCATCCTTGGTGTTGTAGAAAACCTGTTTCGTTTCGTAATTCTCGGGGAGAAAGCCATGAACTTCCGGTGTCCGGTAGGCGCTAGCTTTCCTCGCCGCCAAATCGTAGCGAAACACGCTCGGCGGATAGTTGAACGACGTGTACAAAAAGAATGCGTCCTTGTCGCCGCGATTGCCGCGGAATCCCGTGGCCGCGCCGGCGCCGGGAAGCTCGATCTCGTTCTCGAGTTCTCCCGAGGCGCTGTAAACATAGACGTGGCTCGCCACATCCTTCAAATAAGTCGCGAACAGTTTTCCACCCAGCGATTCCACGTTGTCCAGGGAATCCACCTTCTCCGGAATAATTTCCTTCCACGGCGCCTTGGGATTGGCCGGATCGAAAAGCACCAGCTTCCCTTTGGGCGCGTTCTGGTCCGTGGCGATCAGGAGTTTTTCGCCCAGATTGTCCACCACCGCAAAGGAGTCGTCGCTGATTTCAGTGACGATCGGGGTAAACGCCTTCTCTTTCTTGGAGAGGTCGCGGAAATACAGTGCATTGCCGCGCTTCCCTTTGCCCCGGTCGGAAACCGTAAGAACGGCAAACCGCTGGTCGTTGGTCGTCGCCACCGATTGAAGGCGCTGCGGATTCTGCTTGTCTTCGTAAATCAGTTCATCGGCGGATTGTTCCGTGCCTAGAACGTGGAAGTAGACCTTCTGAAACTCGTTCTTCGACGAAAGTTCGTGCCCCGTCTCCGGCGCGTCGAACCGGCTGTAGAAGAATCCATTTCCCGCCCAGCCGAAGCCCGTGAATTTGATCCATTTCAGCTCATCCGTGAGAACCTTCCGCGTGGCGATCTCGATCACGTGCCCTTCCTGCCAGTCCGATCCGCCAACGGAAATTCCGTAAGCGGCGTAGCGGCCATCGTCGGAAACGTTAAACGCGCCTAAACGCGAAGTCCCGTCGGCCGAAAACTTGTTTGGATCGAGCAACACTTTCGGCGCGCTCTCCAGCCCCTTCTGCGCGTAAACCACGTTCTGATTCTGCAGCCCGTCGTTCTTGGTGAAAAAGAGATAATCGCCCTTGCGGAAAGGCGGCGTGTACCTGGGGAAGTTAAAGAGCTGCTCCAGGCGCGTCTTCACCTGGGCCCGATACGGAATCTTGTCGAGATAGGCGAACGTGACCTTGTTCTCCGCTTCCACCCACTTGGCCGTTTCCGCGGAATTGTCATCCTCCAGCCAGCGATAAGGATCGGCGACCTTCGTACCGTGATAGTCCTCCACCTGGTTGTCCTTCCGCGCCTGGGGATAGTCGAGCCCCTGGGCCATCGAGATGGTCGAGAGCATTAGCGTGGAGAAAACGGTCAATACGAAGCGCAGGTGCAGCGCTAGCTGACGAATGTTCATGCGTGATTCCCTTCCTGGAAATTGCGCGGAGAGTGCCTACCGGCTCTTGGAACATAAGACGGCCCGGAGACAGAAAAGTATACGAACATTTCCTGCCTTTATCTATATGTAAAGAATAGTGTTAGAACCTGGCGAACGGGCCCGCTGGGCGACGCGTCTTTTCCTGCACGGGACTCGTATACAAGGTAGTATGAGCGCACCCGCTTTTACCCTGGCCGCCCGACCGACACCGCTGCTGTTCGCGGGTTTGATGACCGAAGACACCCACGCCCTCGCTATCGGACTGCGCCAGCGCGACCCGGACCTGCTCGACCGCCTGATCGAGCAATACCAGCAGCGCCTCTACCGTTATCTTCTGTTTCTCACCGCCAATCCTCCGCTGGCCGAAGACCTCTTCCAGGAAACCTGGATTCGCGTGCTGGAGCGCGGCGGCCAGTACAACGGCAAATCGAAATTCGACTCGTGGCTCTTCGCCATCGCGCGCAACCTGGTGATTGACGCCTCGCGCCGCAAGAAAACTGCCAGCCTCGAGGATTTAAGCGACCCGCGGAGCAACACCCCGTACGATCCGCCGGATAAACAGGCAAGCTCCGCGTTGCAAATGCTCGTGAGCCGCGAAAACGAGCAAATCGTGCAACTCTCGCTTCTGAAAATTCCACCCTACTATCGCGAAGTCCTGATGCTGCGCTTCAGCGAAGAACTGGGCCTCGAGGAAATCGCCGCAGTAACGGCCACGCCGATTTCAACCGTAAAGTCGCGCCTCTACCGGGGCCTGGCGGCGCTGAAAACGGCGATGACCGAAGGTGCCGCATGAGTGAAAACCTGCACGAGCGCGCCCAACGGCTGCTGGCGGAATCCGCCGTGGAAGGTTTGCGGCCCGCCGATGAAGCCTGGCTCCGTGAGCATTTGGCGGAGTGCCCCGCCTGCGCAATGGAAGCGAGCGTAACGCAAAATGCCTTGCGCGCCTTGCGGTCCGTGCCGGTCCGCGTTCCACGCGATCTTGCAGCCCGCACGCAGTTCCGTGTTCGCTTGCGCGCTCAGGAAACTTCAAACGGGTCGAACGGAAGTTTCTGGCTCTGGGCAGTCACGGCGGCAAGCTGGCTGCTCGGCGTTTTCAGCGCGCCGCTCGTGTGGCGGGGTCTTGCATGGCTCGGCGCTAACTTTGGTCTGCCGAAGCTCGCTCTGGAATTTGGATTCGTGCTTTGGTGGACGGTGCCCCCGCTGCTCGCTGCCGCGATCATCCTCCATCAGAAGGCTCTAACCGCCGAATGGAGTAACAAGAATTGAGCCAAGTCCGATTTGCGCAGGGGCGGCTTTACGCCGCCTTCCCCGGTGAGACTTGATTGCGGCGGCCGTAAGGTGGCCCCGAGTCTTGAAAGGCCCTGACAGGATTTAGTGGAAAAACAGATTGAGTAGTCGCAAAGAAAAGGAAACACACATGTCTGACGCATTCACAGAACGCCTTCGCCTCATCCGCTTCCGCCGGAAGCGCGAACACAGCCGCTTCCGCGATGAGCTCCGCATCATCCCGAAGTGGCTCGTCGTGATGTGCCTTTTGCTGTACATCCTCGCTTTGATCATTGGCTTCTCCGTCAATCATTATGGCTTCGAGACTAACGGACCCGTATTCCCCGGCGACGAATCACTCCGCCACGACCCGGAGCTTTCCTATTTTGAGCTCGGCGGTGTCATCACCCTGGGCGCTGTCGCTCTCTCCATCCTGTTTTTCTCGTTCGGCTATGTCTATCGCGACGCCAAGCGCCGTGGTATGAATCCCGGCCTGTGGACGCTGCTGGTTCTTCTGCTGTCCGGCGGCTACTTCTTCATTGGCTTCATTATCTATCTGCTGGTTCGAGAGCCGCTTCCCTTCACCTGCCCGCAATGCTCCGCCAGCGTCAATGCCCGGTTCAATTTCTGCCCAAACTGCAAATGCAATCTCCACCCCGCCTGCCCGCAGTGCCAGCGCGAAGTCTCCGACACCGACAAGTTCTGTCCCTACTGCGCCACCGAACTCGCGCACCCCAAGCCCGCGCCAGCCGCGTAGCGCGTCTTCCGCTCCCTCGAAACATTTCTAGCTCAGGCCTTCCGCTTGCCAGCTGCAAGCAGGGCCTGGGGGCTGTCCCTCGCCCGCAGAAAATCCTCGCTTGACATGCAACCATTTGGTTCCATATTATCCCCCCGTGGAGAAAAACAAGGTTTTCAGGGCCCTCGCCGATCCCAGCCGCAGAAAATTGCTGGATATCTTGCGGGTGGATAACGGTCAGACCTTGGGCGAACTTTCTGAACCTCTCGACATGACCCGCCAGGCAGTGGCCAAGCACCTGAGGCTGCTCGAAGCCGCCAACCTGGTCGTCACCGTATGGCGGGGCCGCGAGAAACTCCACTACTTGAATCCTGTGCCCATTCACGAAATCTACGAACGCTGGATCGGAAAGTTTGAACGTTCCAGGTTGCAGGCCCTGTACGACCTAAAGGAGGAGCTGGAGAAGGATTATGAAAAATAAATCTCAGTTCGTTTACGTCACGTACATTTCATCAAGCGTGGAAAAAGTGTGGAACGCCCTGATGGATCCGGAAATGACCCGCAAGTATTGGGGCCACTTGAACGTCTCTGACTGGAAGGTCGGCTCAAACTGGAAACACGAGGACGCATCAACAGGCGAAATCCGGCTGGCCGGAAAGGTTGTGGAATCCACGCCGCCGCGGCGCCTTGTAATAACATGGGCTTTCCCCGCCGATGCTCAGGCTCCGGAGAAGCATACGCGCGTGACGTTTGACATCGAGCCGGTCGGGAACGCCGTCCGCCTGAAAGTGACGCACGACGAGCTCGAACCCGGCTCCGAGATGGAACGCGGCATCACCCGCGGCTGGCCCGTGGTTCTCTCCAACCTGAAGACTCTGCTCGAAACCAACGAAGCCATGGAAACCAAGGCGCTTTTTGAACACGCCCACAAACGAGGCTAGGATTCAAGAACAAGGAAGCGTGAAGCGATTAGTAGCGTTCAACGGCAAGGGCAACCGCGTTGCCGCCGCCGAGGCACAGGGCGGCAATGCCGCGTTTCAGGTTGCGGCGCTGCAGTTCATACAGCAGCGTAACCAGAATTCGCGCGCCGGATGCGCCAATGGGATGGCCAAGCGCCACCGCGCCACCATTCACATTTACCCTTTCGGGGTTCAGCTTGAGTTGGCGCGTCACCGCGATCGCCGCAACCGCAAACGCTTCGTTCAGTTCCACCAGGTCCACATCCTTCTCGCGGTCCCAGCCGGTTTTCGCAAGAAGTTTTTCGACTGCCTCGACCGGCGCCATCATCACCCATTTGGGCTCCACGCCGCTCACGGCTTGCGCGACGATCCGAGCGATTGGCTGCTTGCCAAGTCGTGATGCATTACGCTCGCTCGTGACCACCAGCGCCGCCGCCCCATCGTTTGTCCCCGGCGCGTTGCCCGCGGTCACAGTGCCATCTTTTTTGAAAGCAGGCTTCAGCCTGGCCAGCGCTTCGAGCGTTGAGTCCTCGCGTGGCGACTCGTCGTACTTGACGACCAACGGATCGCCCTTCTTCTGCGGCACTTCGATCGGCAGGATTTGCGCTTCAAAAAAGCACGACTTGCGCGCACGAATTGCTTTCTGGTGACTCTCGAAAGCAAACTTATCCTGCTCCACGCGGGAGATCTTGTATTTTTCCGCGACCAGTTCGCCCGTGTTCCCCATGTGAAAGTTTTCATAGGCGTCCCACAGGCCGTCCAGAATCATCGAATCCACCAGCTTGCCGTCGCCCAGGCGATAACCGGTGCGCGCCTGCGGCAGAAGATATGGGCAGTTCGACATGGACTCCATCCCGCCGGCGACCACAATTTCGCTTTCGCCCAGCTGTACGGCCTGCGCGGCAAGCGCCACGGCCTTCAGTCCAGAGCCGCAAACCTTGTTGATGGTCATCGCCGCCACGCGAGGATCGCAACCGCCCTTCAGCGCCGCCTGGCGCGCGGGATTCTGCCCGAGCCCAGCCTGCACCACGTTGCCGAGTATCGCTTCGTCGACCTGCTGGCCCTCAAGCCCCGCGCGCCGCACGGATTCGGCCACAATTTTTCCGCCGAGTTCGGGAGCCGTGAAACCTGAAAGTCCACCCTGAAATTTGCCGATTGGCGTGCGGACAGCGGAGAGAATGACTGCGGTTTCCATGGAAACACCTCCTGAATGACAGAAGCTCAATTATACCGCGAGGAGTGAAAGTCAGCCGAGAAGGGAGGCCGGAGCGTTGACGCCTCGCCCCGGTCATCAACAAAGTAGATTAATTCGCCGCCGCGTCCGCAGCAGACTGCGTTTCGTCGGCGCTCGGCCCATACAGGCCGGGAACGGGAACACCGAGCAGCCGGTAGTAAACGGTCAATTGTGCGCGGTGATGAATGATGTGATTCAGCACCATGCCGCGAAGGCAAGCCACGCGCGGCATGGTGAAAATGGTCTGCCCACCGGCCAGCAGCGTCCAATCCTTCAGCATGTCTGCGTCACTCGCGTCCGCGATTGCCTTGCGGGCTTCCGTCACGCCCTTGTCGAATTCGGCGAGGATCTGCTGGCGGTTCTCCATCTTCGGAGGCTCGTAGGCGGGTCCGCCCACCGGCGCGTAATCAAGCTGCTCGGTCTGCAGAGTCATCGTGATCCATCCGGGCATCGTGGCGATGTGGCCCGCAAGCCACCCAACCGTGCCGGACTTGTCGTGGGGCTTCCAATTCCACTTCTGCTCAGGCAGGCGTTCAAGAGTTTTGCGAGTCCCGGCCATTTCCTGATCAAATTCGCCAAGCATTGATTTTCCAATAGTCATAGTGGTGGTCTCCTTTAGGGAAGGCAGTATTGAGGCGCCCGCATCATAGGCAAACAAAAAGCGAAGGTCAAGAGATTTTCTAGCGCTCGCTCCGCGACTCTTCTGTGGCCTCGGACGTTCCTACCGCCAAAATGGTTCGCTTCACGGACGCGCCCCGGGGTTGACAGGCCAATCGCAAGGGACAAAATATGGTCATGGCTCACCAACTGACCACGGCTTATATACAAGACTCCACCGAACTGTTCCGCTATTACAAGAAACTCGTCGAACGCGCGCTCGCGCAATGCCCCGACGAAGGATTGTTCACCGCGCTCGACGGAGAATCCAACTCGATCGCCATCATCGTGAAACACACGGCCGGCAACATGCGCTCGCGGTGGAAAGACTTTCTGACCACCGACGGCGAAAAGCCCGACCGCAACCGCGACACCGAATTCGAAGAGCCGCCGAAGACTCGCGCGGAACTGATGGAACTCTGGGAGAACGGCTGGAAATATCTCTTCGACGCGCTGGAACCGTTGAGCGAAGCCGATCTAACCCGCACCGTGACCATCCGCACCGAGCCTCATTCGGTCATGCAGGCAATCAACCGCCAGATCGCCCACTACTCCTACCACGTCGGCCAGATCACATTCCTGGCAAAACATTTCGCAGCCCAGTCCGGCCAGTGGACCGCCCTCACCGTACCCCGCAAAAAGTCTTCCGAGTTTAATGCCAGAGTCGCCTCCGGAGAAGCCTCGCAGCGCTAGCATTCAAACAGTTGCCTCTAGCTCTTCAAGCCAGATTCAGGCGGTGAGCCAGTTTCCGGTATGTGCGTTTGCCTTCGGAGTTTCCTCCACCGCTGTGATTTCAGCAATGGGGAAGCGAAACTGCGCAACGTCACGAGCGCGACACGCAGGCCACCTTCCCTAAGCGCGCCGATGCAGTGCTCTGCCGGCGCGGCGCCGCCGTGGGTCACAGGAAACTGACCCGCCAGGCAGATTCACCTTCGCTTCCCCTTCGCCGCAAAAGGCGCTAACCTGCTGGAGCCATGGCGAAGACTCTTTTTGAAATGGGGCAGCCGGAAAGCAGCGGGCTGCAACTGAATGACGCGCAGCGGCGCGCCATCACCCATGGCGACGGGCCGCTGCTGGTGATTGCCGGCGCAGGCACCGGCAAAACGCGCGTCATAACGGAACGTATCCGGCACCTGCTCGAATCCGACGATTCCCTGCAGGGCGAAAATATCCTCGGCCTGACGTTCACCAAAAAAGCCGCGGGCGAAATGAAAGCGCGCGTGGTGAAGGCTGTCGGCGACCGCGGCAAGGACGTCGTGCTGGCGACGTTTCACTCTTTCTCGGAAACCCTGCTGAAAGAAGTGGACAGAAACCGCGTGGCGCTGGAATCGGTGGACCACTGGATTCTCCTGCGGCGGAATCTGGCACGCCTCAAGCTCGAAAAGTACCGACGCCTGGCCGAGCCGGGGCAGTTCCTCAGCGACTTCATCCAATTTTTTTCGCGCTGCCAGGACGAGTTGGTCTCCAGCGACGATTACCAGAGGTTTGCCGATCTTCTGGCAAAGGAGCTTGAAGAGGAAAAGGCCGCGCTTGATGAAGACACCTTCAAGGAGCGCGCCGAGCAGGTTGCGCTGCAGCAGGAAATAGCGCGAGCCTACCGCGCCAGCGAAGAAATTCTGCGTGAAAAACGCGCGGTTGCTCTGAATGGCCTGATCACCGAAGCCGTAACCCTGCTGAAAGACGACGCGGCCCGCCGCCGCAAGTTGCAGGAGCGGTTCAAACACATCCTGGTGGACGAATTTCAGGACACCAACATCGCGCAGCTCGAACTCCTGCACCTGCTCTCCGCCGGGCGGCGGAACATCGTGGTGGTCGGCGACAACGACCAGGCCATCTACCGCTTCCGCGGCGCCTCGTTCGGCAGCTTCAAACTTTTCCTCGAGCGTTTCGCCGGCTGGAAAGAAGGCGAAGATTCCACTCCATTTCGCGTCGCGCTGATGGACAACTATCGCTCGACTCCGAACATCCTGCGCGTGGCGACGCAAGCCATCGGCATGAACGAAGTCAGCCCCGAATTCCCCAAAAAGGTTCTGCAGCCCAACAAATCCGAAGGCGAAAAAATCCGCATTGTCGAAATGGAATCCGCCGAAGACGAAGCAGCATGGGTGGCCGACGAACTCGAACGCCTGCATGGCGCCGGCCGCCGCTGGAAAGATTTTGCGGTCCTCTACCGCCAGCACGCGCATCGCGATCATCTGGTGGAGCAACTCTCGCAGCGCAAAATTCCCTTCGTCATCAGCAAACTTTCCATCCTCGAACACCCGCTGGTGCGCGACGTGCTCGCCTACCTCCGGCTCATCGCCAAGCCGCTCGACGACATCGCCTGCGCCCGCGTGCTCTCCGCGCCTGCATGGCATCTGACGGCCGAAGATCTGGTGGGCCTCACCAAGCGCGCCCGCAAGAAACGCGGCACCGCGCTTTACGACACGCTTCAAGCGGCGCAGGGCGAGCTGCCGTTTGACCCATCCCCCGCGTCATTCAAAACTCTCGTCGAATTTCTCACTGCGCAGCGAAAAACGATGCGTCGCCGGTCCGCACGCGAAATCCTCGGTGACTTGATCGAATGGCTCGAAGTGCCGCAGCGTGCCGGCGTCGAGGATCGCAAATACGTGAACCAACTCGCGGAGTTTATGAAAGACTGGGAGCCGAAGAGCGAAACTCGCAGCCTGCCGGAATTCCTCGAATACCTGGACTATTTCGAGCAAGCCAACGGGACGCTGAGCCTTGAAGACGATGCCCCCGGCGAAGCCGTCCAGCTTATGACCGTGCATGGCGCGAAAGGCCTCGAGTTCCCGCACGTTTTCCTGCTGCGTGTGAACTCCAACGCCTTTCCCGCCCGCAACCGCTCGCCGCTGTTTGAATTTCCCGACCGGATGATGAAAGAAGAACTGCCCGAGGGAGATTTCCACATCCAGGAAGAGCGCCGGCTCTTCTATGTTGCTCTGACGCGGGCCGAAGACCGCCTTACGATGACCACCGTGCGAGAAAAACGGGGCAAAGTTCCCGTCTTCATCGAGGACATCCTGATGGAGCCCTCCGTCAAGCGCCGCGACGTCCGGCAAATCGCGCCCAAGCCGAAGCCTCCGAAGCCCGAAACCGTCAAACCACCGGATACGGCGAGCGGGGAACTTTTCCCCGCGGATGAAGCACCTCCAAAAATCTTTTCGCGCATCGCCAAGTGGGCCGAGCAATTCCATCCGGCCTCGCCGGAACCGCTCAAGCTCAGCTCCTCAGCCGTCGAAAATTACAAAAAGTGCCCGCAGCAATACGCTTTCGGCTATTTGTGGTCGCTCAAAGAAGGACCCCGCGCGATGTTGAGCTTCGGCAGCGTCATCCACACCACCATCAAGCGTTTCCTCGGACAACTAAGAAAAGGCGTGAAGCTGCCGTTCGACGAACTGCAGCGCATCTACGAAACCGAATGGACGAGCGCGGGCTACGAAGATGAATATCAGGAAGCCGAGTACAAAAAAGACGGCCTCGAGCAGCTCAAGGTTTTCCATGCGTCGGTGTTGGAGGACCCGCCGGATATTCTGGAGCAGGAAAAAGGCTTTGAACTCCCGCTTGAAAACAACGTGATCCTCACCGGCCGTATGGACCAGGTGAATTCCCTGGGCCGGAAAGACGTGGAAATCGTGGACTACAAAACGGGCAAGCCCAAAAAAGACGCCGACGCCCGCAAGCACTTGCAACTCAGCATCTACGCCCTCGCGGCCAGGGAAATTTTCGAATGGAACCCGGCCCGCCTGGTCTTTCACTACCTGCAGAACAACCAGCGCCAGGAAACCTCTCGCGACGCCAAACAGATCGCCGAGGCCGAAGCCGCCATCCAGGAAACCGCCGCCGATATCCGCGCCGGAAACTTTCCCGCCAAGCCCGGCTTCTTCTGCCGCGGCTGCGCCTACAAGCCAATCTGCCCCGCCCACGAAGAATCCCTCGGCGGCGGCTAGGCCGCTTAGTCGACGGCGCCGGGGGGCGAAGATGTCGGCGCGCCGGCATTTAGCGCATTACTGGACGATTACCTAATACTGGCTAAATTTTCCAGCGAACTCGCGCTTGTGCTCGAGCGCAAGCGGTCAGAGTTTGGGACTCGAACGCGTGTTTTCCCAAAATGAACAACAAGTTCGAAGGTTTGAGTTTTCAACACTTGAGTGTTACCCTCGACGGCACGTAATCCAGAATCAATACAAAGGATCCATGCGCCGACTCCTCCTTGTGATTCTGCTATTTTCCTGTTGTATTCCGGCCCGTGCCCAAAACGGGTGTCCCGCGCTCAAGATTCCCCCGCCCGACCCAAACATCATTCTCAGTCCGCGTCAGGAGGTCGAATTCGGAGAGATTTTTGCCGAGCAGCTCAATAGCGATTATCAAGTCATTGACGATGAGAGCCTCACCGGCTACTTGACCCGCCTTGGAAACTCGGTGGCAGCGCAATTGCCCGACAACGGATTGCAGTATAGATTTTTCCTCTACGATAGGCCGGAGGTTCAGGCGTTCGGCATCCCCGGTGGCCGCGTCTATGTTTCGAGAAAGCTGGTGGCCTTCGTCAAGAACGAAAACGAATTGGCAGGAGTGTTGGGCCACGAACTCGGCCATCTTGTCGCGCGTGAGCAGGCGGCGGGAGTATCGCGAATGTTTCGCAATGTGCTCGGATTGACCAGCCTGCCCGAAAACGAAAACCTGTTCGACCGTTTCAACCAGATGGTGGAAACCTCGCGCCTTAAAAAAGCACCTGCGGGCTCCTCCAAAGAAGGTGAGCGGGGGCAGCTCACAGCCGACCAGTTGGGATTGCAGGCTGTCGCTCGCGCCGGTTATGCCCCCGGCGCTCTTCCGGATTTTATGGACCGGCTGTTGGAAACCAAGGGAAATACCGGCAGTTGGCTTAGCGACCTGTTCGGAACAACCAAACCGAACTCCAAACGCCTGCGGGAGTTGCTCAAGGACCAGGCGGCCTTGCCGACGGCTTGTGTCGCCCCTAAGCCGGTCGAGCTGGGCGAAGCATTCGCCCTCTGGCAATCGGCCGTGCTGCATTATCGGGGAATCGGGCACGCCGAGAAAATCAGCGGGGTCTCGGTCCAGAAAGTCCTGAACGATCCCTTGCGCGGAGACGTCAACTTGTTCCGCTTCAGCGAAGATGGGAAATACCTGCTGGCACAGGACGATGGTGGCATCTACGTCATGACTCGCGATCCGCTCAAGTTTATATTCCGGATCGACGCGCCGGAAGCGGAGGATGCTCAGTTCTCGCCCGATTCGCGCAGCGTCGTCTTCTTCAGCACCAGTCTTCGCGTGGAAACCTGGGACATCGAGCGCCAGGAGCAGACCAGCGTAGCAGATGTTCCGACGTTGCGCGGCTGCCGCCAGACCGCGTTGTCTCCCAATGCCCGGTTCCTGGGCTGTTTCCAGGAAAACATGAGCCTGTCTCTGTTCGATGTATCCACCGGCGAGAAGCTGCTCGAAAAAGAGCGGTTTTTTGATTTCGATCCGGGCCTGAGCGGTTACGGGGGCCTCTTCAAATTCCTATTCTTCCTGACGCATCGTGAAGTGGTCACCATGCGTTTCTCCCCGGACGAAGGCTATTTCGTCGCCTCTTCACGGACCGGCGAGAATCTAGCGTTGAACCTACGGACGAAAGAGAAAATCAAAGTATCCGGTCAACTCCACGCCGCGATCACCCATTCGTTCACCTTCATCCGGCCGGATCAGATTGTCGGCATCGACGAATTCGCCCCCGCAAAGTCGCGAGTTGCGGAGTTCCCTTCCGGCAAGGTGATTGATCGTGTCCCCCTCGGCGAGACGACCCTCTTCTCGTCCAGAAATCCGAAATATATTCTCGTGCGCCCGGTCGTTGATCATCCTGTCGGCGTTTACGACCTGGAAAAGAAACGCGTTGTCTTCTCCGGGCGAAGTTCCGCCATGGACGTCTGGGGAGAGCTGTCAGTCAGCGAACGGCTGAACGGGGAAGTGGGAATCTACAAAACCGGGGAAACCAAGCCCGACTGGACTCTCCAGCTCCCCCTCGGAAGACTGGGCCGCCTGGAAACGGCAGTGGCCTCGCCGGACCTCCGCTGGCTGGGATTTTCAACCAGAACGCGTGGAGCCGTCTGGGACACCCACAGCAAGGAGCGCTCGTTGTACGTTCGCGGTTTCCAGAATGCCACTTACACCGAGGGCCCCGCCTTTTTCTTCGATTTCCCCAAATTTGAAAAACTCGAACGGGAATTCGCGATTATGAGCCCGGTAACCAGGCAGGCCAGAACCCGCCCGGTAAAGGAAGACGACGATGCGCGCTTCTTCGGAAGCACTCTGCTCAAGCTGAAGCATAGCGACAAATCGCGCGGTCCCAATCAGCCTGTGGATGTCGAAGCAATGGACATGGCGCTGATGACGCCGTTGTGGTCGCACAGTTTTCCGAAGGGAGGCCCCGGCTTCGGCGGATCTCCGGAAACCGGAAAGATCGTGCTTGCCTGGAAGGCGCGAGCTGCCGGCCTTCACGAGGAATTGCTCCGCGACACGAACCTCCTCAGTCGCTTGCCGAAAGGAGGTCCCGCTGAAACCGACTACTTTTTCCAGATCGTGGATGCTCGCAGCGGGAAGAACACCGGTGGCGTATTTCTCCCGACGGGCAAATATTCCTTTGTTCCTGAATACTGGAACTCGGCGGGAGACTCGCTCGTCATCGTAGACAACCAGCACCGCGTCATGCTTTATTCCGTCGCTACCGGTGAAGCTAAACGCAAGTGGTTTGGGGACCGGCCGCGAATTTCCAGTGATGGACAATTGCTGGCCCTCGAAAACGGCCAGGGCCATCTACGGGTCTTCGACTTGAAGACGCTCCAGCCCACCAATGAGTATTTCTTTGCTGAACCCATCGCCACAAAAATATTTTCCGTGGACGGCAGGCACTTGCTGGTGGTTCTGAGCGATCAGACCGTATTCCAATTGGAGGTTGGCCTGGGTTCGACCCCGGCAACCGCAAATTGATTTTCCGCGAAACAGGTCCTTTCGCCGCCGTGCGCCGCTGGGCTGTCTCCCTTTCTGGTTGAACTACCCGGTCGAAGCGGCGGCCGGCTCCAGCAGCGGAAAAGCAAAGGCGCCGCGGATGGCCGAGGCGCCTTTGCAAAACGAAATTCGGAAACGGGACCGGGTTACTTTCCCTTTTTGGGGCCTTTCTTGTCTGCCTTCTTGGCTTTCTTTGCCATGCAAAATCTCCTTCCGTGGTTCAATGGTTTGCTGCTCGCGGGAGGAATGCGAACGCATGGCAGTCCTGCCCGCTGACATTCCTATACGGGTGCCCGCGGCAAGTGTCAAGAAAATTTCGCGTCGCGAACAAAAAAAGCCGTGCCGGAGCTTGAAAATGATTCCTGCAGCCGGCCGAAGACTCGGCCTCGCGGGATCAGAGGGGCACGAGCCGGCTCCGCCCTCACGGCCTATTTATTTCGGGGATTCGGTGAAGGTGCCGCCGTAGTAGCCCTGGCGGGCAAGAATCGTCAGGCCGTCGCGCCGGACACGCACTTCGATCGAGTGGTAATCCATCGAACTTTCGCCCTTCGGCGAATACGTCAGCGTATACTGGTTGCGCGCTTCTTCCGTGATCCGGGTATAAAACTCCGAGAAGGCATTTTGCTTCGCCCCGTAATAGATGTCGCCCCCGGTATCGTGCGAGTAGCTGACCAGCCGGTTGAATTTCCGCTCGAAATACGATCTGCCCGTGGCCACGCTGTACACGCTAATCCCCTGCCGCAACAACTCAGCCTTGGTTTCGTCATAGCTGTGGGTATTGAATTTTGCGCCGTTCTGCCCGTCGGAAATCAACAGGATCACTTTGCGCCGGTTGCGGGAATCGCGATCTTTCAGCAGGTCGGCCGCTTCGAAAACGGCATCGTCGAGGGCTTTCGTCGGCTGCCCCTTGACCGCCTGCAGCCCCGCGGGATTCGGCGGTGCGCCCGGTGCCGGTGCGTTATTGATGGTCGGGCCGTTAAAGGGGCCGCCGGGAGGAGCCACGGACGGCTCCGACGAGAGATCGGTGCGCTTCAACTCGGTCAGCAGACTGTCCTGGTCCCGGGAAAAGCCTTTGCCTTCGTGGAAAAACTGGTCGAAGCGGCAGATAAACGCCTCGTCGCTGGTGCTCAGGCCGCCGACAATCGAAGCCAGGCTTGGCTCGACCTGCTGCTCGTCCTTGCGTCCGAGGTCGTTGTCAATCAGGATGACCAGCGAGAGCGGATAGGTTTCCACCGAAAGGCGCGTAACCTCTTGCTCGATGTTGTCTTCAAACACGCGAAATTCGTCCCTGCGCAGGTCCGGAACCAGATTCCCGTTGCGGTCTTTCACCGTGACCGGCACGACAACGGCGCGCGTGACGATCCGGATCGGGGCCGGCCCCTGCTGTTTGTCGGCAGGTTTTTGCTCTTGGGCGGCCGGCGGCACGGCGGGCTTTGCCGGCGCGGGATCCTGCCCCAACAGCGGTGCGGCCAAGAAACAGACGGCCGGCAGGGCAGCGAAAAAGTCTCTTTTTCGTGGACAATTCATGTTGTTCGGGCCAAACTTTCCAAGGTTAGTCGGATCTTTATTGTGTTCTCAGGTGCTGCCGAGCATTCGACGCATCCCGCAGGCTAGTTGGTTGCATCGTAACAGTGGGCGCTACCCCAGGCGTGGGGGCACAGGGCCAGATGAGAATCAGCAACCCCTCGCCGTACCAAGACCTCAATTAAGGATACCGGGAAACAGTGAAATCCGTGAGTGCGAAGATACGAGTTTGGAACAGGCTGGCCGTCCAAGCCATGGCCTGCAGTGTTTTATTGACTCTGGCGACCCCCGCCGTGCCACAGGGACAGTCCCAGAACCCTCCGACCATCAAGACGGAGGTCAGCCTGGTCAACCTGTTCGCAACGGTGCGCGACAAAAACAAGCGCGTGATCACCGACTTGAAACAGGACAATTTCAAAGTTTTCGAGGACGGCCACGAAGAGAAAGTCGCGTTCTTCTCGAACGACTTGACGCTTCCGATCACCATGGGATTGCTTCTCGATACCTCGGTCAGTGAAAGTGGCAATCTGGCCGCGATTCAGGACGCCGGCGGCCGATTCTTCCGCCGCGTGATGCGCAAGGGCGACGAGGCAATGGTGATGTCGTTCGACGTGGACGTGGATCTCCTGTCCGATTTCACTGACGACAAGACTATCTTGCAGCGAGCCATTAATAAGGCCAGGATCGGTTCGGCGAGCGCCGGAAGCATTGGCAACAATCCGGGGCCGATCGGTTCACGACAAATTACCGGGACAGCTCTCTATGACGCGATTTACCTGGCGTGTTCGGAAAAACTAAACGGGGAAGCAGGCCGGAAAGCGATCATCATCGTGACCGACGCCGACGACACGGGGAGCAAGGTAAAATTGGAAGAGGCCATCGAGGCAGCGCAGCGCACCGATACGGTGATCCATATTTTGCTGGTGATTGACCCGCGCTATGGCGGCAACACCGGCGTTGCTCACAAAATTGCCGATGATACCGGCGGACGGGTGATTTCGGTCACCTCCGACAAAAGACTGGAGGAAGCCTTCGACCAGATCTCGGAGGAACTCCGCAGCCAGTACACCCTCGGCTACTACCCCACCAACAACGCCAGGGACGGCAAGTTCCGCAAAATCAAACTGGAAGTGGACAATCACGACCTGAAAGTCCTCGCCCGCAAAGGCTACTACGCCCCCAAAGGCTAGTCTGCAAATCGCTTCTCTATCAAGCGATTGACCGCAGGCAACTGCTTGGCTAACATCACATGGCGGTCGGGAAACGCCGTCAACTGTCACAAATGAACCAGGACAAAATCGCCCACTATCGTATCATCCGCCAACTGGGCGCGGGCGGCATGGGATTGGTCTACGAAGCCGAAGACACCAAGCTCGGGCGGCGTGTCGCCCTGAAATTCCTGAAAGAAAGCGCCGGGCACGACCCAGGCGCAATGGAGCGCTTTCTCCGCGAAGCGCGTTCAGCTTCGGCGCTGAACCACCCCAGCATCTGCACCGTTCATGCCATCGAAGAGTGCGACGGCCGCACCTTCATCGCCATGGAACTGCTTGAAGGCGAATCCCTCGACAAGGTTCTGGCCCGCGGAACCATGCCCATCTCCCATTGCGTCGAAGTCTGCGTCGAGATCGCCGACGCTCTCGACGCCGCCCACAAAAAGGGCATCGTCCACCGCGACATCAAGCCCGGCAACATTTTCCTCACCAGCCGCGGCGCCACCAAGATTCTCGATTTCGGCCTCGCCAAGCTGATGGAAGTGGAGGGCGGCCCCTCCGGCGACACGCTCGCGGATTCAGAAACCGTATTCCAGACCAGCGTCGGAACGACCGTCGGCACCGTGGTTTACATGTCGCCGGAGCAGGCCCGCGGCGAGCCGCTCGACGCCCGAACTGATCTTTTCTCCCTTGGCTCGGTGATGTACGGCATGGTCACCGGCCGCCACCCGTTCCAGGGTTCCACGAGCGCGGTCATCTTCGCCAACATCCTCCACTCGGCGCCCGTCTCCCCCGTGCACTTCAACAGCGACATCCCGGCGGAACTCGAACGGATCATCAACAAGCTCCTGGAGAAAGATCGCGAAATGCGCTACCAGGTGGCCGCCGAATTGCGAGCGGACTTGAAGCGCCTGTTGCGCGAACTCGAGCCAGGCCGTCCCTCTTCCGACCCAAGCGTCGCGGCGAGCCGCACGAGTCTCAGCGCAGCCCAGGCTGCCGCAAAATCCTCCGGATCAATCCACAAGCCGACCAGCAGCACAGTCCTGGTCGAAGCGGCCAACCAGAACAAGCTGGGCACCGGCGTGATTCTGGCCCTCGTCGTGGTGCTCGCCGCGGCCGCCGCCTACGGCGCCTACACCTTCCTAGAGAAGGGCAAACATCTCCCCTTTGAAAAATTCACCATCGAAAATGTCTCGAACAACGGACACATCTCGCAGGCTGCAATCTCTCCCGACGGGAAATACCTGCTCGAAGCCCTGGAAGAAAATGGTTTGCAATCCCTGTGGCTGCACCATATTCCGACCGAAACCAATAAAGAGGTGGTCGAACCCGCAGCGACTCTTTACGAGGGCCTGACTTTCTCTCCCGACGGTAATTACATCTATTTCGTCAGGCGTGAAGAAGCCGAAGAAAGTATTTCGGTCCTCTATCGCGCGTCGGTCCTCGGCGGCGAGCCGAAGGTCTTGATCCGCGATGTCGACAGCCCCATCACCTTTTCGCCTGACGGATCCCACTTCGCCTTTCTTCGCCAGCTGCACGATTCGCCGAAGTGGGACATGCTCCTTGCCAAGAGCGACGGCGCCATCGAGCGGCCCATTTTCACGGGGCGCCTCCTGAAAAGCGACAGCTACGTCCCCGCGTGGTCTCCTGACGGCAAAACGATTCTGATCCCGATCGTGCAGCCTTCCAGGGACGCCATCGGCGGCTTCTCCGCGGTAGACGCGAGCACTGGAAACGAGCAGGTCCTCGCGGACAGTTCCGAGCACATTTATTACGTGCCCACCTGGCTTCCCGACGGCTCCGGCCTCATCGTCAATGGTTCTCAACTGGACAGCGGCCACCGGCAGATCCAATTGGGATTTCTCCCGTCCCCTTCCGGGGAGTTCCACGCCATGACCGCCGACACCAACAACTACGGTGCGCAGACCATTTCGAAGGACGGCAAAACGCTCGCCGCCATCCAAAGCCGCATGCGCTTTGAACTTGGCGTGGCGCCCGCGGGGGAACCCGACAAGCTGGCTGCGGTGCCGCTGAATTCCCAATTGCCCGTCTGGCGGTGGGACTGGACAGGAGACGGCAAACTGGTTCTGCCCCAGTCCGGCGACATCAAAATCGTAGCTCCCGCCGGGGGTGAAAAAATCGTCCTCTCAGACAGCAAACACATTCCCGATCAAGTTGCCGTTTGCGGCGACGGACGCTATCTCGTTTTCCGCCAACTGGCCCGCACTACCGCTTCTTCCGCGAATCTGTGGCGCGCCAATCTCGATGGCAGCGATCAGCGCCAGTTAACCCCCGGCTTCAGCGAACAGGCGCCCTCCTGCGCAAAAGGCGGCCCCTGGGTCTATTACGTGGATAGCAACGACAATGGCTACCTGAAACGCGTCTCGCTCGACGGCGGCTCGCCCGAAACCGTCATAAATTTTTCGATGGGCTTTTACGCCCTCGCACCCGACGGGAAAAATGTGGCGTCGCTCGAAGTCCGCGAACTCGATCACAGATTAATGCTGCGGATGGATTCAACGGAAGCCCATCATATGGTCTATCACGACATTGATCAGCGCGCGCTTCCCGGCGGGCTGGCCTTCGCGCCAGACGGCAAAGCAGTGGTCTACGTTGTGAGGGAAAAAGGCGTTGATAATCTTTGGAGCCAGCCGCTCGATGGCTCCCTGAACAAGCGGCTTACGCATTTCACCAAGGAAAAGATCATACGATTTCTGTTTTCGCCGGATGGCTCGCAACTGGCAATTGAGCGCGGAGAGAAAGAAGCCGACGTCGTGCTCCTGAAAGACACCAGCAAGTAATCCCCATCTCTGCTTGTGCCGGGCGCGGCGGGCAGGTCGCCTTGCTTGCTCCCCCTACTTCACCGATCCCGCCGGTTTCGCCGCTTCGACGTTGGTCCGCGCAAAATATCCCTTGCGCGCCCGCACCTGGTATCCCTTATGCTCCGGCACTTCAATCCTGATCTTGTGATACCGGCCGTCGAGGGAATGCGTCGAAGCGTTGTAGGCGATGGAATACTGGTTGCGCAGTTCGTCGCCGATATCCTGAAACGACTGGTCCAGATCGTCCACGTGATACGGATAGAAAGCACGGCCTCCGGTTTCTTCCGCCAGCGCCTGCAGAATCTTGTCCCCGTCGGTCAGGTGGTATTTGCGGTTTCCGGTTCGTTCCTTGCCCGGATCGTCGAGCGTCACCCACTGCGTGCTGGTGCTGATCGTGTAGATCACCACGCTGCTCCGTTGCGCCATCTCGATGGCTTCCGAACGCGTGTGCGTCGAAAGGTTGTCCTCGCCGTCGCTGATCAGGATCATCACCCGGCGAACCACATCCGGCTGGTCCCCCGGTGGACGCGGCGGGTGGCTGAGCTCCTGCACGCAGGCCTGATAAATAGCGTCGTAAACGGCAGTGCCGCCCCCCGCCCGGGTGCGCAGGATCTGGTCGCGCAACTTGCCGGTGTCCGGCGTGAAGGCCTGGACAACCTGCGGCTCGTCGTCGAAAGTCATCACGAACGCCTCATCCTTGCCGCGGCGCAAAACGCTGAACAGAAAATTATTCGCGGCATCCTGCTCGAACTTGATGCGATCCCGGATGCTGTTGGAGGTATCGAGCAACATGCCGATGCGCAAGGGGAGATCAGACTGCCGGCTGAAATACCGGATGTCCTGGGAAACGTTGTCGTCCAGAACTTTGAAGTCCTGCTTCTCAAGTGATGGAACGAGTTTGTTGCGGCGATCGAGCACCGTAAAGAGCACGTCCACCAGGTTGACCTGCACGGGAATGACGGTCTGGCTTTTCTGAACCGGCTCTTGGGATGCCGGAGCAGGCGAGGCGGGTGGATTCGCCTGCTGAGCCCATAGGGAAGCGCTGCCGAAGACTGCTATTGCCTGAAGAAACCCGAAGACGCGGAGTCGCATGTTCAACGATTATAGGAACCCTTTCAGTGCAGCGTCAATCGGCGCCGGCGACGCGTCCGCGGCGGCCGCCAGTTTCCCCAGATAACCGCGCAGCTCGGGAGGCAAGGGGGCCGTCAGTAGGATCGTCTGGCCTGTGCGCGGTTGTCGGAATCCAAGCTTCGCCGCATGCAGGAAATTCCGCCCGAGCGCCGGCAGGGTAACGTTGCCCACCTCGAATTGGCCGGAAGCGCCATAAAGCGTGTCGCCCACAACGGGATGCCGGAGCGCCGAAAAATGCACCCGGATCTGGTGCGTGCGCCCGGTGTGCAGCAGGACTTCGACCAGCGTGGTCGAATCAATCCGTACGAGCGCACGCCAGTCCGTGCGCGCCGCTCGCGCATTGGGAAGCGACGCAGTGCGCTTCGCCGTCATGCGATTCCGGCGAACTGGATCGCGCGCGATGGGCAGCTCAATCCGCCCGCGCTCTTCAGCAAGAATGCCATGCACCAGGGCCAGGTACGTTTTTTGAATCGTGCGCTCGCGGAAGTCGTCAGCAAGCCTCGAGTGCGCGAAATCGTTTTTGGCGACGAGGAGGATTCCCGACGTTTCTTTGTCAATGCGGTGCACAATGCCCGGCCGAAGCGGATCGCCGCCCTCTGAGAGCGTTTGCCCGCGCCCCAGCAGGGCGTTCACCAGCGTCCCGCGCGTATTCCCCGCGCCGGCGTGCACTGTCATCCCCGCCGCTTTATTCACCGCGATCAGATCGTCATCCTCATAGAGAATATCGAGCGGGATCTGCTCGGGCTCGGCCTTCATCGCCGGCCGCTGCGTGGGCGTCACCTCCACAACGTCATCAGCCCGCACCTTCTGCGAATCTTTCGCGGGCTTTCCATTCAGCACCACCAGCCCCGCTTCGATCAATTCCTGCACCCGCGTCCGTGAAAGTTCCGCACTGTGCGAAGAAACAAAGCGATCCAGCCGAAGCCCGGCTTCCTCCGGTGAAACTACAAATTTCAATGTGGACGTCCTCATCAAGCGAAGAGTGTACAACCCAATGGCGATAAACCGTCGTAGAAACAACTCGAAACAGTCCGGACGGCTAGCCCTGGTTCGTCTTCCGCGGGTGGAAAATCGCATCGTAGAGCAGCAGCAGCGCACCAATGGTCACGCCCGCGTCAGCAACGTTGAATGTCGGCCACGGATTAAACAAGGAGAACGGCAGAAACCGCACCCACACTTCCAGAAAATCCGTAACCGCTCCGTGCACGATCCGATCCGTAAGGTTCCCCGCCGCCCCGCCAAGCAGCAGCGCCAAGCCCGACGCATTGACGGCGCTCGCGTCGCGGCCCGACACCAGCAGCCAGGCGATCAACCCGATGATCAGCACCGAGCCGGCGATCAGAATCACCCGCGTCAGCATCCCAGAGTTGTTCGAAAAAAAGCTGAATGCGATCCCCGAATTCCGCGAAAGGATAATGCTGAACGAGTTGGGAATCACCACGTGCGGGAAATAAGTCAGCGGGCGCGACTCAATCCACGCCTTCGTCGCCCGGTCCAGCAGCACCACAATCAGCGTCAGCCAAAGCCAGCGGATACGCCCAGGAATGATCATGAACTCGGGGAAGCGGAATATCGCCTACCGCGATGAGGTAACGGCATCCGCTTCAGGACCTCCTGCCTCGATTTCGGCGATAGCCTGGCTGCACCGCTCGCAAACCGTCGGGTAACGCGAATTCTCCCCAACGTGTACGGAATAATTCCAGCACCGGTCGCATTTCTTTCCGTCCGCCCGCAGCACGCTCACTTCAAGTCCCGGCACAGCTTCGGAACGAAACTCGCCCGAGCCGGCGCTCAGAAGTTCCACCTGCGAAACAATGAACAGGCCCGGCAACTGCGGCAGATACTGCTTCAGCTTCGCCTTCATCTCCAGGTCCGCGTTCAACACCACCTTTGCCTCCAGCCCGGAGTTGATGAGCTTCTTTTCATTGCGCGCAACTTCGAGCGCCTTCAGCACCTCTCCGCGCACTTTCGCCAGCAATTCCCAGGTGTTGGCCTTTTCCGGCAGAAGCCCGGTACGCAGCTCCGCCTCTTCCGGAAAGAGCGCGATGTGCACGCTTCCGGCTTCTCCTGCCGTATGCGGCAGGAATCTCCAGACCTCCTCCGAGGTGAACACCAAGGTCGGAGTAAGCAGGCGTACCAGTGCGCTGGTGATTTTCCAAACGGCCGTCTGCCCTGAGCGCCGCGACTTGTTCTTTGCCGCCTTCGTGTACAGCCGATCCTTCAATACGTCGTAGTAAAACGCGCTCAAATCGACCACGCAGAAATCGTGAATCGCGTGGTAGACGCGATGAAACTCGTACGCTGTGTACCACTCGCGGCATTTCTTCACCAGGTCCGCGGTGCGCTCGAGCATCCACCGGTCCAGGTCCTCCATCTGCTCGTTAGCCACGACATGACGCGAAGGATCAAAGTCGTTCAGATTCCCCAGGGCGAATCGAATCGTGTTACGGATCTTGCGATACGCTTCGCTGAGCTGCGTCATCACGCGCTCGCTCATCTTCACATCCGCCTGATACTCCTGCGAGCCAACCCACAGCCGCAACAGATCGGCGCCCCACTTGTCGCAGATTTCTGTAGGCAACACCACGTTGCCAAGCGACTTCGACATTGGGCGGCCCTGCTCATCGAGCGTCCACCCGTGCGTCACCACGCCGCGATACGGCGCCTTGTCCCGGACTCCGGTGGCGATCAGCAGAGAACTGTGAAACCACCCGCGATACTGGTCGGGACCTTCCAGATAAACGTCCGCCGGCCACTCGTTGCCCTTCAAGACCGCCAGGTGCGACGACCCGGAATCGAACCACACGTCCAGAATGTCGTTTTCCTTGCGCCATTTTTCCGCGCCGCACGAGCACTTCGTCCCTGTGGGCAGCAACTCCTCCGGCGTGTGCTTGTACCAGGCGTCCGCGCCTTCCTTTTCAAACCATTTCACCACGTTGCCGAGCGCCGTAAAATCGTTCAACTGCTTGCCGCAGCCGTCGCAGAAAAACACGATGATCGGCACGCCCCAGAAGCGCTGGCGCGACACGCACCAGTCCGGACGCTTTTCGATCATTTCATAGATGCGCTCTTCCCCCCAGCCGGGAATCCACTTCACCCGGTGAATTTCCTCGAGCGCCTCCTGCCGCAGCGTCCTTTTCGCCCCGTGCGCCGCCTGATCCATCTTGATGAACCACTGCTCGGTGGCGCGAAAGATCACCGGATTGTGGCAACGCCAGCAGTGGGGATAGCTGTGCTTGTAGGGATGGTGCCCCAGCAGCGCGCCACGGTCGGCCAGCAGCTTCACAATGATGGGATTCGCCGTGAAGACGTCCTTGCCTCTGTATTCCGGCAAGCCCTCCGTGTACACGCCCTTGTCATCGAGGGGCGCGTAAATTTCCAGCCCGTATTTCTGCCCGGTATTGAAGTCGTCCGCGCCGTGCCCCGGCGCCGTGTGCACGATCCCGCTGCCCTGATCGAGCGTGACGTAATCCGCCAGCAATCCCGGCACCCGAATCGGCAAAAACGGATGCTGAAATTCGATTCCCTCGAAATCGCGGCCTTTGAAACGCCCCAACTCCTCGGTCTCACTGATCCCGCAATCCGCCTGGAATCCGGCCACGCGATCCGCGGCGAGCAGAAGCTTTCCCTTTTCCGTGGCGATCACAACGTATTCGTAGTCCGGATGAAACGCCAGCCCGCGGTTGTGCGGAATCGTCCACGGCGTCGTCGTCCAGATCACCGCCGAAACGTCCGCGCCAATCTTCGCGGCCAGGCCCTCGCCGCCGGCCAAAACCTTGAACGTCACCCAGATGGACGGGCTGGTGTGGTCCTCATATTCCACCTCCGCTTCGGCCAGCGCGGTGTTGTCGTGGATGCACCAGTAGACCGGTTTGCGCCCACGGTAGACGTAGCCTTTCTCCATGAATTCAAGAAACGCGCCAGCGATGGTGGCCTCATAGGAATGGCTCATCGTCAAGTACGGATCGTTCCACCGCCCGAAAACACCCAGCCGCTTGAAGTCCCTCTTATGCTGCTCCACATAGCGCGTCGCATAATCCCGGCACATCTGCCGGAATTCCGGTGGCGAAACTTTGCCCTTCCCGCCCAACTGTTTTTCCACCTGCGTTTCGATCGGCAGCCCGTGGCAATCCCATCCGGGCACGTATGGCGCGCGATGTCCCGCCATGCTCTTGGACTTGACGATCATGTCCTTCAAAATTTTATTCAGCCCCGTGCCCAGATGAATCGTGCCTGTCGGATATGGCGGCCCATCGTGCAGCACAAACAAAGGCTTGCCCTCGCGTGCCGCCAGAATCTGCTCATACAGGTTCGCCGTCTGCCAGGCCTCCAACTGCTTCGGCTCGTTCTGCGGCAGGCTGGCCTTCATCGCAAATTCGGTTTTGGGCAAATTCAGAGTCTTTTTCAATTCCAATGGTTCGGTCATGGATGCAGTCAACGAATGTCCCTTCTAATCCGCCACTTCCAGTGTATCTGGAGGGTCAACACCCTGCGTTGTAAAGCGGGAAACTTTGGAAAGCAATGTAACCACGTATGTTACAATATTGGGGAAGATGTGTCAGCCGAGGGGTCGCGCAACCTTTCCCAGCCGGCGCGAATCATAACGGCTAAGGCAAACCTTATGGCGTGGATTCGCGTCTAGATTAGTTGAGGGGATAACGGTGCCGGGTTTCATCAACCTACTGCCAAAAGAACTGAGCAATCCAAAGCGCTCCGGGGCCGAGGAAGTCATTCCCGTTCCGAAGAGCGCCCTGCCTGATTTCGGCGCTCCTGCTCACCTGATGCCCAATGATTTCTGGTCCAACCTAAAGCAGTTCCTCCTTGAGCGCCCGGTCAAGATCATCGAGCGCACCGACGTTCCTTTCACCAGGAACTCGTTCGGTTCCGGCCTCAGCGAAAATTTGAAATTCTTTCTTTCCGGGCCCAAAGTTCGCAAAGGTCCCATCAATAAACGTCTAGAAGTCGATTGGGGCGGCAACTTCGGCGGCTTCGTCGAGCAGTTGAAGGAGTTTTTCTCTCCCACCCGGGCGGTGATGCCCGCGGGGATTAAGCCCGTCCAGGTAAAAGAGATCTGGTCCAAGGATGAAAATTTTGGCTGGACCCAGGCGATTGCCCTCGCCGCTCACGCCATTATCATCGCGCTGCTCATCGTTCCATTTATCACCAACATGCTGCCCTCCACCACCCAGGCGAAAAACAAGCTGGATGTGACGCCCCTCGATATTTCGCCGTACGTGGCAAAGCTTCCGGCGGGAAATAACAAGGCCGGCGGCGGTGGCGGGGCGAACGACCACACGAATACTCCGGTGAACAAAGGCAGGCCGCCGCGGTTCACGATGACGCAGTTCGCGGCTCCGACTTTGCATCCCAATCCGCAGCCGAAGTTGCCTATGGAAGCCACGCTTCTCGGACCGCCAGACCTGAAGGTTTCCAGCGTCCTTACGAACCTCGGCGATCCCATGGCCGCTGGTCCGGGCGATTCGCTCGGGCATGGGGACGGCACCGGCATCGGTTCCGGCACTGGCGGTGGTCTCGGGCCTGGAGAAGGCGGCGGCACCGGCGGCGGCATGTTTCGCGCAGGAGTGAACGGCGTCGGGCTGCCGACTTGCTTCTATATGCCCAACCCGCCCTATTCCGACGAAGCGCGCAAAGCGAAATATTCCGGCGTGGTGCTGGTCGAGGCGGTCATCACCGTGGATGGCCGCGTCACAAATCCCCGCGTGATCAAGAGCCCCGGCTTGGGCCTGGATGAATCCACCACCAATACCATGCGCACCTGGCGCTGCAAGCCCGTCACCGGCCCGAACGGCAAGCCTGTTCCGGTCCTGGTTCCCTTCGAAGTCACCTTCCGCCTGTATTAGTCCAATTTTTCTCGCAACAGAAACGAGTAGGCGATGTGTTTCTTCATGGCGGAATCATGCGTCCTGGGTCTCATCTTCGAGAGGATTCGTCCAACGAAGCTCAGAGAAACGGCCAAAATCGCGGTCTGTCGTGTACAGCACGCCACCATTTTCCATTGTGAGTGCGGCCAATTGTGCGGCGGTCGCCAGAGGACCCCGGGCCTATCCCGCGATGAGCAAATTCCTGAACATGGCCCAGTGCTGATCCCCCGGCGCGAGCAGTCTTACATTCGGCTGCTCTAACCATTGATCAACGACCAGCCCAACTTCCTCAAGAGTGAATCGCTCGCCCGGAATTCGCGGATTCGTTGTGATGCGGATGAAAGCAGCTACCGTTTGCCACGGCAACCCGACCAGTTCTCCCCCTGAAAAGACCTGCTCGACCCATTTGCGGGCCTGTTCGTGTTTTTCCGAGCGTGAATCGTATGCATAGAGCAATAGATTCGCGTCAAGGACAATCATTTGTGCGTGGTGCCTTCGAGCGCCTCGAGCAAATCCGCAACGCTATCGTAGCCCAGCCCGGCGGGCAGCCCGATGGGTGGTCGAAGGACTTTCCAACCGAAGGCAACCAAAGGGGTGAACTCGCGTTCTCACTCCGAAACACGACGGCTCCGGGTTGTGGCTTCGCTCGACAGCCTTTCCCCTCAGAAGGAGATTCGTGATGCCCTTCTCGGTACCCAGATTCACTCCCAGACATTCCGAAGATACAGCTTCCTGGCGCCGCCGCGTCATCGAAAATATTCGAGTGGCTTTTTCAATCTCACACACTCGTCTCCGCCCTCTAAACGCGACCCCGGCTCAGTTCTCGAGTGTCGAAACCTCAACGAGATATGGCTCTGCCCAAACCGTCTCGGCGATCACGCACGTAGCAGTTCTCGTCGGGTTGTTCCTTCTTCTTGCCTCAACCAACCCCAAAGTGGCCGGGTTCCGGCCGACCCTCATCCCTGGGCTCGAACATAAACTCCATTTCTTCCCGCCTGCGGAACAAAGAACAGGGAAAACTTCATTCGGTCCTCCCGGCGGAGAAAGTAACAACGATTCCCAAGTCGCGAAAGTCGGAAATCTGGCCCCGCTCTCATCGAGACCTCTTGCCCTTCCGCGATTGGTGCATACCGACCACGTAGACCTCCCCGTGCCCCCAGCGGTGTTCGACCGCAACGTTCCTGCCGCTGTCCCGACCATCACCAATCTTGGCCTGCCCTGGATGGACAAGGACACCGATTCGGCGGGAAGGGATAAAGGCCATGCAATCGGAAACCATCGCAGCAATGGCATGGGCGACGATGACGGCGATGAAGCCGGCGATGGCGGCCCCACCGGAAACTATGCCAACGTCGTTTCTCAGCCCGCGTGCCTCCACTGTCCCGAGCCTCCTTACACCGATGAAGCGCGCAAGGCCAAGTTGCAGGGCAACGTGACCCTACGCGTTCTGATCGGCGCAGACGGCCGCGCCGCCCGAATTCAACTCGTGAAGGGGCTGGGTTTGGGCCTGGATGAGCAAGCCCTCGAAGCTGTCCGCTCCTGGCATTTTGTCCCCGCGCGAGATGCGCGCCGCCAACCCGTCCCCACCTGGGTAATTATCGAAACGCGTTTCCAACTCTTCTAATCAGTACTCCGGGACGCGTTGCCTGCTTACGACACGCCCCGTTGTTGTTTACCGGGGGCCGCCCCGCCGCTTCTGCTACGATGAGGCCATGCGAAACAGACTGTCCCTCCTCATACTTTTCTGCTCCTTCCTCTCGTTGGGTCAGGCGAGTTTTGGACAAGGTGCGACCGGTACGCTGGAACTGACCGCGCGCATCGCGCCAACCGGCGCCCGCCCCGAACCCGTGCGCCAGTTCACCTTCTGCATTTTGACCAAGAGCTACGCGGACATCCTGAAGGAGGCCGCGGAGCAATTTCCCCTCGCCGAGCGCGAAGAGTTCATCAGCAACCTGAAAATTTCCCCGGAGCTGAAAGCTTGGATGAAGCAGCACTCGATCATCGACCTGACCGCCCCGGACGTGGACAAGCTCATCACTCCGGACGACGTCATGAACATTCCGGAATTCTTCGCCGGCTACGAACGCTCGAACAGCGGCGGCGTCACCAACGGCTTGCCGATGCCCAAATACAAAGAATCCGACGCGGAAGCCAATCCCACGAAGTATTTCAAACTGAGACAGGACTATATGTCGGCGACAAAAAAATTCGTCGAATCGCATCCTTCCACGATTTCCGGCATGGAAACGGAGCTTGGCGCCGTGAACCCCAAATACAAATGGGACAAGGCCCTTCAGGAACACAATCAAAAGGTGGCGCAACTCGCCCCCGACCTCGCCCAAACCAAATACCTGGCCGCGAAAGGCGATACCGATCTCGACGGGAATTTGGTGATCAGAGGCCTGCCGCCGGGCAATTATTGGGTCAGTTCCTTGGGACTGGACGCGGCCTCCGGCGACCGCCGCCTGATCTGGGACGTGTCGGTGGCCGTGCACTCGGGAGCCCCTACGCAACTCATTCTCTCCAACATAAACGGGCAGAACTTCAACTCAACGCATCCCTGAACTGCGTTATTCTGATCCCATGGGCACCCCCATTGTGTGGGTCGGGTTCAATCTATTTGTTCTCCTCGCACTGGCCCTCGACTTGGGCGTCTTCCACCGCAAAGCCCACAAAATAAAATCTGGCGAAGCAGCATTTGGCAGCGCGCTTTGGATTACGCTGGCGCTGGCCTTCGGCTGGTGCATCTGGCACTGGTATGGCTCGCAGCGCGGCCTGGAATACTTCACCGGCTACGTCATCGAGAAAGCTCTGAGCGTAGACAACCTGTTCGTTTTTCTGGTCATCTTCCGGACCTTTCAGGTGCCCGAGCCAGTGCAGCACCGCGTCCTCGCCTGGGGAATTCTGGGTGCACTGCTGATGCGCGGCATCATGATCGCCACGGGGGCCGTCCTGGTCGCCAGGTTCCAATGGATCCTCCCGGCATTTGGCGTGTTCCTCGTTTACTCCGGCTCGCACATGCTCTGGAAGCGCGAGAAGAATGTTCACTACGAAAAAAATCCCATCTTCCGCTTTGCCAGTTCGTACTTGCGAGTCACCAAGGAATATCGCGGCCAGCGTTTTTTTCTGCGCGAAGAGGGGCGGCTCTTCGCGACGCCCCTGCTCCTTGTCCTGCTCATCGTGGAAATCACCGACGTCACGTTCGCTGTGGACTCCATCCCCGCCGTCTTCGGCATCACCCGCGATCCCTTTATCGTCTACACCTCCAACGTTTTCGCGATCCTCGGCCTGCGCGCCCTCTATTTCCTGCTGGCGGATGTCCTCGACTACTTCCACTATCTGGGCATCGGCCTGGCCCTGGTGCTGATATTCATCGGCGCAAAAATGGTGGCCGATCCCTGGGTGCACATCTCCGTGGTGCTCTCGCTGGGCGTGGTCGGAGGAATCCTGCTGCTGGCGATGTTAGTTTCGGTTCTGACCGGTCCCACAAAGAAGAAAGAACCGGGGTCGGGTTAAGATGTCCTGTGGTGATTCCCTCTATCGAACTCAGGTGAGACGATGAACGAGCTAATGCAACGCGCGATCGAAGGTATGTCCTCTCCGGACTCGGAGACGCGAGCCGTGTCCGCGACGGAGATTTATAAAACGGGCCGGGCGCTCGCCGACCACGCCGCCTATCCCTGGTGGGGCGACGAAGAACTCGCGGTCCTTCTGAACGGCAACGACCCCAAGATGACCATCGGCCTCGCGGTAACCCCGGATCGTTTCAAGCAAATCCACGAAGCCAGCGGCTTGCCCCGCCTCTCTGAAGTGCCGCCCGACCAGGACGCCCTGGAATTCGAACTGCACTTTCCCGGAGGACTTTCGATGGACATTTTGACCACCAGCACCCCCGCGGCCACCGGCGCAATCGCAAGGTTCCTGCAAAAATTCGGCGAAGGCATCCAGCAGATTGAATATCTTTGCAAAGACGTGGACCGCGCCACGCAAATCCTGAAAACGAAATTCGATGTGCCGGCGATTTATCCGGAGACCCGCCTTGGCGCCGACGGCACCCGCGTAAACTTCTTCCTCATCTCCGCCCCCGACGCCGGCAAAGTCCTCATCGAGCTCTACGAACCCGCTCCCCGCCTCGACTAAGTATCGGCGAACGTGGCACAGGCAATCCTGCCTGTGCTCCTGGGGTTCTCCTCACTCTCAAACTTCAGCGATCTCTCGGTTCTTTCCGAGCGAACTCTGCGCAAAATCTCTTTTTTAATCCGATTTTCCCTCTTGCCCAGCCAAAAACTCCCAAACCCGAAAGGTTTCTGCCACGCTCCACGCCTGCGCAAAGCATCCAGCCGCCGGAAACGGCGCATCGCCTCCAAAAATCTCGCTGATGCTGCCAAGTCCCGCCGAGTAAATGCTTCTCCCCAGCGGCTCCAGAAAACTCTGCGCCGCGGCTCGATCGCCGTACACCTTGTAGTGAGCCAATGCATACGGCCCCAGCAGCCACGCCCACACCGTTCCCTGGTGGTAAGCGGAATCCCGTTCGCGAGGCCCACCCGTGTAACGGCCCAGGTACCCCGGCTCTGAAGGCCCCAGGCTGCGCAGCCCGAACGAAGTCAGCAATTCCCGCCCCAGGGTATCCACAACGCCCTTACTCTGCTCCCGGCTGAGGGGACTGACCGGCAACGACACCGCAAACACCTGATTTGGACGCAGCGCTGCGTCCGTGCCGCCGCCCGGCACATCAATCACGTCAAAGCAACAGTTCCGCGCGGGATTCCAGAATTTCTGAAAATTTTTCTCCGCCTTCTGTTTCAGTTTTAGATAACCCTCTGCCGGCCGAGCCAGCCGCCGCGCCAGCTGCCCCATGGTGCTCAGCGCGTTGATCCACAGTGCGTTGATCTCCACAGGCTTCCCGATGCGCGGCGTCACCACCCAGTCGCCCAGCTTCGCGTCCATCCAGGTAAGCTGCACGTCCGAACTTCCGCCATACAAAAGAGCGTCGGCGGGGTCCACCTTGATGCTGTAGCGGGTACCCGCAACGTGTGCGTCCACGATGGCCGACAAAATAGGAAACAGTTTGTTGACCAGCTCCAGATCCTGCGTGGCCTCAAAATATTGGCGCACCGCCTCGAAATACCACAGCGCCGCGTCAATCGTGTTGTACTGTGGCGCGCCGCCGCGGTCCGGAAAATTATTTGGCAACATTCCCCGGTCGACGTAACGCGAAAAAGACTCCAGAATCTTGCGCGCAATTTCCGGCCGGCCCAGGGGAAGGGTAAGCCCCGGAAGGGCAATCATGGTGTCGCGTCCCCAATCGCAAAACCACGGATAACCGGCAATCACGGTCAGCCCGTCCGGATCATCGGGCAGCGCTCGCTTGGCGATAAACTGGTCGGAGGCCAGCACCAGCTGCCACAGCCATCCGGGTTCATCTTCCGCCGGCGTAGCAACCATCGCGGAATGCCTCTTCTGCCACGCCTGGAAGAGTTTCACATCGTGGTTGGACTCGAGCGTGCGCGCCTGCTCGCCGTCCAGCAGCGCCTGATGCTCCGTCGAAACGACCAGTGTCAATTTCTCGCCAACCGCAAGGCGCGCGTAAAACACGGCGGCCAACAGCCGATCTTCGTGGTCGTCAAGGCCCCGTTCACGCTCCGCGGGCAGAAAGAAATCGCGATACCATTCGTGGCGCGGCTCAAACGTGGCCGAAGCGCTCTTCAGGAAAAAAGGCGTCGCTCCGTCAAACGCAACAACCCGAATGCCCTGCTCCACCGGCTCGATCTTCATCTGCCAGCCGTCGCTGTGCGTGGTGGCATGAAAATCGCGATAACTTACCAGAATCTTCCCTTCGATCTCGACAGGCGAATTTCCCCGTGCCAGCTTGTATTCCACAAACGTCGTGTTCTCCCCCTGCCGCATCCACACGCGCTTTTCGAGCAGCGCGTCGGCAAGGGCATAGCTCCACACGGGTTTCGTGCCTTCCAGATGAAAGCTCTCCATCTGCAGATAACCCGCCGGAGAAACATCGCCGCTCAACCACCGGTTCGTCGCGAGCGGAAAGCTTTTCTCCAGATAGCGAACCGTTTCATCAACCCCTGCGACCAGCAGCGTTCTCGCTGTTGGAGGCTCGAGCGAAGCCATCAGCAGCCCGTGATACCGGCGAGTAGACGTCCCCGCGACTGTACCCGACGCAAATCCCCCGATGCCGTTGGTAACCAGCCACTCGCGGCTTTCGGCCAGCTCCAGGTTGCCCAGGATTGCTCTTCCAAATTGCACTTCGGCAAGAAGCGACAAGTCTTACTCTCCGCTCTGCTCCAGAAGTTTCGCCACGAGTCCAGTCCACCCCGTCTGGTGGCTGGCGCCAAGGCCCGCGCCATTGTCACCATGAAAATATTCGTAGAACAGAATCAGGTCGCGCCAGTGCGGATCGCTATTGAAGAGTTCCTGCCCGCCGGCAAACGGCCGCTTGCCGTCTTTGCCACGCACAAAGATCCGCGTCAGGCGCTTTGAAATCTCCTCCGCCACCTGCCACAAATCCCTCTCGTTCCCCGAATGCGTCGGGCACTCAACCTTGAAATCTTCGCCGAAATAATGGTGATACTTCTGCAGCGATTCGATCAACAGGTAGTTCACCGGAAACCAGATCGGCCCGCGCCAGTTGGAGTTGCCGCCAAAAACTTCGGTGCTCGATTCCGCCGGCTCGTAATCCACTCGACTGGTATGCCCATTCACTTGCACCTCGTAAGGATGGTCCTGATGATAGCGAGAAAGCGCGCGAATCCCGTGAGGCGACAGAAATTCCGTTTCATCCAGCATGCGGCACAGAATCCGCTTCAACTGCTTGCGATTCGCCAGCGAAAGCAGCCGCCGCACCCCGCGCGCCGATCGCTGTGTCATTTCGATGTGCTCAGGCACGTCTGGATGGTTGTCAATGAACCATTGCATGCGCCTCTTGAACCCCGGCAACCGGTCCACGATTTCCGGCTCGAGCGTTTCCACCGCGAAGAGCGGAATCAGCCCGACCATCGAGCGAATCTTCAGGAAGTGTTCTTCGCCGTTCGGCAGGTGCAGCAGGTCGTAATAAAAACCGTCTTCATTGTCCCAAAGCGAGCGGCCGCTGGGTCCCATATCGTTCATCGCCCGCGCGATGTAAACGAAGTGTTCGAAAAACTTGCTGGCCACGTCTTCGTATGCCTGGTCCTCTTTCGCCAGCTCCAGCGCAATCGCCAGCATGTTCAGGCAGTACATGCCCATCCAACTCGTCCCGTCGGACTGCTCGAGGTGCCCCCCGGTCGGCAACGGCGCCGAGCGGTCAAACACCCCAATATTGTCGAGCCCCAGAAACCCGCCCTGAAAAATGTTGTGACCATCCGGGTCTTTGCGGTTCACCCACCACGTGAAATTCAAAAGCAGCTTGTGAAAAACTCTTTCCAGAAAACCCCGGTCGGCCACCCCCCGCACGCGCCGCTCGATCTTGTACACGCGCCACGCCGCCCACGCATGCACGGGGGGATTCACGTCGCCGAACGCCCACTCATAGGCCGGCAACTGTCCATTCGGATGCATGTACCACTCGCGCAGCAGCAGCAACAACTGATCCTTGGCGTAGTCCGGATCAATGATCGCCAGCGGGATGCAGTGAAACGCCAGGTCCCACGCCGCGTACCACGGATACTCCCAATTGTCGGGCATGGAAATCACGTCGTCGTTGTACAGGTGCGTCCAATCCTTGTTGCGGCCGTGCAAGCGCGCTTCAGGAGGCTCTGGCCCGGCGGGATCTCCCGTCAACCAGGTATATACGTCGTAGTGGTAAAACTGCTTGTTCCACAACATTCCCGAATACGCTTGCCGCATCACGTGACGCGCATCCTCCGACATCCCCTTCGAGATTCTCGATTCATAAAATTCACCGGCTTCTTTTTGCCGGTCGGCGAACACGGCTTCGAATCCCGCGGCAAAATCATTTGTTCCCGGAACGCCGGGGGCACGCTCATGATGGGCGGGCCCGGTGATGGTGCCGACCATCGGCGAATCGGGATCCATGCTGCCCAGCGGGTCGAGGTCCGTAAGCCGAAGCTTCACGGTCGCGGACTCTCCCGGCCCAAGCTCGAACGCATAGTGCGCGGCCATCTTCGTGCCCGTGTGCTCCGGATTCACGGCTGCCTTGTTCCCGCGGATCAGGTAAGAATGGAAACCGTCTTTCACATAAGGCGTCCGGTTGCGAAACTTGAATATCTCCTGGTAGTTCGTCTCGTTTTCCGTGAACAGCAACTCCGGAGTTCCCGCGGCCAGCAGCCAGCGCTTACCGTATTGCCAGTGTTGCAGCTCCGTGCACAGCGCGCCCGGCGTATCGGGAGCCCTCCGAACCACAGGCCGCCGCAAATCTTTTCCCCATGACCAGGTGTTTCGATACCACAGCGTGGGCAGCAGGTGCAGCGGCGCGGCCTCCGGCCCGCGGTTAAACGCCGTGATCTTGATCAGGATATCCTCCACATCGGCCTTCGCGTATTCCACGAAAACATCAAAATACCGGTTCTCGCCGAACACACCCGTATCCAGCAGCTCAAACTCGGGGCTCGTCCGCCCGCGCCTTCCGTTTTCCTCCACCAGCCAGCGATACGGAAATTCCGCCTGCGGGTACTTGTACAGCATGCGCATGTAACTGTGCGTCGGCGTGGAATCCAGGTAGAAATAACATTCCTTCACATCCTCGCCATGATTCCCCTGGTTGCCTGTCAATCCAAACAGCCGCTCCTTCAGGATGGGATCTTTCCCATTCCACATCGCCAGCCCGAAACAGATCATCTGGTGCCGGTCGCATATCCCGCCGATTCCGTCTTCACCCCAGCGGTAGGTTCGCGCGTGGGAGTGGTCGAACGGAAAATACTCCCACGCCGTGCCGTTCGCGCTGTAGTCTTCACGCACCGTGCCCCACTGGCGCTCGGAAAGGTACGGCCCCCAGCGCTTCCAATGCTTCTTGCGCAGTCGGGCTTCTTCCAGGCGATGATCTTCGACGGTCAGGAGTCGGGGCATTGTTGGAGGTCCTTCATACTAGCAGGATTTCACCTGGAACTTGGTTACAGCCGGAAATCCATCGTCAGATCATTGCAGATGCTTGGGCGTAGGACAATCATCAGATTGTCCGGAACGCCACGGGCGGCTTGTCTCTGGAGGCGTCGTGATCGGTAAGCCCAGTCGTTTGGCACTTCCGGGAATAGCGATCGCAAGCGTCGGATTTCTTGGTGCGTGCTGTGACTCACCCAGGTTGCAGATTCCCGCCGTCGCCCTCTGAAACGCTGAAATCTGCGCTAGCGGCAAACCGGCTGGGGAGTGAAGAGTACAGGCGTGTCGTCGGAAAGACGGCTTATTCGCCGTATGGCACCCAGATATTCTTCACCTGGTGCGCGTGCTCCAGGTACCAGCGGCCTTCACTTTGTGGATTGTCGAAGAAATCGATCTGCCGTCCCTCATTGGTCCAAATCTGCTTCAAATTGCCCACGGAAAGCGCCTTCGCACTCGCGCACATCTCCGAATCTCCGTAACACCAGATGCCGTCGAGATCATCATGTTCCGCCAGCACTTTCAATAATTCGGTCGCGCGCCCCGCCACGATGTTGACGACTCCTCCCGGCAGGTCGCTCGTTTCAAAAACCTGGTAAAGGTCTCCTGTGATCAACGGATACGATTCCGAAGGGACCGCCACAACCGTGTTTCCCGCCGCGATCAGCGGCAACACGAGCGTAAGAAAACCAAGCAGCGGGAATTCCGCCGGGCAAACCACCCCCACCGTCCCCACCGCTTCGTTCATTGCAATCGAAACATTGCGCATCGGCGGATTGTGCACCGCCCCATCAAACTTGTCCGCCCAGCCCGCGTAGGTAAACAGCCGCTCCACGCTTCTCTCTACTTCTTCGGCAGCCTGCTTCTTTCCGACGGCCGCCGCCAGCCTTCCGGCAATCTCCTCGCTGCGTTGCGAAAGATTCTCCCCGATGTAATAAAGCACTTGCGCCCGGTTGTGAGCCGTCGCCTTGCTCCAGGATTCCGCCTTGCGCGCCGCCTCCACCGCGTTGCGAATGTCCTTGCGGTTCCCAAGCGGCGATTCGCCCAGCAACTGGCCTTTCTTTCCGCGAATCCCCACGCTGTAGCCAGAATCGGGACGTACCTGCTTCCCACCGATATAAAGTTTCACCGTCCGGTCAATACCGGGACTCGCAACTTCAGCCTGATCCTTTTTCCCCGCACCGTTCTTTTTCAGCGCCGGCGCTTTCCGGAACCAGGTCGGCTCCAGATATTCTGTCAGCCCTTCCCGCCCGCCTTCGCGCCCATAACCGCTTTCGCGATACCCGCCGAAGCCGCACGCCGCGTCAAACAGGTTCGTGCTGTTCACCCACACCACACCCGCCTTCAACTGCGCAGAAACGTGCAGCGCCACGTTGATGCTTTCACTCCACACGCTCGCCGCCAATCCGTAGACAGTGTTGTTGGCCAACTCCACTGCCTCGCGCGGTGTGCGAAACGTCATCGCCGCCAGCACCGGGCCAAAAATCTCCTGCTGCGCCACAATTGATGTCGGGTGCACGTTGCTCAACAGCGTCGGCTTGTAATACAGCCCTCGCGCCGGCATCAGCACCTCCGGTTGCCAGCAAGTGGCGCCATCCGCGATTCCCTGCTTCACCATCCTGTCAATTCGATCCAGTTGCACGCGGGCCACAATCGCGCCGATATCAATCGCTTTATCGAGCGGCGCACCCACCCGCAGCGTGCTCATCCGCGCCTGCAGCTTCCGCGTCATTTTCTCCGCGATGCTCTCCTGCATCAGCAGCCGCGATCCCGCGCAGCACACCTGCCCCTGGTTAAGCCAGATCCCGTCCACCAGCCCTTCCACCGCTCCATCCAGATCCGCGTCCTCAAAAATAATGAACGGTGATTTCCCGCCAAGTTCGAGCGAAAGCTTCTTGTGCGTCGCCGCCGTCGCTTTCCGGATCGCCCGCCCCACTTCCGTCGAGCCGGTGAACGCAATCTTGTCCACATCGGGATGCTTCACCAGCGCCTCGCCGGTGCTGCCGTCGCCGGTAACAATATTCACGACGCCCTTCGGCAGCCCCAGCTCACTGCAAATCTCCGCAAACGCCAGCGCGGTCAGCGGCGTATATTCGGCAGGCTTCAGCACCACGGTATTTCCCGTTGCCAGCGCCGGCGCAATTTTCCACGCCAGCATCAACAGCGGAAAATTCCAGGGAATGATCTGCCCAACGACGCCGCAAGCCGAGCAGCCGGGAAATTCCTGCTCCAGCAATTGCGCCCAGCCGGCGTGATAATAAAAATGCCGGGCCACCAGGGGGATATCAATGTCCCGGCTCTCGCGAATCGGTTTGCCGTTGTCCAGTGTCTCCAACACCGCCAGCCGCCGCGAATGCTTTTGCACCTGCCGAGCCAACGCGTACAAAAACCGCGCGCGCGCATGCGGCGTCAGCCTCTGCCAGCCGGGCAACGCCTTTCGCGCCGCCTTCACCGCTGCATCCACGTCCGCCGCGCTTCCCTGCGCCACTTCCGCCAGCAGAGTCCCCGCCGAGGGATCCGCCGTCTCAAAATACTTTCCTTCCGCGGGGGCGCGCCACGCCCCGTCGATAAAATGCGCGAACTTCCGGTTATGGCGATCCAGCCACACCAGCGACTCCTTCGGATCCTCCGGCGCCGGACCATACTCCATGGTTCTGAATTTTTCGACGACGCTCATCGGTTCGCCCCTCAGGCTATCGGGTGCCGATACTCCGCCGAGTACCGGCCGGTTGCGTGGAATTCCAGTTGCCGTTCGATATCCGCCAGCATACCGCTGGCGCCAAGACGGAAAAGATGTGCATCCAGCCAACTGTTCCCCAATTCTTCCTTCATCAGCGTCAGCCATTCGAGCGATTGCTTCGCCGTCCTGATTCCGCCAGCCGGCTTGAATCCGACGGCCATGCCCGTCTCCTCCGCATATTCGCGAATCGCCCGCGTCATGACCACGCCTACGGGCAAAACGGCGTTCACAGTTTCTTTTCCCGTCGAAGTCTTGATGAAGTCCGCGCCGGCCATCATCGCCACCAAGCTCGCCCGCGCCACATTGCGCAGCGTCAGCAAATCACCCGTGCCCAGAATCACTTTCAGGTGCGCCGGCCCGCAGGCATCCTTGAATGCCACAATTTCGTCATACAGCTTCTGCCACTTCGCGCCAAACACGTGCGCGCGCGTGATCACCACGTCAATCTCCTGCGCGCCCGCCTCCACCGATCGTCGGATTTCCGCGATGCGCTCTTCGAGCGGCGAAAGCCCCGCCGGAAAACCCGTCGAAACCGCGGCGACAGGAATATTCGTTCCTTCCAGCGCCCGCCGGGCCGTCCCGACAAACAGGTGATAGACACACACCGCTCCGACCTGGAGCCGCAACTCCTCAATCCCCAGTTTCTCCACAAGCTCCTGCTGGATCGGCTGCCGCGCTTTCGCGCACAAACGCCTGACGCGTTCATCCGTATCGTCGCTGCTCAGCGTGGTCAGGTCCATCGAGCTGATCGCTCGCAGCAGCCACGCAATCTGCCAGTCCTTCTTCACCGTGCGCCGCGTCACAATCGTCGCCGCCCGCCGTTCCACTGCGCTCAAATTCACGCGCACGCTCTCCACCCAATCCAGATTGAGCGAAGTTCCGCGATTCGCGCTGAGCGCCGTCCCCCCGAGCGTCGCAATCGCCGTCTGCCCGGGCGAATTCTCGCTCAAAATCCGGTTTCCCTGCCGGTCGGTAATTTCCAGCCTCGCCCGTTTCTGCGTGTCCATGCCCTGTCTCCGCCAACCCGCTACAATGTTTCAACACCAATCATTTAGCATACCACCCTGAACCGCCAGCGGCACAAGCGCACCGGCCTGTACCACGAGCGGCCCCGACCGGGTCGGGGCCCTGCCTGTATTTCTAGCCGCCGCCGTCCGCCCTGATCCTAGCCGAGGGGTCCCGGGCGCGGCCCTTTCTTCAACATCTAATTCCCTGCGGGATTCTTGGCATTGGGCGTAGCCCGCGAAAGCAACTCCACATACTCCGTATAAAACTTCTGCTTGTCCAAATCGTCCTGCACTTCCACCAGCACTTCCCCTAACCCCGGCTGCAATCCCGGCGTCCAGGTCAAAGTGTTGCCGTAGCCCGCCCCATGGTCCACATCAATATCCATGTACATCTTCCGCCACCTGGTAATAATGCCCGGGTCCAGCCAGGCCACCGCCGCCAGTTCATCCCACAAGTATCCCGGCTCCGCATACTTCGCCACGTACTGCGCCGCCGGCTCCGCGCTCTTCCGCACCTGCTCGATCAGACTTTTTTCCATATGGGTCTTCACGGAAATATCCACCGTCGTCAGCGCCACGCGCGGCCACTTCGCGTGCAGTACCGCGTGCGTAGCCTCGGGATCCATCCAGAAATTAAACTCCCGCGTTGGCGTCAGCGAAAACTCCGGATCATCCGTCCGCGGATTGATGCTCCCGCCCATCACGATAAGTTCCTTGGTCAGCGACGCAAACTCGGGATCAAGCCCGATCGCCAGCGCCAGGTCCGTCATCGGCCCGGCGGCGTAAATGGTGACTTCGTGCGGATACTGCCGCACCATTCGCGCCATGAAATGCGCGGCATCCTCGTTGGCCGCCTTGATCGACGGCTGGCCCTCGGCCATCGGCGGAATCTCCGCCGGCCCATGCACTTTGTTCCCGGGCGCAAAATTCCAAGCGCCCTGATAAACAATCTTCCCGTGAAGAGTCTCCCATTTCGCGATGTATTCCTTGCTGTTCACCAGTGGAAACGCCGCGCCCGGGACTACGGGTATGTCCCTCCGGCCGATGATCTCCATCAGCCGCAGGGTGTGTTGCACCTCTTCATCGCGCCAAGCATCGCCCGTTAGAACCGTGATGCCAAGCACGTCCGTTTCGGGAGAATTCACCAGCGACAGAATCGCCTGCATATCCGTCCCGCCCGGCCCCGCCGCGTCCTGGTCAATAATCACTTTCCGCTTGCCCTGGGCGCTCAGGTCGAACGAGTAGGCTAGAATTACAAAGACAAACGCACACGTTCTGGCAAATGATTTCATAAGAAACTTCCTTTCAGGTTATGAAAACAGAAAAACCGGAATGCCTGCTTAATACATGATGGTCTGCGTCAAATGATGCGGCCAGGTGGTCGTGTGATAGTGCGTCCACAGCCGCGCGTCAACCTGCGGAATGATGATCTGCAGGTTCGCAGGGCGCAATTTGTTGATTTCATCCGTCATCAGCGCCGTGGCGTACAGGCAATGCGCACGAATTTCAATCTCCCATCGCGAATCGCGGGGTATCAGCTGATAGGTGTTGATCGCATGCTCCAGCTCCTTCGAATAGCCGGTGATCCCCATCAGCCGCAGAGCCACCGGCACAATATAATCCGCGAACGCGGTCATTTTCTGCGGATCGTCCAGCCGGAACTTTCCGGTTTTGCGCAGCGTGGAATACAGCATCCACACGCCCAATTGCGGGAGCTTGTAGAACTTGATCTCGTGCCCGTCCAGCATGCTCACATCGTTGAAACGCGGAAACTCTTTCACCAGCCGTTCAATCAACCCATTCCCGTTGTCGTAAAGTTTCGGGGAGCAGGAATGCACAAACCTGTGGAACTTTCCGTCGTATTTTTCCGCCAGTACCTTGCCGACTTCGTGCAGCACCGCCAATTTTTCATCGAGCATGGGCATCTCGATGTTGCCTTCGAAAACCTTGTTCAGCTCCGGCCGGGTAATCATTGCCAGGTATTTCCCGTCCAAAAACGGCACGCCGTTGCCCAGCGCCCGCTTGATGCACGCAAACTCTGCCTCGGAGTCCGACCAGTGCTGCCCCGCGAAATCCACCTGGAATTTCTCGTGGTTCTTAAAATCCGTGAACGCCGTATCAATCGAATCCGACACCATAACAAAATCAATCGCCACGTCCGGGTCGCCCTCGCTCAAACCAAAGGGCAGCGCGTACTCCGGCATCGGCAACTCCTCGTACGCCATCCACGACGCCACTTCGACGATCTTCTCGTAATTCGTATGCACATCACGCGAACTCTCGATGGCATACCGCAAGCTCTCGAGTACCGGACTTCCAATTGGTTTTGGCCAGTGCATAGTCTCTGTCGAATGGGCGCGTCCAGGATTTTCCAGAACGGCCGGAAGAAAAGCAAAAGGTGTGAAGTGCGAAACAGCGGCGGCTTGCCCGAGCAATCCGAGAAACTTTCGCCGCTTCAAAAATGTGGAACAGAATAACTCATTTCTAACGCCTGTCTTGCCATCGGAAACCAGAAATGACCTCCCCGTGCCCACTCACTCCATTATTTCCCCTGAATGCGGCTCACAAACATCTGCAGAAACTTCTCCGCATTCACCTCGGTGCAAACCTTTGCATTGGGCTCCACCTTGTCGAGGCCCTCAATCACATAGCGGTCGCCGTCAGGGAAATGGTGCAGAACGTTGCGCTCATTAGCCCCGCGCCGGTTTGCCACCGTCTCTCCGCGCGTGAATTCACCGCGCGTCTCGACGTCAACGTGCATCGCGGGAGCCTTCACCAGCGTGCTGTCAAGCGCCACCCCCACCGCCAGCGGGTCGTACATCGGCGTGCCGGTTTCCCCGAACTTTTCGCTCAGCCCAATCAGGAAATCCGCCACCTTGTACATGAAATCGCTCACCGGGCCGGGATTCTTCTTGAACGCCTCGATATGCTTCCGCGTCAGCAGCGTCTTGTCGCCCACATCCAGCCCCACCATCGTCAGCGGCCAGCCAGCCTGAAACACAATCTGCGCCGCTTCCGGATCGTTCGCAATGTTCGCCTCCGCCGAAGCGTTCACGTTCCCGCCGGTAATCGAGCCGCCCATGATCACCACTTCCTTCACCAGGGGCACAATCGACGGATCTTTCTCAATCGCCAGCGCGATATTCGTCAGCGGCCCAATCGGGACCAGCGTGATCTCGTGCGGATTCGCGTGCACCATCTCAATGATCAGGTCCGGCCCCCAGCGCGGATCCTTCTTGCACTTGCTGGGCGGCAGCTCAACATTCGCCAGCCCGTTCTTCCCGTGCCAGAACTCCGCGGTAACCAGTTTCTGAAACAGCGGATGCTGCGCCCCGCCCGCCACCAGAATGTCGCAGCGATCTGCCAGCGACACCATCCGCAGCGCGTTCTCTAGTCCCTGCGCCGCCGTCACGTTCCCAGGCACCACCGTAAGCGCCCGCACATCAAATTCCGGCGAATTTAGCGCCAGCATAATCGCCATCGCGTCATCGGTCCCCGGGTCCGTATCAATAATCACCTTCCGAGGCCCACCTATCGCCGCACGAGCAAATAGTCCCAACATTAAAAACGCAACACAGCCGCGCTTTACTCGAAGCATCCTGGAACTCCCTATCCCGGCTTCTTCTCTTGGTCCTTTACTTCCTTCACTTCCTTTATTTCCTTTACTTCCTCTTTCACGAAGTTCTCGCCACAATAATCAGCGCCAACCCGATCAAAAAGCACGCAAACATCGCCAGAATATATCCATTCGTTCCCTTCGGCGCGTCGCGGAATTCCTTCCATATAAACACGCCCCAGAAGGCCGCAACCATCGTCGCTCCCTGCCCCAACCCATAGGAAATCGAAAACGTCGCCCGCCCCGCAGCGATAATATTGAACGACATCCCGATTCCCCAGACAATCCCGCCCAGAATTCCCGTCAGGTGCGTCCCCAATCCGCCCTTGAAATAATCTCCGAACGACACCGGCGCGCCAACAAACGGCTTCTTCATAATGAACGTGCCCAGAATAAAATTGCTCAGCAAAATCCCAACCGCAAAAACAAAAACCGCCGCGTAAGGGCCCATCTTACCCGGCTGCGGCACGGCAAAGTCCGGATACATTGCCGCCGCCACGAACCGGTAAAAAAATCCCATGGTAACGCCGCATGCCAGCGAAAGAATCAGCCCCTTCGTACTGACGCCTGCCGATCCTCCCGGCAATTTCCGGTACGCCACCGCATCCAGAATAATCGCCAGCACCACCAGCAACACACCGCCAAACAGAACTACCGCGTTACCCGCCGGATGCTCCAGATAATTCACAAACACGCCCAGTACCAGCGCCAGCCCGATGCCCACCGGAAACGCCACCGACATGCCCGCGATATCAATCGCCGCCACCAGCAGAATATTCGCCAGATTAAAAATCGCCCCGCCAATCAGCGCCGAGTAGATGCTCGCGTGCGACGCCTGCCCCAAATCCGCCAGGAACGGCCGCCCGTCCGTGCCATTGCTCCCGAGCGTCAGCCCGAGGACCAGCGTCAGCAACAAAACGCCAATCGTGTAATCCCAATAAAAAAGTTCGAAGCGCCAACCTTTTTTCGCCAGCTTCTGCGTATTGGCCCACGACCCCCAGCAGAACATCGTGATAATGCAAAACACCACCGCCCACGCATAACTGTGCAAAACGAACATTTACGCTCCTTTGAACTTTCCCCTGCCCTCTTGCGCTTGCAGCGGCCGCCGTCTGCGGCGCTTTTCCGATGAGCCTGCTGCGGCTCGATTGCTAAGCCTTCCCCCCGCGCTTATTCCATTCCGCCGTAAATTCCACGCCCGTCGGAAACGACTTCTGCGTCCCCACCTTCGTCGTCGACATTGCCGCGTACAAATTCGCCCGCTCGACCGCTTCCTTCTCTGGCAACCCCGCACCCAGAAAGACCGCGAAGCTCCCGATAAACGCGTCCCCCGCCCCGGTCGTATCCGTAGGCGTCACCACGAACGGTGCAATCAGTTCGCTGCCCTCCGGCGAGGCGAGCAGCGCCCCCCGGCTCCCCAGAGTAAGAATCACCCTGCGGAATCCCTGCTCGAGCAGCGCCCCGGCGCATCGCTTCGCTTCCTCAACCGAATGCACCGCGATGCCGGTAATCACTTCCGCTTCGGTCTCATTCGGGATGAAATAATCCGCCGCGCCCAACTGCTTCGCATCCACAGGCTGCGCAGGGGCGGGATTCACGATGCAGCGAATCTTGTTCTTCCGCGCAAACTCGACCGTGTAGGCAATCGTCTCCATCGGAATCTCAAACTGCAGCACGATCGTGTCCACGCCGCCGAGCGCCGCCGCCGCCGCGTCCACGTCCGCCGGCTTCAGCGTATCGTTCGCGCCCTTCACCACCAGGATGCGGTTCTGCCCGCCCGGCTCCACAAAAATCGGCGCTACCCCGCTCGAGACGCCATCCACAATCCGCACATGCGTCGTATCAATCCCCAGCGAGGCAAAATTCTTCACCGTCGCCTCACCAAACAAATCATTCCCCAGCTTCGCCACCATCACCACTTCGGCCCCGCACAGCCGCGCCGCGACGGCCTGGTTCGCGCCCTTGCCTCCAAATCCCAGATCAAATCGTTGCCCGAAAATCGTCTCGCCCGGCCGGGGAAATCTGTCGCTGAACGTCGTCAGATCGACGTTCGCGCTGCCCACCACCGCGATCCTGGGTACCTTGCTCATCCGCGTCCCTCGCATTAAGTCGAACGCGGCAATATATCACGCCGCAACGCGCCCGCAACCTGCCGCCCGACATTCTTCTCCACCGGGCGGTGCGCCGTTCGATAGAAGTAATCCATAGTTCTCGCCACTGCCAAGCGCATGGTTTCCCGATCGGGGGGCGGCCTGCCCGCCGCGGGCAGGCTTTCTGCCGCACTCTTTAATTTCCCTGCCTTATGTCGCGGCCTCCGTCACCCAACCAGCGTCGCTACTTCTCCGGCAGCTTGTCTTCGAGTTCACTCGCCAGCTTGTGTATTTCCGTTGTCTTGCTGAATGACCGGACCTCCTCCTTGGAGGAGTCCACGTCCACGCCCATGTGTTGGCAAAGTTTCTGCAACATCTGAAGGATCGTGGTGAGTTCCTGTTCGGAAAGCATGCTGACCTGAAGCCCCAGGTGCGAGCGCCTGTCGGATTGGCGGGCCATTCGACTTTGGCTGATCAACACGAAGACGGTCAAAAACACGCTTTCGGCGGAAACAACGAGCGCCAGCACCCCGAATGGAAATGGATCAAACGGGGCCACTCCGGGAATCACGCGCAGGTTCAACAGCATCCAACCAGAAATCAGAATCATCTGCGCCAGCAGGAATGTCGTATTGCCGACAAATCTTGTAATTACCTCGCTCGCTCGTTCCGTGGGACTCCTGCGTTCGAGCGCGTCATGCTCGAGCTTGGCGATCGCATCAATGTTGTGTTTGGTGGGATTTGCAGCCGCTCCGGGTGGCATTGAACTTTGCATGGGTTAGCTCCTCGGAAATCTTCCGTTTGCCTGGCTTGCGCCGGTCCTGCAAGTACTGTTCATCAACCGATTTGGGTCCAGGATGAAATTATTCGAGGATCTTGGCGGTGAACTCCGCGAGCGAATCATCCTGTACGCTGTAGCTGATCTCGATCGGGTTGCAGCAGACTTCGCAGTCTTCGACGTAGCTCTGCCGGCGAACCGACAGGTCGAGAACCATCGAAATCTCTTCCCCACAATATGGGCAGGCAAAGGAGTGTTCCACCTGATGAGTATGCTATAGCGGAGCGCATTGCACAGTTTCAGAGGCATTCTCCGATTCCTCGACACCAACACATTCACGTTAAGGTTCACTCAGGCGACTGGCGCGGCAAGCGGTAGCTGACGAGCCACATTCATTCTCCCGGCAAGAAGATCACGCGAGCAAGGACGGAAGCCTGGCGAAGCGTCTCTTACCACTGCCGCCGCCAGTCCTCCCGCCGCGCCCGCCACCGCTCGAACTCCCCGAACTTCTTCAACAGTGCCTTTGCGGAAAGCCGGTGACGCCGGCTGTGATAGAAGCGGGGAGGCCGGCTCTGATAGAGATAGTCGCGGCACTGAGCAACGGAGAACGACAAACGATCACTGGTCGCGCGACGGAAGCGCTCCCGGCCGGGCGCGAATGTCGAAATGGTGCCGCTTTGCGTGCGGTATTCCGCCATCATTCGCCTTTTGCACTCGATTTCCGCTTCGCTCAGTTGCCGTTCCATCACCTCTCCGGCGCCACCGGGTGTGCTGTCGCGGAAAACCTGCAGCACGGCCCGCCCCGACGCATCAAGCCAGTACATGGGGAATTCAAAGCGCTTGAGCGATAAAGCCTCAGCGACATGCATCGCGACAAAACTGCATGCATCGTGGTCAATGTGACCACCTTCGTAGGCGTGCGAGACGATGGCGTCCGGAGAAAACTTTTCCGCAATCGCGCGCAAAGAAGTTGCTACGGCTGCAATCTCCTCAAACACGTGCATGTCCGCGAAGTAAGTGCCATCGGGCCGCGTGAGCCACTGGAACGAAGCGCTCGGAACATGGCCCATCGCGCGGGAAGCTTCTTGAAAACGCAGATCGGTGTAGGCCTTCAGGTTCCCGAACCTGCGCTCCAGGCCAAAACCAGCCGGAGTTCCATCAGTGGCAAAGACGACCTCGGCGGCCGCGACCCTCTGCAGCAGTCCGCCGCAAGCGAGCGTCTCATCATCCGGATGAGCCACAAAAATAAGCGGGCGGCTGAAAGGCTCGGCAAGCATCACATCACTTTATCCTCAAATAACCATCAGGCGCGACACTCCAGCCTTTCCGCGCCCCGCGTTGACGCCCCAGCACGCCGATGTTAGTCTCGCATTCGCCTCCACTTGCATGCGTGCCGTCGACCTGATTCGAAAAAAACGGGATTCCGGGGAACACTCCCGCGAGGAAATCGACTACCTCATTTCCGCCTACACCCGCGACGAAATTCCCGATTATCAGATGGCCGCCTGGCTGATGGCGGCGTGGCTTCGCGGACTCTCCCGAGCCGAACTCGCCGCGCTCACCGAAGCCATGCTCGACTCCGGCGAAGTCGTGGATCACTCCTATCTCCCCGTCAAAAAAGTGGACAAGCACTCGACCGGCGGCGTCGGTGACAAGACCTCCCTCATTCTCGCGCCCATCGTAGCTGCGGGCGGACTCGCCGTCCCCATGATCAGCGGCCGCGGCCTCGGCCACACCGGCGGCACGCTCGACAAGCTGGAAGCCATCCCCGGCTTCAACACCTCCCTGACCCTTGCCGACTTCAAACGCGTCCTCCGCGAATGCGGCATGGCCCTCATCGGCCAGACCGCCGAAATCGCCCCCGCCGACAAGAAAATCTACGCCCTGCGCGACGCCACCTCGACCGTCGAAAACATCGGCCTCATCTGCGCCTCCATCATGAGCAAAAAGCTCGCCGAAGGAATCGATGCCCTGGTCCTCGACGTGAAAACCGGCTCTGGCGCCTTCATGCGCAAGGAAGAAGACGCCGTCGCCCTGGCCGAGGTCATGGTAGATACCGCCAAACGGATGGGCAAAAAGTGCGTCGCGCTGATCACCGATATGGGCCAGCCGCTCGGCCGCACCGCAGGCCACTCCAACGAGGTCATCGAATCCATCCAAATCCTAGAAGGCGAGGGCGCCGCCGATCTGCGCGACCTCAGCCTGGAACTTTCCGCCTGGATGTTTTATCTGGGCGAGCGCACCAAATCCGTCGAAGAAGGCCGCGCCCTCGCAAATGAAATGGTCTCCTCCGGCAAAGCCCTCGAAAAATTCCGCGACTGCATCCGCCTCCAGGGCGGCAATCCCCGCGTGATTGACGACCCTTCCCTGCTCCCGGCCGCGCGGCGACGCGCTGAAGTGAAAAGCCCATCCTCCGGATTCATCGCCGACGTCAATTGCCTCGATCTCGGCATCGCTCTCGCGATGCTTGGCGGCGGGCGCGAAAAAAAAGAACACAACGTCGATCACGGCGTCGGCCTCGAATTCCACAAGCGCATCGGCGATCCTGTCCGCGCCGGCGATACGCTCGTCACCATCGCCTACAATGCCGATGCCCAGCTTCAAGCGGCGCAAAAAATGATTGAAGCCAGCTACCAAATCGGTGATAAAAAGCCTCCAGCGCGTCCTTTAATCCGCCGCATCATCGGCGACTAGACCGCGCTTGCGGCGCACAAGGAGACAATATGGGAAGATTTGCGGGCGTGCTCGGCATGGCCGTCCTCGTCGGACTGGCTTATCTGTTCTCGACGGCACGCAAGGAAATCAAGCTCAAGACCGTGCTGTGGGGCCTTGGCCTGCAACTCGCCTTCGGAATCTTCGTGCTCAAATTCGAAATCGGCCGCATGATTTTCCAGGTGGCGGGCGACGCCGTCAACAAGCTCCTCAGTTTTGCCTTCAGCGGCTCTGAATTCGTCTTCGGCCCGCTCGGCGCGAAAGGCTCTTCGATCGGCTTCATCTTCGCGTTCCAGGTCCTGCCAACCATCATTTTCATCGCCGCCGTCTTTGCCTTCCTCTATCACATCGGCGTGATGCAGCTGTTCATCCGCGCGTTCGCGTGGGTGATGACCCGCGTAATGGGCGCAAGCGGCGCCGAATCCCTGGACATCGCCGCCAGCATCTTCATGGGACAGACCGAAGCCCCGCTCACCATTCGCCCGTTCCTCAACAAGCTCACCAAATCGGAATTGATGTGCGTGATGACCTGCGGCATGGCCCACGTCTCCGGCGGCATCATGGCCGCCTACATCGCCTCCGGCGTCGAAGCCAAGCATCTGCTCACGGCCGTCATCATGACCGCCCCCGGCACACTGCTCATGGCCAAAATGCTGGTCCCGGAAACCGAGCAACCCCTCACCGCCGGCCGCGTCCAGATGCCGGACATGGAACGAGAAGCCAACTTTCTCGGCGCCATCTCGCGCGGCACTTCCGACGGCCTGCAACTGGCCATCAACGTCGGCGCCATGCTTATCTCCTTTATCGCCCTGCTCGCCCTCGCGGATTATCTCGTCGGCGGCGCGCACAACTGGCTTTTCGCTCACCACTTCCGGTGGTTTCCAGAGAGCCTCGAGCAACTCTTCGGCTGGATTTTTTCGCCCATCGCCTGGCTCATCGGCATTCCGTGGAAAGATGCCTCGACCGTCGGCTATCTTCTCGGCACGCGCATGTCCATCAACGAAGTCGTGGCCTTCGCCAAACTCGGCCAGCTAAAAGGCACCCTCGACCCTCGCTCCTTCACGATCGCCACCTTCGCCCTCTGCGGGTTCGCCAACTTCAGCTCCATCGGCATTCAAATCGGCGGCATCGGCGCCCTGGCCCCCGAGCAGCGCGGCCAGCTGGCCAAATTCGGCATCCGCGCCATGCTGGCTGGAACCATGGCCAACCTCATGTCCGCCTGCATCGTCGGTATTCTCACATGAGTGCCGCTGCCAAGAGCTTTTCGAATGCGAACGCGCAGTTCACCCGCGCCGAAGCGGCCGCGCGCTTCATCCTGAAAAAAACCAGGCTGCGCCCGAAAATCGCGCTCGTGCTCGGTTCCGGCCTCGGCGCCTTCGCCGACGAGTTTGTCAGCGCAACGCGCATCCCCTACGCCAAAATCCCGCACTTCCCGCGCTCCACCGCGATCGGCCACGCCGGGCAACTCGTTATCGGCAAGGTCGACGGCATCGAAGTCGCTGCCATGCAGGGCCGCATCCATCTCTACGAAGGCTACTCGCCACAGGAAGTCGTCTTCCCGATTCGCGTTTTTTCGCGCATGGGCGTCAAATCCGTAATCCTGACCAACGCCGCCGGCGGCATCAAGAAAGAACTCACCCAGGGACGCCTCGTGGTGATCAGCGACCACATCAATCTGCAGGGAGCCAACCCGCTCCGAGGACCAAACTCCGATAAATTCGGCCCCCGCTTCCCGGACATGACCAACGCCTACGACAAGAAATACCGCGAGCTAACCCTCGCTGCGGGCGTCCGTCTGGGCATCGATCTCGCGGAAGGCGTCTACGCCGCTCTGGCAGGCCCAAGTTACGAAACGCCCGCCGAAATCCGCTATCTCCGTTCCATCGGCGCCGATCTCGTCGGCATGTCCACCGCTCCTGAAGTCATCGCCGCGCGCCATTCCGGCCTGCGCACCCTGGGCATTTCCTGCGTCACCAACGCCGCGGCCGGCGTTCTCGACCAGCCGCTCAATCACAAGGAAGTCCTTGAAACCGCGGAGCGCGTAAAATCCCAGTTTATCGGCCTGCTCCGCGCCGTAATTCCTCTAATCGCAGCCGCTCTATGATTCCTAGCGCAATTTAAATTTCCAGGAGGCCCCGATGTCTGAATACGACGCCCTCATCGCCGCGGCAAGCAAAGTCCGCGAAAATGCCCACGCGAAATTTTCCAATTTCAAAGTTGGCGCCGCTCTGCGTTCTCCCTCCGGAAAAGTCTTCACCGGCTGCAACATCGAAAACGCCACCTACGGCCTCACCCTGTGCGCCGAGCGCGTCGCCATATTCAAAGCCATCAGCGAAGGCGAGCGCCGCTTCGATTCGATCGTCGTCGTCACCGACACCGACGCGCTCACCCCTCCCTGCGGGGCCTGCCGCCAGATCATCTGGGAATTTTGCGGCGACATCCCGGTCGTTCTCGCCAATCTCAAAGGCAAAGTCGAAGTCCTCGGCATGAGCCAGCTCTTTCCGAAACCCTTCGACTCCTCTAATCTGTAACCACCCTCACGAAAAGGATCTGTTCATGAAACTTGCGCCCGCATTTTGTAACCGGATTGTTCTTCTCGCCGGCCTCCTTCTTCCCTCTTCTGCCACCCTGGCACAGGACGTGCCCAAGCAACCAGTCTCCGTCGATCTTCTGGTTAAAGGCGCCACCATCGTCACGATGGACTCCAACCGCCGCGTCCTCGAAAATGGCTTCCTCGCCGTTCGCGGCGACGAAATCGTCGCCGTCGGCGAGGACCCTGCCGCCGCATTTCCCAAAGGCATCGACGCCAAGCAAACCATCGACGCCAGCGGCAAGCTCATCATCCCGGGCCTCATCAACGGCCACACCCACATCCCCATGGTCCTGATGCGCGGCGTCAAAGACGACGTAACCCTTGACGACTGGCTGCGCAAATTCATCTTCCCCGCCGAAGCGCGCAACGTCACCGAAGATTACGTCCGCTGGGGCTCCCGCCTCGCCCTCGCCGAAATGATTCACAGCGGCACCACCACGTTCGCCGACATGTACTATTTCGAGGATGCTGAAGCTGAAGAAACCAAGGCCGCCGGCCTGCGCGGCGTCCTCGGCGAAACCTGGATTGACTTCCCCGTCCCCGACAACAAGAACGAAGCCGAAATGGCTGCCTACACTGAAAAATTCCTCAAGAAATGGCAGGGCGATCCGCTGATCCACGCCGCCGTCGCTCCCCATTCCATCTACACCTGCTCAGAAAAAACCCTGCGCGACGCCGCCGCGATGGCCCGCAAGTATCACGCGCCCATCCTCATCCACGTCGCCGAAATGCGCAAAGAGTTCACCGACAGCATCGAGAAAAACGGCGCAACGCCCGTGCAATATCTCGAACGCATCGAATTTCTCGGCCCCGACGTTTTGGCCGCCCACTGCATCTGGGTGGATTACACCGACATGAAAATCCTTGCCGAGCGCCAGGTCGGATGCGTGCACAATCCCTCGAGCAACATGATGCTGGCCAGCGGCGTCGCGCCCGTTGTGGACCAGCGTGCGGCGGGCATGCGCGTCGGCCTCGGCACCGACGGTCCCGCCGGCAGCAACAACGATCTCGACATGATGGAAGAGATGGACCTCGCCGCGAAGCTGCAAAAGACCTACCGCGTCGACCCCCGGGCCTTAGGTGCCAAAGGCGCCATGGAAATGGCCACCATCGAGGGCGCCCGCGCTTTGCACATGGAAAAGCAGATCGGCTCCCTCGAAACCGGCAAAAAAGCCGATTTCGTCATCCTCACCCTGGACGTCCCCAACGCCGTCCCCATCTACGACGTCTATTCCCAGATTGTCTACGCCCTTAAGGCCAGCGAAGTCCAAACCGTCGTCGTCGCCGGGAAGACGCTCCTGAAAGACGGCAAGCTCCTCACCGTCGACGAATCCGCCGCCATCGCCAAAGCGAAAGAGTACGGCCAAAAAGTAGCCGCCTCACTTAAATAGGCGAGACGTATCGCAAAAGGGACCTGGGTTCTCCGCTGTTCCATTTTGGAAATTCTATGTGCTACAGACCGTTTTTTTCGCCATCAATCCGCCGCTAAGATGCGGCCTATCAAAATCTTGCACAGTTTTCCGCAAACATCCGCTTGACACCGCAGCGATAGCGAAGTAATTTCACTGCAATATTTCCCCCGTACTCAAAGCGTCGTTCGAGCCGCCGGGGACTTCAAGAGGACTCGCTGGCGGTCGATATTTATTCTTTTTGCCGCGAATCCAAGGTGCTTCAGTCCCGGTGTTGAGGTTGAGAGATTCGATCTCTTAATCTCCGCCGCTCTTTTGCAATGAGTCCAGGGTTCCAACAAAGGGGTATGCATAATGAGCAAGAGAATTTTCTTTGTCCTGATGATTTGCATGACTGCACTGTGTTTCTCCCCGCTCGCGCTCGGTCAGGCGATCGGCAGTTTCTCGGGCACGGTCACCGATAAGTCCGGGTCCACCATTGCCGGCGCTTCCGTGACCGTCACATCTCAGGGCACGGGTGTTACCCGCGACGCCAAGACGGATGACAGCGGGCACTACATCGTAAATTATCTCCCCGTCGGCGTGTACACCATCCGCATTCAGTTCCAGGGCTTCCAGTCCGCCGAGGCCAAAGACCTCAAGCTGCAGATCGATGAATCGCGCGAACTCAATTTCAGTCTGAACCCCGCTTCGGTGTCCTCCACGGTCGAAGTGGTCGCCGACGCCGTCGCCGTTACCACCACGAACCCGACGCTCGGGCAGGTAATCACGGCACAGCAGGTGCAGCAACTTCCCTTAAACGGGCGCGACTTCGTGCAACTGGCCACGGTTACCCCAGGCACCGTGCAGGAAACCAATCCCAGCAGCTTTTTCAACGCCGGCCCCAGCAGCGAAGTTTCCGCCCGCGGCTCTTTCTCTCTCTCGGTCGGCGGCTCCCGCGCCAACAGCACTGACTGGCTGCTCGACGGCAACGACAACAACGAGTTGACTGCCGGTGGAATCGCTATCCTCTCCTCCATCGATTCCATTCAGGAATTCAAGGTGCTCACTTACAACTACTCGGCGGAATTCGGCACCCGTGCGGGACCAGTGGTTCTCGTTACCACCAAGTCCGGAAGCAACGCTTTCCACGGCTCTCTGTACGAATTCCTTCGCAATACCTCTCTCGACGCAAAAACCTTCTTTGCCACCAAACCCGAAAAATTCAATCTCAATCAATATGGGGGCTCCCTCGGAGGCGCCATTCGGAAGAACAAAACCTTCTTCTTCCTCGATGGCGAACAAAAATCCCAGCGTCACGGCACCACGTTCACCGGGCTGGTTCCTACTGACGCCATGAGGGCCGGTGATTTTTCAAAGGATCCGTATGGAGTAACTCTCGGCCCGCCAACGCTGAATTCCGACGGAAAAACATACTCGATTCCGGCCGGCGCCATCTACAATCCGAACATGGGCTATTTGAATGGCTTTGAATTGAATGGGCAGGGTGCTCCTTCCAATCCCAATGCGGCTCAGAATATTTATTTTCAATGCGACGCCGGTGGCGTCCCGGTCACGCCGAATGCAAATGGCTCTCAAACCAGGATGAACAACTGCTACAAAATACCTGGTGGCCCCAATGGCCTGATCAACCCCATCTCCTCGCAATTGCTTGCCCTTTACCCGGAGCCCAACGCCAACAATTCCGTTCTCGGATTCAACTATGTCGATTCTCCTGTTCGCAAGCTGGATGAAACCAAGTTTGACATCCGTCTGGACCACACTTTCACGGCAAGCGACACCGCGTTTGCTCGTTTCAGCTACGACCAAGCGGTCTCCTATGTCCCTGGCGGCGCGCCCGGCTTTCCCGTTTTTGCCGAGCAGTCTCCCTTCGCCAGCAACCAGGGAATCCAGAACCACGGCCGGAATATTGCGCTTTCCGAAACTCACGTGTTTTCGCCCACCAAAGTCAACCAGGTCTCCGGCGGCTATAACCGCATCTTCAACTACATCACTTCCGAAGGAGACGGCAGTTGCCTGGCCGCAAAATTTGGCATTCTAGGAGCCAATCTTGGCTGCCAGGACGGCACCACATGCAAGGGCGACGTCATCAGTTGCGGGCTCACTTCCACCCAGCTCAGTGGCGGCTATTACTCACTGGGTGATCGCGGTTTCGCGCCCTTCACTGGCGGCACCAACGTCTTCTCCATCGCCGATTCCTTCGACATGATCCTTGGCAAGCACGACATCAAGTTGGGCGGCGCCATCCGCGTCATGCAGATGAACGTCCGCACCAATGGCTTTCAGGACGGCTACTGGATTCTCACCGGGCTTTGGTCTGGCAATCCCGAGGCTGATCTAGCCCTCGGTCTGCCAAGCCTCGCGATTCACGACCAGACCTTCCTCGGCGACACCACCGGCCGCCGCTGGAAGATCTTCCGTCCCTATGTGCAAGACGACTGGCGCGCAACCAAGGATCTCACTGTAAATCTCGGACTTGCTTGGGATATCACCACTCCGATCGCGGAAGTTGCCGGACGCCAGGCGGATTTCAACCCCGTCAATGGACACTTCTTGATCCCCGGCGTTAACGGAGTCGGGGACAGCGCGGGCATTCGTACTTACTGGAAAGACTTCGAACCCCGCATCGGCTTGGCATACAAGGTAAAGGGCAGCGACAAAACCGTTGTGCGTGCCGGCTATGCCATCTTCCACGACTCTTCCTGGAGCCAGGGTGCTCAAGGGCTGTGGCAGAACCCGCCTTTTTATGCGGAATCGGACTCATTCACGTTTGGCGGCGTATGCACCTTTTCAACGGCTGCCTGCGCAACCGTGTACGGGTTGAGTCCATCTGCCAACAGCTTTTCCAATGGCTTCCCGATCTTTAACTCACAACCAATCCCCGCTCAATTCTCGGGAACCATTCAGGCGCAAAATATCAATTTCCGGCCCGGCCAGGTGCAGCAGTTCAACGTCAATGTCGAGCACCAGATTCCCGGTGATATCGTTCTGACCGTCGGGTATGCTGGCGCGCGGAGTTCGCACATCCTCATCGACGGCAACAACCTCAACGTCACCACTCCTACGGCTTGTGTTGGTGGCTCGAATGCCGTCCCAGGTTCCGGTTACACCTTGGGTTGCGGCCCGGGCGGCACGTTCCTCCCTCAGCCTTCTCAGTTTGGGAATTTCCCGTTCTCCACGATTTCCAACATCACCGACCAGGGCAGCGCTCATTACAACTCGCTGCAGGTTAAGGCGGAAACCAAGAACGCGCGTAATGGCCTTTATGCCTTGATCAGCTATACCTACTCGCGCGCCTACGACGACGGCTTCGCCGATGGCGTTGGAAGTACGATCGGGGCAACCTACTACCCCCTGCCAGGTTGGAACAAGCTGGACTGGGCGCTCTCCCAGATCAATCTGAACAACAACTTCACAGCCAGCGTGATTTACGACCTGCCTTTCGGAAATGGCAAGCGCTTTGGAAGCAGCTGGAACCATGCGACCAACACGCTCCTCGGCGGCTGGCAGCTCACTCTGATCGAACACATCAGCTCTGGCTTCCCGATATTTGTCACGAACACGGCGAACGGTTCTGGCGTGAATTTTCAGAATAACGGCAACAGCCTGATTCGCCCCGACCAGATATGCTCCCCGACCAGCGGATTCCAGCAAAGCCTCGGCGAATGGTTTAACACCAATTGCTTCGTTGCGCCTGGCTCCGGCGGCCCCGGCAAACCTGCCGTAGCCGGCGAACTTGGAAATGCCAACCGTACCCCGGTTAACGGCCCGGACTTCGTAAACACCGATTTCTCCGTCATCAAGCGCTTTGCGCTCCCGTGGGAAAATACCGGTCTCGATTTCCGGGCGGAAATGTTCAACCTGTTCAACCATGCGCAGTTTGGACTGCCGGGCAGCGACTTCAATTTCCCGCAGACATTTGGGAAGATCAACTCCACCGTCAACGGTCCCCGGCTCGTACAGTTCGGGCTGAAATTCACGTTCTAAGGTCGGCCTTGAAACCAAACTCTCTGTTCCACTTTTCTCGACCCACGGCTTTCGCCGTGGGTCGATTTGTTTTCGCCGCGGCACTTCTCGCACTTTTCTTCGCTGATTCCTACGCCTCCGCGCAAACCCGCCGCAAGGTCATCATCAATCAGGACTGCTCGGGCCCCGGCGGCAGCAACATGCAAACGCTGGCCACCCTCATCCAGTCGCCGCAGGTCGAAGTCCTGGGCGTCACCATCGTAACCGGCAACCAGTGGCGCGACGAAGAAGTCGTCCACGCACTGCGCCTCCTCGAAGTGATGGGCCGAAGCGACATCCCCGTTGTTCCCGGCGCCGTCTTTCCGCTTGTCCGCACGCGCGAAGAAGCACAGCTCTGGCAGGAGCGCTACGGCAAGGTCGGCTACGCCGGAGCGTGGGACAGCCGCTGGTATCACGATCCCTTCGTCGTCCCGCCGCCTAAGGAAGGTCCGCCCACCACCAAGGCATCCACCGAAGATGCCGCCCACTTCCTGATTCGCATGGTGCACAAATATCCCCACGAGGTCACCATCTACGAAGGCGGCCCGATGACCAATCTGGCGCTGGCCCTGCGCATCGATCCGCAATTTGCCGAGCTTGCACAGGAACTCGTCTTCATGGGCGGCAGCCTGAATCCCGCCACCGACAATCCCGAATTCGTCAACAGGCCCCGCCACGAATTTAATTTCTGGATGGATCCTGAAGCCGCCGACGGGGTTCTCCACGCCAACTGGAAAAAAATCACCTGCACGCCCGTGGACATTTCCATCCGAACGCGCCTGACGCAAGCGATGGTGGATGAAATCGCGAAGGCCGGCACTCCGCTCGCCCGCTACGTCGCGCAATATTTCATGCGCGGCCCCGGCGCCGACTTCATGTGGGACGAACTCGCCGCTGCCGCCTGGATCGATCCCTCCATCATCACCAAGCGCGACGTCCGCTATATGGCCGTGGACACCGACCACAGCGCCGCCTATGGCGACACCCTGACCTGGATGGAAGGCGACAAGCCCAAGCGCCAGCTCCAACGAGTCGAAATTCTTGTGGACCTCGACTCCGAAAAATTCTACAAAATGTTCATCGACCTGATGCGCGCCCCGACCCCGCCGCCCGCTCCACACTAAATTCCGCCGGGCGCCCCACGTGCCGATTTTGCACGTGGGCTCTTGGGTCTCTCTTCTCCGCGACTTCTCCGCGACTTCTCTGCGTCCTCGGTGAACTCTGCGTTATTCTTTCTTTTATTTTTTCCCCACACTTAAGGCTTCCCCGTAATCACAAACTCCCCCAATTCCTTCCTCTCCCTCTCCATCTTCTCTTTCTTTTTCACCGCAGCTTCTTCGTAAAGCTCGGACTCCCTCCGCGCCTTCTCCGTCTCCCCCATCCGACGGTAAACCTGCGCCAGCCGGAGGTGCGCTTCGTCCGGCAGCGGCGTATACTCCACCGCCTTTTTGAGAGACACCACCGCCTTCGCCAGCTTCCCCTTCTCCTCATCCAACAATCCCAATTTCAAATAGGCATCCCCCATTCGCGGATCAATCGCAAGCGCTTTCTGCAGCTCCGCCTCGCGCTCCGCAAAATCCCGCTCGCCCCGCCTCTGCTTCTCCAGCGCCACCGCAAAGTAGTAGTGTGCCCGCGCATTCTCTGGCTGCAACGTCACAAATCTCTGAAACGCCTCCACCCATTCCCGTGGCTCGCTCTTCGCCACTTCCTGCACTTTCCCCAAAAACAGATACGGCCCAGCGTCCGTGGGCTCCTGGCCAATCGCCTCAAGCAGCCACCGCGCCGCCTGCTCATTCAAATCCTGCGCATAAGCCGCTGATCCGAGCCCCACCAGGATGCGCACCGATTTCGGATACAGCCGGTGTCCCTTGCCAAACACTTCCGAAGCCGGCGCATCCGCATGGTGCAGCAAAAGCTCCGCTCCCCACGCAAACAAATTCTCCTCGCTGGGCTCCATCTCCGCCGCCCGCTGGTATTCCCGCACCGCTTCTACCGGTTGCCCTTCGCTCTCTCGCACATCCGCCAGCAGTGCATGCAGTTCCGCACGCTCTTCCCGCGCAAGCAAACTCTCTACCGCCTGATCCGCGCGCCTCCGGTCTCCGCTCTTCTGGAAAGCCACCGCCAGCGAGTAGCTCGCGCCGTAATCGATGGGTTTCAACTTCACGGCCTGCTCAAGATAGACGATCGCGTCTTTCGCCCGGCCCGTCCGCAACAACTCCTTTCCCACTTTCAGATTCTCCGCGAAATCGTTTGCCGCAACTCGCGGCAACTCTCCGATGATCTCCGCCGCCCCGGAGTTTTTCCCGCTGGCTGCCCCCGTCCCAAGCGACGCCGTCTCTCTCGCCAGTGCCTCTTTGGTTGGCAGCGTCACATTTGACCCGTGCCCGCCCACATTGCTCGGATCCGTCACACCCGCAACGGTAAACTGCGGCTCGTCGGAATACTCCATCGCCTGCGCCGCATCCTTCCCAGAACCGGAAGCCTTGTCCTCCGCCATTTCCAAATTCAGGGTTTTCGTTTCTCCCCGGCCCGTCGCAAACGGCCCTTCCGCACGATCCAGATATCCCGGCTTATGGACGCGCAGCATGTACGTGCTCGCCGCCACTCCCCCGAACCGGAAATGCCCCGCGCCATCTGTCTGCGTAGCCTGGGTCCTCCCCTCCGCCTGATCGTCCAGCCAAACCTTCGCATCCGCCATGGGCCGCTTCCCCGCGTCGCGCACCACCCCCTCCACCACGCCCCCGCCGTTCTGCGCGTGAAGCGATTGGACGCTCAACAACCACAAGTACAGAATGCCTCTCGCCGCCCGAAACGAATTGGAATGAAGCTTAGTCAATCGTTGTCATTCTGAGGGCATCCGACGAGGATGCCCGAAGAACCTCGTCTTCAGGAAATTCCACAAATTCCGCATCGAAGGCCTTGCCTGAAAATCCTCGAACGCGGTTCTATCCACAGTCAAGCGTGCGGCAAACTACGGCCCCAGTTCCTCCAGTTCCTTCCGTGCCTGTCCTTGTTCCGGATGAATCTTCAACAATTGCTCGAGCGTCGCCCGCGCACTCGCCTTGTCCCCTTCAATCGCATACACCCGCGCCAAATTCAGATAAGCCTGCTCAAATCCCGGCGCCACCCGGATGGATTCCGCAAAACTCTTCTTCGCCTCTTCCCCCCGCCCCGTCCGCAAATAGAGGATCCCCAGATTATTCAGCGCCTCCGGATACGCAGGCCGCGCCGCGAGCGCCTGCTGCAGGTACCCATATGCGCGCCCGGTATCATTCATCTGCGCGTATACCATGCCCAGCCCGTAATTTGCTTCCGCGTCTTCGGGATTCAACGCCAGCGCATGCTCCAAAGTTTTCTTCGCGGCGTCCCAGTCCTTCTTCTGCCGGTAAGCGTTCCCCAGATTCTGCAGCGCGACCGCGTGGTCCGGGTTGATTGCGAGCGCCTTCTGAAAAAATCGAATCGCCTCGTCCGTATTTCCGTCCCGCGCCGCCAGGATCCCAAGGTTGTTCCAGGCGTTCGGCAGCGTCGCGGGATAATCCGCCGCCAACCGAACGGCCCGTTCGAAACACTCCCGCGCCTCTTTATTCCGCTTCTGCTCCAGGTAAATGCTGCCCAGTCCGTAAAGCGGCTCTGCGCCATCCGGATTGTCCTTCTCCGCCAGCCGAAAAAACGCTTCTGCTTGCTCCAGGTATCCACGCTCGTAAAATACGGAGCCAAACGACAAATGATTCCGCCCGACTTCGTAAGTCTCGCTCACTCCCGCAAACGGCAGTCCTCGCTTCATTCGCTCCGCCGCCGTCTTCGGAATGTCCCGAAAATCAGCTTCCACGTGCTCCAATCTCAGCGCGCCCTGATAGATCTTGACGATGTTTCCCAGCGCATCAATCAGAAAAGCCGCCGGCAGGCCCATGTCCCGGTGCCGGTCAAAAAGCCGCCCGTACAGCAGGTTGTATACCGCAACCAGTTCCGGCGGGCCGCTCACAACGGGAAACGTCCACCCGTTCGCCGCTTTCGCTCCGGCGACATCCACCACCGCCAACTGCAGGCCATCGTTCAACCACTTGTGATGCACGTTTTGAAAACTCGCCAGTTGTCGAGCCCAATCCGGCAACTCAGCCGATCCGAAATGCAGCAGCAACGGCTTTCCCCGCAACGCGGAAAACAGTCCTTCTTTTCCTTCCCCTCCGGCAACGCGAAAATCCGGCGCGGCAACCGGCACAAGCAGCCACGTCTCCACCTGCACCGGCAGTTGCTCCACCCGGTCAGACGAACCCGTCACTTTCGCCTCGCCTCGCCTCGCGGGCGAAACAAACGCCTCCTTCCGAGTGGTCGCCAAACCCTCTTCAACCCATATCCGCTGATTGGCCGGCAAATCCCCAATTCTCTGCTCCAGCCCGCTCGGCCACCGAATCGTTGCCGTAATCGGCCCTTTCGAATCCCCCAGCCCGAAAAACAACTCCTTGCTGTGTTGCGCCAGAAAGCCGGAGCCCGCCTGCACAAACTTGGTCTGCTTGCCAACATTCGTTTCAATCCGCACCACGGCCCCGATCGCGTCCCGATTGCTCTTCTTCCCCTGCAAACGAAAGGCAATCGCCGGCGCCAGTTGCGGTATCACGTTCTTCAGAAACCGCAATTGCGGTCCGTTGCGATTTTTTAGCGCCACTTCCACGCGGCCGTCGCGGTCGAAATCCGCCAGCGCAAACGTCCGGCTGTCCTCCAGGAAATCCATTCCCGCAATTCCCGATACATCCGAAAACGTCCCATCGCCGTTGTTCAGGTAAAGCACGTTCCGCTCATAGCCGCTCCACGTCCGATCCGCGCGGACCAATTCATTCACCGCGTTCCATCCCTGCTCATACGCGCCGCCGGGCTTCGCGCCTTCAGGGGAATTCGCCACCACCTGCCGCCAGAAAAAACTGTTCAGATCCTCGCGCCGCGGCCCGGAAATCATTCCATTCGCGACATACAAATCCGGCAACCCATCATGGTTGAAATCCCATGCGTCGCTCGACCACGCCCACCGCCCCATCATCGTCCCCGAGCGCGACCCCGCATCTTCAAACTTTCCGCCGCTCCCGTTCCGGTACAGGCAATTCCCCATCGCGTGCCGCCTGTAAAGCGCACGCGCCTCCTCACTCGCGTTCTTCTGAAACGTTTCCTGCATCGAAACCCGCAACCCCGCTGCCGTCCACATGTCCGCCACATACAGGTCCTGCCGGCCATCCCCATCGAAATCCAGCCAGCTAATGCTCATCCCCGCGCCAACATCCTCAACGCCCGCCTCTTTCGCCACATCCGTGAACGTACCGTCGCCGTTGTTCTTGTAAAGATTCTTCCGCCCGAAATCATTCACCACGTACAAATCCGGCCAGCCGTCTCCGTCAAAATCCGCCCACCCGCAGCAGAAGCTGAAGCGCGTGTTGTTCTTGTTGAGTCCGGTCTCCCGTGTAACATCGCGAAAGCTTCCATCCCGCTGGTTCCGCATCATGAAATTCGGCGGTCCGTTTTCCGCCGCATAATACGGCATCGGATACCGGTATTGATCCGTTCCCTGATAATAGGTGTACAGGCAAAAATAAATGTCCAGCCAGCCGTCTCGGTCGTAATCCGCAATCGCCGCCCCCGTAAACGTCCCCTGCGGCGGGCTCGCAAAATGAAACGCGTCCGGCCGCAGCCGGAATTTTCCTCCTCCCGCATTCAGGAACACCAGCGGCCCGCTTGCCCGCACAACAATCAGGTCCTGCCTTCCATCATTGTCAATGTCTGCAAACAGCGCGCACGCCGTGTTATCGAGAATCCCCACGCCCGACCCTTCCGTGATGTCTTCAAACGTGCCGTCTCCGCGATTCCGGTAAAGCCGGTTCGGGAGCCCCGCCGGCTGGCAAACATACAAATCATCAAATCCGTCGCCATCCACGTCTCCCACCGCCAGGCCGTTGTGCCCGTAAATATCAATCCCGCTGGCGCCATCCATCACCGTGCGCCAGGTATCAACCCCCGGCACAAATTGCGCAGCAAACGAAGCGCAACCCTGAAACGCGCTCGTCGCGATATCCTCGAACACAGGAGCCGCCGCTCTGCTCCGCGTTTCCTCCACATTGCGCCATCTCTCTAGCTGTATCCCCGTGCCTGGTCCCAGTTCCCAATCGAGCTCCAGGCCCCCAATCCGCTGTTCTCGATGAAATCCCTGCCCTTCGCCAATAAATTCGTAACGCACCCGGGTGTGCACCCGAACGCTCCTTTCCGGAGAGGCTGGCAGTCCGGCATCTACACGAATTTCCGTGATCTGAAACTCCACCGTCAGCAATTTTGAGAAATCTCTGACCGCGGCCCGCCATTCCTCCACGAACGTCGCGCGTCCAATCAACCGCGCCTCCGGAAATCTCGCCACCCAAACCTGGAAAAACGCGTCATCCTTGCGCCGGGCCTGCAAACTCCCCGCGGGAGACGTCGCCACAAAATCGCCGCTCATCGCGCGTTCCAGCGCCTCCGTCCTTTGCGGCGAAGCCCGCAATTCATTACTCCACGCCTGCAAAACCCGCGCGATCTGATCCTGATAAATTTCCGTCGGGAAAGTGTCGTACTCCGCCTGCGCTTTCTTCAGCACGGCGTCAATCGCGCGCGGAGTCTTGTAAACAGGATGAACGTGAAATTCCGGCGGCAGGAATGATTCTTGCGGGAAATATGGGGATCCAAATCGCGGCCATCCGAGTCCGGAAGGTAGAAACGCCAGCGCCGCCCCTTGGCTATACTGCAGGAATTCGCGCCGGCTCAGTCCGGCAAAACGCCGCTTCTTCCCCGGCCAGCTCAGAAAAATTCCTCCATTTTTGCGGCGTGAAGCCCGAATCTAGCATCGGGCCCCCTAACGGTCAAGCCTGGCAGACAGACGGACTCGCGCCGACGGTGCTCGGTGTAGGATTGACAGCCGTGATGTTGCGGTCCTTACGAAGGCGGCCTCCTGCAAGGCGTCAGCACCCACACACACGAGCGCGACTCCGAATCCGACTCAAGACACCATGACGTAGTACGTGAGGAGAAACATCAGCAGCGCTACGGGAAGGGCTAACCGCCACAGTTTCGCCCCAAAAAAGACACCAAGGACAGTCGCGACCATTGCCAGCAGTAGTGCGAATGCCTCGAAGAGAACCCATTCTACGCTTGTAAGCGAATCAATCCAGCGCCATCCCGGGAGTCTGAGACTCAAACCGACCTGCAGGTAATACAGGGCAAACACGAGCCAAAAAGAGAGCGAACAGACTAAACTCGCGTAAGCAAAACTGGAGGAAAGTCGTGCCTGCCAACCACGCCGCGAGTCGGGATGACCTCTTTTTTCTTCCGGAATTGCCAAGGCATCCATGCAAGCAAGTATATTCGATGGTACAAGACTGTCGGGTTGATTGGCCACAAATGGCAATCGAAACGGTGAGTACATGTGTTTCTGAGGGGCTAAGGCTAGTCCCTGACCTGGCTCCGGCCTCGCGAGAAATTAGTTGACGGTTAGCTTTAGATTCGCGGTCCTGGCAATCTTCGAGGCGCCGGTGGCGGACACAATGATGGAGTAGGTGCCAGAGGGAGTGCCGTTGGGATTCTGCTGAGGTCCACTTGACCCGCCTCCACTGCAACTCACGCCCAGCAACGAGCTAATCACGAGAAATACTAGAAACATTATGCGTCTGCTGCTAGGGCGCTTGTTGGGGACGACGAAAAGCGGAACTAAGACCAGGCCGCCTGCGCCGAAGCACGTGGCCAAGAGGAAGCGTGGCGAAGTGGAAGGCGGTCTGGCTTGCGCGAGAGTACGTGAGGTTGTGGAGATGGAGAGGTTGACGGAACTTGTGCTGGCCACGCCGGGCGTTATAGACGAAAGATTGAAATTACAAGACGCCCCGGTGGGCAAACCTGTGCACGTAAAGCTAGTTATCGCGGTTGTGTAGGGCAACTCGTTGGGAGTGATGGTGAGGGCGTAGATGGCGGGAGAACCAGCGGTTACGGTTTGAGGAGAGCTTGCTCCAACACAAAAATCCGAGCAAAGGAGCACGCTGGTGTTCCTGGGGTCATGCCGGACAAGTGGCCAGTCATTCAGACCCGGATTGAACTTCGCGCCAGTGCTGAGAATGGTGACAACACCGGATGAGGCAGTCGGGCAAGCACCTGCGCCAACTTGAAATGCGACAGCTATATCCGTAATTCCGTCTTGGTCAAAATCGCCTATTGCGGGCGTAGGCCAGAACTGCAGCCAGCAGCCGTTGCCGGCATTGAGCTGCCAGGATTTGGAAATGGTGGCGTCCCTTCGGATAGCCAGAAGTTTTTGGTCCGCGTAGCTTCCTAGGGCGAAGAAGGGATCCGAATTGGAGGAGAGCGTATTCAGCACGGTCACTATTTCCGGGAAGCCGTCTCCATCAACATCGCCGATGGCGACCGCGTTGTAGCCAAAACCCTCATTCGCAGGGGAGGCCTGAAGGGGCCAGGCTGCAGAAAAGTTCGACCCGTCACCTTTGAGGACGTAGAGGAAGGACTCGTGCGCGTAAACGATCTGCTTACTGCCATCTTGATTAAGGTCGCCAACAGCGAGATAGGATTGGCTGGCTATATTGGAATTGAACAGCGTGAGTGGCCAGCCCGGGCGCTCGGTTCCGTCAGGCTGAAAGGCATGGAGAAAAGTCTGAGTATCAGTGTTGGCAGCGAGAATGGTCTCGAGCTTGCCATTGTTGTCGAGGTCCGCCGCGGCCATCACGACGGGTGTGCCGGCAAGGGTGGGAACTTGCCACGTCAAAGGGGAACCGTCGTTGGCAAATAGGGCCAAGGAGAAAGTTGTGGGGGACAGGACTTCCATGGCAACGACTTCCTTTTTGCCGTCACCATTGAGGTCGCCCACGAGAAGCGGATTACGGTTGAGGCGCCCGTCATTGGGGTTTAAGAAGGGCACTTTGACCGGGAAAGTGCCGTTGAGTTGCGTGCCGTCCGCCCGCCACGCGTAAATGTCGGCCACCTGATTGGTGTAGTCAATGCCATAACCAACTGTCTCCCAGTTGGAATCTCCAGCCAGGTCTTCGACAACGAGTTGACTTCCCACGTTCCACAGGTTCGGACTACTGGCTAGCGTGCTGAATGTGCCGTCCTTCTGAAACATCTCAAGATTGCTGAAGACTGGCGTGCCGGTGATGAAATCAATCACCATGGCATCGTCGCCTGGCCCGCCGTTGAAATCGGCCACCGACGGTTGCATGAAACTTCCATTGCTCTTGTGGACCGTGGGTTGTGCCGTGCCGTTCAGAGGAAGAGTCCAAAACTGCCCGCCAGCGGCAGAAGGTCCTGCAGGAGTTTCCATGACCAGCCGGAAGGTCCCATCGACGTTCCTTGCGGGAACTACTCCTGCCCCGAGCGCCGGGCCGAGGTTGAAGAATTGCGGCCAATTGGCGGATAGCAGATCGGGCTCGAGGTAGACCATCGTGAGAGCCTGGAAGGGCGAATTGGAAATAGTTACGGTGAGGCGAATGGTGTAGTAGCCGACATTCGTAACGGAAGACGTGTCCCAGGTTGCCAGTGGGCCATTCGTGACGGGAGATGATCCTCCGCCAGCGAGCGTCACACCGATAGTTTGCCAGCCTGACGTCGCATCCAGACCTGGAGCCCATTCGACCAAAAAGCTTTGGAAACCAGTTCCTGCGGCAGTTCCCGTGATAGGGATGGCGACGCCTTTTCTGAACGTTGCTGGAGACGTAGGCGAGGGCGGAAGCACCGGGTTGACGATGGCAGCATTTGGGGAACTACTTAGCGTCGTGGGAAGAACGGATCGTCCGGCCCCCATGGCCACTGGCGCATGGATGGGGCTGGAACCGGGCCATTGGGCCAGTGCTTGCCCGGCAGGTTTGGGATGGTCGGTGCCGAGCGCAGACGGAAGCAGACTGAGTAAAGCGGCAGAAATTGGAGCCAGAATGAGGAGCCGGGCCCGGAGCATGCAGGAAAGCCTCCTTGTGCGGGTAACTTCGCACGAAACTGTAGCAGATAGCAATGAGTCTACGAGGGCCTTGCAACTTTTATTGCGCGTCCATTCTCGTCCCTCGATATGAAACCCAATTCTGCTGGGCGATTCGATGATTCACAGCTCCTGGTAATGTCGGCAAACCGGACAAGTCCGTTCCAGTACCCACTTCGGCGGTTACCGCGTTCTAATCAGGCAGTGAACGCTTTCAGGAACTTTAAGAGCTTCTTCGCATACACTTCGTTTCCTCTAGGGCGAGGGATCGGGTTGTGGCCGCGCTCGCGATCATACGTTGCAATGCCAATCTGTTTGGCCGGAACGCCAGCACGGTTGAGCGTCTTCACCCTAACCCATACCTTGGTCTCCCAGTAGGCCGGGCAAAAGAATCTTGAGAGAGTGCTCGTTTTTCACCGTCAAGATCAGCAGCGGCTTGCCCAGATCCGCTCGGAATTTCAGAGATGCGTTGTGGAACATTTCGCGGAACTAAGACGTACTTAAAAACAGCGGTAGTATGCCCTTCATTGCATTGTAGGAGGTGCGCTGACATGAGCCGCGTTTCGCTGCTTTTAGTTGTACTTGCGTGCTTGTTCGCCGTCCAACCTTCACGGGCCAGTCAGCCCGATTTTCATCTGCAGGTCGTCCCGGAAATTGTCTATAAAGTAGACGATCCAGGAAATGGCAGTACATCATCATTCGTATTCGATATTGCGGTGATTTGTTCCACAGATTGCAAACTAACCCCGATATCCGCCCGCGTGGAACTCTCGAGTGCCGGATCTATCGTCGAGAGCCAGGATTGGACGACTGAAATGCTGGCAAAGATCAAACAGATAAGCTATCGGATCCTGCCGAACGACCCGTTCGCGTGGCCGACGAGTGAATTTACGCTGCCCGAGGCATTCGACGTTCTCTTTTACTTCCGACATCCCCAAGCATTGGCGATTGACTCCGCAGCGGTCCGGCTCACGGTCGCCGATGCGAAAGGCCATCGGGCGGAACAGATGCTCGGGATCCCGATTCGATACTACCAACAGAAGACGACGCTCATCGTTCCCTTTCGTGGTCATGGAATTGTCGGGCAGGACTGGATCACCACCGGCGGCCACCACCAGTTTTCGAATGCCTTTGCCATAGACCTCGACGGCTTGGATGCGAAAGATGGGGAGCTCAGCGACGCCAACGAGAATGCGGCGGATGCGGGCTGGGGCCGCGAGATCCTGGCACCTGCGGGTGGAACCGTAGTCTACGCTCGCAATGACGTACCCGAAAATCCGCGCCCGGGAAAGCCCCCTGGTGACGATTATTACAGGCCACTCCATGACCCGGTTACGGCCTACGCGGGAAATTGCGTGATCATCGACCATGGCAACTCCGAGTACAGCGTCATGATGCACATGCAAACAGGCTCCGTCACTGTCAAAGTGGGGGAGCGGGTCGCCACGGGCCAGGTCATTGGACGGTTGGGGAGCTCGGGAAGCGCAGGCGGACCACACCTGCACTATCAACTGCAATCAGGCCCGCGGCTTTGGCAGTACCCGTCGCTGCCGTTCAGGTTTCAAAACATCGATGCCCCGCTTCACCGAGGTGAGTACTTCGTCGCAAAATAGACATCAACAGGCGGCAGCACCGAGCTGGCGCAAATCTTTTTTGCGGACCTTCTATCTTTCATTGATAGCGATCTTTATGTTCCTGTTGTTTGATCTGCGTGGCGATCTGTTCCTCGGATACCTCGGGACTCTGGTCGCAGCGGTCGGAGCCATACGGATTGCAGACTGGTTCGTCTGGAAAAGGCTGGAACCGGTTAGCTCGCCGGAGACAGACAGTCCGAGCCTATTTTCATAAGTGGAGCGCTGTGGCGAGCAGGATGGATGGAAGCGAAAAAGGTCCTCTGCTCCTCAGGTCGACAGGCACTGGGAGGAACTTGTACGGTAAGCGTTAATCAGGCATTACGAAAGCCGCCAGTAGTACAATGCCGGTCTAATAGCAAGTATTCTCACGTAGAAACCGAGGTCCTTCATGAACTCGCGAATAATAGTTGCTATCACTCTAGCTTTTGCGAGTGTCTTGGCCACGCACCCCGGCTTCGCCCAACAGATCACCAGTGACGTGGTAATTCCCGGAGCATCGCTGAACGACGGATATGCTGGCTCAGATTGTGATGACAATGGACAACTTTATCGCCGCCCGGTGAGTGCCAGACCCGGTGGACAGGGCGTGTCACTGATGCGCGTAGCCACGGATGGTTCGACTCTGCTGTTCACGCTTCCGAAACCTGAATGGTCGATTCAAGTGTTTGCGCCCACCGCAGAGGGGCTGGCTGTGCTGACCAACCGCTTCGATGCAGCCACAGGTGTTACTGGGCATATGTACCGCTTCGACAGGCAGGGCGATCTACAGACGGAGCGCACCGTTGCCCTCGATTTTAATCCCATGGCCATGGCCGAGACCAAATCAGGTAGGACATCCTTGTGGGGTATCGCCCCCGGGTAGGAACTGATACGGAAGCCAGAACCTATGGCGGCGCCGTATTAAATGGGAGCGACCAAGTGGTAAAACTCTTCGAATTTCCACCCACAGCGGACGGAGCCAAATGGACCACCGTTCCTTCGCACCGAATGGCGGTCGACGAGGACGGCGCAAGCATAATTCTTGAGTCGGGCAACGATCCAAACTCCTCGATAGTCACAATCGCTGAGTCTGGACAGATTCGCGTGCTCCCCTTGGCTACGGTCAAAGGCGCTCGCTACCACGATTGGTTTTTCGCGAAGGGCGTTGTAGCGGAACTATACCAATTTGCTGGGGACAAACCGCCGGTGCCCACCAAAATTGATACTTTTGATCTCGTGACAGGTAGAAAGATCGGCACCAAGACTTTACGGCCTGCGGGATTCTCGATTGCTTGCTTTCTTGGAGATGAATTTAGCATGTTGGCGCACAGCGCCCACGTTGAAAAATCACGCGGGCTTGCGCCCGCCGCGCTGCGACTTGTCACCGTCAAGTTGGAATGAGTGGCCGGAGCGGCGCTTCTACCCTTTATGTGGTTAGTCTTAGGGCTGTATCGGACGCGCGAGTGGGCAGGATGCCCACATGAGCACGGTGGGATTGCGCGCGTCCGATACAGCGACTTGAAGGAAGCCGCTCGGTTTGCGGCGGACGCGGGTTAGTCGGAAAATCGGACAAGTCAAGTTCTATAAAAGAAGTCAAGAAAAAATCACTCCCGCGGCTGGAATTTTTCTTACTTCGCAGCCCATGTGAATGAACAAGATCTGTTCTGACCGGCCGCGCCAGGTGCTCAGTTGCAGGGATGTTGTGGCCCAGCGTTTTGGGTTTCCTCTACCAGCGGTTTTCATTGCTTGATCGCAACGAAGCCTGTCAGTTTCCGAAACCAGCAAACCAGAACGGCGGCCAACAAGTTCCTGGAGAGTCGGCTAACCGGACATCTCCTAGTACCCATTCCCCCCCGGGCCGTTGCTCGCAGAAGATGGTGCGAGTTTAGAAACAGTTATCATGGAGTCCCTCAGCCCTTTAATCTCGGACTTCGTATACTTGCATTATGTCTCTGTTCTCCCGCCCCAAGAATCCGCCATGGCTCGACTCTGCCCGCGAATTCTGCCGTGCTCGCAACATCACCATTGTGGGCTGGGGCCCGCGCGCTCTCGTGGTAGAAGCTAAATCCCCGGAACGCGCGGCCGAAATTTCTGGCCAACTCGCTAACCTTGGTTTCCAACCCGTCCCCGACCCAGACGACGACTACGCTGGCATTCTGACCCTCTCGCATCCTGAGTGATTGTTCTAATTTTGCTTCTGGCCGACTACTGATTGCTAATTTCTCGTCATTTGGAATCTTTGGTACGCATTGAGTCCCGAGTTCGGCTAACAGGACATGTTCGATCCAGTACCCACTTGTACCTTTTGGGAGTTGCAGGCAAAGTTGCTGCGGGATTCATGCGCATAAAAACGTTGATTATTTTTGGCTCCTTGGCACTCATTGTCGCGTGCTGGATTTTCCTCAGCCGTGGGATGCGCCTTGGCTACGTCGATTCTGCAATTGGTTCTATGCGAACCTTAGTCGATGCTGAGAAGAAATACGCCGAAGCTCATCCTGAGTTCGGTTACACATGCTCAATCTCAGCGCTGCCGAGCGACGAGTCCAAAATAGTCGAGAAGTTAAGGAATGGCACAAGGAATCAGTACGCCTTTCAAATCGGTGGATGTCAGGTTGCAGACCCCAAACTCCCGAATCCCAAGTACCAGTTGACGGCGCGTCCGTTGCTCAAGGGATGCCCGCATATTGCTCCGACCAATCCGGAATCATGAAATACGATGAAAGCGGCTCCGTCCAAAAATGTTTGGAGAGTGGTATCCCCTTCTGATAGGGCCCGATTAGTCGGGTGGTCTCAATGGGTCGACGCAACACTTTCTTGGAGTTTACTCGCAGGAGTCTGAAAACCTAAAGTTTGTCGTGGGCGTTGATTTAAGCGCAACGCTACTTTGTTGAAATCCGACTGGGAATAGTCGGTTAGGTCTGTGTTCTTCGGGAAGTATTGTCGTAAGAGCCCGTTTGTGTTTTCGTTGGAGCCGCGTTGCCAGGGACTCTGCGGATCACAGAAGTAGACTTTCACATCCGTGGCCACCGTAAAGTCCCTATGTTTCGCCATCTCCAGTCCCCGGTCCCACGTCAGCGAGCGCCGCAGGGTAGCGGGAAGTTTACGAACGTGTTTACTCAATGCCCCCACAACCTCCGCCGTATCTCTGCTGGGTACCTTGATCAGCATGACAAAGCGCGAATGGCGTTCCACCAAGGTCGCGATGTGACTGTTCCCTGAGCCGCGCAGGAGATCGCCCTCCCAGTGACCGGGAATCGCGCGGTCCTCCACCTCAGCGGGCCTTTCGCAGATCGAGATGGCCTCAGGGATACAACGGCCAATACTTCGCTCAAATTGTGCATTTATTTGCAGTGTGTGCAGTGCTCGGCGTTGGCAAGCCGTTTCCTTTCAGCACGGCGAGATAGGCAATGGTCGTGCGAAGCAAAACGCACCAGGGGTGCCTACCCTTCTGCTCGGCCACCTAAGCCCCTAACCAGAAGCACAATCGGCCAAATAGATGTGACTGGAGGACTTCGTACCATGCGAAAAACCTTGTGGATTGTATGGGCACTGTTGGTATTCGCGGCGATCGTGGCACCGATGGCCGAGGCGGACGGGGTGTCGTTCGTTGGCACGCTCGGGACTCCGGAAAGCACATTTGATGTAGTGCTGGACCTGAGTTCGACGGCAACGATCATGCTGCAGACGTATGGATTTGGCGGCGGGACGAATCAAGCGGGGGCCACGATTGCACCCGGCGGGACGGATCCGTTCCTAGCGATTTTTGCGGGGACGGGCGGCGGTGCCACGATCCTGACGGACGGTTCGGGGAATGCTTTTGGGACCTCGCTGGACCTCACCAACTATCAAAACCCGAACTTCGGCGGCTGCCCACCCGCCGGAGCACCGACGATCGGCGGCTCGGCCCAATGTGGCGACATCACGATGACGCTTTCCGGCCTTGCCGCCGGCACCTACACCATCGTTCTCAGCGACGGCCAGAACATCGCCAACGCAGTCTTCGACAATGGAACGCTCGGCGAAGGCTTCTTTGACTTGACCGGGGACGACCCCAGCACTTTACCTCCAACTCCCGGCGTCTTTTGCAACCTTGTGATCAACGGGGTGGCCTGCCCCAACTCTTCCGGAGCATTTGCGCTGGACATTACCGGGCTGCCGGACGGGTCAACGACGATGGTAGCGCCGGAGCCAGGGACGGTGCTTCTTTTGGGCACCGGGCTCGTCGGACTTGGCTTGCGAAAACGCTCGCTTTCGCGAAGGGCATGAGGTGAGGTGGCGAAGCCGGAGCCTTGGGCTTCGACGCGCTTGAAGGCTGCTGAAAAACGAAAACTCCAGGCAAAGTTCTTTTTGTATTGGGGCCAACTGTAAGTCGGGGGTGAAGCGGACAACAAGGAGAAGAACGATGAAATATGCGAAAAGGATGTTGATGGTGGCGGGCGCGGTGGCACTCGCGGGAATACTGGGAGTGGCGATTACTCCGAAGGCGGCGCATGGCATCGTTGCCGCGATGGTGCAAGTGGTGAACACTTCGGCGAATCCCGTGCCGACGCTCGAGGCGGACGCGCAGACGGCCTTTGTGGTGAATAACTTCTGCCATTTTGGCGGCCCGCCAGACGACACTGCCTTCTTCTGCGACATCTTCCCGCTCTTCCAAGTGCCGGCGGGCAAGACCGCAGTGATCGAATCGTTTACGGGATACTGTACGACGGATTCGCCATCGGGGACACAGGACTTTTCGCTCAGATTCCTTGGCCCCGGTGGGTCTGAGGCTCTCATTACTATCCCTGCCTCGACAGTAGTGCCCAGCTCCATCCAGAACCTGAGCTTTGCCGCGCTAAATTTCAAGTCCTATGCTTCCGGGGGCGCGTCTGGAGCTCCAATCAATTTTCAAGGCGAGGGTACGAGTAACGAAAGTACCACCGATCTCTGCCAGGTCAGCCTGTCGGGCCACTTGGTCTCGACGCCGTAGGAGTTGCGCCTCGCGCAGCGTGCTTAGACATATAGCGGTGGCGCTACGCCGCCAAGCAGGCGTGGGTCAGTACGCCTTGTTGGCAGGGCTTAGTCTCGGGTCACGGACGAAAGTCAAACCATGAGAGGAGATCAACGATGAAATATGCGAAGCGGATGTTCATGGTGGCGGGCGCGATGACACTGGCGGGAATACTGGGGGTGGCGATGGCGCCGAAGGCGGCGCATGGCATTGTGGCCGCGATGGTGCAAGTGGTGAATACGGCGGCGAGCCCGGTGATTGCGCAAGATACTGCCAGGCAAGCGGCGCAAATCGTGACGCTGAGTGGCGAGGTCGACGCAGACTCGTTCAGCCGAGTCTTCCTGTTCAATCAACTCTCACCGCAAGGTGGGACGACTGGCCCTTCCTACGTGGTACCGTCCGGGCAAAATCTGGTGATAACGAGCATCGAGTTTGCACCTAGTGCGGGGAGCGGAAGTCTCAAAATGGTGCTCCTGAATGGGTTCAACATCGAAGATTACGAGCAGTGGAACATACCCGCAGGATCCGTAACCAACCTTCAGTACCCCACTGGACTGGTAATTGGGTCTGGTGCCAGCCCAATCATTGTGCCCAATAGCGGCTCAACGACGGCCGCGTTCAATGTGTACCTGCATGGGTATTTGACCGCAAATTAGATTCTGGATGGTGGGCTACGGTGAAGCAAACACTGCGTCCAGCGCCGGGCTTATTGCCTAATGCGCCGTAGGTTTTTTTCCTGTGGCGCATTTTGCATTTTTCCCCAATCAATTCAACTTGGACGGTCGGCAAACCGGACAAGTCCGGCCCAGTACCCACATGTACGATTAGCGCTAACCGGGAGTTGAGCGGTGTTCAGCGGGTCTCAAAAGATTCGGCGCGTGGTTTGCGCGGTCTCAATATGACCAGGCATGGTTCTTTCTCTGCGTCGGGGGTAACAAGTGTAACGTATAGGTTTTCCACCGAGTCATTCGCAACATCGATTATGCTTGCTACATCTTGAAAACTTAGATTTGGGTCCGCTTTGACCAACAGAAGGCGTTCGGCACGAAGGCGGTATATCTCGCTCAGTCGCGTGGCAAGGGTTTCTCTTGGGACTGGTTTGGAATTAATGGTCAGCACCTTCTCTTTAGACATCTCCAGGATGGTAACGTCGAAGTCTCCGCAATCGTCTCGAAATAGATGAGCTGGCAATTCGACGTAGAAGCCCGTTGTCAGGTGAAGAGGAGAGAACGGCATATAGACTTTTATAAGAACCGTCAGTCCGAGGGCTGTGAGCAGCCCGAATGCAGGGAGCGCCCCGAGCAGCCCGAATGCAGGGAGTTCCGCGAAGCGCTCCGCTGGTGGAAACCTGCGGCCCCTCCGAAAATGTCGGCCTCTTTCCTGCCCCTCTTCAAATACTCCGCCCTGAAACAGGTCCATGCGTCTAGAGAGATAGTTATAGGAACATATTGCCAGAACAGCCAAGGGTATCCCCACGGCTGTGGGAATAAGTGCCAGAGCTATTCTTGACATGATCATTGCCATGGCAGCGTGCTTCTCCATCCCCATGCCCCCGAATGCGCTCAAAATGCTGAGGCATGTGCCTGCAAGTCCGAGGCATGGCGCAGTAAGGGCAATTGACTTGAGATTGCCAATTTTGATGTTTAGCACGGCAGCGAATTTCTTGGTGCTGGCGCTATCAATCTGCCGCACACGTCGAGCTGAGTAGTAGCGATAACAAACGTGGATGACAAGAGCAAAGAGATAGACGAGCATGAGCGCAAGCACGATGACATCGAGGCACCCAAACGAACTCATCGAGTGCCACAGGTATCGGATAGTCCACTCAGACCCATCTGGTTGCCATGGATAACTGTTGCATCGACCGGTTGAACCGGCAGCGTTTATCAGGACCCAAACTTGAGGAACCAGGATGCGATAGTTCCGATGAGAGCCGCGAAAAAGCAGTTGAATAAGATCGCTGGCAGAGGACTGAGAATTAACGTTCCGGGGAGGAGCAGCAACTGAAAGCGCCCTGCCACTTCCTATGAAATGCCTGGCTCGTGACTGAACATCCATTCCAAATCTACAAAATCGAAGAGGAATACTACAGCTGGCAAAGCCCAGGGTAAGTGTTTGGAATATTTGCGAAGAGTCACAAAGCGCCCTTTTGCCCTGTGGCCGTCGATTCTCGTACTTGGACTGCCCACTCAAGAATACTAATTCCGTGGAAGAATTTGCAGGGGGAAATCCTCAAGTCCTGATTAGCCCTAACTGCGTCTTCGACGCGTCGCTAGTGCCAGGAACTTGTCCAGCGCGATTTATTGATTTGAAAGGATTTATCCAACAAGTTCCTGGAGAGTCGGCAAACCGGAAAAGTTCCTGCTAGCTTCACTGTGGCCGCTCTAAGGCCCGCAATTTCCTTGACTGATTTATTTTAAGCGGTGAGGGCAACCTGGCCAGCAGCAAGGTCGGCGCACTCCTTCCTTGAGTTCCGTGCGTACCCGCTCAATGTGCTGCCTTCTGGTTTCCGGTTTCTTGACGGAGATAACCCAGCAGATCCACTCATTGCGCGCGAGTGGCGTAATGTCCTCCCATTTTGCCCGAGCAACGGGATCGGAAATGAGAACCATTCGTAAATCCGGTGGTACATTGTGTACCGCGCCAGGGGAGATCGCTTTCTTCCTCATGGATTTCATTTTACTTCGTTACGGAGCCGGTCTGGGAGTCCTCGGATGTTCTGTTATGCGTTCGCCGGGACCTGGTGTCGTGGTATCGTCCAGCATTGGCGATACTCCCCTCCCCTTAGGAGACCGGAACTTGATTAAGAAGTGGCTATCGACATTGCTTGCCGGAGCTAGCCTGATTAGCTCTGTAAGCCCACTGCAAACATATGCCTTCGGAAATACGTCAATCATTCTGCCTGCTGGTTGGCAGCTAGTTGAGTCGAGCGAAGATAAACTCGTCTTCCGAACCAAGGACAACCATCAACAGGCGACCATAACCGTGATGCATTTCGGTGTAAGCGCAAACTTTGAAGATTTTAAACTCCTGTGCGAAGCCCGCTTCAAAGCAGAACGAAGCCATAACTGACGGGTATATCGAGCCAGATACTCCTGCGCCGGTCAAGGACCGGTGACACACTTTGGATGTTTTACTCAGGAGGCGAACGAAAATCTCACCGACTTTTCACTGGATATTTGTTCTTGAAGCAAAAAGAACTTTTGACAATCTACATCGAGGGAATTGGTGTGCCCATGCGAGAGCTTATGCAAAGCTTCAAGGCGTTTCTGGATGGGGCAAAAAGGAGATGATACCAATCCACCGCGGACCACACGTGGACCTCAACCCCCGGCTTAGGGTTACCGGCAACTGGGTCCTAGCCTCACAAGCAATCTTGGTACATGCCAAACACCTTAGGAGCTTCGGTCACTGTGCCTGACCCATCAAGCTTCACGCGCACACCGATGAAGGCCGCATTTGTCCCGCACCCCAAAGGTGCGCACCCGGACGTCTGCGTTGACCCATATGCTTCAGACTCCAGAATCGCGAATGGGATTTTGTGTTCTGAAAAGAACCGAGTCACCCCGCTTTTGTTTGTGCCGATTTTGAGTTCTTCGGCGGCGTCTCGCTTAAGGCTTTCGACCTGGTATGAAAACGCCGCACCGCGTAGTTTGCAGCGGTATTCCCTGAGTCCAAACAAACCGAGGCTCGCGATTACCACTATTACGGCAACCCGATGCTTTTTCAAAAAATTCACGGGTCCAGTGTCCCGTCATACTGGTTATCCATGCAAGTTGCCACCCGGAAGGGTCATTTAGTCTGTCAACTCCCTCCCGGACTTCACGGCAAAATTACCGTTCCAAATTTGCGGCGGACGGCGCATCATGGTGGCTGCCCGGTCCCAGGAAGGGCTGGGATGAAGAGAATCGCTTTGCTGCTACCGCTGGTTTTGGGGTTTGCAACAGGTCCTGCCGCGGCCCAGGACGTAAGCTACAACTTCGACCAAGACACGGATTTCTCAAAATTCAAGAGCTATAAGTGGGTAGACATCAAGAGCGTGCAGCAGGTTGACTACGCCACCACGCGGCAAATCACCTTCGTGATTGACGCCGAGCTGGCCAAAAAAGGCATGCTCAAAACAGATTCGGACCACGCCGACCTTTACATCGGCTACCAGACGGCCCTCAGCAGGCAGACAGCGTGGATGGCGTATCGCGACGGCTGGGGCTACGGCCCCGGGTGGGGCGGCGGATTGGCCACGATTGCCGAGGCGTCCATCCACGCCGGTGAGCTTGACCTGGACATGTATGCGGCAACGGAGAAAAAACTGGTGTGGCGCGGCGCCGTGTCGAACGCGGTCGATCTCAATCTAAATCTCGAAGGAAGTGAGAAGAATATCCAGAAGTTCGCGGAGAAGCTGCTGAAGAATTATCCGCCGAACGCCCCACGCGCCGATCCCCAGCGCGAACTGAATGACAAGCGACACCCCTCCGGTAATCGCAATCTTCATGCTGCTCATTGCTTTTCCTGTCCTCTTGGAAACATCGGTGTGTTTCTTCGCGTGCTACCGCGAAATCGGGAACGACATGATTAGGTGGCAACTAGTCGGGGCGGGTGCCCCTCGATAAGGAGGAAGGCGTTGTCAAGGCACAAAACTCCATTGCGGTAGCTTTCCCCGCGTTTCAGACCAGAGATTTATGTAGAGAGCCGAAGCTCTATGTCTCTCACGGGGAATCACTTTTGTTCATGCTTAGTCCCCGTAAATCGAGTTACTGGACCTCCTGCAAGGCGTCAGTTGTTGTAATCAGTTGTGCTCCCGCGTTAATCAGTTGAGATTGTTTGTGCAAGGGATAGATGTGACATACATAGGGCAGGATATACGATGGCCTGCGCTGTCAGATGCCCGCGTACCATGCGTACCCATCTTCTGCCCCCAACACGCCGGAGCCCAAGCCTTTGCCGAACTGTTTGAGGTTATCAGTGATCGTGAGGCGGTTGATGTATTTGACGTTCTTGTAGCCGAGTTGGCGGGGAACGCGCATGCGCAGAGGTCCGCCGAATGGCACAGACAACTCGCCGCCGTTCATACCGTAGCTGACGAGAGTCTGCGGGTGCAACGCCTCAGCCATGTCGATGCTATCCCATGCCTGCGGTTGGATCGAGCGGTACACAACGTATCGGGCCTGGGGCAGCGTCCCCACCAGTTCCAGGATGTGTGAGAGTGGAACGCCTGTCCATTCGGCAATATATGTCCAGCCTTCTTCGCAGCCGATCATCG
>JABCZN010000011.1 GCA_013289665.1 Acidobacteriota bacterium | reverse complement strand
AATGCTTTCCGTGTGCACGTCCATGCCGATATATTGAGTGCTACTCATGAGGGTGTTCCTTTCTTGTAGGGTATGAGCCAGCACTCAAAACCTACTCCAAAGGGGCGCCCTCTTATAATGTGTGGGTCCCGGTACCGTTGCTCATTTTAGGGTGCCCGTACGCTCTCTGGAGAACCGCCGATACGCCCAGAGGTAACCGCAAGCAAAAAAGAACACAAACGACAGCCAGAAGATTGGTAAATGAAGTGAAATTGAGAAACCCATCGTGTCTTGACCTTGAGGTCGTCCAACAATCCGCAACACAATGCCTGCCAGAAAGAAAATTGCATAGAAGGCCCCAAGCACGAATGCCAGTCCTACGCAGACGCTCTTGAGATAAATCATGACGTGTCCGTCGCCAATCCTACATCAACTCAACACCATGTGCCCTTACCGGAAAAGTGGGAACTGGGACCCTAAGGCCAGTTTGGCAGCATGTTCACGATTGTAGGTTTAAACTCTGTCTGTGTTCCAAGAACCACCTGATTGTTTTCCACTGAAAATGGAAGGCTTATGCTGACCGATTTTAGGCTCGGCCCAGAAATAGTCAGGAACAAACATCTTGGTTGATTTTCCGCGGCCAACTTGCCCCACCAGTATGATTCTAGTTCCGAATCGTCTGCCACGGCCTTGTGACGACACGTACTTATCGTGATGATTGCGGTCGCCTTTTTGCTCTTCGCACGCTTGACGATGTCACCATAGGCAGCATCCATTTCAGTCTCGTCGTTAAACTCAACTTCCTGCCAATAGTGCCGTTTTGGTGTTATGACAATCACGACAGCGCAGCTGTATTCCTGCTTCTCTTCAAGAAGAAGTTTTTTTTCGATTTCAAACAGCTTCAACGCGAACTGGGTTAGGTCTTCCACACGGACTATTCCATCGCAGGTGTACTTCAAATGTCCAGACAATAGGGACATGCCTGATGATGCGTTACCGGACAAGTCAAGTAATGGTACGGAACCTGTCCGGTAAGCCGACTTACCAGGCACTTGAATGAATTACGGTCTTGAGAACCGGAACACGCGAATTGTTCCGCCTCGATCATTCGGCCACTTTATCAGTCCGCCGGTGGAGGGGGTAATGAGAAAGGTGCCGTCAGGGCTGAACGCGATGGAGCCACAGCCAAGGTCCGAGACCTTTTGCTTATCGACGATTTTCCCTGTTGCAACGTCGAGAAGGAATGCTGTGCCAGTGCCGTATATTCCAACGGCAACAAATCGCCCGTCGGGGCTGAACTTCGGTTCTGAAACTTCACCACCGCCGATTTGGATTGAATGGATTCTCTCGAAGCGATGCGTGTCCCAAATTTGAACGCTACCCAAATCAGTGCTTGCAGCGAGCCTGCCGCCATCCTTGTCGAAAGCCAGACCTTTTACGTATCTGTCCAATCCATGCAGAATCGCCAGCTTTTTACCAGTCAGCAGATTCCACAGTGTCACGACATTCCAGTGTCCCGTCGCCAGCGTTTTACCGTCAGGGCTGATTGCCAGTGCGAACGCACCAAAGTCTCCAAAAGTTGCTACTTGTTTGCCGCTGGGCAGTTCCAACACACGAATTGCAGTCCCCTTAGGACGATCCCCAGGCACGGACTCCACCACATAGCGAGAATCTGGACTGAACGAGTGCACTGCAAAAACGTCGTCCCCCAACGAAGTCAGGGCTTTCCCCGTGTCAAAGTCTCTGACGCCGTGAAAGGTTGCGTAGTACTTCCAATCGCTTGAGACAACCAAAGGGCGTCCGGGGAGTTGCTTAATCAGCTTTCCATCAGGAAAACTCCATATCGTTAGATTTCCTGAAACATCTTCTGGACTACTTGCACCGTCAGAGGCAACTATCTTTCCGTCGGGACTAAAAGCTACGAAGCTCATCCAGCCATATTTGTCTGATTGCCAGCCGACTCCAATCTGCTTTACAAACTCCAGCGTGTGTTCTTGGCAGTGACAAGCGATAGGAAGCAACAGCATTACGAAGACAAACACAGCGGTCCGCAAGTTCATAGTTTAGTGTCCGACACTTCGCCAATTATCAACTAGACCAACGATTTATGCACGGGGGTGAATGGTGTAAGCGTTAAAAAGCGGCAAGGTCCTGATTAACGCCGTAACCGTCCAAGTACGTATTAGTACCCCGGTTCACGGTTTGGGTCCGGGACGGAAAACCATATGCCTATTCTCGATTTAGGCTGCGGCGCCTTAACGCGGAGAAGACCACAAAGAAAACGACTACAGCCACGACCAATGCTAGGAGTGCTGCATTTATTTCTTCTCCGATTATCCAGATGATTCGATGGCCACCAATTCGCCATTCGTGGAAGCGAATAAGTAGCCAGCGGAACGCGAAGAAGCTGAACGGAAGACTCGCAACCGCCAATACAGAAGCAGTCCAGTAGAAAATCGGTTTGGTGTAGGCCATTTGGCTTCAGCGGAAAGATAGCGTCGTCTTACGGAAAAGCCAAGCAATACTCGGGATAAACACATCCAAGTCCTGGTAAACGCCGTTATCGTAGAAGTGGGTTTTAGTACGAACTAATCGGGCACAACGCTTAGGCTGAGCTTCGCCGCTGTAAGATTCGGCGGTTCTGTGATTAAATCTGCCCAATGTCGGACACATGGGTTGCAATCCTCCCAGCAATTTTTCTTCTCTTTTTTGCTGGCTTCGGCGTCGTTCTCTTGCTTTGGCCGTCGAAGGTCTTGCGCCACTTTCAGAATCCCTTGCAGCCAGACACGCCTCTGAATCGTGTGCAGACTCGCGCATTGGGCGTCATTGCTTGCTTGTTCGTGTCGGTGCCGATTTCGTGGTCGGTCACGACCTTCGAAGGCTTCCACAAAAACATTTTGTTAGCGCTATGGGCATCGCTAGTCCTCTTGCCCATATTTCTCTGGATTCTTTGGCGATACTCTTCTCTCAAACAGATGAATCGTCGTTACCTGGCGGGAGAAGCCGAAGACCCGCAATGGGAATTTCGAATGAGCGTCACCTTCTCTTCGCTGCTCATCCTGATTGTTGTGACTGCGTTCCTTCTGGCGACCAGAGGCATATACCCAAAATGATGCGAGTGCCTTGAAAATTGCTGGCAAGGTCCTGATTAACGCCGAAACCGGACATGTGTGGGTCCCGGTACCTAATTGGGCCGCGAGTGTGGAGTGTGCGGCGTGCGTGCAACCTGTTCTCCTGCTCGACCGCGCCAGTAATTTGCTTTCAGGCGGCTCTTTTCTGCCACATTGTAGAGCACTTCACAATCGCAACATCCGCCCTTGAAGTGAAGCACGGCGAAGATGTCGTCCAACTCGACGCGGTCGAAACCAGCGGCGGTGAGAATCGTTTCAGACAATCTAAATGACCCGTCGCATTTCTCTACCGATGTCGAATTGTCTTCTGGACTCAGAAGTTCGTCGAGTTTCTCAAAGTAGCTACAGCGACCAAGGCTCGTCATCACATCCGGCGCAATCGAAGAAATCAATTCATTTTCCGAGTCAGATTCCATGCGGGCAAACATAACACCAGCATCCATGTGGCCTCAAGGGCCTGATTAACGCCGAAATCGTCCATGTGGGTACTGATTAATCAGGAGCTAGCAGCCTTCGGATGGCAGAAACGCTTCACTCGGTCATCATTTGCCAATCTTGGATTCAAATCGAGTTCTTGGAGCTGCCGAAACACTCGGTCGTGAAAAGCCCTGGTCCGAGTTACGACGCACACAATCGAATGATGGCTTATGTGCAGGAAGAAGTCGCCGGTCCCGTATGACCAAGTTGGCAGATAAAAACTGTCCCACGCAAAAATCATCGGCTGCATTAACATCCCGATTGCATCGGGTAGCTCATCTGCTCGAAATCGATGTCCCCGAGCGACTTCAAACGATTTCGGTTGACCTGCTCCGGCATTAATTCTCTCAACGATGCGGCAACCAATCCCCTCGTTAAAAAGAGTCCAAACGCCCCAGTGGTGCAACCAAAGCAGAGCGCCGTCGAAATGTTGCTCTTCATACCCAATGGTCGCGACGCAACGGGCAAAAAAGGGGAATCGTTCTAGCTTCGCCGGATATTCAAGGTCAATACACGATGCCTCCGGATTTGTGAAGAAAAGCCCGTCCTCATCAGCGTGAACATAGTCAGATTCTGGTTTGAAATCGCCAAATCCCTTGAACCACTCAGCGACTTCCACGGAAGTGAGAACTTGCATGCCTGTTGATGGTCCTTTGCTTGTTTTTGCTGCGGGCTATTCTACTGCGCCTGGGAGGAATTACGACAATTCCTGATTAACGCGGACACCGGTAAGGTCAAGTAGTAGCCGAAATCTTACCAGGCACTAGGCGAAATGGCATGCTACGATGCGGCTCAACCGGTCGATGCAACACCATCCAATGCATTGATTCGACGATGCTTCCCCGGAAGAACTTATCTTTTTGGCTGTACTCGTTGAAATCCAAGCCAGGGCTGTGTTCCGGCCTATCTAACCCTAGTGAGCGATTTAGCCTTTCTTTTCAATGCAAGGTGGGTTCGAACTGAGTGTTGCGTCGGCCCATTGAGACCACCCGACAAATCGGGACTTTGCCTGACTTCGTGATGTAAAATCCATAAATTATGCGTGAATGTTGGGTGTTGCGTGACTGAACTAAACTACGAGGAATTTTGCCCACAGTCGCGTCAGGACCTTGTGAAAGCCCTCGCCAGCGGTGACCCCGAACAAGTGAGTAAGGCTTTGTATTCGGCTGCGAAGTACGAATCTGATTGGGAGTGGAGTCAAGACCAGTGCCTGAAATTCCTAGGTCACAAGACGCTTGACGTCAGATGGGCTGCAGCTTTGTCGCTCGGCTTTATTGCGGTCTATCAACGCAGATTAGATCTAGCGAAAGTATTACCTGAACTCCATGCCGCAAAAAAGGACAGCCTGATTGCGCCGGTGGTCGACAATAGTCTGGAAATGATTCAGCGATACATCGAGTCAAACTGAGCGGTAAGGTCGGGTATTGGGAGCCAAGTTACCGGTTTCCCTCGTGCGGTGCGGATCGACATCGGACATGCACTGTTCGCGGCGCAACAAGGCAGGACCGATCCTGCGGCTAAACCACTTAAAGGCTTTGGCGGCGCCAGCGTGCTCGAAATTGTAACTTCGCACCGCGGCAATGCGTGGCGGGCTGTCTATACGGTCCGTTTTCAAGATGCTATCTATGTCTTGCATGTATTTCAGAAGAAGTCCACGAAAGGCATTGCCACACCGACGAGGGAGATACATCTGATTAAGCAGCGCATCGCGGAAGCTGAACGGGACCACAGAGAAAGGCAGAACTGAGATGAAATCCAGAGTGAAAAAAACAAGCAAGCGCGTGGCTCACGTAACCAAAGAGAGTGGAAACGTCTTTGCAGACCTGGGCCTTCCCAATCCTGAGCAAGAACTGCTCAAGGCGCAGCTCACTTTGCAAATCTATACGATCCTGAAGGACCACGGCATGACGCAAGTTGAGATCGCCAAAATTCTCCGCGTCCGACAACCTCAAGTCTCTTTGCTGATGCGGAATCGCGCGGGTAACTTTTCCGTTGGACGCCTCATGGAATTTCTCACGGCGCTACATCAGGACGTAGAAATCACAGTCCGGCCAGCCCGCAAGGAACACGGCGCACTCTCAGTAGTCTCGGCGTAATAGGTAGGAGAAGGCTTCCAACCAGCGTTGGAGTGGTGCTTGGAGAACAAAACTGCTTTGGCTGCCAAAACTGACTTGATTGACAGTTCGCTTTTGTTGATTCTGCGGAACTTGTAGAGAGCAAAGAGTGGCCCGGAGAATCCGGCTTACAGGCTCGCCCGCTATTTTTCAATAACTTAACTTCAGATCTCCTGGCATAGTCCCTAAAAAGCAGACCAAAACGGTGATTTTTCGTAACGGGGGGTGCGGACCTAAACTACATTACGTGTTCGTACTGCGGCTATCCTCACTTGGATCGTAATTGGTTCAGCGTCCATCCACATCGCCGGCTTCTCTGTGCCGGTTGCGGTAGAAACTTTAGCGATACACAGATAGGGGTAGGAAACCCGATTTTGGGTGTCCGCGCTGCCTGAGGTATCAAAACGCAAGAATCAAGACTAGTTCGCAAAACTCACTGATAGCGAAGTGGCATCCGGGCAGGAAATCGTCCGCGAAGCTTTTGAGGGGTACGCGGGAGCGTAAAACCCGAGGCGACTTAAATCGGAGACGAAGACAACGCCCAAGACTTTGTGTCTTCACCGGACCCGGACGGCGCAAGGTAGTGAGCAGAACGCGGGACACCTGCAAGCAGAACACGCTATTGTGGAAAGCCAAATATTCACGCGAGGGCAAGCTATTACTCTCGCGCGGCAAGCGTATAGCCCTTCCGTGAAGATGATAGTAGTCTCGCCCGTTCTCCTCTCGAATGCGACTACTGACGACCACTTTCAGTTGATCTGCGTCAACAGTGACGTATCCCTGATTTCCAGGCAAGGACTACGACTTCGTAGCGGTGTTCGATTGCTTGCATGATATGGGCGACCCCATCGGGGCAGCTGCGCACGTCCGCCAGTCCCTGGCTAAGGACGGCACCCGATGATTGTTGAGTCCTTCGCGAATGACCAACTGAAGGACAATCTCAACCCGGTCGGCCGGGTGTACTATTCGTTTTCAACGTTGCTCTGCACGCCCTGTTCACGTTCGCAGGAGGTTGGACTCTGCCTGGGTGCGCAAGCTGGTGAGACCCGCATTCGAGAGGTGGTTACCTCAGCCGGGTTCAGTCGTTTCCGGCGCGCAACGGAGACGCCCTTTAACATTGTTTACGAAGCGCGGCCATAATCGTCCCCGACTTGCCGCGACTTCATGTATCAGGTCCGCCCACAGTCAATAATAAGCAGCAACACGAGGAGGTTATGGAGCAGTTTATAATCGAAATACCTCACGCGGAACAGAATTGCCTGGATCTCATTCGGCTCTTGCGCGCACAGGGTGATCTCGCGAGTTTCGAATGGGGATGCCAGAGTGGTGTCCATACCGGCTGGGGTGTCATCACCGCGGGCAACGAGACGGAGGCATGCATCGTGATTCCGCCACTCATGCGCCGTAAAGCTCGCGTCGCGAGAGTCGCCAGATTCGACGTCACAATCATTGCCCCGGTGCAGAAGAATGAACCGGTTCTTCCGAGTCCAACGATGTTACACATGTACCGGGCCTTCCCCTGCTGGTGGTAATTAGTCGGGTCAGCATTACTTGTCTTCAGGAGGAGCGAATGTCAGCACAGTCTGTAGATCAGTTGAAGAGTATCTTCCGAGGGGAGCTGATTCAGCCCGGTGACACTGCGTATGAATCGGCGCGGAGGGTTTACAACGGAATGATCAACAAATGTCCTCGACTGATTGCGCGTTGCGCGGACGTGGCCGACGTCCGTGCGGCGGTGCGCTTTGGCGCCGACAACGAGATGTTGACCGCCATTCGCGGTGGTGGACATAACGGCGCGGGCCTGGGAATCTGCGACGACGGCCTTGTGATCGATCTGTCACACATGAAGGGAATTCGTGTGAACCCATCGGACAAAACCGTCCGTGTCGAAGCTGGATGCGTTTGGACAGATGTGGATCACGCTACCCACGCGTTCGGCCTGGCGACTCCCTCCGGCGTCATCTCCACGACCGGAGTCGCCGGACTCACCTTAGGCGGCGGAATTGGCCACTTGGCCCGAAGGTACGGCCTGACCATCGACAATCTGCTCTCCGTGGACGTGGTTCTGGCCGATGGCAGCTTTGTGACCGCAAGTAGCAGAGAAAACACCGACTTGTTCTGGGCTTTGCGCGGCGGCGGTGGGAACTTCGGAGTAGTCACTTCGTTCAAGTTTCGGCTTCATCCTATCAGTACCGTGCAATTCGGTCCTACGTTTTGGTCGCTTGAGGAAGCCGCGACGGTCCTCCGCGGCTATCGCGACTTCATCAAGAAAGCCCCCGAGCACGTGAGCGGCTTTTTCGCGTTTCTCACGGTTCCGCCGGCTCCCATGTTCCCAGCACATCTCCATTTCAAGAAAGTGTGTGGCATCATTTGGTGCTGCACAGGAACTCCCGAACAGACCGAACAGGCTACCAGACCAATGCGCTCGGTCGGCCACGCGCTCCTCGATCACATCGGACCTGTGCCATTTCCGGCTGTGCAAAGCTCATTTGACGGCTTATACGTTCCCGGCCTGCAATGGTATTGGCGGGCAGACAACTTCACGGAATTGAGTGATGAGGCGATTGCCAGACACGTCGAGCACGGCTCGAAGTTGCCGACGATGCATTCCACGATGCATCTATATCCCGTCAATGGAGCGCCGCAACGTGTCGGGAGAAGCGATACGGCGTACAGTTTTCGCGAGGCACTCTTCGCCGAGGTCATCGTGGGCGTGGATCCCGATCCCGCGAACAACGAAAAAATCACTGGGTGGTGCAAGAGCTACTGGGAAGCCCTGCATCCCTTCTCGGCAGGAGGCGCGTACGTGAACTTCATGATGGAGGAAGGCCAGGAACGCGTACAGGCCACATATCGGGAGAATTACGATCGGCTGGTCGCGATTAAAAGGAGGTACGATCCGAATAATTTTTTCCGAGTGAATCAGAACATTCAGCCGGATGCGGTCGCGAAGCGCTCTGCCCGATCTGGGAGTCCAGGGGATGGCCCACCCGTTAGCTAAACACCGACGGGAAGCTTTTCTTCGAGCGTTCGTAATCTCTTAAATACAGGTGCATGAGACTCTTCCAGCGACGGCCGTGATTCGGCACTGAGAAGTGGAGGAGCTCATGGACGATCACATAATCAACAATCTCCCGACGCAATGAAAGCAGTTCCTCGTTGAAAAGAATCTCGGGCGCAAAATGAACGGCGTAGTTTTTTGGTTTGACGCGGTGACATGTACTGAGTGACTTGCCTTAAGGCCGTTTGGTGCTTAGACTGAGTTTTTGGACGCCCACAGATTTACAACTCTCCATGGCTATCCCTTTTGTTGATCTTAAGATTGAGCCCGCCATTCATGGTTTCCTGCATGTGCCTTCGCAGCCGACTGGGAACGCCATCGTGCTCACGCACGGCGCTGGCGCAGACTGCCAGTCTAAACTGTTGGTGGAGATCTCCGATGCGCTCGCCGCGTCGGGATTCACCGTTTTGCGGTTCGACCTGCCATTCCGTCTCGCACGCCCTCATGGGCCACCTTCTCCCGGCAGCGCGACCCGGGATCGAGACGGTCTCCGCCACGCTGTCGCGGCCATGAGAGACAAAACGAATGGGCGGCTGTTTATGGGTGGCCATTCCTACGGCGGACGACAGGCTAGCATGCTCGCGTCTGAAGAGCCGCAGCTAGTCGACGGCTTGCTCCTGCTCTCGTACCCGCTTCATCCTCCCAGAAAACCGAATGAACTTCGGACAGGACATTTCCCGAAGCTGGCCACGCCCGCGTTCTTCGTTCACGGCACCCGCGATACTTTCGGTACGACTGCGGAAATGAAATCCGCTCTAGAGCTGATCCCCGCCACACATGCTCTCTTTGAAGTGCCCAGCGCTGGCCACGAGATTCTCTCCAACAGAGCTGTTGGCGAATTGCCCGTTCAGATTGTGGACGGCTTCAAAGCGTTCCTGAATACCCTCACGCAAAAAAAAGACTAAATCCTAATTAACGCCCTTACCTGGCAAGTGAACTTTTGTGTCCCCGCATCTCCCTCAGCGGTCCCCCAAATTCACCAGTCAACATAGATTCGAAATTTGGCAAAAATTGTTTCAAGGATACTCACGTGGTTGAAGGGGAGGGGTGGTTGTCTTCCTACCCCTGCTCACTTGTTGCCGGCCGATTTTGCTTGCGCGGAAGAAGTAAGCCTCTGCTGGGCGTAGTTGCTCCAAGGACCCACAGGGTCTAGTTTCAGGTATGCTTGCCAGTGCTCCCGCGCTTCGGCAAATGCTCCCAGTTTTTCGCAGACGTAGGCAAGATTGTACTGTGCATCGGGAAAGCCTGGATCGAGCCGAACGGCTTGGCGGAGGTATTTGCGCGCCGTGTCGACATCCCCCTTTTCCTCCAGTACGCTTCCCAGATTAAAGTGCGCCAGAGCGCTGTCGGGCTGGGCGGAAATGGCACGGCCGAAATATTCAGCGGCCTTTTCGAAGTTTCCATCCTCGTAGTGCAGGGTTCCGCAATTGAGCAGCGCGTCGATCTTTGCGGGATCAACGCGCAACGCACGATCATACGCATCCATCGCTTCGGTTCTTGTTTTTTTGTCGGCTTCGTATTCCAGCGCTCGGGCCAGCCATTCGTCGGCGTTACGTTCGGCGATCACGCGAACTTTTTCATCGAGGTCACGCGTTTCGAAATTCAAGACAAACTGGCCAGACAGGGGTTCCAGCCGGGTCCCGTGGCGTTCCACGAGGACATCTTTTCCGTCAGAAAGTATGCGAAGCTCCGTAAGCGGCGCTTGGACCTGAACGAGCTTCTCCCGAAGCGCGGCCAGCGCTCGTCGCAAGCGATTCGCGGGCACTCCTTCGTCAACCAATTGTTTTACTGTGCGCAGGCCAATCAGGTCACGGAAATCGTAGTAGCGGGTTTCTTCTTCTTTTCGGGGAGAGACAAGGCGCAAACGGTCCCAGTAGTCCAACTGCTTCGCGGTCAGACCAAGGATGCGCTGGACGTTTTCCTGGCTGAATCGATCGGTCGCACCCATTGAGGAACTAGCCGGCCACTTTCTTTCCTGCCCTCTTTTGCTGAACCGAGATAGGCTGCACCGCGCGAGAAGGAGGCTTTTTGCCTGCAGGCACGGGCACCGCTTCCGCCGAGGTCTCGGCGGCCACCGCAGCCGGAGCTTTCTTCTCCGCAAGGCTCTTCTTGAGAGCTTCCATCAAATCAATGACCGGGGCCAGATGCGGCTGGGCGACTTCGGTGACTTGCTGGCCCTGGAGCTTGGCGGAGATCATCGCGCGCAAATTCTCCTGATATTCGTCCCGGTATTTCTGCGGCTCGAAAGGGGCGGCAAGGCTTTCGATCAGTAGTTGCGCGAGCTTCTTTTCCTGGTCCTTTATTTCGATCTTGTCGGTCGGAACAGACTCCGCGGCGCGAATCTCATTCGAATAGAACATCGTGTGCAGCGTCATTCCTCTTGTGCCGGGCCGCACAATCACGATGTGCTCCCGCTGGTGCATGGTGAGCTTGGCGATGGCTCCGTAACCGGACTCTTCCATGGCCTTCATAAGCAGATGGTAGGCTTTGACACCCGCGTCTTCAGGGCTGATGTAATACGACGAATCGAAGTAAAGTGGATCCATCTCGCTCAGCTTCACAAACTCCAGAATTTCCATAACGCGGGCGGAGGCAGGCTCGATTTTGTCGAGCTCTTCTTCGCTGAAGAGCACGTATTGATCCTTTTCGTATTCATAACCCTTTACTATCTCGGAGCGCTCCACGTTCCGGTTGCAGACCGGGCAAAACAGCGGTTGCTTGAGCCGCGAATGGCATTCCTTGTGCAGCTGGTTGAAACTGATTCGTTCACCGCGGGCGGCAGCAAACATCCGCACTGGCATCGAAATCAAGCCAAATGTGAGATGGCCTTTCCAGACAGTCGTGGCCATGTGAGCTCTCCTTCGCCAAGAGACTAGGGATTGTGCCCCAAGTCTTGTTAGGTTAGACGCCCTCCAGGGAAGAAGCAAGACGAAATCCCGGCCAAAAGCCCCAAAAAGGCAAGCCCGCCAGCTCAAGGAACGTCTGGGGTAGAATGCGGCCATGGCTAAACTCGAAGAATATCGGCGGAAGCGCCGCTTCGACCGCACTCCTGAGCCTTCGGGCGAATCTCAACCCGCCGCCGGTAAGGTTCAGGACCGGCTTTCCCCAGCCGTTAAACCTGCTACGGCAGGCACGCGCACGCGCCTGCCAAAGCCGAAACTGCCGCAGTTGGAAGTTCGTCCCGGGGCCGAGCACGGCGACACCTTCGTGGTTCAGAAGCACCGCGCGACACGGCTGCACTACGATTTCCGGCTGGCGGTCGACGGGACTCTGAAATCGTGGGCCGTGCCCAAGGGACCTTCTCAGAGCCACGCCGACAAGCGGCTGGCGGTGCAGACGGAAGATCATCCGCTGGACTACGCCAACTTCGAAGGGAAAATTCCCGAAGGCAACTATGGGGCGGGAACGGTAATGGTTTGGGACCGCGGGACTTTTCATGTCGAAGGCAATCTCGCCGCGCTGAAGCAATTGGAAAAGGGAGAAATCAAGTTTAGTTTAAACGGGGAGAAATTGCGGGGCAGCTTTGTTTTGGTGAGACTGAAACAAAGCGAAAAAGGCAACGAATGGTTGATGATCAAGCACAAGGACGCGGCCGAAGATTCCTCCTGGAACATCGACGAGCACGACGGTTCCGCCCTTACGGGACGTACGCTGGAAGAGATTAAGGAGGAGCTGCCTCCTAAACGCCGGCCAATCCCGATTCAACCGGCGGAGTTGCAGGGCGCTCGCAGGGCCGCAATGCCCCCTCGCGTGGAACCCATGCTCGCGACGCTTGCCGACCAGCCCTTTTCCGATCCCAACTGGCTCTTTGAGATCAAATGGGACGGCGTGCGCGCGCTAGCTCGAATCGAGAATGGCGCCCTGGCGCTGCGTTCGCGTAATAGTATTGACATCACCAAACGCTATCCCGAGCTGGCCTCTCTTCCCGATGCCTTGGCCGCTCGCCAGGCAATTCTTGACGGAGAGATCGTGGCCCTGGATGCCCAAGGTCACAGCAGCTTCGAACGATTGCAGGAACGCATGCACGTGCGAGCGCCAAGCGAGAGCCTTGTCACGCAAATGCGTGTTGTTTACTTCGCTTTCGATCTTCTCCACTGCGACGGATACGACCTTCGCGGGGCCGCGGTTCTCGAGCGCAAGCAGCTCCTGCAACGTATGCTTTATACATCCGAGCGATTTCGCTATGCGGACCATCAGTTGGAACACGGGAAAGAGTTGTTCGCGCTGGCGGAACAAAATGGTCTGGAAGGGATCGTCGCGAAGCGCGCCGACAGCCCGTACGTTTCTGATCGAAGCCCGTACTGGGTGAAGCTGAAGATTACCAAAACGGTTGACGCGGTAGTCGGAGGCTGGACTGAGGCTCGTACATCCGCTCTTCCGTTTGGCTCACTCCTGCTGGGCTTGTACCAAGGCAAAAAACTTCGATTCATCGGACACGTGGGAAGCGGATTCGACGCGAAAAAACTTGCGGAATTGAGCAGCAAGCTGAAGGAACTATCTGCTCCCGCTTCTCCGTTCGACGCCGTGCCCGAAACCAATGAAAAGCCATCTTGGGTCTCTCCCGCTCTGGTAGCACGTGTCAAATTCAGCGGATGGACGCAGGAGCACGTTCTGCGTCACCCTGTTTTCCTCGCACTCCGCCAGGACGCGCGCCCCTCAGATTGCCAATGGGAAAACGAAGTTGCGGCTCCCGCACCCGCGGCCCCGGCCGTAGTTCGTGCGCCCGAGATTGTCGGCCGCGTGCTCAACACAAAAGCCGAGGTCGAAAACGAGTTGTTCAAGGGACGCTTGGAAACCGTCACCATCGAGCTGGACGGCAAACGGCTGCGGCTGAGCAATCTGAATAAAATCTATTTTCCAGAGTCAGGCCACACCAAGCGTAACCTCCTCGCGTATTACTATCGCATGGCGGATTTCATCTTGCCTTTTCTCCGCGACCGGGCTTTGGTTTTGCGGCGCTACCCCGACGGAATCAGGGGACAGGCTTTTTTTCAGAAGGACGTGCGCGAAGGTTTGCCGGAGTGGTTCAAGACGGTTCCGGTGGATTCCGAGCATCGCGGTGAGATCATTCATTACGCGACCGCCAGCGATCGCGCTTCTCTTCTCTTTTTGACTGGCCTTGGTTGCATCGACCATAACCCGTGGTCCAATCACCTCGCCGACATTGAGCATCCCGACTACTTCTTCTTCGATTTGGATCCATCGGATGGCACGGAATTTTCTGTCGTCGTCACCATCGCTCGAGCGCTCCATGAAAAGCTGGAAGAACTGCAGCTGGCAAGCTTCCTGAAGACTTCGGGCGCTACGGGAATCCACATCTATATACCTGTCGAGCCTGTCTACACCTACGAGCAGCTCCGCACCTTCGGTGAGATCATCGCGCGGATGGTGACTACTGAGCATTCAAATCTGGTCACCCACGAGCGCATCGTTGCCAAGCGCCCGACAGGCCGGGTGTTGATCGACGTGCAGCAAAATGCTCACGGGCGTCCGCTGGCCGCCGCATATTCCGTGCGGGCATTCCCCGAAGCGCCGGTTTCCGCTCCCCTGTCGCCTCGCGAATTGCGTCCCAGCTTGCGCCCGGAGACATTGAACATAACGACGATTTTTGCGCGCATGAAGGAGAAGGGCGATCTCTGGGCCGATTTCTGGAAGCGACGCCAGAGACTGGAACAAGCCATCGAAGCCTTAAGCAACCGCATACCGCCAAGAACGAAAACAACGCCCTGATCCTTCGCGGCGGGCCCCACTCTTGGCTTTTCCGGGTGCTGCGCTTGTGGTTAAATGCCAAAACGTGGAGGCTACGATTTCTCGCAAGGGCCAGCTATGCGTCGGCACTTCCGGATACTCCTATAAGGAGTGGAAGGGGAGTTTCTATCCGGAGAAACTGCCGGACCGCGAAATGCTGAGCTATTATGCCGGGCAGTTCAAAACGGTCGAGATCAACCATTCTTTCTATCGCATGCCGACGGAAAATCTGCTCTTGCAGTGGGCGAAGAGCGTTCCTGAAGGATTTAAGTTTGCTCTGAAGGCAAACCAGCAGATCACCCACATCAAGAGGCTGCGCGGCTGCGAAGAGACGTTGAAGCGTTTCCTGGAGGTGGCCAGCGCGTTAGCCGAGGGCGACCACCTCGGCCCCGTCCTTGTGCAGCTTCCACCCAATTTCAAATTTGATCAGCCGCTGCTGGAAGATTTTCTCGCCCTTCGTCCCCCGGCCTTTCTGTTCGCTTTTGAAGCGCGTCACCCTTCGTGGTACACCGAGGAAACTTACGCCGTCCTTCGCCGGCACGGAACGGCGCTTTGTTTAGCCGAGACGGAGAAGGAAACGCCTTTGGAAGTCCTCACCGCCGATTTTATTTATGTGCGCCTGCGGCGTGAAAACTACACTGCAAAGCAATTGGCGGCTTGGAGCAAGCGTTTTGAAGAATGGCTTCACAGGGGAGTGAACGTGTACGCCTACTGCAAGCATGAAGATGCTGGCAAAGCGCCGGCCTACGCGCATGCGCTGCTGCGTACAAAAGATAATTGAGTACATTCAGATCACGACCGAAGACCTTTCTAGAAGCCTTGGCTCCGCTAGTGTTTCCCATTTTCCAGGTCTTCCCGGAATTTGTTCCTGCTGTATTCACACAAAATTGACATTTGCGTATTCCGTGCTGAGGCTGGGTCGATTTGACAATAGGCGGTTGGATAATGCAGGTTGCGGCTGCTTGGATACAGGCGTAACTTTCAACGAGCAATTGTGGGCCGAACCTTGGGAGGGATCATGGAGCGTCGTGAAGCGCTGCGTCTGATGGGGGCAGCGAGTGTTTTTTCCGTGTTGTCGTCGGACCTGTTTGCGGCGACGCTGCGGGCGCAGCTTGCGGCGGATAAGGGCAGCGCCTTGCGCACGCTGTCCGCGGCGCAGAATGAAATTGTTGTGGCGATGAGCGAGGTAATGATTCCCGCGACCGATTCGCCCGGCGCGAAAGCCGCGAAAGTGAATGAATTCATCGACCTGATTTTGACCGAGTGGGCCACGGAAGAAGAAAGAAAGATTTTTCTCGAGGGGCTAGCGGAAGCTGACCGCAAAACGAACGCGCTTTTTGGTCATGGCTTTGCCGCCGCTTCGGCCAAAGAGCAAGCCGCGATTGTGCAGGCGTTCGATGAGGAGCTGGCGGTCTCGCGAAACGAAAAGTTGCCCAAGCAGGTTCGCTCCTGGGAGTTGACGCTGCTGCTTCCGTTTTTCGAGCAGATGCGGCGGCTCACGCTGGTTGGGTATTACACGTCGCCGATCGGGCAGGAGCGGGAACTCAAAGTGGAAATCATCCCCGGAGCGCTGCACGGTTGCGTGCCAGCGGAGCCCGAGGTGAAGCGATGATGACGGTGAAGAAGCCCGAGACGCATGACGCGATCATCATTGGTTCGGGAATGACCGGGGGCTGGGCGGCAAAGGAGCTGACAGAGAAAGGGCTGAAGGTTCTGGTCCTCGAAGCAGGCCGACCGATTGAGCCGGACCGGGATTATGTGGAGCACGTTCCGATTACCGAGATGAAATTCCGCGGAATGGCGGACCGCCAGGAGACGCTGAAGGATCAGCCGATCCAGCGAACGTGTTACGCGTGCGACGAATGGGCCAGCAAGTTTTTTGTGAAGGATACCGAAAATCCGTACACGACGGATCCGGACAAGCCGTTCGCCTGGATCCGCGGACGGCAGGTCGGCGGCAAGTCCATCATGTGGGCGCGACAATCTTACCGCTGGAGTGATCTGGATTTCGAAGCCAACGTGCGCGAGGGAATTGGCGCCGACTGGCCGATTCGCTACGCCGATATCGAGCCCTGGTACAACTACGTGGAAGATTTCGCGGGGATTACGGGCCAGGCCGAGGGGTTGCCCCAATTGCCGGACGGCCACTTCCTGCCGCCGATGGAAATGAGCTGCGCGGAGATTGCCGTGAAGGAAGCGATGGCGCGGCAGTTTGGGCGCGAACGGGTGATGACGATCGGGCGCGCGGCGATTCTGACGCAAACGCACAACGGCCGCGCCGCGTGCCACTATTGCGGCCCGTGTCACCGCGGATGCATCACGCGGTCCTATTTCAGCAGCGTGAATGCCACGCTGCCGGTGGCCGAGAAGACCGGGCGTCTGACGCTGCGGCCGTACAGCGTGGTGCACAGCCTGATTTTTGATTCGCAAACGCGCCGCGTGACCGGTGTAAAGGTGATTGACGGGCAGACGCACAAGGCCATGGAATTCCAGGGCCGCATCATTTTCCTTTGCGCGTCGGCGCTCGAGTCCACGCGGATTCTTCTCAACTCCGCCACACCGGAGTTTTCCACCGGACTGGCCAACAGCAGCGGCGAGCTGGGGAAAAATCTGATGGACCATATTATGGGCGGCGGCGCGGACGGAATCATCCCCGGATTCCTGGATCGCGTGCAATTCGGGAGGCGGCCGAACGGTGTTTATGTGCCGAGGTTCCGCAACGTTTCGAGCAAGGAGAAAAATTTCCTGCGGGGGTATGCGTATCAGGGCGCGGCGGAACGCGAGGGGTGGGAACGGGGAATTCACGAGAGCGGGTTCGGCGCGAGTTTCAAAAGCTCGCTGCGCAAGCCAGGCCCCTGGAAGATGACGTTCGGCGGCTTCGGAGAGTGTTTGCCGAATCCCGCCAACTTTGTCGAAATTGATAAAGAGCGAGTGGATGCCTGGGGCGTTCCGGTGCTCAAGATTCATTGCGAGTGGAGGGATAACGAGAAGGCGCTGCTGCACGACATGATGATCCAGGCGGCGGAAATGCTGGCGGTGGCCGGGGCAGTGGACATTCGCCCCTTCAATCATCATAGTCCGCCGGGGCTGACGATCCACGAAATGGGAACCGCGCGCATGGGAGCCGATCCGAAAACATCGGTGCTGAATAAACATAACCAGGCGCACGACGTGAAAAACTTGTTCCTGACGGACGGCGCTTGCATGGCGTCGTCTTCTTGCGTGAATCCTTCGCTGACGTATATGGCGCTGACGGCTCGGGCGTGCGACTACGCGGTTTCACAAATGAAAAAAGGCGAGCTCTGAGCTGCGGTTGGCGACGCGGTAATTCCGAAAATCGGGGAGAGGTGTCAAAGATGGCGCATGAGGAAGCGGCGAAGTCCGGTGCCGGCCTGAAGCTGGTGATCCGGAACATTGGCGTGCTTTTGAGCGGAGATTTGCAGGGGCCGATTCTGGATGCGGACACCCTGGTGGTCGAGGACGGAAAGATTGCCGCGATCGGGCGCGAGAAGGATGTGGACACGGAAGGCGCGACCCGGGTGATTGATGCGAATGGCACCGTGCTGGCGCCGGGATTGATTGACAGCCACGTGCATCCGGTTGCGGGCGACTGGACACCGCGGCAGAACCAGATCGGATGGATTGACAGTTGCCTGCACGGCGGCGTCACCACGATGATCTCGGCCGGCGAAGTGCACATGCCGGGACGACCGAAAGATGTGGTCGGCGTAAAGGCGATGGCGATTACGGCGCAACGCGGGTTTGCGGCTCTGCGGCCAAGTGGTGTGAAAGTCCTGGCGGGCGCGCCGGTGATTGAGCACGGAATGGTGGAGGAGGATTTTCGCTCGCTGGCCGAGGCGGGTGTTCGTTTGCTGGGGGAAGTGGGGCTCGGCAGCGTGAAAGACGGGCCAACGGCGCGGCAGATGGTGGCCTGGGCGCGGAAACATGGAATCCAGAGCACGATTCATACCGGGGGGCCGTCGATTCCGGGCTCAAGCCTGATTGATAAAGATGTCGTGCTGGCAGCGGACGCCGACGTGATTGGACACATCAATGGAGGGCACACGGCGCTGCCGGACGCGCAGATCCGTTCGCTGTGCGAGGAATCGCCGCGGGCGCTGGAAATCGTGCACAACGGGAATGAGCGCGCGGCCCTATTTACGCTGCGCACGGCGAAAGAATCGAGGCAGTTGCACCGCGTGATTCTGGGAACGGATGCGCCGGCCGGGTCAGGCGTGCAGCCTTTGGGAATCATCCGCGTGATTGCGGCGCTTTCTTCGATTGGCGAGATTCCTGCGGAAGTGGCTTTCTGCTTGGCGACCGGGAATACGGCTAGGATGCGAAACCTGGATTGCGGATTGATTGAGGTGGGGCGCGCGGCGGATTTTGTGTTTATGGATGGAGCGCAGCACTCGGCGGGCAAGACGCTGCTCGAAAGCGTCCGCCTGGGAGATTTGCCGGGCATCGGGATGGTGGTGATTGATGGGGAAGTGAAGGGCGAGCGCAGCAGGAACACCCCGCCGGCTACGAGAGTTCCGAAGATTTTGAAATAAAGAAGTAAGAAACTAACGAAACAACGGTTCAGATCAGATCCTCTGACCAGCAAACCCTCCGAAAACTGGCTTTGGGCGCTGGTCGAAAATTGGGAGGATGCGATTGCTTCGCAAAAAGCGGCAGCTGGGCTGCCGCACTCCGGACTAGCGCAGGCCGTCTTCGCCCTTGATCTGGTCTTTGGTCAGGCCGCCGACGCGGGGGATGGGGCGGCCGCTGTCGGTCACCGCGATGGCTACGAGGATTTCATTGGCGCGTGGGGCGTCGTTCACGCGAATCTCCATGCCGTCGAAGTGGCTGCGAACAAACGCGGCGTCTTTGTGGCCGAGCGGGATGTCGAGAGTTATGCCGGGGCCGCCGCGTTTCTTGGAAGAGGGAATGAGCGCTGCGCCTTTGCCAAGCGTTTTACGGACCGGCGTGCCGAGTTTGGGATGAAGAATGGCAGCCGCGTGCTCGAGTTCACCGTTTTCGCCGACGGCCGCGGCCTTGCCGTAACTTTCCGCCGAAGGGCCAGATATGCCGAGTGCCGCGACGGCGCGTTGGGTTAGCAGCGCCCCGAGTTCCTCTCCGATTTCCATGAGTTCCGTCAAGTCTTCAACGTAATTTCCTGCAAATGGATTTTCTATGACGGCTGCGGCGGCGGCGCGGCGCGTTGGCGGATTCACGGGCTTGCCCATTTCCGTGCGCGTTTCCTCGACGAAGGTGACGATTTTCCGGATTTTGGTTTTCATAGGGTCTCGTCCAGGCATTGAAACTTTCTTCCTATTCAACAGAAAAAGCACCCGCCTCGGGAGGCGGCCGCTACAACAGCATACTCATCGGAGGCCGTCCTGGCCTTTGATTTCAGAAGCTTTCAGGCCGCCGACACGGGCGTGGACGCGCGCGCCGGTGGTCATCACCAGGGCAAGCAGGATTTCGTTGGCTTTCGGCGCGTCGGCGATGCCGACTTCCATTGAATCGAAATGGCTGCGGACATAAGACGCGTTGATATGCGTGATAGGCACGTCCAGGCGCGTGCCGGGGCCGCCGACCTTTTTTGTAGAAACCACGATGGCTTTGGCGTTGCCAAGAATTTCGCGCATCGCGTAACCGCCGGGAACATGCCATAGCGCGCCGTGTTCCAATTCGCCGGCCTGGCCGACGATGGCGCCCTTGCCGTAACCTTCCACGATTTTTGGATCACCACCCAGTGCGGCGACAAGGGCCTTCGCCATTTCGAGGCCAAGCGGCTTTAGGTCCTCCATGAAACCGGCAATTTCGGGCACGTATTTTCCGGCGAACGGATTGTGGATGACCGCGAGCGCGGCGGCGCGCCGCAACGGTGCGGCCGCGACCGGGCCGCCTTCATGAAAAACTTCTTCGACAACGATGATGCGCTTGCGGAGTTGCACTTCAGGCATGCAAGAGGCTCCTAGGGGAAAATTTGATGCAAGCGCGCGCGAGTAAGGGCGAAACAACGCGGGTATGACCCTGAAGGCAGAGCGCGGAAGAATGAATCAGTCCTCTGGCGCGAAGGATTTCCGCTTCCCGAGCACCGGAATCCAATGCCGCGGCAATCTCGGACTCGGACAACGGCTCAACGCCGCGCGTGACGAGCAAATCGCCGAGATCGGAGTCCGGGGAAATTTCCCGGGCCGGGATCCTCGTGATGCCGGGATGATCAGGGAGATTCACCGCGTTGGCAATTACGGTGGCGGCGGCATCGGCGGCAGAAGCACAATCGGCGAGGACTGTGACGGCGTCGGCAATGCCGAAGGAAAAGCTGCGGCCGCGCCAGCCGCTGGTGGCAATTCCGCGAACCGGGTCCACCGCGGCAATTTGAAGAGACCCGAAGAGCGAAGGACGATCGGGCCGCTCGACCATGCCGATCTTGTAGGACTCTAAATCGCTTAAGTGAATCGCGATGTCGCCGCCATTGTTCACGTAGGCGCGATCGAGAGTTGTGGCCGCGATCATCGATTCAAGAATCTCTTCGGCCACGGAGCCTGCAACCGCAGCCATAGGCGTGATAAAACACTGTTCCGAAAATGGCTCAACCGCGTCAAACATGCGTTGGGCAACCACACCACGAGGGCGCGGGGAATTGTTTCGCGTGCGGCTACGGAGCAGAGGAAGCTCGCCGCAGAGTTCATCGAGAATGGAGACAAACCGTCGCCGAGCGGCTTCGTAAGCCGCCGAAATCGCTGGCGGGGTGCCGCTGGCCTCGATGATCAAGTCGATCGGACCGTCGCAGAGGTGAAGGCGCCGCCCGTCGGGCAACATGCGGATGACGCGAGGCTCCCTCATGATTCGCTGCTCCCGCTGTGAGGCTTCAGCGGCCAGGGATTCTGCGCGTGCGAAACGAGCTGCCGCTGGCGTTCCTTTTCTTTCAGGACCTCGCTGAGCGGCCGAACGTATTCAACGTGACCCCCAAGCAAGGCGTAGTCCACCTTTTTCAATGTGAACTCGATCGGAGCGACGAGCGCCGGCGTCGGCACATAACCAAATGCATTTTCGGGCATGCGGGTGACGTCCACCATGAAGGTGATGCCGCCGCCTGGCCAGATGTAGGTTGGCGCGCCGCCGCAGGTGACACGCGTGAGTTTGCGTTTCACGGAATCGGTGAGCTTCACCGGATTTTCGGTGACTCCTGCGCGTAGCGAGCCGCCGGCGCCGCCCATGAACAATACGGTCGTTAGCGCAGGCTCGCAGTTTTCCCGAATGCGCCCGACGGATTCCTTTAGCGTCTCGGGAAGTTCTTTTTCGACGGGGCGGAGCGCGTCGTCGAGCTCGTAATAGGCGAACTGCTCGCCGGTGGTGCTGACCATCAGCAATCGAAGATGCGGCCAGGCAAATTTTTCTTTGAACGGTTTCAGAATCGTCAGCGGGTCGGAAATATTTGTGCCGCCCCATCCGGTGCCGGGCTGGGCGACCTGGAAATAGCGGCCGGGAGTGGAGCGACGACCCTGAATCGCGATGCCGGTTTCACGCACGCCCAGAAGTTTTCCCGCCTGATGTTCAGAGAGCACGCCGGTGATGTGATCGTCCACCACCACAACGTCGTCCACTTTGCCAAACCATTGCTTGGCGAACATGCCGATGGTGGCAGAGCCGCAGCCGACGCGCATGCGCTCCTCTTGCTGGCCGTTGACGACCGGCGGCTTTCCGGCCGCGACGCGAATGCTGGCGCCATCATCAATCGTGAGTTCGACTTCGTTCCCGTTAGAAAGCGCGAGCAGCGTCTCGCAGGTGACGCGCCCTTCGCTCTTGCTGCCTCCGGTCAGATGATGCACGCCGCCGAGCGAGAGCATCTGTGAGCCGTACTCGGCGGTGGTGACGTGGCCGACGGGTTCGCCTTGCGCGCGGACGAGATTCCGCTCAGGGCCGAGGTGGCGGTCGGTATCAATTTTCAGCTTCACGCCGCAATAGCTGAAAATTCCTTCGGTGACCACGGTGACCATGTCCACGCCTTCTACTTCGCTTGAGACGATGAACGGCGCGGGCTTGTAGTCGGGATAGGTTGTGCCAGCTCCGATGGCGGTTACGAACGTCTCCTGACCCTTCATGATTTTTCCGTCCCAATCGCCCTGGCGTTCGAGAAACGGTACCAGCGGCATACCTTGCGATTTCGCGCGATCCAGCAGAATGTGCGGATCAACGCGCACCAGTTGCCCTTGGACGTTGGCGTAGCGATCGCACGCACCAGCGTGGCCGCGCTTGATGTAGCAGAGCACGGGGCAGGCGTCGCAACGAACTGTGTCGGGAGGAAAGACGTCAGGCATCGGAGTTACCGGAACCGCCCGCAGCTTTCGCGAGAATGGCGGCGCGCACTTTGTCGGGCGTGGCGGGCAGTTTGCGGATGCGCACTCCAACAGCGTCGTAAAGCGCATTGAGAATCGCCGGCGCGGTGGGAATCAGCGCTTGTTCGCCAACACCCTTCGCGCCGAACGGGCCCGCGGGCGACGGATCTTCAATAAGGATCGATTCAACCGGCGGCATGTCGCCAATCGTCGGGATCAGATAGTCGTGAAGGTTTTCGCCCTTGCCGGGGAAGAATTCTTCCATCAACGCCATGCCAAGGCCTTGCGCGGCGCCGCCCTCGATCTGGCCTTCGACCAGCGTTGGGTTGATGGCACGGCCAACGTCATGAGCGGCGGTGATTTTCAGAACTTTGATAGTGCCCAGTTCGGTGTCAACTTCGAGCTCGGCCAGGTGCGCGCCAAAACCGTAAACAGCGTAAGGCACGCCCTGTCCGTCGCCGTTGAGCGGCGACGTGGCGGGGTCGAACGTGGCCTCGGCGCTGACCACGTATCCTCGTTCATCGAGAGGAAGGTGCCGGAGGTCGAGGGACTTTTTCTTGCCGGCATCCTCGACGATCAATGACCCGTCTAGAAATTGAATTTTCGCGCAGTCACAGCCTCCGGCCAATTGCAGGATATTTTTCTTCAACTTTTCGCCCGCGAGAAATGCGGCTTTGCCGCTAACGAAAGTCTGCCGCGAGGCGGAAGTCTTCCCGCAGTCGGGAGTGATGTCCGTGTCGCCGGAGAGGAGATCGAATGTTTCGAGCGGAGCGCCCAGGGCTTCGGCACAAATTTGCGTGACAACCGTGGCGGAACCCTGGCCGATGTCCACAGCCCCCTGATGCAAGGCGATGCGGCCATCACGTTTCAGGCCGATGCGCATCGTCGAAGGATTGGGAAGAGAAGTGTTGCCGCAGCCGTACCACATGCCCGCGACGCCGACTCCGCGACGCAGCGAATTTGGCCCAGCGGCGTTGAACGCGGCGGCTTCCTGGTGCGCCTCCTGCCAGCGGGGACGCAGCGCCAGGAAACAAGCGCGAATACCAACGCCTCCGCCGATGATTTGGCCGGTGACCGTGGGACTCCGATCGTCTAACGCGTTCAGGCACCGGAATTCGAGCTTGTCCATGCCGATTTTTTGGGCGAGCGAATCGTATAGCTGCTCCTGCGCGATGGTGCCTTGCGGAACGCCAAAACCTCGGAACGCGCCCGCGGGAAGCATATAAGTGTGAATCGCGCGAGTGACGGCGCGGAAGTGCGGCATTTTGTATGGGCCGGAAGCGTGAATCGGAACGCGCGCGGCAACGGTAGGTCCCCAGGAAGCGTATGCACCGGTGTTGAAGTCGGCAATGAAATCCATGGCAACGAGTTTTCCGTCGGCGGTGGCGCCCGCGCGACAGAAGATTTTCGAGGGGTGGCGCTTGGTGGTGGAGCGAATGGATTCCGGCCGCGAATAGACCATGCGCACAGGCTTGCGCAAATGCCAGGCGGCGACCGCGAGGAAAGGTTGCAAGGAAAGATCGAGTTTAGAGCCGAAGCCGCCGCCGACGGCCGTCGGAATGATGCGCACGCTCGATTCGGGAATGCCGAGAATGGCGGCGATGCCTTTCAAGTCGTTGTATGGCGCTTGGGTGCAAGCTTGCACTTCGATGCGATCGCCGACGCGGCGCGCGAACCCAGCTTCGGGTTCGATGTAGGCGTGTTCGATGAATCCGGTTTCGTATTCGGCTTCGACCGAAACGTCGGCGGTGCGCAGGGCATCGTCCACGTCGCCGCGTACCACTCGCCCGCCCACGAGAATGTTGCCGGGACGCGATCGGTGGACGGCAGAAGCACCGGGCTTCAGCGCTTCTTCAGGCTGCGTAAATGCCGCCAGAGGCTTCCAGGTGACAGGGAACTGACCGAGGTCGAGCGCCGCAAGGACTGCGGGGTCGCCGACGACAGCTGCAACCGCTTCGCCGAGGAATCGCGCCTCGCGCTCCGCGAATACGGGCTGATCGGAGAATTGCGCGATCACTCCAAAGCAATTCTTGCCCGGAACGTCGCGCGCTGTGAATATCCCGTCGACGCCGGGATGCGCCTGCCGGTACGCTTCCAAATCGCCGAACGTGAATTCCGCCCGGTGGTGCGGAGAGCGTACGGCGCGGAGCTGCAGGGAATCCTCCGGCCATTCATCGGCGCCGAAAATATCTTGGCCGAGAACTTTCCTCTGGCCGTCAAGCCGCGCGACGCGTTGTCCAACCGGGCCGGTCGCAAAATCTGCCGCCGGTTCCGGCGAGGGATGATTCGCTTCCAAAACCGCGCGAACAATTTTCCGGTAGCCGGTACAACGGCAGAGGACGCCGCCGAGGGCGTCCAACACTTGTGTTTCGCCGGGGCTCGGGTTTTCCTCGAGTAGCGAGACCGAGGAAATCAGCATGCCGGGCGTGCAGATGCCGCACTGCGCGGCGCCGTGCCGCAGGAACGATTTCTGAAGGCGATCGAAAGTCGGGGAAGTCTTGCGCAGTCCTTCAATTGTTTCAATTTTTGCTCCGCCAAGTTGCCCCACGGCGGTCAGGCAGGAGCAGACAGGCTGTCCGTTGACGAGGACCGTGCAAGCGCCGCAATCGCCCGCATCGCAGCCGACTTTCGTGCCAACGAGATGAAACTCTTCGCGCAGCACTTGCGAGAGCCGCGAGCGCGGATCGGAACGAACCGCGCGAATTTCGCCGTTGAGGTTGAAGGAGACCTGCACGGAGGGTTCGGTCTTCGTGTCGCCGTTCATGCCGCGAAACCTTTTTGCGCGCAGGCTTCCAGCGCGCGTTCCACAAGAGTGCGAGCGGCATCGCGGCGATATTCGGCAGTGGCTCGCACGTCGTCTATGGGAGAAAGGCGCGCGAGATGGTGGGGATTTACGACGCGGCGAAGGCCAGGCCGCGCAGTCTGGCCGGCGAGGGCCCGCTCGAGTTCAGCAAGGCGCAACGCCGCGGGTGAACAGGAACCGACCGAAATCAGCGCCTCGCGAATTTTGCCGGCCGAATCAACCACAAGATTGGCCGCGACCATGACGATGGAGATGACCAGATACCTGCGTGCCCCCAGTTTGAGGAAGACGGAGATTGCGTCTTCAACGCGCCGCGGGATGCGAATGGAAGTCAGCAACTCGTCAGGCCGCCGCGCGGTCTTTCGGTTGCCAAGAATGAACTCCGAGAGCCTAATCGTGCGGGAAGCGCTGCGCGAAGAGAGGACCAGTTCAGCGTCGAGGGCGAGGAGGGCGGCGACGCCGTCCGCCGCGGGCGAAGCGTTGCACAGGTTACCTGCAATTGTGGCTGCGTTCTGGATTTGCACGGAGCCAACTTCGCGCGCGGCAGCCTTCAAGCCGTCGAACCCACGCGGAAGCGGAGCCCTGAGAACTTCGCTCCAGGTGGTGCGAGCGCCGAAAACAACATTCTCCGCGGTGGATTGAATACCCCTGATTTCAGAGAGTCCCGAAATATCCAGCACCGGGCCGGACAACGGCCGGTCGCCCAGCGAAGGGAAAACATCGGTGCCGCCGGCAAGAATGGTCGCGCGGGTGTCTGCAAGGATGTTCAGAGCATCACGAAGCGAATTAGGCCGAAAGTACAAAAGCAGTGGCTCCCCGATGAAGCAGCAACAATGAGGATATTGTAGTTCTACATCGGCACGGCGAATTTGTGAAGGTATCTGGGATTGTACCCCGGAAGGGATGGTGTGTTGTGGCAGACTACCAGGGCATGGCCACCAGCGACCATCGCTTAACCGCAGGCACTGCGGCCTTCCGGTTTTCGGGATTCCGCCTTTATCAGATTGCGCGCTTTTGCATCGTGTTCTGCACGGAGATGCAATCGGTCGCCGTCGGCTGGCAGGTTTACGAAATCACTCACCGGCCCCTGGACCTGGGGCTGACCGGGCTGGCGCAATTTCTGCCGGGGGTGGTGCTGTTTCTGGTGGCGGGACATGTCGCGGACCGCTTCGACCGGAAAAACCTGCTGACGATGTGTTACGTGGGTTTCGGAGTATCGTCGGCATTGCTGCTGGTGGCGGCGCTGAACGTCGAGTATCTGCACCGCGCCGGCTCGGTGGCGCCGATCTTCGCGATTCTGTGTTTGGTGGGAGCGGTGCGCAGTTTCAGCATGCCGGCCAGCCGCGCGCTGCTGCCGCAGTTGGTGCCCGAAGAACAGTTCCAGAGTGCGGTGGCCTGGAATTCCAGCATTTTTCAATTCGCAACCATCCTGGGGCCAGCGATGGGCGGGGTTCTCTACGCTTTTTTCCGTGGCCCCGCGGCCGTCTATTTGACGGCGCTTTCGGCAGGCTCACTCGCAGTGCTGACGACGCTTCGGATCAAGGTGCAATCGCCTCCCCGCATGCGCGAATCGTTTTCCGTCAAAACCGTTTTCGCGGGATTTCGCTACATCTGGGTTCACAAACTGGTGTTCGGCTCGATCTCGCTGGATCTTTTCGCAGTGCTGCTCGGCGGAGCAGTTGCCCTGTTGCCGGTCTACGCGAAAGAAATACTGGTGACCGGACCGTGGGGGCTGGGATTGCTGCGAAGCGCGCCTGGGATCGGTGCGGTGGTGATGGCGCTGTTGATTGCCTACAAACCAATCCGCCGAAGAGCCGGCGCTACGATGTTGTGGTGTGTGGCGGGATTCGGTGTATTCACGATTGTGTTCGGGTTATCGCGCAACATTGTGCTTTCGATGATTTCGCTGTTCTTTGTGGGCGCGGCGGACATGGTCAGCGTGGTGGTTCGCGGTGTGCTCATCCAGATCGAGACGCCCGACGAAATGCGCGGGCGGGTGAACGCTGTGGACATGATTTTTATCGGCGCGTCGAACGAGCTGGGCGAATTCGAATCGGGGCTGGCCGCGCAATGGTTGGGCGTCGTGCCCGCGGTGGTGTTGGGCGGCATCGGCGCAATTGTGGTGACCGTCTTGTGGGCTTGGATATTCCCAGAGTTGCGGCGCGCGGATTCGCTCAGCCGGGTAGGGTCTTCGGCCGCGGCAAAGCCAACCTAGCAGTCGCCAACATTCTGTTTAAATCACAGAAAATTTCAAAACTCGAATCAGTGAACGTGGTCGTGGTCGGAATCCGCTGCCTTGGCGGGAGCCGCCGCAGCTGCTGGTGCGACTGTCCCCGGAGGCGGAGCCAACTCCGCTTTCACGGAAGGGAGGAGCTTATCCGCATTTTTCACCAGCACACTGACCTGCCACATCTGCGTGTCGCTCAGGCGATCCTTGAAGCCGGGCATGCCGGTCATGCGGATTCCACCGGAAACCTTGGTATACGATTCCCAGGTTTCGTCGTCGGTGACGCCCACCCCGCGGAAAAGGAGCGGCGGCTTGGGAAACATGCCGTCCCCGATAGCGTTGTGAGGCTCGCCGGGGAGGCCGTGGCACACGGCGCAATTTTCCTTATAAACCTTCGCGCCAGCCAGGAGATTCGTTTCGTCGACAGGCACCGGCGGGTTCGCATGGGGCACTTTGCCAAGATAGGCATGCAGCGCCAACTTTGCTACCTTGCGCTCGAACGGCATCTCGGGAGAGTTGGTGGTAACGGGCGCTTGCCCGCTTGCAAAATAGAAGTAGGCCCCGACAAATACCAATACGAATCCCAAGACTATTCCCAGCAGGATTCCCTTGAACATAAGTTTGTTTTGCTCCTCCAATGGATAGGTTGCCTGGTCCGGCCCGGCCGAAAAATGTGCGCCTAGTGTACGACGACCTCCCAATTTCTGCACAGGTCTTTCCATAAGCCACCGGAGGTGCCTGAGCTCCGGAAAGTCGGCAGGCAAAGGCGGTATTTGAGTAACGAAACTGGGGGTCCATGCGTCCTATGTAGAAGTGAACTAAGGAATCCGATACGCTAGTGACCAAAGGAACGCGTCTTCTGATGTCCCAGGCGAACCCACGGAACGACGTTACCCTATAGCTCAATTTGAGATTGCGGACAGGAGTATTACGGAATGGCTTCTACTGAATCGGTCGATGTGCGCGATCCCCGCACACCTCCTTCGACCACAACCTTTTCTCCTGGGTCCCAGGGCGCAGCAAAAAAACGCTGGTGGGTATGGTTTGTTTTGCTGGCGATCGTGGCTGGCGGATTTTGGTATTTCCGGGGCCGGAATTCCCAGGCCGACGCCGCGGCAGCTGGAGGCAAGGGACCAGGCGGGGCGGCTTTGGGTGCTCCAGGAAGTTTTGTCGTGCCAGTGGTGGTGGCAACGGCAACCAAGGGTGACTTGCCGGTTTTCCTCAATGGTTTGGGGAACGTCACCGCGTTCAACACGGTCACCGTCCGCTCGCGCGTGGACGGGCAGATCGTCAAGATCAACTTCGTCGAAGGGCAGAATGTGACTGCCGGACAAGCGCTGGTCGAGATTGATCCGCGGCCCTATCAAGTGCAACTGGAGCAGGCCGAGGGGCAACTGGCGAAGGACCAGGCCCAGTTAAAGGACGTCCAGGTGGATTATGAACGTTTCAAACTGCTCTTTCAGGAAGGCGTCATTCCCAAACAGCAACTGGATACGCAGCAAGCCCAGGTAGGAACCTTCGAGGGCGCGATCAAGGCAGACAACGCGACGATTGACAACGCCAAGCTACAGATTATGTATTCACATATCACCGCGCCGATTAGCGGGCGCGTGGGACTTCGGCTGGTGGACATGGGGAATATGGTGCACGCCACCGACACCAACGGATTGCTGGTAATCACCCAGTTGCAGCCGATCGCAACACTTTTCAGCCTGCCGCAGGACCAGTTGCCGCAAGTGATGGCACGCATGAAAAACGGCGCGCCAATCGTGGTTGAGGCTTACGACCGCGACAACACCACCAAACTGGCCGCGGGGAAGTTGCTGACCATCGACAACCAGATTGATACCACCACCGGCACCTACAAGCTGAAAGCGGTTTTTGACAATACGAAGAATGAGCTGTTTCCCAACCAGTTTGTGAACGTGCACCTGCTGGTGGACACGAAGAAAAACGTGGTGCTGGTGCCGACAACCGCGATTCTGCGCGGCCCGCAGGGCACTTACGTATTCGCGGTTGGAACCGACAGCAAGGTGAAAATCCACGCCGTTACGCTCGCCGAGGCGAACGGAAATATAACCGGTATTTCCTCCGGCCTGGCTCCCGGCGACGTCGTGGTCACCGACGGCCAGGACAAATTGCAGGACGGCAGCAAGGTTGAACCGCGGCAATCGAGCGGACCAGCCGCGCCCGCTGGCAAAAGCGCTGCCGCAACAGCGAACTCTCCGTTTGCTTCTCCCGCGGGGGGACCTGCGCGATGAATCCCTCGCGGCCGTTTATTCTGCGGCCCGTTGCAACCACGCTGCTGATGGTGGGCGTGATTCTGGTGGGACTGGTGGCGTATCGCCAGTTGCCCGTTTCCGCGCTGCCGCAGGTGGACTACCCGACCATTCAGGTGCAAACGTTTTATCCTGGCGCCAGCCCGGATGTGATGGCGTCGTCGGTCACCGCGCCGCTTGAACGCAACTTCGGGCAAATCCCCGGCCTGTTGCAGATGACCTCGACCAGTTCGTTTGGAAGCTCCGTCATCACCCTGCAATTCAATCTGGACTTGAACATTGACGTGGCCGAGCAGGAAGTGCAGGCGGAAATCAACGGCGCTTCCAATCTTTTGCCGACGGGGCTGCCAAATCCTCCGATCTACAGCAAGGTGAATCCCGCCGACGCGCCCATCCTCACGCTTGCGATCACTTCTCCCACTCTGCCACTCGTCAAAGTGGAAGACCTGGCGGACACCACGCTGGCGCAGAAAATATCACAGCTTTCGGGCGTAGGACTCGTGAGCATCAGCGGCGGCCAGCGCCCCGCGGTGCGCGTGCAAGCGAATCCCACCGCGCTTGCTTCGTATGGATTAAGCCTGGAAGACTTGCGGACGGCGCTGGCCAACGCCAACATTGACCAGGCCAAGGGCACGTTCGACGGACAGCATCAGGCGTTCACCATCGGCGCCAACGATCAGTTGCTTTCAAGCGAGGGCTACAACTCGATTATCGTGGCGTTTCGCAATGGCGCGCCGGTCCGGCTGACCGATGTCGCCACCGCGATTGACAGCGCCGAAAACGAAAAGCAGGCGGCGTGGGCCAACAAGCAACCTGCGGTGATTTTGAATATTCAACGCCAGCCCGGCGCGAACATCATCAGCGTCGTTGACCGCGTGAAGAAAATACTGCCGCAATTGCAGGCGGCGTTGCCGGCCTCGGTGCACGTCGAAATCCTAACCGACCGCACCACCACCATCCGCGCTTCCGTTGCCGATGTGCAGTACACCTTGCTACTCACGATCGCGCTGGTGGTGATGGTGATTTTCCTCTTCCTGCGCAGCGTGCGCGCCACGGTGATCCCGAGTATCGCGGTGCCGCTCTCGATCGTCGGCACGTTCGGCGTGATGTACCTGCTGGGCTATTCGCTGAACAATCTTTCGCTGATGGCGCTGACCATTTCCACGGGCTTCGTGGTGGACGACGCGATCGTAATGATCGAAAACATCAGCCGGTACCTGGAAAGCGGCGATTCCCCGCTGCAGGCTGCGCTGAAAGGTTCGGAGCAGATCGGGTTCACCATCGTGTCGCTGACGGTGTCGTTGATTGCCGTGCTGATTCCGCTGCTGTTCATGGGCGACATCGTGGGGCGGTTGTTCCGGGAGTTTGCAGTCACCCTGGCGGTGACGATTCTCGTCTCGGCGGTGGTTTCCCTGACCCTGACGCCGATGATGTGCGCGAAGCTGCTGCGGCACGAGCCGGAAAACGAGCAGACGTGGTTTTACCGCAAATCGGAAAAGCTCTTCAACGACGTCATCGCGTTCTACGGGCGCACGCTCGAAGTGGTGCTTCGCTTCCGCACCATCACGCTGCTGGTGACCATCGGCACCCTGGTCGGCACCATCCTGCTGTACATCTATGTACCCAAAGGATTTTTTCCGGTGCAAGACACCGGCGTACTCCTCGGCGTTTCTGAAGCGCCGCAAAATGTTTCCTTCGCTGCGATGACCGCGCGGCAACGCGCGCTGGCCGACGTGATCCTGCAGGATCCGGCGGTCGAGAGCCTCTCTTCGTTCATCGGCATCGATGGTACCAACGCCACGCTCAACAGCGGGCGCATCCAGATCAATCTGAAACCTCTCGAGGAGCGAAAGCTGAGTGCGTCCGAAGTGATTCGCCGGCTGCAACCCGCGATTGCCAAAGTGGACGGAATCACCCTTTTTATGCAGCCGGTCCAGGATTTAACGGTGGAGGACCGCGTCTCGCGCACCCAGTTTCAATATTCGCTGGAAGATGTGGACCCCAAGGAACTCGCCTACTGGACGCCGAAATTTGTGGAGAAGCTGAAGGCGCTTCCGGATTTGCGTGACGTCGCCACCGACCAGTTAGACGATGGCCTGCTGGCCACCCTAACGATCGACCGCGACACCGCTTCGCGCCTGGGCATTTTGCCCGCCGACATTGACAACACGCTCTATGACGCCTTCGGCCAGCGGCAGGTCTCCACGATCTTCACGCAGCTGAACCAGTATCACGTGGTGATGGAAGTGGCCAAGAGCTTTCGGCAAAATCCCGCTGCTTTGAAGGATATTTACGTGCGCTCGTCCACCGGGCAACAGGTGCCGCTGAGCGCATTCACGCGGTTTGAGGCCGGAACATCATCGCTCGCCATCAATCACCAGGGACAATTTCCCGTGGTGACGATTTCGTTCAACCTGGCGCCGGGCGCGTCCCTCGGCGGAGCGACCGCGGAAATTGATCAGGCACGGCAGGATATCCACATGCCGCCGAGCATCCAAGCCACGTTCCAGGGCACCGCCGCGGCGTTCTTGCGTTCCGTATCGAATGAGCCGCTGCTCATTCTGGCGGCCTTGGTGACCGTGTATATCGTGCTTGGGATTCTCTACGAGAGCTATATTCACCCCATAACGATTCTGTCCACGCTGCCCTCTGCGGGCGTAGGCGCCATCCTCGCGCTGATGCTTTGCCGCACGGAATTCAGCATCATTGCCCTGATTGGCATCATCCTGTTGATCGGCATCGTCAAGAAAAACGCCATCATGATGATTGACTTCGCGCTCGAAGCGGAGCGCGAGCACGGCAAGGCGCCGCTCGATGCAATTTACGAAGCGTGCCTGCTGCGTTTCCGCCCCATCATGATGACCACGATGGCGGCGCTGCTCGGCGGACTTCCACTGGCGTTGGGGCAAGGCGTGGGCTCGGAACTGCGCCGGCCACTCGGAATCACCATCGTCGGCGGACTGATCCTGAGCCAACTGTTGACGCTCTACACCACGCCAGTTGTTTACCTGGCCTTCGACTGGCTCGCCAACCGCCTGCACCTCGGAGTCACGAATCCAGTCGACGAGCCGGCCACAGGAGACTAGGACGTGAATTTCCAGTCCAACTTCTCCGCTCCGTTTGTCCGCAGGCCGGTGGCGACCTCGCTGGTCACCATCGCGATTTTTCTTTCCGGTGCGATCGCATTCCGCTTCTTGCCCGTTGCGCCGCTGCCGCAGGTGGACCTGCCGACCATCGGTATCGGCGCAAGCCTGCCCGGCGCCAGCCCCGAAACAATGGCGTCGGCCGTCGCCACCCCGCTCGAGCGCCAGTTCGGCCGCATCGCCGGCGTCACGCAGATGACCTCGACCTCCACGCTCGGCAACACCGGCATCGCCCTGCAATTCGATCTGAATCGCGACATCAATGCCGCCGCGCGCGATGTGGAAGCCGCCATCAACGCGGCGCGCAGCCAGCTTCCGGCGGACCTGCCCAGCCAACCTACGTATCGCAAGGTAAACTCCGCCGACTCGCCGGTTTTGCTGCTCTCGCTGGTTTCCGACACGATTCCGATCGCCCAGATTTACGACGCGGCGGATTCCGTCGTGGCGCAAAAATTGTCTCAGGTGGATGGTGTCGGGCAGGTTTTCGTGTGGGGCTCTTCGAGTCCTGCGGTCCGCGTCCAGGTGAACCCGCAGCAGCTCAACAGCTATGGCATCAGCCTAGAGCAGGTGCGCAAGGCGCTGCAATCGTCCAACTCGAATCTCGCCAAGGGCGCGCTTTCGGATAAGGACCGCACCTTTTCGGTTTCTGATTCCGACCAACTTTTCAAGGCTTACGAGTACGAGCCATTGATCATCGGTGGCCACGCCGGCGCGACCGTCCGTCTGGTGGACATCGCCACGGTGGTCGACTCCGTCGAAGACATCCATAACCTGGGGCTCCCCGGCGGGAAGCCCGGCGTGATCATTGGGATCTTTCGCCAACCGGGCGCGAACATGATCGAGACGGCGGACAAAGTGAAAGCGAACCTGCCGTGGCTGCGTTCTTCGATTTCGCCATCACTGAAACTGGATGTGGTGATTGACCGTACGCTGGTGATTCGCGCCTCCGTGCACGAAGTCGAACGCACCATGATCATTTCCATCATCCTGGTGATCCTGGTGGTGTTCGCGTTCCTGCGAAATTATTGGGCGACGGTGATCCCGAGCGTCGCCGTCCCATTGTCCCTTGTCGGAACGTTCGGCGTGATGTACCTCCTCGGCTACAGCTTGGACAATTTGTCGCTGATGGCGCTGACCATCTCCACCGGTTTCGTGGTGGATGACGCGATCGTCGTGATCGAAAACATCGCCCGGCACATGGAATCGGGAATGCCCGCGTATGCGGCGACGATGAAAGGCGCGAGTGAAATCGGTTTCACGGTGCTCTCCATGAGCGCTTCGCTGGTGGCTGTGTTCATTCCGATCCTGATGTTGGGCGGAATCGTGGGCCGCCTTTTCCGCGAATTTGCGGTCACCCTCAGCGTCGCGATCGCCGTGTCCATGTTTGTTTCTCTGACTACCACGCCGATGCTATGCGCGCGATTCCTGCGCCACGACGTCGACAAAAAACACGGCCTGGCCTACCGCATTTCCGAGGGCGCGTTCAACGGAATGCTGAAAGGCTACGACCACGCGCTGCGCTGGGTGCTAAGCCAGCAACCGCTGATTCTTTGCGTGACGATTCTTACCGCCGCGCTCAGCGTTTACATGTTCGGCCACGTCAACAAGGGATTTTTCCCGCAGCAGGATACCGGGCGCATCGCCGGCTTCATCCAGGCGGATCAGGACACTTCCTTCGTCGAGATGTCCAAAAAGATGCGCGCTTTCTCCGATATCGTGGAGCAGGATCCGGCGATTGATACAGTGACTTCCTTCACCGGCGGGGGCAACGGTACCAGCACGGCGCGCATGTTCGCCCAGCTAAAACCCATCGCCGAGCGCAAGATCAATGCCGACCAGGTGATTGCGCGGCTGCGGAAAAAGACCGCGGGAATTCCCGGAGCTTCGCTCTTCTTCCAATCCGTGCAGGACGTGTCCGTCGGCGGGCGTTTCGGCGGCGCGCAGTATCAATACACGTTGCAGGCGGACAATCTGGAGGATCTCTATCACTGGGCGCCGGTCATTATGGCGCGGATGAGGCAGGTTCCCGAGTTGCGGGACATCAATTCCGACCAGCAGGACAAGGGCCTGCAATCCTATTTGTCCATCGACCGGGATACGGCCGGGCGCCTCGGTATCTCCGTCCAGGATATTGACAATGCACTGGGCGATTCCTTCGGCCAGCGGCAAGTCTCCACGATCTACAAGGGGCTGAACCAATATCACGTGGTTCTCGAAGTCGCGCCAAACTACCAGGAAAATCCCGACGGCTTGAAATATATCTACGTGCCGTCAAACACCGGAAAGCTGGTGCCGCTTAGCTCTTTCGCGCACTACGAGCACTCCAACACCGCTCTCTCCGTGAATCACCAGGGAATTTTCCCGGCGATTACAATTTCGTTCAATCTGGCCCAGGGCGCTTCGCTCGGCCCGGCGGTGGAGCACATCCAGCAGGCGATGATGCAACTCGGCGTGCCCAACACTGTGCACGCTACTTTCCAGGGGACGGCGCAGGCCTTCCAGGACTCGTTGAAGGATCAGTGGATCTGGCTTCTGGCCGCGCTCGCCGCCGTGTATATCGTTCTCGGCATTCTTTATGAAAGCTTCATCCACCCGGTGACCATCGTTTCCACAATTCCTTCGGCGGGCATCGGCGCGCTGCTGGCGCTGCAACTGATGAAAATGGATTTGAGCATCATCGCGATTATCGGAATCATTCTGCTGATCGGCATCGTCAAAAAAAATGCGATTCTGATGATCGATTTTGCAGTGCAGGTGGAAAGGGAAGAGGACACTCCGCCGGACCAGGCGATTTACCGCGCGGCACTGATGCGCTTCCGCCCGATCATGATGACCACCATGGCGGCGATGTTCGGGGCCTTGCCGCTAGCGCTCGGCACCGGCGCCGGCTCGGAAATTCGCAAGCCCCTCGGCATCACCATCGTTGGCGGGCTGATTCTGAGCCAGATGCTCACGCTGTTCACAACACCGGTCGTGTACATCTACATGGACCGGCTGCAAGCGTATTTGCGGACTTCCTTCCGCCGCCCGACCGCAACACCAGTTCCCGCGCACTCCGACGATTAATCCAACTGTAGCTCAGGCCTTCTAGGCCAGAGGGTTTTCGCTCTGACGAAGCGATTTCGCTGGCGCGGTGGAAACCCTCACCCCTAAAGGGGCGAGCTACAGGATTGCTTAGAACAACTCCACGTGCACGAAGTCCACGACCACATTGGTCCTGCGATTCAGCAGCACGATGTGGCCGCCGATCAGGACGTTCGCGCAATCGGGCGGAGGCGGCGGCAAGTAGCGAACCAGTTCCGGCGGGCAGGGCTGAATCTTGTTCTGCAATCCGGGAGGCAACGTATTGCGGCGCACCAGTTGCTTTTCAAGTCCCGGTGGCAGGCGATCTTTCCTTGCGAGGCCCGGAGGAAGATTGCCGCTGTGCTCGCCGTACCAGTTATGGATATCTTTTTCGTGGCCGTGGTAGTAGCCCTGGTCGTTGTCTCCCTCGTCGTCGCCGTGCTTGTCGTGACCTTTGCCGTGTCCATGACCTTCGCTGTTGCCCTGCGCCAGCGCGTTCTGGCCAAAAACCAGGCAACATGCGAGCGCTCCGCCAACCATCCATCTTGCCAGCTTCATTTTTCTCTCCTTGAGTATTGAGGGGCTTACATTTCACCGTACTGCTTCACGATACGGTCCGCAAAACGCGCTCCACCTCGTGTGTCGCAAGATTGAACAGGTCCCTGGTACAGGTGATCCGGGCTTCAGAACTCCACTGGTTTAAAAGAAACGAGCCGGCGGCTGGGCGCTGGCCTCGTTATTACATGCAGCCGCTAAAATCAATCTCCGCAACGTTGGTGGTCGTGGCAGGAAGGGCTTTCAAGGCCGCTGCGGTTGAGTCCTTCGATACCATCTGTTCGGACGGCGAGCAATCAGCCGTTCCACCACTCAAGGGAACAGCCGCCCTGGCATCAACCGTAAAGAGCACAACCCCGGCCGCCGGAGTCGAATACGTGGTTCCGGAAGAGGAGAAAATTCCCACGCTCGGATTGCTTGCCGGAACCACCAGCGTGTACTGCGCGCAATTTGCCTTCACCGGTGCTCCGGTGAGGCAGCTGGTGCCGGCAGAAACCGAAACGAGGCCTGTCGAATCCACCTCCGGCGTGGTATTCGTCGCCGGAATGGTCTGCAAGGGAATCGTGATCTGGAGAGTCGTCGTCGCTCCAGTTGGCGCCGTCTGCAGCGCGGACAAGCTGACGTCGATCGTTCCGGCCGCCGCGCCGTTCGTGGCGGTCACAAATCCCTGGAATACCGCGGGCGCCGCGGCGGCAACTTCGGCGATCAACGGGATGGTTCCGAGATTCGTTCCGTTCGGAACGTTCAGAACCGCCGTCGCGTTATAAGGCATGTTCGTCGGGCCGATGGCTACCACAACGATGTCGAACATTCCCGTTGGCAAGGGACAGAAGTCGAAGTTGCCATTGCTGTCCGCCACTGTCTGCATCAGGATGCGGTCAACGCCAGTCGGGTCCGGCTGCTCGATCGCCACCTGGACGCTGCCTGAAATCGGAGCGCCGGTACCGGAATCCACCACCTTGCCGGTGATGCCCGAGTTATTCGCGCTGACCTGCCCGGCCGTAAGCGTCGGCTTCAGGCGGAACTTCCCGTTGCCTTCCCGCACAATCGAAGCGCAGGCGTTGAAATCAATGTTCAGGTCCACGCTTTGGCCCGCGGTCACCTGCAGCGGCCCGCCCACAATCTGCCCGGGCGGAATTTTCAAACCTGTGTTGGCCTGGCTGCTTAACTCGAGCTCGTGAATGGTCGAATCCTCCAGCACCACGCAGTTGAATCCGTTTCCCGCGCAAGCGTTGGTCGCCGGAATGGAGTCGCTCGCGGCCGGCGCGTTCGATACCAGCAGCAGTCGGATTTGCTGGTAACTTCCCGCGGGAAGGCTGGCGGAGCCGAGTTGAGCCAGAATGCAGGTGGTCTGCGGCTTGGAAAACAGATCAATCTGCATGGGCGCGCCGGCCAGTTGCGGCGCAAGCTCCTGCCAACCCGCGCTGTTGTCATCCGCAGTGGCGCTGATGTGGGCCTCGACCGAGCGCACCGTAACGTAAACATGCGTAAATTGCCCGTTGGGGGGCATGCAGCTCGGCGGATCGCTCATGCTCACGTTCACTGTGCCCATGCCTGTGACCATGGTGTGGGAGGAGCCCCCGCTGCAACTCACAATGATTCCCGCGCCTGCAAAAATCGCTACCACCGCCAGCAAAAGCGCCCCAGCCCGCGGATTCCGAGCCATCCATTCAGAGTTCATGGTAGTTCTCCTGTAAAAGAGGAATTTCTCAAAGCATTTATCTGCCGGAAGGGGACAGAGGTACCGGCTGGATTCCAGGCCCTGGCTGGGGTGTCGGGACGAGAGAGAGCTGGGCGCTCTCAACGGGCAGAATTATAGCACCAGCGGACCAGCCCAGGGGGCGCCTGGAGGTCCAAGTTTGGGTGGTTTCTTGAGCGGAAACTTAACCAATTTAGGGCCGGATTTCGACAGGCGTACCTACTTTGATGAGTGGATAAATCTCATCGATCTCGTCGTTGGTCAAGGCGATGCACCCGTCCGTCCAATCCGTGAGGCGGTGCTTCGCGCCAAGCCATCCCCACTTCGATCCCAGTCCGTGAATTTCCACGTCGCCGCCTGGGCTCACTCCCAATTTCCGCGCATTCGCGCGGTCGAGCTGATTCGGGTAGGAAATGTGCAGCGCTTTATAAAACTGACTGTTCGGATTCTTCGCGTCCACGGAATAGACACCCTCGGGAGTTTTGTGGTCGCCCTGGCGATCTTTGGGCCCGATTGGCTGCCCGCCCAGCGCAACTTTGTATTTCTTCAGGGATTCTGCGCCGCTCATCAATGTAAGGGTTCGCTTGCTCTTTTCAACCACAATCCGGTCGACCTTCCTTGCCCCCTGAGCGGAAAGGCGGGGAGCCAAACCAACAGAAATCCCGGCCAGCAAAACAATGCCCGAGAGCCAAATGATTCTATTTTTCTTCTGAGATAGAAGGGCCATCGGTAACTAAGAACTGCCGATCAGCCAGCCGGTGAGGAAGACGAGTAGGCCGCCGACACCACCCAGAAACGCCGCCTGCCAAAAAGGTGTGTCCATATAGCGATAGCGAATGTAGCTGATGGCGCCGAGTTCGATGACCACAACGATAACCGCGATGATTGTAGCTATGTGGAAATCTGAAATTAAGAATGGCAGCGTGTGTCCGATTCCCCCCGCCATGGTCATGAATCCCGTAGCTGCACCCCGAATCCAAGGAGAGCCGCGCCCCGTAAGCGATCCGTCGTCCGATTGTGATTCTGCGAATCCCATAGAAATTCCCGCGCCGATGGATGCCGCAAGCCCCACTAGGAATGCTTTCCAGCTATTTTGCGTGGCGAACGCCGCCGCGAACAGTGGTGCCAGTGTTGAGATCGAACCGTCTATTAGCCCGAGGAGTCCTGGTTGGACGATTTGGAGAAGGTACAAGCGCTTGTGCGACTCCGATTCGTCGGACTTAGCTTTCTCGGTAAGGTGCTTTTCTTCGTATTCCCCGGCGGCGCGCGTATGTTTGCGCTCTTCGTCGGCCAGCATGTTCAGCAGTTCGCGCGTAGGAGCATCCGCGGCCATGGTCGCCGCCCTCATATAAAAGCGGCTCGCCTCCATCTCCATGATTTCCGCCTGCCGCCTCGCCACCTTCACGCCCAGCGGCCGCATCATCCACACCGGGCGCCGACTCAGAAACCCGCGAACATCTTCGCGGCGGATGGGAGGAATGTGATCGCCAAAACGTTGCCGAAACAACGCCAGCAACCGGTCGCGGTGCCCAGCCTCTTCTACACGCATCTCTTCAAACATTTCGGCCGTCGCCGGGTACGATTCGCGTAGAGCATCCGCAAATTCGCCGTAGATGCGCCCGTCTTCCTCCTCGTTGGCGATCGCCACCGCGACAATCTCTTTTTCCGACAAATCCTTGAAACGCTTCATCATCAGGACCAGGTCCTCGCGAAAAGTAACGTAGAGAATCGCACAACTAGCCCGGGGAATCCAACTCTCTGAGAGGAGGAGTAGTGGACAATTTTTCGATTACTGGAGTACAGGACATTTGAAAACCAATCGATTTGCCCCGTTATTGGGGGGCGATGCCTTCGACGATAAAGATGCGGCTCTTCGCGGAGCTTTGCCGCATCGGCTTGATCGCTTCATAAGCGGGCGAATATTCCCACGCGCGCGCCTTTTCCACGCTTTCGAATGCGATCACCGCGACGCGCTTCGGCGCTTCGCCCTCGACAGCCTGAATTTTGCTGCCACGAACGAGATAGTGGCCGTTAGAAGCCGCCACCGTTTCGGGCACCCGCTCGGCATACTTCTGAAACGCAGCAGGGTCCGTTACATCCACTTCCGAGATGACATAGCCCGCTGGCGCCTTGACTTGCTGCGCATGAATGGCGTGGGCGCAAGCAGCGCCAATCGAAACTCCAGCAAGCACTGCCAGCGCCAGTTTGTGATTAGAGTTCATAGGTCCGTCCTCCGCTGTGTGATTTCTCTACAAACGCTGACCCATAGAGCGTGGTCAGACAGATACGAACACATTCGGTGGGGCGAAGTCCACCGCCGAATCCAATTCCCAATGACTCTTTGATCGGGAATTTTGCAGCTCGCGCTCGATGCCGAAACACCCGCGGCCAAAATCGTTGCTGGGGTGGTACTTTCGTACTACCATCGAATGTGGGACAGCTTACTTTTTGCCGAGTACCGTCACGCTATAGGTTTTCCCCGGTGCCCCCGCTATCTTGTATTCACTCGGGGAATTGGGTTTCACTCGGGAAAGGCAGGCTTCCATGGCGTCCTCGTTCGACCAAATGACGAACACCAACAATCCAGGTGGCAACACCACCACGCGCTCCAGGCAAACCGAACGGCGCGGCAGCCGGCGTTGCAAATTCACGCAATTAATGCGCATTCGGCCCTCGGACCCGGAACGCGACCCGTTTGAAGATATCCGCGGCACCCTGAGCGTTTCCCGGTCGGGAATCTATTTCCAATCCAGTGTGACCACCTACGAAGTCGGGATGCGCTTGTTCGTCACCATGCCCTACTCGAAAGAGCCCGCTTCGATGAGCCGCGAATACCTCGCCGAAGTCGTCCGCCGCGACCCTTTGCCCAACGGGCTGTTCGGGGTCGGCTTCAAAATCCTGATGGAGATGGGGCTCCCAAGCGGTTTTGGCAGCGCCTATTCGACCAACAGCAAATAGCTCTCCGCGGAATTCCGCGAACCGAAAACGGAAAGGGCGGGTGGCCGAAGCCATCCGCCCTTTCCGCGTTTGGGGGTGGGGAAATTTGTTGTGGTTCAGCTCTTGCCCAGCGCCGACAGCGTCTTGTGCCGCAGCAGGCCAAAATGCCGGTTGATCGGATGCTTGCGCCCGAGAAAGGTGAACACGGGCGGCCGGCGAGGGGTCAGCTTTGCCATGGCGATGCTCAGCCGAACGTCGCGGCGGGCAAATTTCATCCCGGCAATCAGGGCATCGCGGGCATCTTCCTTGCGCCCCGCGGCCATGTAGACTTCAGCAAGATTCAGGTAGAGTTGCGCCTGGTTGCGCTTGATGCGCACCGCGCCGTCGCAGAGGCGTTCGGCATCGGCCCACTTTTGCTGCGTGCGGGCCAGTGCGACGCCCAGATAAGACATGTAGTAGGGGTTGTTCTTTTCCAGCTCAGCGGCTTTCTGAATGTGATTCAAGGCCCGGTTGGCGTAATTGTCTCGAAGCAGGGTGAGCCCGGTCTTGAACTCTTTGAACGCTTCCGTATCCATCATAGTTCCACCTCGATCACTGGTCATTGGCAAGGATTTCCCCGGGGAGCAGACGACTTCCGTCGCTGGGTCAGGCACAGCTCGCTGGGAAAAAAAGCGCCCGAGAAGGGGCAGAGAGTGCGCTTTTCTTTCCGTAACCTGAAGGAGAACGAGTTGGCCGAGGAGGTCGTCATTTACCGGTCCTTGATGACGTTACGAGGTAGGGACCCATGAATCTACTGACCGGTGGGACAGAATTCGTCCAACGTCTTTTGGTTCTATTGGAGAAAGGGACACAGGGGCAGAGTGGCCAGTCGGGCAAGATCAGGAAAGGATTTGCGTGTAGCTCAGGCCTCCGGCTTCCACGCCCTTGGCAGGGGATTGAGGGTTTTTCGCCGGGTGACCTCAGCCGCGCCTACGTGAAAGAAACCCTCGCCCCTAAAAGGGGTGAGCTAGTGAGGGGAAGCGAGGGAACCGCTCTTGCGCCGCCAGACTTTCCAGTCCTCCAGCGTGGCTTTTAGCATGGCCTTGGCCGCTTTGTGCAGCCAGCGGTCTCGCCTCACGGCCAGGTCGCGCCGGACAGCGGCGATGGCCTTGCGGCTGCCCAGATGGATATTGGCGGTTTCCCAACCCATGTAGTAGAGGAGCTTTTCCTCGTCGCGCTCTTCAGGAAGCGAGCTGATCTCAATGTGGCAGCAATCCGGGGCCAACCGGCGGACGATCCAGTGATCGGCGAAATGCACGTGAGGGTCGCGAATGCGCACGGCAATGGCGACCAGTTTGCGGCTTAATATCTCGTCCGTGTGAAGGTGCCTGGCCCAGATCCAGGCCGAGGGCGTCAACTGCTTCGCCTCGCGTACGATATGGGCTCCATGCCATTCGGCCAGTGCCAGAACGCGCGGGTGGCCCAGGCTGCCGAGGCCGGCGATGCGGGACTTGAATTCGTACTCCGGCACGCGCAGCGGCATCGAGGCGTCCAGGAGTCTCACGACGTCCTTGGGGATGTGCCCCTTGAATCGTGAACAGCTGTTGATTTTTTTCCAGAACAGAACCGGATCGCGGAGCTTGTTGAGGGCCAGAAGCCGCAGCCAGCGATGATGTTCGGCAAGCACAAAAGGCGCTCCGCCCCTTGCCAAGGAGTCGCGGTAGCCCTGCTCGACGGCGCGGCAGGCTTTTTTTCGGGTAATGGCAAGATGCTCTTCTTCAATGGCCAGATAACAACTAGAAACCAGGCGGACCAGGTCCACCGCATAAGACGCCGGCCAAGCTTCGTCAAAATCGTTCACGCCCCAGATGAGCCGGCCTTCGAGGTCGCGCCACGTGCCGAAATTTTCCACGTGCAGGTCGCCGACGGCGAGAACCTGCGGCGCCCGGGCCAGATGCGGGCAGATGAGCGGCCACCATTGGGCCCAGCGATAAAACGTGGCGCGAAAGAACGGGAAGGCCGCGTTGGCCATGCTTTGGTGCTTCAGCTTCACGTCGGATTCGACCATGTGGACGTGGCGCGAGGCCCATTTTTCGAACTCGGCGGTGGCGCGGACAATGTCCGGCAAATCACGTTTTTTTTCGCTCATAAATCGGAAGCTCGTCCCGCGGCCAACGGCCCGGCGGCCGCGTAAGTGTACTTCGGTTTTCTGGAAATCCGCTGACGCCTTTTCTAGACGCGCGCGTGCGTAGCCGCGGCCCGGGTGCGCGATTCGTAAATCGGGAAACGTGCCGCAAGTTCGGCGACCTGCTTGCGAACTTTCTGCTCCACAGCCCCGTCTCCGATGTGGGTGAGAACTTCCGCAACACCATTGGCAATCAGCTCCATTTCCGGTTCGGCCAGTCCTCGTGTGGTGACCGAGGGACTTCCCAGCCGGATGCCGCCCGCCTTCATCGGCGGGAGGGGATCGAACGGGATGGCATTCTTGTTCACGGTGATGCCCGCGCGGTCCAGCGCTTTTTCCGCGTCGCTGCCGGTGATACCGCGCGGATGTACTTCGACCAGGAAAACGTGATTGTCGGTGCCGCCGGAAACCACACGGAAGCCGTGGCGCGAAATCGCGTTCGCCAGGGCCTTGGCATTTGCGGCCACCTGCTTTTGATACTCGATAAAGGATGGTTCCATCGCTTCCTTGAAGCATACAGCTTTGGCCGCGATGGTGTGCACCAGCGGACCGCCTTGTGTGCCGGGGAAGGTGAGCTTGTCGATCTCCTTGGCAAAGGATGACTTTGAAAGCACCATGCCACCGCGAGGGCCACGCAGCGTCTTATGCGTGGTGGTGGACACGATGTCTGCGTGGGGCACGGGACTTGGGTGCACGCCCGCCGCCACCAGGCCTGCGATGTGCGCCATGTCCACGAAGAAAATCGCGCCGACCGCTTTGGCCACTTTCGCAATGCGTTCGAATTCGATGATCCGGGAATACGCGCTGGCACCCGCGACGATCATCTTCGGCTGGTGCTCTTGCGCCAGCTTTTCGATTTCGTCGTAGTCAATCCGCTCGTCTTGCTGGCGAACGTGATATTCCACGAATTTGTACATGCGGCCGGAGAAGTTCAGCGGGTGGCCGTGCGTCAGATGCCCGCCATGCGCCAGCGCCATGCCCAGCACCGTGTCGCCCGGCTTCAGCGCGGACATGTACACCGCCACGTTGGCCGAAGTTCCAGAGTGCGCCTGCACGTTGGCGTGATCCGCGCCGAAGAGCTGCTTGGCGCGGTCAATGGCCAGTTGCTCCACCTTGTCGGCAACCTCGCATCCGCCGTAATAGCGCTTCCCCGGGTAACCCTCGGCATATTTATTCGTGAAGATCGAGCCCATCGCCTCGAGCACCGCTTCGGAAACAAGGTTTTCAGAGGGGATGAGTTCCAGCCCGGTGGCCTGGCGCACGGCTTCTTCGCGGAGCAGCCCCGCAATTAGCGGGTCGACCTTGTCGAGAGGCCGCTGCATCCGGTTGTTTGCTTCAGTGGTCATACGCTTCTCCAAAATCGTCTCCGCGAGGACCTGCGCGTTACCCGGCGGATCAAAAAATCGGCCACCACGCTCGCTGCGACTCGCCTTTCAGAGAGTCTATCGGAGAGTGCAACTTGCCGCAATCCGGCGGGGAGCGAAAGGAAATCCTCATGCCGGGAAGTCTGAACGAACTCCGTTTGAGCCTGATCCGAGCGGCGTGATTCGCGTCATGCTCTTTGAATAGGAGGGGAGTTCCTGCTTGAATGCATGTCTTTGCCGGAGGACTCAGGCGAACCGAGCGTCACCAGGTGTGACTGGGCCTGGCAGCCGGGGCCAGACTTGGTCGGCCAGAAGCGGGTACCGCGCCGCGAGGAAATAGATGGAATACGCCGGGAAAAATACCGCTGCCGGCACGGAGATCATTGAGATCACAAAAACTAAAATTGCCACCACAATGCACCCGGCAGCGACGGCGAGCGTGATGGTGGATGCGTCCCAGGTTGCTCCCGCCGCTTTCGCGCTCATCCAGATCATCACTCCGAGGCCGCCGATGGGAATCAGCAGCACCAGCATCACGATCGCCGAAATAATGGTCAGCGCGATCCCGGCACCCACCGACAGCCCGATCTTCATTCCGATATACAGGGCATAGCCGCCTTTCTCCGCCTTCACCCACAACCATAACCGGCGCCATCCCTCGAAAGCGCTTACGTTTTCCAGTGCCATTTGCGGGACTACAAAATCCTTGGTCATCACATGAACGACGGCGAAACAAATAATCGCGGCCAGGAACACCAGGAACAACAAGATGCCGCCCGCGACCAGCCCCAGCGTGTGCTCGTTGGGACGCGCGAACCAGCCAAGACCCCAGGCAAGCGCCGCCGGAATGCCAATCAGGACGACGAAAACCAAGAAACTGAACAGCATCAAAGTCATCTGCCACACAAACAAGTGATGACCCTCGCGTCCCCGCCGGGCCCACCCTTTACGGATGTGGCATTCCTTGGCCACGATGCTATCGAACAGAATGAACCGCATCATGCTGCCAATGTAAGTGAACAGCACGATCAGACCAAGCCCGAACACCACCAGAATTGCAATCAGACCGGCAAACATCAAAGGGTGGTCGCCCAACAGCTTGGGCCAGCCCTGGCTAAGGAACTGTTCCGTTCCCCCCTGGCGATGGGTGGCGGAGGGGATGTTGAAATTGCCGCTGCATCCTCCCCCGGAACCCAGTTCTCCCGTCAGCAGTCCAACCAGGGCCAGGCGAGCCCATTGGCCGAAGCGGAACGGCTCTAGAAGTTGCTTTTTGGCGTGCCTGAAAGCGGGATTTATGGCGTCGACAGCGGAAATTGGCAAGCTTGCACCTCAGCCCTCGAGATTGGTCCATGCAAAAAATACACCGAACAGAGAAGGCGAGCAATGACCCGAGTCCGCCAATCATAACTAAAACTTTCTTGAGGCATCAAAGTATTCGATACAAACACGCTGCCGTTCCTGGCTTTAGAGTTCTATACTTAATCTGCTGCCCGATACAGCAAATTCATTCTACTGAGGAAAATCATGGCAAATATCTATGCCGACAACTCTCTGAGTATTGGACGAACTCCCCTGATCAAGCTCAATCGAGTCACCGACGGCTCGAAGGCCACCGTGCTCGCGAAAATCGAGGGCAGAAACCCAGCGTACTCAGTGAAGTGTCGCATCGGGGCGGCAATGATCTGGGACGCGGAAAAGCGCGGCGTTTTGAAGCCGGGAATAGAAATTGTCGAGCCGACGAGCGGCAACACGGGCATCGCCCTGGCGTTTGTGGCCGCGGCCCGCGGATACAAAATCACGTTGACAATGCCTGAAACGATGTCGCTCGAACGCCGGCGGGTGCTCGCAGCGTTTGGCGCAAACCTGGTGCTGACGCCCGGGCCGGAAGGCATGAAGGGCGCGATCAAGAAGGCCACGGAAATTTACGAATCCGACAAGCAGCACTATTTCCTGCCGCAGCAGTTTGACAATCCGGCCAACCCGGCGATTCACGAAGCCACGACCGGTCCGGAAATCTGGAACGATACCGACGGCGCCGTGGATGTTCTTGTAAGTGGCGTCGGCACCGGCGGGACGTTGACTGGTGTAAGCCGCTACATCAAGAAGGCGAAAGGGAAGAAAATCACGAGTGTCGCTGTCGAGCCCGTAACCAGTCCGGTGATTGCGCAAACCATGGCCGGCCAGCCTTTGACGCCAGCCCCGCACAAGATTCAGGGCATCGGCGGTGGCTTCGTACCGAAAAACCTGGACCTGAGCCTGGTGGACCGCGTCGAAGCCGTCACCAATGAAGAGGCCGTGGAAATGGCACGGCGTCTCACACGCGAAGAGGGAATCCTCTCTGGCATTTCCTGCGGTGCGGCTGCGGCGGTTGCGGTGCGTCTGGCGAAGCTGCCGGAATTTGCGGGCAAAACCATCGTTACAGTGCTGCCGGATTCCGGCGAACGCTACATCTCGACAATCCTGTTCGAGGGGATTGGCTAAGCGAGCGGCGGCTTCTGGGCAGCGAGGTCTGAGGGGGGGCGCGGAAGTTCCTGTCCCCGGATCCTCTTTCCTGCTTCCCTCGAGCCGCAGCGAGGAATCCATGACCACTCCGAATGGGCAACTTGGCCGTCTGGCAAGCGAATTTCGCTCTGCGCTCGAAGCGCGCCTTTCCGGCGATCCGGCGGGCGAATATCGCCTGCCATCCAAAGACGAAGTCACGAAATTCTGCCGGCTCTATCTTGAAGCCTTGTTTCCGCTCTATTACGAACCGGAGCATCACCGGAGTCCCCACGCCTCGCATTTTCTCGAGAGCCTTGAGCTGCAGCTAGCAGAACAGATTATCTGCGCCGTCCGATTCGACTGCCATTGCCGGGAAAAAGCGAATCCCGGCAACCTGCCGCGTGTTGCGGAGGAGCTGCTCGTTGCGTTTCGTGCCAAGCTTCCGCCTCTGGCCCATCTGCTGGCCACCGACCTGCAAGCCGCTTTGAAAAACGACCCCGCGGCGCAGGGTTATGAAGAGATTCTTTTGAGCTACCCGGGCATCGAGGCCATCACCATCCAGCGATTGGCGCACGAACTCTATCTGCTGAAAATTCCGTATCTGCCGCGCATGATGACGGAAGTGGGGCACAGCCGGACTGGCATTGATATTCATCCCGGCGCGACGATTGCCGAATCGTTTTTCATCGATCACGGCACGGGCGTGGTGATTGGCGAAACGGCGACAGTCGGCAACCATGTCACGCTCTACCACGGCGTGACGCTCGGCGCTTTTAATCCCACCAGCCGGCGTGACGGCGGCGGGGAACTGGTGCGCGGCCTGGCCAACAAGCGCCACCCGGACATCGAAGACGGCGTCACGATTTATCCGGGAGCGACGATTTTGGGCGGAGACACGCGCGTCGGCCACCACAGCATCATCGGCGGCAACGTGTGGCTCACGCACTCGGTCGCACCCTACAGCCGCGTCACCGTAAAAGATCCCGAACTGCTCATTCGCAGCAAAACCCAGGACTCCGACAAGGAGTGGTTCCTCGGTAGCGCGATTTAAGCTCCGTTGTGAGGACTACGGATCGTTAGACGCTTGCCGCCAGGGCCTCAGGTTTTGCGGCATCTCGGCCAATCCACTAATTGGGTGAACCATTCTTTGCTTCGTCCCTTTTCTGCTTCAACACACGGTATTTAACCCAGACATTGTCCTCCGGCCCGTTTACAATCCGGTGGTAACACCATGCGATCGGATATGAGCGTCCGCTACCCCAGATGATCGGATAAGACTTCTCGCCTCCAACAGGATCATCTCTCTCCCATTTCGCTCCCGGCTCGTATTACCTCTCCGATGTAGGCGCCGTATGCCGAACCGAGGCCACTGGCGCTGATGGAGGCGTGCTTTTTGACGTACCTATCGTGAAGGTCTCCCAAAATCTGTTCAACCTTCTGAATGGATTGGGGGGTGTAGTCCAGGCTGACATGATTGTTTTCTTGGGCATCCTTTACGGCTTCCGTCGCCAGCCATTGGGTGAATTCGCCGACGGTCTTGAATTGCCTAGTTTTCTCATACTTGGCCCGCAGGTAGAAGCCGAACACCAGAATGACGACCACCAGTGCGACTAAGACTGACGTTTTCATGAGTGTTTTCCGTTTGACGGGGCTACGTTTTCACTGGGCTAGTTTATCCGTTATCCCGCTCTTCCCATGATTTAGGCCAGATCCCGACGTGCCCTATCCGATATGGATTTGGCCGGACATATCGATCGAACATTGGGAATTCCGACCCCATTTGGGAATCCCTGAACCAGCCGCGCGGACTGGCTGCGTTGACAGTGGGAGACGGTGTTCGCTACGCTCGAATGCTTAACTGAGTGCAAGCAGGATTGACAGGGAGACGCATGGCGGAAGAGAAGCTACCAACAAGGGCGGAAGATTTCTCGGAGTGGTACAACCAACTGGTGCTGAAGGCGCAGTTGGCGGACTATGCGCCGGTGCGCGGGTGCATGATTGTGCGTCCCTACGGCTGGGCACTGTGGGAGAACATTCAAGCGGCGCTCGATCAGCGATTCAAGGCCACGGGCCACCAGAACGTCGCGTTTCCCCTGCTGATCCCCAAGAGCTTCATCGAAAAAGAGAAGCACCACGTGGAAGGCTTTTCGCCTGAGTTGGCGGTCGTCACCATCGGCGGCGGCGAGGAATTGGCCGAGCCTCTGATATTGCGGCCCACGTCGGAAACCATCATCGGCCACATGTGGTCGAAGTGGATCCAGTCCTACCGCGACCTACCAGTGCTGATGAACCAGTGGAACAGCGTCATCCGCTGGGAACTTCGCACCAAGCTGTTCCTGCGCACGCTGGAATTTTACTGGCAAGAGGGCCACACCGCCCACGCCACGCGTCAGGAAGCGGTGGAGGAAACCCTGCAGATGCTCAACGTCTACACTGACTTCGCCGTGAACGAAGCGGCGATCCCGGTGATCCCCGGCGTCAAATCCGACGCCGAGAAGTTTGCTGGCGCGGACACGACCTATTCACTTGAAGCCATGATGGGGGACCAAAAGGCCTTGCAGTTCTGTACTTCCCATTTTCTGGGGCAGAATTTTGCCCAGGCTTTTGAGGTGAAGTATCTGGACCAGACGGGAGTGTTGCAGCACTGCTGGACGACATCCTGGGGGCTTTCGACCCGGGTCATTGGGGCAATCATCATGGTGCACGGTGACGATCAGGGATTAATTATGCCGCCACGGATAGCGCCAATCCAGGTGGTCATTGTCCCGATTTACAAGACCGATGAGGAAAAGGCTTCCGTTCAGAAAACAGCGAAGGAGTTGAAGGCGCAGCTCATCAAGGCCAACCTCCGCGTCCATCTGGATGAACGTGAAGGCTTCAGCCCCGGCTGGAAGTTCAACGACTGGGAAATGCGCGGCGTGCCGGTCCGTGTGGAGCTCGGCCCCAAGGATGTCGCCAAGCAGGCGGCCATGCTGTCGCGCCGCGACCGTCCCGGCAGGGAAGGCAAAGTCAGCGCCTCGCTGGCTGAACTGCCCGCCACGATCGAAAAACTGCTGGTCGAAATTCACCAGTCGCTATTCGACAAGGCCCTGGCCTTCCGGCGCGCCAACACCCGTGAAACCGCGACCTACGACGAGCTGAAAAAGGCCGTGGAGGAAGGCTTTGCCTTCGCTCCCTGGTGCGGCAGCGGCGACTGCGAAGCCAAAATCAAAGAGGAAACCCGCGCTACCATGCGCTGCATCCCAATAGATCAGACGGCGGTGCTTGGGAAGGAAGTCCGAACCGGCGGGGCCTGCGTCTATTGTGGTAAACCGGCAAAGGACCGGGCCATCTTCGGCCGGGCTTACTAAGCCTGGCCGCAACGCGGGAAGGAAAGCCGGCCGGCTCGGGCGTTGCATCTGAAGAACACCTGTACGCCCTTCAACTCGACAGCCCGGTAGCCGAGTGCTAGCGTAAAAAGTGAGCTATCTATCCTGCCGTCGCGTCCTGGCGGCAATCGGAGATTCTTTAGTGCGCTGCCTAACATCCAGTTCGAAGCGCTCGCAACGCGGCGAGGGCAAGCTGAAGGCCATTATTTACACTCTCATTCTGTTCGCCGCGGTCTACGCGGCGGTCAAGATCGTGCCTGTCTATGTGGCCGAATACCAGCTAAACGACAAAATCACGGAACAAGCCCGGTTTGCTGTCGTAAACCACTATACGGAAGACCAGATCCGCGACATCATCTTTAAAGTCATACAGGACCTCGATATCCCCGCCAATCGCGAAGACATTAAAGTCCAGAACACCAATCATGGCGTCATGATCAGCGTGAATTACAGCGTTCCCGTCGATTTTAAGGTCTACAAGACTGAATTTAACTTCTCGCCTTCCAGCGAAGCGCGAGACCTGATGAAGTAAGCGGCGCACAGGCAAATCGTCATGCCAGGAGGCTGACTCCTTCTTTGGAGCAAACTATGGTTTTGCTCCGTTTCTCTATTAAGGGACAATAGACGTTAGCCCACCCTCAGGGAGCATTACTTGCGATTGCGCATTCAAAAAGGATTCTGGACTTCTGCGTTCGGGCTGGGCCTCCTGGCTGTCGTGGCGCTTTGTCTCATTCTTGCCGCGGGTGTCTTCACTTTCTATTACGTCAAGTACTCCAAGATGATCGATCTGCGGCTCTCCGGCCATGTGCTGCAGAACACCACGCAGATTTTTTCGGCTCCCGAGCACATCTCCGATGGGCAGGCGTGGGGCGTGGACGATTTGGTGACCTATCTCCAGCGGACGGGGTATCGCTCCGAATCGGATGAGAATGCCCTGGGCACCTACACTGTCAATGGAAACGCTCTGGATATCCGGCCGTCGAAACTCTCTTTCTTCGCGGGCGGCAACGCGCTGGCCGTGCAGTTCAACGGCAGGGTCATCCGCACGATTCGCCCCCTGGGCGGTGGATCGGACATGGGCACGGCCGAAATCGAGCCGGAGCTGATCACCAATCTCTTCGACAGCCTGCGCGAAAAACGCCGCCCGGTGCGTTATGAGGATTTGCCGCCGACGCTGGTGCAGGCCATCCTCTCCGCGGAAGACAAACGATTTTTCGAGCACCCGGGTTTCGATTTCATCCGTATCTTCGGCGCCGCTTGGGCCGACCTTCGCCACTCGCAACACATGCAAGGCGCCAGCACCATCACCATGCAGGTTGCGCGCACCTACTTTCTTTCCACCGACCGCACCTGGCGCCGAAAACTTGCCGAGGCGATGCTCTCGTTCGAATTGGAGCAGCGCTTCAGCAAACAGCGCATTTTCGAGATGTATGCAAACGAAGTCTATCTCGGCAACCGCGGCAGCTTTGGCATTCGCGGATTTGCCGAAGCCAGCGAAGCCTACTTCGGCAAGGATTTGCGGCAGTTGACCCTGCCGGAGTGCGCGTTTCTTGCCGGGCTGATCCGCGCGCCGAATTATTACTCCGTCTCCGATCGGCATCCCGAGCGGGCCGCCCAGGCGCGTGACCGCGTGCTCACGCAAATGGTCGAAAACAAGTACATCACCGACGCCGAAGTCCCGGAAGCCAAAAACCTGCCGCTGAAGCTGGTGCGCTCCGCCATTTCTGGCAACGAAGCGCCTTATTTCGTGGACATGGTCAAGGATCACCTGCTCGAGAAATATTCCGAGCAGGACCTGCTCAGTTCCAACTATCGCGTCTTCACCACTCTTGATCCTCAATTGCAGCGTGTTGCGGCGGCCGCAGTGGATGCCGGCATGAAAAACGTGGACGCGATGCTGGCGGCAAAATATGCGAAAAAGCGCAAAGTGAAGGGGAAGAAAGCCGAGCCCGAGCAGATTCCCCAGGTCCAGGCTTCGCTGATCGCGCTTGATCCGCGCACCGGCGAGATCAAGGCGCTGATCGGCGGAAGGGATTACGGGCAGAGCCAGTTGAATCACGCGCTGGCGCATCGCCAGCCGGGTTCGGTCTTCAAGCCGTTTGTGTACGCCGCGGCGTTCAATAATGCCGTGGATGGCGCGCAGCCGGTGGTTACTCCGGCAACAACCGTCGAAGATGAGCCGACTGTTTTTGAATTCGACGGCCAGGAATATACGCCGAACAACTATGGCGAGCGTTTCATGGGCAAAGTCACGGTGCGCCAGGCGCTGACGAATTCCTTGAACGTGGCCACGGTAAAAGTGGCCGAAATGGTGGGTTATGGCCGCGTGGTGCAGATTGCCCGCCAGATGGGCTTGACCGCAAATATCCGCCCAACGCCGGCCGTGGCTCTGGGTGCATACGAGTTGACACCGCTCGAAGTGGCTGGCGCGTACACCGCGTTTGCCACAATGGGAACGCGCGCCGAACCCTACTACATTAAGTCGGTGGTCAGCGCAGGTGGAAACCCGCTCGAAAAATACGGCCCGACGACGAAACTCGCTCTCGATCCCCGAGTGACCTATCTTGTTGACAGCATTCTGAAGGACGTGCTGAACAAGGGCACTGGCGCGCAGGTTCGGGCGAAAGGATTTACCTTGCCCGCCGCAGGAAAGACGGGCACTTCGCGCGATGGCTGGTTCGCCGGCTTCACCAGCAATCTGGTTTGCGTGATCTGGATCGGGTTTGACGACAATCACGATCTGGGGCTTGCCGGCGGAGCGACCGCGGCTCCCATCTGGGCCGACTTCATGATTCACGCCACCGCGCTTCCGGGCTACCGCGACGTGAGGGATTTTGACAAACCGGAAGGCGTGGATTCCATCATCATTGACTCCGATACGCTCGAAGTTGCCACCCCGAATTGTCCGGTGACCCGCGAAGAGGTTTACGTTTCGGGCTCCGCGCCGACGCAGCTCTGCGAGCTGCATGGCGGCCACAATCCCTTAAACGCCGCGGGTTCGTTCCTCTCTCACATCTTTGGTGGCGGTTCCTCAAACCCCCCGCCCCCGAACACGGCCAATTCCCCGAACGCCCAGTTGGACAAAAACGGCCTGCCAGTCGAGGGACAACCCGGCGGCCAGACTGTTGACCCGGGCAAGGCCCAGGAAAAGAAAAAAGGCCCTTTACAGAAGTTTTTTGGTATCTTTGGGGACAAGAAGAAGAAAGATCCGGCGAAGCCCGACCCGGACAAAGGAGATTCGCCATGACCAGGAATTCCTTGGCGATTCCGGCAGTGACCTTCCTCGCAGTTGCTCTCTCCCCTTCGTTGTCATCCCAGGAAAAACTCCTTCGAGTTGCCAATACGTCTATCTCCACTCCCGCGCAAACGCCCGCCGCAGCGGGCCTGGCCGACGAGGAGATGGCGCGTTTGCACCTGGCGCGCAAGGAGTACAAAGAGGCCGAGGATATTTTCTATCGCCTCGCCGTGACCAACCCCAAAAATCCGCTGTACTGGAATGAATTGGGGATCGCGCACCACAATCAGGCCCAATTGGATCAGGCCCTGAAGTGCTATCAGAAGGCCTTCAAGGTGGACCCGCATTACGCGGACGCCCAGAACAATATCGGGACGGTGCTCTACGAGCGCAAGAAATTCCCGAAGGCTATCCGCGCTTACAAGCGGGCCATTTCCATCCGCGATAATTTCGCCCCGTTTTACCTGAACCTGGGTTACGCCTACTTCAGCCAGAAAGATTTTGAGAATTCGATCGCCTCTTTCCGCAAGGCTTTGCAGCTTGATCCCACGTCTCTGGACCCCACTCGATCACGCGGGGGAACCGTGATTCAGGATCGCTCCGTCAGCGTAGACCGGGGCCGGTTTTACTATCTCCTGGCAAAATCCTTCGCCCAGCAGGGTGATGTGGACCGTGCGATTCTTTATCTAAGGAAGGCGCGCGACGAAGGCTACAGCGACTTCAATTCCGTCCAGAAGGATCCGACGTTTTCCCTGGTCCTGAAAAATCCGGCAGCAGAGGACCTCCTGGCGCCCAGGCTTGTGGAATCCGCGCAGCCCTGATTAGCACGCCTGATTTTTCATTCGACTTATCCCATACCGCGGCTATTGCGGGTAGTGAAGGTCTCGCAGGATCGCCTGGAACTCCGGCGCATCTCGCTCGAAGGCAAACAGGTCATTCTGCGCGTGCCTCAGGCACAGCAGACCAACATCGCGCTGCTGGTAAGCTGTTTGGAGCCACGCGAGGCTGCGCTGCCTATCGCCAAGTTTCGCGTACTGCGCGGCGATATCGAACGCCGAAACAAAATGCTTTTCCCGCTGGTTCAGAAGGTAATTCAGCTGCTCCTGCAGCGCCATCTGCCGGGCCGCCTCGTAGCCCGACTTTTCGTAGGCGGCCTTGATCTTCAAGGCCTGCTCACGCTGTCCGTGGAGGAACAATGCGGTGGTGGTTTCGTTGATCGCCTCGGCATACCGTTTGTCGCGCGCGTAAAGCTCGGCGAGCAGACAGTGGGCGCTGTCGGAAGCCGGATCCAGTCCAATCGCGGCCTTTAGCGAAGCTTCCGCCTCAACCGGCCGTTCCGCTGCTACCAACACACTCCCAAGAGTCACCAGGTACTCCGCGTTGAGCGGATCCAGTTCCACGGCTGTGCGCAGTTCCCGGATGGATTGATCAAACCTGCCCTGCAAGGAAAGAAATATCCCGTTCCATTCGTGCGCGTTCGGATCATTCACATTCAGCGTCAGCGCTTTCTGAATTTCCGCTTGCGCCCTCGCCCAGTCAAAATCTACGGTGAGCAGGGCGTCGGCAAGATAGATGTGAGCCTCGGGATTTGCAGGATCGATCTCGATTGCTTTTTCCGCCGCCACGCGGGCCTTTGCATAAGCATCCGTTGGCTTCAACAAGCCGAGATTGGCGCCGCGTTCATACAAGCGGGCCAGCGCGGCAAACGGCGGCGCGCAATTGGGATCCTTTTTCATGCCTTCGTCAAAAGCCTGGAAAATGCGATCCAGGCCTTCCGCTGTGTGAACGTTGGACTCCGCCAACCCGCGCAGATAGAAATCCATGGAGTCTGCTTTTTGCACGCGCCTGCGGGTCGCCGGCTCCAGCTCGGCGTGGACCATGTTGGCGATTTCCGTTGCGGCGTCGGTCTCAATATAGAGCGGCTCGCCGAATTCATAATCGAACTGGTGGCTCCAGCGCGGCGACTGGTCTGCCACGCGAATCAGTTGGGCTACCACGCGCACGCGCGGTCCTTCGCGGCGGATGCTGCCTTCCAGCAGGTAGTCCGAATTCAGCTCGTGCCCAATTTCCCGCGCGCCTTTCCCGGAGTGTTTGTATTTCATAGCCGAAGTCCGGGCGATGACGCCCAGGTTCTGGGAATTCAGCCGGCCCAATTGCGATATGGTCTCCTCGGTCATCCCATCGCTGAAGTATTCCTGCGAAGGATCGTTGGTCATATTTTCAAACGGGAGGACTGCCACCATGGTTCGATTGGGTGCGTTGGTGTCGCTGGCTCGCGCGCGATGATTGCTCCAGTAATAGCCTCCGCCGACGATGGCGATGAGCGTAGCTGCCAGCAACACCACGCGCTGGTTAATCAGCGGCCGGTGGGTCTCTGCGACTACGAGCTTTTCCGCCGGAAGCTCCTCGGAGGTCCGTCCTGGGGTCATCTCGGTCTGAACCGGCGAGATAAACCGGTATCCGCGCCGCGGAACAGTTTCCAGATACCGTGGCGAATCGGCTTCGTCGTTCAAGGCCGCCCGGATCTTCTTGACGGCCGTGTTCAGTGCATGGTCAAAGTCCACAAAAGTGTCCTCCGGCCAGACGCGCTGCCGCAATTCCTCCCGGGTAAGCAACTCTCCGGGACGTTCGAGCAGCGCCACCAACACCTGGATCGGCTGCTCCTGGCAACGAATGCGCATCCCGTTCTTCCGGAGCTCACCGGTCCGGGAGTCGACTTCATAGGCGCCAAATCGAAAAATGGCTCGGAGGGGATTCGATGTACTCATGATGACCTCGATGTATTGGACGAATGATCTGAAAAGTAGTGTTAATCCGTTCGCCCACCCGCTTCGCTTTTCTCGGAATAAGTCCTGTCCCAAACGATAGTTATCTAGCCACCCACAATCTATCCGGAATCCACGCGCCGACCCTTGTGGTACCCCGCCGGGCCTCTACGGTGAGCGATACCGCCAGAGGAGCGTGCGGCAACTTTGCATCGTCTTTTCATCCGCTTGGGAACCCTGTTTCTGGTTTGCGCGTGGACTTGGGGGACTTCGCTGACAGCGGCGCCCCCCGCGAATCCGTCAAATCGTTCTGATCATTCGATTCCCCGGACGAGTATTCCGGTAAAGGTCTACCACGGGTTTTTGGTGGTCGCCGAAGGCCAATTTGGCGGGGAAAACGTGGGCCAGAATTTCATTATCGACACGGGAACTTCACCCACCATCCTTAATAGGGGAGTCGCCCGGCACCTCGGCTTGCCTCTTTCGCAGGCCAAATTGTCAGCCATCGGCCGTGAATCCCAAACTTTTGCCGCCAGCGTGCCGGAAATTCGCCTGGGACCGCTTCAGGCAACCTCCGTGGAAGTACTGGTGACGGATCTGAGCGCCGTCGAGCGCGACCTGAATCTTCCTATTGCCGGAATCCTCGGAATGGACGTTCTCGGCAAAAGCAGTTTTCGCCTCGATTACGGAAATCAGCTGATGGAATTTGGCGAGGTTGCGCCGGTGGGAATCCCGGTCAACCTGTCCACCCGCGCCGATCTTCCGATTGCCGAAATCAATGTTGGTGGAAAGCTCCTGCATTTGCTGGTGGACACCGGTTCAGACCGCCTGGTGTTCTTTGGCGCCAGGTCCGCGGCTGAACTTTCGCCCAACGCGGCCAACGGCCTGCTGCAGGGCAACAGTGTCGCCAGCGCAGTTCCCGTCCGCACCGCATCTACACTTGAATTTGAGTTGAATGGCCAGCACTTCCGGCAAAATGCTTACTTTGTTCCCGGCAGCGAAGAGCCTCTCTTCGATGGATTGCTCAGCGTCCGCTCCCTGGGTATTCGCGTACTTTCGCTGGATGCCAACCGCCGTGTTGTGTATTTGTTGAAGTAGCGCCGCCGGCCGCGATCCGGCCGCCCATGGCCTGCCGCCTCTCTGCTAGAATGTTGTCTTAATGGAAAAACGGCGGCAATGGCACCGCAATCTGTGTCTGGTTTTCTTCGGTGGTCTGTTATTTCTCTGGCCCGGCGCCGCGCCCGGCAGACAAAGTACTGCCCCCGTATCCGGCCGCATCTCCTCGCTTCCGCAGAGCGGCGTCTTTCTCGTATTTCCATTTGAGAATGCCGGTGCGTCGCCGCGGCTGGACTGGATCGGCGCGGGGCTCGAAGAACTGACCATTCAGAAACTCTCCGCCGCCGGCCAACAAGTCTATTCGCACGCAGACCGCCTGGACGAAATGGATCGCGCGGGCTTGCCGCCCAACGCGAAATTGAGCCGCGCCACCATGCTGCACATCGCGCAGGATCTGGATGCCGACTTCGTTGTGTTCGGGAATTTTGGGTCGGACGGCACTTCCCTGACGGTGAATGCCCGCGTGCTGCGCGTCAATCCCGTCGCTCTTCTCCCAGGGGTGCGCGAGAGCGGCCCACTCGATTCCATGATGAACTTGCACACGCGGATCACCTGGCGCTTGCTGACCACCATTGACCACAATTTTCCGTTGAGTCTCGCCGAATTTTCGAAACTTCAGCGCTCCATCTATCTTGGCGCATTCGAACAATACATCCGGGGATTGCTTGCCGGCGAGGACGACGCGCGCATCCGTGACCTGAAGGAAGCGGCTCGGCTGGAGCCAAACTGGCCGGACCCGGCGTTCTCCCTGGGCCAGGTCTACTTCACACGCAACGATTGCGCTTCCGCGTTGACGTGGTTCGCCCGGGTGCCACCCACCAACGAACGCAGTGTCGAGGCGATTTTCGCGACCGGCGTTTGCTACCTGCGCCTGAACCAAGCCGACAAAGCCGAAAAGGTTTTCAGTAAGCTTCAGGAAGACCTGAAGTTGAACATGGTGAGCGGCGCCGACCTGCCGGAAATCCTGAACAATCTTGCGCTCGCCCTCGCGCGCCAGGGCAAATTCGCCGCTGCGATTCCCTCGCTTGCGCGCGCCCGAGACCTTGATCCCGACGAGGATGACTACCCGTTCAACCTCGGGCTACTTCTCTTGCAGAGTAACGATCTCTCCGCTGCCACTGCGCGGTTCCGGGATGCCATGGAGCGCGAGCCCGATAATCCCGAGGATCGTGCCTTCCTGATTCACACTCTGGAGCAGGCAGGGAAGAAGGAGGAAGCCTCTCTGGCGCGAGAAGCCGCGCTCGAAGTTTTTGGGTCCAACGGTTTGCCCGCGCTGAAACTAGATGGCAATCCCGACTCGCTCGCAAAATACCAGCGTGTGAGCAGGGAGCTCGATACGACTGCGCTGCGGATGCAACTTGCTACACCCGCAGGACAGAGTGCCGCTGCCGCTGAATCGGCGGCCTCCATGGACCCGGTTGTCGCGCGCATACGTCGCGGCCGTCAGGAACTTGGCGCCGGGCGCCTGGATAGCGCCGAGGGGGAATTCCGCGCCGCGCTGGCCGCCGATCCCAAGAATGCTCTTGCGCACCGCGAACTTGCCGATATTTATCGCCGAAGAGGTAAACTCGACGAAGCGGTCCAGGAGTTGCAAGCGTCACTGGCCATGCGCGATTCGGCTACCGGACGAGTTATGCTGGCACGCATCTATCTGGAACAGAAGAAGCCGGAGTTGGCCCGCGACGAACTGGAAAAAGCCATGAAGCTCGCGCCGAATTACACGGAAGCGCGACAGTTGCTGGAACACCTGGGAAAGAGCAAGCCCACGGGAGGTGCGCAATGAACGCTCGTGGTCAGCCGATTCGCAATCCCCCAAGAATCTCGATCAGCAGCGTTTGCCTGGCGTTGTTTGTTACTGGCATTGGATTGCTGCGTGCCGCAACACCGGAAACGCAAAACCCGCCGCTGGTCGTTGAGCTGAAACTTGATCGCGAAGTCGAGCCGGTTCTCGCCACGTATATCGGTGAAGGCCTCGCTGACGCAGCGGGCCGCCAGGCATCGCTTGTGCTGATCACCATGGATACGCCGGGCGGGCTCAGCGATTCAATGACCGACATGATCCATCACATTCTGGAATCCCCGGTCCCCGTCGCGGTGTTCGTTTCTCCCTCCGGAGCACGCGGTGCTTCTGCGGGTTTCTTCATCCTGTTGTCGGCGGACGTCTCGGCCATGGCGCCTGGGACGCGCACCGGAGCGTCCACACCAATCCTTCTCCCCGGCGGATTTTCGGTGCCCGTCGATGAAGTGCTGCGGAAGAAAATGAATAACGATGCCACTGCGTTTCTCCGAAGCTTCACGGAGAAGCGAAATCGCAACCCGAAACTCGCCGAGACTGCGGTCACCGACGCGCAGGCGTTCACCGAAAACGAAGCGCTTGCGGGGCACCTGATTGATCTGATCGCCCGCGACAACGCGGATCTGCTGAAACAGCTGAATGGGCGCGAGATCAAGCGCTTTGACGGCAAAACCGCAAAACTTTCCCTCGAAAATTACCGGCTGGATGAATTTCATCTCTCCGCCCGCCAGAAATTCCTGGCTCGCATCGTGGACCCGGATATTTTCTTTCTCCTCCTGCTCGTCGGCGTGCTCGGTCTTTACACCGAATTCACTCACCCCGGCGTAATTGCCCCGGGCGTGATCGGCGGAATCTGCGCGGTGCTGGCGCTTTACGCGATGCATCTGCTGCCCGTGAATTTTGCCGGCGTGGTGCTGATTTTGCTCGCCTTCGCGCTTTTCATCATGGAGGCGAAATTCGCAAGTCACGGTGTTCTGCTTACGGGCGGTATAGTCTCGATGTTCCTGGGCGCCATCTTTTTGATTCGGTCCCCACTCACGCCCGGCGGAGTCAGCATGGGTGTCGCGCTGTCGGTAACCCTGCCGGTGGCTGTTTTGACCGTGTTTCTAATGCGGCTCGTTCTGAAATCCCGCGGATGGAAAACGGCCACCGGTAAGGAAGAGATGCTCGGCGCAGAGGGCGTCGTCACTACGCCGCTCCCCGCTCAGGGTGAGGGAATGATTCGCGTACACGGAGAGCTATGGCGCGCAGTGGCATCCTCACCCGTGGCAGAGGGGACGCACGTACGTGTAACACGCGTGGATGGTTTAAAACTGTTTGTGGAGCCGAAGCAGGCTTAGGTCACCACAAGCAGCCGTAGTTGGCGCAGGTCCCGGAGGCAAATCATGTTCGAGTACTTTGGATTGGGCACGCTGGTCGTCATCGCGCTGCTTTTGTTGTGGATCTGGAATTCGATTTACATCATCAAGGAGTGGGAGCGGGGCGTGGTGCTCCGCCTCGGGCGCCTGCTTCCCGAAGCGAAGGGCGCGGGAGTCCGGCTGGTCTTCTGGCCGATCGAAACGCTGTACCGGATCAGCTTGCGCCTGGAGACGCTGGACGTTCCGCCGCAGGACATCATCACGCGCGACAACGTCAGCGTGAAAGTGAACGCCGTCTGCTATTTCCGAGTGGTGGACGCCAACCTCGCGCTCTCGCAGGTGCAGAATTATCAGTATGCAACCTCGCAGCTGGCGCAGACCACCCTGCGCAGCGTGGTCGGCCAATTCGAACTCGACGAAATTCTCTCGCAGCGCGACAAAGTCAACGGCAAATTGCAGATTATTCTCGATCAGGACACTGAGCCGTGGGGCATCAAGGTGGGCAAAGTGGAAGTGAAACAGGTGGACATCCCCGAACAAATGCAGCGGGCGATCGCCAAGCAGGCGGAAGCAGAACGCGAGCGCCGCGCGAAGATCATTCACGCGGAAGGCGAGTTCGAAGCCTCGCAAAAACTGGCCGACGCCGCCAAGGTGCTGGAGACGCAGCCCTCCGCCATCCAGTTGCGCTACCTGCAGACCCTGACCGAGATAGGTGTCGAGAAGAACACAACGATTGTGTTTCCGCTTCCTATAGATATTATTAATACATGGATGAAAGTCGCGGGGGGCGCATCTAAGTAAATGGCATCCGGGGGGAGACGCGGGGCGGGCGAGCGCGTGCTGGAAAGCAGGCACGTGATCGGCCTTTTCTTGCTGATGCTGGTTTTTTCCGGCGTGTTCTTTACCCTGGGTTACGTCATGGGCCGCAACCAATACGATGGGCAGGTGCGCGCTGCAAGTAATGCCATGGGCCGTCCCGAGCCGGTGCTGAGCGCCAGACCGGATGTTGCGCCGAAGAAAACTGTCGTCCCGCCGAACGATCCTGTCGACTCCGACCCGGCAACTTCCGCGACGTCAGATTCCACGTGGAATTTCTACGACAAAGACAAGTCCGCAAGGGTCGCGCCGCATTTGGAGCCGGTTCCAAAGACCTCGCCAACTCCGTCGCAGTCCAAGCAAGTAAATGCAAAAAGTTCGGCTACCCAGCCAGCCGTCGCCCCGCGTGCGTCCGTTGAGAGAAGCGCTGCGAACGCGCCGCTGATTCCCGGTGGCGCGATCGTTTTGCAGGTGGCGGCTCTCGCGAAGCAGGATGACGCGCTGGCCCTGGCGGGAAGCTTGCAGAAGAAACGTTTTTCCGCGTATGTGCAGCCACCGCACAAAGACAAGTACTACCGTGTGCAGGTCGGGCCGTTCAAAGACCAGAAGAGCGCCGACGCCGCGAAGAAAGGCCTGGAGAGCGCCGGCTTCAAGGCATTCTACGTAAAACACTGATGGCATCGCGTCCCTGGTACTCCAACCTGGGGTCGTTGCTTCCCCCGGAATCTCCCGCGATTGTCCGGCTCACGCTCGCTGCGCTCAGCGGCGCGATTCTCTCGCTTTCTTATTACAATGCGCATTCCAGTCTGTATTCCTGGTTCTGTCTGGCGATTTTGTTGTTCAGCGTGCTGGGGGCGCGGGCGCGCGTCGCATTTCTCTCTGGCTTCCTGCACGGCTTGATTTTTGTGCTGACCTGCGTGTCCTGGGTGGCCGAGGTGCTCTCTGTTCACGGGGGCATGTCGCCCGCGGCGGGCTGGGCGGTGTTGTTGCTTATCGCGACGGTGTGGGGATGCTCGATTGGCCTGTTCACATGGACGGTAGAGTGGTTATTTCAACAGGGAATCGGCCTCGCGCTTTTGGGCGCCCCGTTTCTCTGGATTTCGACGGAAGTCCTGCGCGCGTATCTGCCAGAGATCAGTTTTCCCTGGGGGTTGCTCGGATATCCCGCCGCGGGAAATCCGGCGCTCGTGCAGCTCACCACGCTTACCGGAATTTATGGTGTTTCGTTTCTGGTGGCTGCATTTAATTCGTTGCTTGTGTGGATTTTGGCGAGTCCCCCGGAAAACAAGAAAAGCAGACTCGCGTTTGTCGCCGCGGTCCTGGTCGTGCTTCTCGGGGTGCAGGACTTCGGCCCGCGCTTCGTTCCAAAAGCCGAGGCCGGCCATGTCGCACGGGTCGTTCAGCCGAATTTTCCAGAGAATATGCAATACGCGGGCGACTGGTACGCCGACCACAAAACGGACATGGCGGAGCTCGAACAACTCAGTCTGCGGCATTCGCCGGGCGCACGGCAAGCGGACCTTCTCGTGTGGCCGGAAGCGCCCGCGCCGTTCTCCTTTCAGGATCCGCATTTCGGGCCGTACATCTCGCGCCTGGCCGCCAGATTCGAGCATCCCGTCATTGTGGGTATCATTGACTGGAAGCCGATTCTCGAGGGCGGGAAGGGAATTCCCCGCACTGGGCTTGCGCCTTACAACAGCGCGTCGGTGCTCAATTCGAGTGGGCAAAAGATTTTCCTGTACGACAAGATTCACCTCGTTCCCTTCGGCGAATACGAACCTTTTCCCCTGATCCATCAGGTGGTCACCAGCGTTTCCGAGGAAGTGGGCGGATTCCGCAAGGGCAGGGAACGCAACGTCGGCCGATTCCCCGATGGCAATACCTTCTCCATCTTTATTTGTTATGAAGCGATTTACGCCGGTGAGATCCGGCAGTTCGCCGACAACGGCGCGCAGCTCCTGATCAACATCTCGAACGACGGCTGGTTCGGCAAATCCGAAGCCGCGGAGCAGCACCTCCGCATGGCTCGCGTGCGCGCGGTGGAAAATCGCCGCTGGCTCGTCCGCGACACCAACAGCGGCATCACCGCTTCGGTCGACCCCTATGGAAACGTGCTCCGCGCGATGCGGCGCGACACCCGCGATTCTGCCGACCTGCCGTACGACTTCCGGACCGACCGGACCATCTACACGCGCTTCGGCGACTGGTTCGCCTGGATGTGCGTCGGTGTTTCCGTTATTCTAGTGTTGCTCACTTTCCGAAAGGCGAAATCGCCCGGCCTCGCCCGGGCACCCCAAACACGGCATGATTCTTGAAGATCTGCAGCACCGGTATGAAGGATTGAAGCAGCGCATCGCTCTCGTGCGGAGCTTTCTTTGACGCTCCCCAGAACCGCGCGCGGCTGAAAACCCTCGAAGCGCGCACCGCCGATCCGAATTTCTGGAGCAATCAGGAAGAAGCGCAGAGCGTGCTCCGTGACCGCAAGCGTGTCGAGGATCAGCTTGCGGCGGATGAAAAACTGGAAACTCTCGCGAGCGACATCGAAACCTACATCGAGCTCGCCAAAGGTGAATCGAATGCCGAGCAAAAAGAGGAATTGCTGAAGGACCTCAGCCGGGAACTTACCGCCGCGGATACCTATATCGGTGAACTGGAGACTCAGACGCTGCTCTCCGGCGAGAACGACCACCTGAACGCCATCATGACCATCAAGCCCGGCGCCGGCGGCACCGAGTCGCAGGACTGGGCTTCGATTCTGCTGCGAATGTATTTGCGTTGGGCAGAGCGCGACGGAATCACCGCCAACCTGCTCGACGAAACCCCCGGCGAAGAAGCCGGCATCAAGAACGCCACGATCGAATTCAGCGGCGAAAACGCGTACGGCCTGCTCTCCGGCGAAACCGGCGTGCACCGGCTGGTGCGCATTTCGCCTTTCGATCAGGCCGCGCGCCGCCATACTTCGTTCGCTTCCGTCTTTGTCATTCCTGAAGTGGACGACCGCATCGAAATCAACATCAAGCCGGACGACCTGAAGCTCGATACCTTCCGCGCCGGCGGCAAGGGCGGCCAGAACGTAAACAAAGTGGAAACCGCCGTGCGTATCACGCACATTCCGAGCGGAATCATTGTTGCCTGCCAGATGCAGCGCAGCCAGCACAAGAACCGTGAAATGGCCATGAAGATGTTGCGCTCGAAACTTTACGACCTGGAGATTCAAAAACGCCGTGACGAAACCGACCGCCTCGACGAATCCAAACTCGACATCTCCTTCGGCAGCCAGATCCGTTCCTACATCATGCAGCCCTATCGCCTGATCAAGGACCACCGCACCAAGTTCAGCGTCGGCGACATCGATCGCGTCCTCGATGGCGATCTCAACCCCTTCATCCGCACCTACCTGATGGCCAAGAAAACCAAAGGTAAACTCGAAGTCACGACCGACGACACCGACGACGCCTAGCCCGCGGTCTGCTCTTGCCGTTCTAGCGGCCGCCTTCTCTGGCGGGGGCCTTGCTACGGGTCGCGCTTTCCCGAGACCGGGCAGTCTGAGTTTTCCCGATCGGCCACCCGCTCCGGTCGCCGCTAAATGCCTTTAGTTTCAGTTCAATGCCCGATTTCTGCCACTCGCTGCATCCATAACCCGTGCAAAATCAATACGTTGATTCCGCTTCCAGCCGGTGCTACTCTGATTTGGTTAGAGTCTGCTTTGCCTCCGGCACGTAGGCCCTATGGGGTGTTTCACACCTTCCCAAAAAAGAAGTCGAATATAGAGGAGATTGTTTTGAGCGACGGAAACATGCGCAACTTTCTGTTCACCTCCGAATCGGTGACAGAAGGCCACCCGGATAAAATTGCCGACCAGATTTCGGACGCGGTACTCGATGAAGTCATGCGCCAGGACCCCAAGGGCCGGGTCGCCTGCGAAACTTTGGTAACGACCGGATTGGTCGTCGTTGCCGGTGAGATTACGACTACGGCCATCATCGACTACGATGATCTGATCCGCAAGACCGTCGAGCAGGTCGGCTACGACGACGCCCTTTTTGGTTTCGATTCCACCACCTGCGCGGTGATGTGCACGATCAAGCGCCAGTCGCCCGATATCGCGATGGGCGTTGACACCGGCGGCGCCGGCGACCAGGGTCTGATGTTCGGCTATGCCTGCGACGAAACCGAAGAACTCATGCCCATGCCGATCCAGCTCGCTCACCGCCTCACGCAGCGCCTCTCTGAAGTCCGCAAGAGCAAGAAAGTTGATTTCCTCCGCCCCGATGGAAAATCTCAGGTCAGCGTTGAATACCGCAATGGCAAGCCGGTTCGCGTCGACACCGTGGTCATCTCCACCCAACACAGCGACACCGTGCCCAATGAGGATCTGCGCCACGCGATTATGGAGTACGTGATCAAGCCGATCATTCCGGCCCACATGCTTGACGCCAAAACCAAATATCACATCAACCCGACGGGGCGCTTCGTCATCGGCGGGCCGATGGGCGACGCCGGCCTCACCGGCCGCAAAATCATCGTGGATTCCTACGGCGGCTACAGCCGGCACGGCGGCGGCGCCTTCTCGGGAAAAGATCCTTCGAAAGTTGACCGCTCCGCCTGCTACATGGCGCGCTACATCGCCAAAAACATAGTTGCCGCCGGGCTGGCCAGCCGCGCTGAGGTGCAGCTCGCCTACGCCATCGGAGTCGCCGAACCCGTCTCCGTGATGGTGGATACGTTCGGCACCGGTGTGATCCCGGAAGAAAAAATCACCGAACTGGTGCGTCAGAATTTTTCGCTCACCCCGAAGGCCATTATCGAGACGCTCGATCTCCGGCGCCCGGTCTACAAGCAGACAGCGGCCTATGGCCACTTCGGCCGCACCGGACCCGGGTTCACTTGGGAGAATACCGACCGCGCCGACGCCCTGCGTAAGGCTGCGGGACTTGGCAACGCCGTCGAAGCGGTCGCCCGCCGCTAGGTTTCGCCGCGGCCCTTCTGGTTTCGTAGGACATTTTCCCTCTCTGCCACAGGTAGGTCAGCCTTGGCGGCAGAAAGCGTCTCGGTGCAATCATTCGCGCGGCGAGTGCAAATCTAAATTGTGAGGAATCCAGAAATGGCTACGGCAGAACTTAAAAAAGGCGATGTGAAGGATTTGGGGCTTGCCGATGCGGGCAAGCGCAAGATCGAGTGGGCCGCGCAGCAGATGCCGGTGCTGCAGCACATCCGCAAACGCTTCATCAAGGAGCAGCCGCTCAAGGGACTCCGCGTTTCCGCGTGCCTCCACGTCACCAGCGAAACCGCGAACCTGATGATCGCGTTGCGTGACGGCGGCGCCGACGCCGTGCTCTGTGCTTCGAATCCGCTTTCCACGCAGGATGAAGTTGCTGCCTCGCTGAACCGCGACTACAACATTCCCACCTACGCCATCAAGGGCGAAGACAACGACACGTATTATCAGCACATGAAGGCGGCGCTCGACCACAAGCCGCAATTCACGATGGACGATGGCTGCGACCTCGTCACCATGCTGCTCACCAAGCGCCAGGACCTCGTCGGCAACGTCATCGCCGGCACCGAAGAAACCACCACCGGCGTGATTCGCCTGCGGGCAATGGCCAAGGACGGCACGCTGAAGTACCCAATCATCGCGGTGAATGACGCGATGACCAAGCATTTCTTCGACAACCGCTACGGCACCGGTCAGTCCACACTTGACGGCGTTATTCGCGCCACCAACGTGCTCATCGCCGGTCTGAAAGTGGTTATCGCCGGTTACGGCTGGTGCGGCAGGGGCGCGGCGATGCGCGCCAAGGGACTCGGCGCCGACGTCATCGTCACCGAAATCGATCCCGTCAAGGGCATCGAGGCCGTGATGGATGGCTTCCGCGTGATGCCCATGGCCGACGCCGCCAAAGAAGGCGACATCTTCATTACCGTTACCGGAAACAAGAACGTGATTCGCCGTGAACATTTCGAAGTGATGAAAAGCGGCGCGATCGTCTGCAACTCCGGCCATTTCAACGTAGAAATCGAAATTCCCGCGCTCGAATCGCTCTCCTCCGGCAAGAAGGAAGTTCGCCCTCTGGTCGACGAGTTCCTGATGAAGGATGGCCGCAAGGTTTACCTCATCGCCGAGGGCCGCCTGGTGAACCTGGCCTCCGCCGAAGGACACCCCGCTTCCGTGATGGACATGAGTTTTGCGAACCAGTCGCTCTCTGCGGAGTATCTGGTCAAGCACCACAAGGAGCTGAAGCCTCAGGTGTACGTTGTTCCCGAACATCTCGACCGCGAAATTGCGCGCCTGAAGCTCGAATCGATGGGCCACCGCCTCGACAAGCTCACCGCTGAGCAGGAGCAATATCTGGCGTCCTGGCAAGAAGGCACGTAAACCGCCCGGACGCGCCGCATTCGCAGTTGATTCAAACCGGGGCGTTTCGACGGGGTCGGGGCGCCCCAAAATTTTGGTGCCCCAAATCCAGGTGACTCGCATGTGGGACTACTGCGGACATTCACTCGACGTCGCTCGCCTTCGCGGCGCAACCTATGCCGACGTCCGCGTCATGCACCTGCGCCAGTCTGACCTGACCACGAAGAGCGGCGAAGTCGGCACGCTCGGTCAGAGCGAATCCGTCGGCCTGGGCATCCGAGTTGTCGTCAACGGCGCGTGGGGCTTTGCCTCCACCGACCAACTCACCCGTGAAGGCGTCGCTGTATGCGCCGCACAGGCGGTATCTGTCGCCAAGGCCTCCGCTCTGGCGAAAAAAGAAGATGTGCAGCTCGCCGCTGAAGCTTCCTATGTGGACAGTTGGCAGGGGCCCTGCCAGAAAGACCCGTTTGAAATTCCGCTTGAAGCGCAAATCGATCTGCTGCTCAAAGCCGACGCGGCGATGCGCCAGGTCAAAGGCGTCACGCTTACTGAAACCGACATGCAATTCCGCAAGATCGATTCGTGGTTCGCCTCAAGCGCCGGCTCGAAAATTCACCAGCGCCGGGTCCTTTCCGGCTGCGGCATCGTCGCGACCTGCTTCAAAGGCGATGCCATTCAAAAGCGTTCGTACCCGAACAGCTTTGGCGGCCAACATATCCTCGGAGGCTATGAACTGATCGAAGCGATGGATCTGCTGAAGCACGCCCCTCAAATGGCGGAAGAAGCGGTCGCGCTCCACTCTGCGGCGCAATGCCCCGAAAAGAAATCCACACTGATTCTCGGCGGCAGCCAGCTTGGCCTGCAGATTCACGAATCCGTCGGGCATCCCATAGAACTCGATCGAGTCCTCGGCCAGGAAGCCAATTTCGCCGGGACCAGTTTCCTCACCCTGGATAAATTGAACAACCTGCGTTACGCCTCGCCCATCGTGAATGTCGTCGCCGATGCCCGCCCCGCGCACGGCCCCGGCTTGGGCACTTTCGCCTACGACGACGAAGGCGTTCCCGCGCAGTGCATTGACGTCATCAAGGACGGCGAATTCCGCGGCTATCTTTCCAGCCGCGAAACCGCACATCTCATCGGCCTCGAGCGCTCCGGCGGCACCATGCGCACCGAGAGCTGGAATCGCCTGCCGATGATTCGCATGACCAACGTCAGCCTGCTCCCCGGCACCTGGACTCCCGAAAATCTGATTGCCGACACCGACGACGGCATCTTCATGGAAACCAACCGCTCCTGGTCCATCGACGACCGTCGCTACCAGTTTCAGTTCTCCACTGAAATCGCCTGGGAAATCAAAGGCGGGAAAAAAGCCCGCATGCTCAAAAATCCCAGCTACAGCGGCATCACCACCGAATTCTGGAATTCCTGTGACGCTATCTGCAATGCGGATCACTGGGTGCTTTGGGGCACGCCCAACTGCGGCAAGGGCCAGCCGATGCAGACCATGGGCACCGGCCACGGAGCAGCTCCCGCGCGTTTTCGCAATATAAAAATCGGAACGGCGTTTTCAAACGAATGAGCGCCGCGACAAAAACCCGCTCACACTCCGGTCGCCGCGCGGCCAGCGCCGAACTACAGCTTCGGACGGTAAGGGAATTGCGCGCCATCACCGATCGCGTTCTGCGGATCGCCAAAACCGCCGGTATGCCCGAAACCGAAGTTCACGTGGATGAAGTCATAGACGCGCTCACCCGTTTCGCAAACAACTCCATCCACCAGCACGTTGCCGAACACGGCCTCACCGTCTCCCTGCGCGTCGTGGTGGACGGCCGCACTGCCCGCGTCACCACCAACCGCATCGAAGGGGACGCGATCCGCGGCGCCATCGAATCCGCCGCATCACTCGCCGCCAGCCAGCCCAGAGATCCCGGCCTTTTGCCGCTGCCCGCCAGGCAAAATTACCGAGCCGTTCGCCGATTCTCTTCCGCTACGGCGGCGCTCTCCGCCGATTCTCGCGCCCGAGCCGTGAAAAACACCTGCACCCTCGCCGAAACGAGGGGCCAGATCGCCGCCGGACTTTTCTCCAGTGGACAAAGCCAGTCCGTCCTCGCCAATTCCCGCGGCCTCTTCGCCGCTTACCGACAGACCCAGGCGGAATTTTCCGTCACCATGCAGCAGGGCTCCGCTACCAGCTGGGCCAAGGGCAACGCCAGTGACTTCCGCGCCGTCGATCCGATGGCCCTCGCAAAAACCGCCAGCGAAAAAGCCGCCCGCGCGGAAAATCCGACGGAGCTCGCGCCCGGCCGCTATACCGTCATCCTCGAACCTGCCGCGGTGCTCGATCTCGTCGGTTTTCTTTTTTATGATTTCGCAGCCACTGCCGTGCGGGACCAGCGCTCCTGCTTTTCCGGCCGTCTCGGCAAGCCGCTCCTTGGGGAAAATATCAGCATCAGGGATGACGTCTATCATCCCGAACAGCTCGGCGCGCCGTTCGATGGCGAAGGCAGCCCGCGCCAGCCGGTGATTCTTGTGGACAACGGTGTTCCCCGCAACCTCGTCTACTCTCGCCGCTCGGCAAAAAAAGCCGGCACACGTCCGACAGGTCACGGTTTCGCATTGCCGAATGAGTACGGGGAAGCGCCTATGAATCTGGTGATCGGCGGTGGCAAAACATCGGTCGAAGAAATGATCGCCGGCACCGATCGCGGCCTGCTGGTCACCCGCCTCTGGTACATTCGCGAACTCGACCCTTACGAAAAAGTGATGACGGGCATGACTCGCGACGGCTTATTTCTCGTTGAAAAGGGCAAAGTGGCCCGTTCGGTGCGGAATTTTCGATTCAATCAATCGATTTTGCAGATGCTAAAGAGTGTCGAAGCCCTGGGACCCTCCCGCCGGGCGACCGCCGAGGAATCCTTCGAGATGGTTGTTCCCCCAATGAAAATCAGCAATTTTCACCTCAGTGAAGTTACGAAGTTCTAAGGTAGTTGCCCAAACTCGGGCCCCCAGAATCCCGATACATTCCAGCAAAATTCTGCATTGTACTTCGCCGCTGGCAACCTCTATTACTCTGCTATGTGTAGCAAGCGGCGCCAGCCGAACTGGGGGCACCCGGACCACGATGCCTGTGGGACGGGTTTTGTCGCGCGCCTTGCCGGGCCTCCCACCCACGAAATCCTTCAATTCGCGCTGCAGGCCCTGGAGCGCCTTTCTCACCGCGGGGGAGTGGACGCCGACGGTGCCAGCGGCGATGGTGCCGGGATTCTGAGCAGCTTGCCTGTCGAGTTTTTGCGCGCCCGCGCCGCCGAACTCCAGATCGCCCTCGGCGAATATTTTGGCGTGGGCATGCTCTTTGTGCCGCATACACGTGTCGCCGACGCCCGACGATCCGTGGAAGAAGCCATCGGCCGCAGCAAGTTGCGTCTGGCGGGCTGGCGCAAGGTTCCCGTCAACCCGAATGCCCTCGGACAGCGTGCCTTTGAGACCATGCCCGAAATCTGGCAGTTTTTCATCGAGCCGGCCCCCGCGAAAACGCCGGCTGCCGATTTGGCAGCAAAATTCGAGCGCTCACTCGCGCTGCTTCGCAAGCGCGCGGAATCGCTCCTGCCCGAGCGGTGCTATATCGCGTCGCTCTCCTCGCGCACGATTGTGTACAAGGGCCTCCTGACGCCCTGGCAGTTCCCACATTTTTACGAGGATCTCCGCAATCCGGAGTTTACCGCGCACTTCGCCATTTTTCACCAGCGCTACTCGACAAACACGGAGCCTTCCTGGCAGCTTGCCCAGCCGTTTCGCTACGTGGCCCACAACGGGGAAATCAACACCATCGTCAGCAATCGCCGCTGGCTGCGCGCCCGCGAACGCGAAGTGCGCAAGAGTATCGGTGTCGGCGAGTGGTTTCACATGCTCGAAGACTGCGTCAGCGATTCAGCGAGTTTCGACAATGCGCTCGAATTGAAACTGCTGGAAGGAAAATCCGCCGAAACCTCGATGCTCGCGCTGGTGCCGACGGCCTTCGCGGAAGATCCGTTCCTCTCCTCCGACGTTCGCCGCACGCTCGAAGTGCTCTCCCGCGAAGGAGAGCCATGGGACGGGCCCGCCGCGATGGTATTCAGTGATGGCCTTTCTGTCGGCGTAAAGCTCGATCGCAATGGCTTGCGCCCCATGCGCTATCTCGTCACACACGATGGCTTGGTGATCGCCGGCAGTGAAACGGGCCTGGTTGACCTGGAGGAATCGCGCGTCGCGGAACGCCACCGCCTGGGCCCCGGCGAAATGATTCTTGCCACGCCACGATCGGGCGTGTTCCTGCGTTGGCGCGAACTCCTGAAGAGCGTGACCACGCAAGTCCAGCGCAAGACAACCGCTGTCCCCTCGCTGGTCCATCTCGCCAGCGATGGTCCGCGCCCAAAGATTGCCGAGCCCAAGCGTCTTGCGGGTGCTTCCGGCTGGACCGACGATCAATACAAAATTCTTTTTCACCCGCTTCTCGCCGGCAAGGAAGCCGATTGGAGCATGGGCGACGACGCTCCTCCCGCGTTCCTTTCCACGTTCGCGCGCCCGCTTTGGGACTACTGCAAACAACGTTTCGCGCAGGTTACAAATCCTCCCATCGATCCGTTGCGCGAAGCCCACGTGATGTCCCTGGAAGTTTCGCTCGGCAAGTCGCTCTGCTTGCCGGGCCCCATTCTTAGCGCCGCTGAGCTTACGGCGCTCTGTGCAGCAATCCCTGAGCTGCAAGTCGTTGACACAAGCTTTCCTGCCAACAATGGGGTCTCGGGAGCGCGCCGCTGTCTCACTCAGTGCTTAACTACCCCTCTGAGTAACGGCGAGCGCCCGGGGCTCCTCCTCCTCTCCGATAGAAATGTGAGTGCCGAGCGCGCCGCGCTGCCCGTTCTACTGGCGGCCGCGAAACTTTGGAAGACCGCGGTGCGCCAAGGCCACGCGGACGTGCCTCTGATCGTTGAAAGCGCTCAGGTTTTTGACACGCACCATGTCGCGATGCTATTGGCTGCCGGCGCGAGTGCCGTCGTACCGTATCTCGCTGAAGAGTTTGCCGAAATGGAAGAGCCGGGCGCGTTCAGCAAAGTTCGCTCGGGCATGTACAACGGCCTACGCAAAGTTCTCGCGCGCATGGGAATTTCCACGCTCGCCAGCTACCGCAACAGCCATTTGTTTGAAGTGCTAGGCCTTGAAGAACAGATTTGCCACGAATTCTTTGAAGACGCGGGCCGCTATCCCGGCACGAAGTCCCTGCTCAATGTGCTGCAGGACTACTTGAAAATGCACGCCACCGCCTTCTCGATCAGCGGCGAAAATCTTCCCGACTTTGGCTTGTACCGTTTTCGCAAAGGCGCGGAACTGCATGCGAACTCGCCTGAATTTATCCGCCGCCTCCACGCGCACACCCGCAAGGCGCAGCCTGAGAATTATTCGGCTGTCGAAGAGCTTGGCAAAGCCGTGGGGCCGACATTTCTCCGAGATCTGCTGGAAATGCTGCCCGAGCAGCCGGTTCCACTTGCGGGTGTGGAATCCCTGGAATCCATTCTCAAGCGCTTCAGCACGCAGGCCATGTCCCTCGGTTCGTTGAGCCCCGAAGCGCACAAGACTCTGACGATGGCGATGAACCAGATCGGCGGGCGCAGCAACACCGGCGAGGGCGGCGAAGATCCTGGCCTCTACGCCACGCCGGGTACCGCGAGCAAGGTCAAACAGGTCGCTTCCGGCCGCTTCGGAGTGACGGCCGAATACCTGGTCCGCGCCGAAGAACTTGAAATCAAAATGGCCCAGGGCTCCAAGCCCGGCGAAGGCGGCCAGCTCCCAGCGCGCAAAGTTACCGAATATATCGCGCGCATTCGCCACGCGACTCCAGGTACTCCTCTGATTTCTCCTCCGCCGCACCACGACATTTACAGCATCGAAGACCTCGCGCAACTCATCCACGATTTGCGCGCCGTCAATCCGAGCGCCCGCATCGGTGTAAAGCTTGTCTCCGGCACCGGGATCGGCGTGATCGCGGCAGGCGTCGCCAAAGCCGGCGCGAATGTCATCACCGTCAGCGGCCACAACGGTGGCACAGGTTCCTCTCCGCTCACTTCGATCAAAAATACGGGCCTGCCCTGGGAAATCGGCCTGCGCGACACTCACGAAACTCTCCTGCGCGCCGGCCTGCGCTCCCGCGTTTCTCTCCGGGTGGACGGCGGACTCCGCTTCGCGCGCGATATTCTGATCGGCGCCATTCTGGGCGCGGACGAATTCGGCTTCGGCACCGCGGCTCTTGTCGCCATTGGTTGTGTGATGGCCCGCCAGTGCCATCTGAACACCTGTCCCGTCGGCATCGCCACGCAGGACGAAACCCTGCGCCTTCGCTTCAACGGCAAGCCGGAAATGGTCGTCGCCTATTTCCATTCCCTCGCCGAGGAAATTCGCCGCAACATGGCGGAGCTTGGCGTCCGCTCACTCACCGAACTTCGTGGTTGGTACGATCGCCTCGAAACCAAATCCGGCCTCGACGCCCTGCTCGTCATTCCCGTCTCCAAGCCGGCCCGGGTCGTGCCGCAACAGACTCCCGTGCCCGAATCCAGCGGCGCGGAAGTGGAGGAACTCCTCGAACAAGCGCATTCCGAGGCCACCAGTCCAACGCTGATCAACAATTTCCACCGCAGCGTTGGCAGCCACCTGAGCGGCGAACGCGTGCGCCTTCGTCTCCGGCAACCCGACCAGGCCCCCTCTGTTCACGACTTTCACGGCACCGCGGGGCAAAGCTTCGGCGCCTTTCTTTCCGATGGTCTGGCCCTGAACCTATACGGCGAGGCGAACGACTACGTCGGCAAAGGCCTGTCCGGTGGCTTGATCACCATCCGCGCCAGCCACAACGCGTGCAAGCGAGGCGACGTGCTCGCCGGCAACACGGTGTTATACGGCGCCACTTCCGGCCAGCTATTTATCGCCGGGCAAGCCGGCGAGCGATTTGCAGTTCGCAACAGCGGCGCCGTCGCCGTTGTCGAAGGCGTGGGCCAGCACGGCTGCGAGTACATGACCGGCGGCATCGCCGCGATTCTCGGCCCCGTCGGACTCAATTTTGGGTCCGGCATGACCGGCGGCCTTGCGTATGTTCTGCGCAGCGAAATGGAACACGTCCTCAATCGCGAATTTGTGTTGGCGCACGAACTGGAAGAGCACGAGGAATCCTGCCTGCGCGCGCTCATCGAGGTTCACCGCCAGCGCACCGGCAGTCCGCGCGCCGCGCGCTTCCTTGCCCAGCGGTCTTTAGGCAACTTCGTCCGCATCCAACCGATTCATCTGCAGGAATCCCTCGAAGGCGTTTGGCGCGCGTTTTCGGGCGGCATGGGCGACCCGGTTGCCGTCACCGCGCCGGCGGTCGTTTCCGTTCCGGAATCATCTGCTCCGCACTACGCCTGAGTATTCGCATTAATCATTTTCTAATGTAGAATCCGCTATATTTATCTTCAGAGAGTGGGGGCTATGGATTTCGATCAACTTACTACATTTGTCCAGGTTGCCAAGCTGAAGAGCTTTTCGAAAGCCGGCCAGAAAGTATTTCGTTCGCAATCCGCCGTCAGCGCGCAGATCCGTCAGCTCGAGCAGTCCTACAAGGCGAAGCTTCTGGATCGTTCCGCAAAATCCGTCGAACTGACTCCCGCGGGAGTGGTACTTTTTGATTACGCCGAACGCCTCCTCCGGCTGCGCGACGAATCCATGCAAATCGTGGCCGACCGCGGCAGCGTGGTTCAAGGCCCGGTGACTTTCGGAGCGAACGAAGCCACCTGCCTGTACCTGCTCCCCGACATCCTTTCCGAATTCAAGCGCCGCTATCCGCTCGTGCACATCAGTATCTACAGGAATTTCAGCCACAAAATTCTGCAGCGGCTTGAGGACGGCTCGCTCGATCTGGGCATCGTCACGCTCCCTCTGAAATCTCCCAACCTCAAGATGCACGTGATCAATCGCGACCGCCTGCGCTTCATGGTCAGCACCAAAAACCCTCTTTCGCAGCGCAGCCATGTCACCCTCGAAGAAATCGCCTCTACGCCCCTGATTTTTCCGAGGACCGGCTACACTCGACAGGTGCTCGACAAGCTGTTTCGCCCCTATCGTTCCCGCCTACAGATGGCCATGGAGCTCCCCAGCATCGGCATGATCAAGACTTTTGTTGCCGCCGATGTCGGCATTTCCATCATCAGCGAAAGCTTCGCCCGCGATCAGGTGAAGACCGGCGAAGTCAAGCTCCTGAATGTTGAGGGCGTCGACCTCTGGCGGGAACTCGCGCTCGTCTACCGCCGCGACCGCAGCTTGCCGCGAGCCGTTCAGGCCCTCATCAACATGATTCGCGAACTCCGCAAACCTGTCGAAGTGCACGACTGACTGGCCCGAAAGCACCCGCTCCCGCGCGGAGCGTGGTCCCGGCGGCCCGCGCATGATACCTTTTCCCACAGTTGCTCATCTAACTCGTCATGGAACGCCGCCACTTCATTTCTGTCGCCGGGGGCCTGGGCTTCGGCTTGCTGATTCCGGGTGTCGTCTATCGCTATCTCATGCGTGGCACAAATGTAGGCAATGCCAACATTCGCGCCTATCTGAATGACGGCCCGCTGGCGGCTCTTCGCGCAATCACTCCCACAGAAGACTTCTATCTCACCTCCTCTCACGGTGAACCCGCTGTCGATGAAAAAAAGTGGTCCCTGACGATTGACGGCCTCGTACGAAATCCCCTGCGTTTCAGCTATGACGAAATTCGCGCGCTTCCTCCCTACGAAACCATCCTCACTCTGGAATGCATCTCCAATTCCGTCGGCGGCCGCTTCATCGGCAACGCCAGATGGACCGGGACATTGCTGAAGCCGCTCATCGATCGCGCGGGAGCTCTCCCCGCGGCAAAATATGCCGTCTTCTACGCCGCCGAAGGCTACACCACCGGGCATCCCATCTCCCGGTTCGACGATTCCCTAAACTTTCTCGCCTACGACATCAACGGTCGACCGCTCCCGCGCCAGCATGGTTTCCCGCTGCGCGTGCTCATGCCCGGCCGCTACGGCATGAAAATGCCCAAGTGGCTCACGCGCATCGAATTTGTGGACAAGGAATATCTGGGTTTTTGGGAACGCCAAGGCTGGTCGAACACCGGCGATCGCAGGACGCAAGGCGTCATTGACGATCCCCGCAATCTCACCCGGATCACCGGCGGCACGTTCGTCGTCACCGGCTACGCCATCGGCGATACGTCCGGCATCTCCAAGGTTGAAATTTCCACCGACGGCGGGAGTCACTGGCAGGAAGTGGAAATCTTCAGCAACCCGCACCCCTCACAGGTCTGGGCCCTCTGGAAATTTGTCTGGAAAAATGCACCGAAAGGGAAGCAGACACTAAAGGCCCGCGCCACCGACGGCCGCGGCAAGCTGCAATCCTCGATCGACAGCGGCGAATGGCCCGACGGCGCCACCGGCTATCACACCATCGAAGTCACCGTCGGCTAAACACCCAACACTTTCCGCTATTTCACGTTGAAATCGATGCTCGAAATCGCGCGCGCGATCACGTTTTCCTGGATCTGGATCAGGTCCGTATCCGCGTAGGTCATTCCCAAAACCGTGAACAGATCCCCATTGCGCGCGACCACCGCCAGCGTTCCCGACCAGTCATGCCCATCGGCCATCCCGCGATACTTGTATTCGAGCGCCGGCAACCCGCCAAGAACCGTCTTGCGCTCGGAAATCAGCCGGTAATTGTCGTACACCTGGCTGAGCTTGTTCGCCACCTCTTGTGCCGAGGGCTCCAGAGCGCTCTTCGATTTTTCGTGCCCGATCACGAGCAGCGTCGACTCGTTGCTCGTGCCCATGGCCACGATGGCGTTCGGCAAGTTCTGCCCGGCATCCGCGATAATCTGCCAGCTTGGCGCCTTGTACATCCGGAATAGAAACTCGTGGTTGAGGTAGAGATTCCCCTGAATCTCTTCCCGAATCGGCGGAGGTTCTTCCTTTGGCGGAGGCGGCGGGGCCACAGGTGTCGCCAGCGCCGTCTTCGGCGTGGCGCTCACGGCCTTGATCGGCGGCGGAGTCACGTCTCCCTTCGCGGTGGTCAGCGGAATTTCCGGGCGGGCCGCGGAATTGTTCACAATCGCCGAAGCCTTTGCTGCCGATTCACTCTTGGCCGCCGGTTTGGCCGCTCCGTTCATTCCCGCTTCCTCGGCGGGAGTGTCCGGAATGATCGATGCGATCTTGTCCTTCTCCACCAGCACATAGCCGAAGTCTGTCTTGACCTTGAACATGTTGTCTTCATACGCCACGATTACGCCGTGCAGTCGCTTGCCGTCTTTCAGGTGGATTTCGTCCGCGCGCGCGGTAGTTTGAAAAATACCCGCGAATACGCCCACCGAGAGCAGCGCGGCAAGGCCCAGGATGAGTTGGGGACGCCTGGCAGTGTTCATGTCAAAAGTATGTGCCTCGCGTCTGGGGCCCGCAAGACTCACCCTGGCGGTGGTGTCCGGCGTGCTAACTCCGCCAGGATGGCCGCGATTCGGCGGATCACGCGGTCCAGTTCCCCGAGCGCCGCGTCCAGACGCCCGCGCGCCGCTTCCGGCAATCGCGCGTGATTCTGCTTGAGCGCCAGTGCTTCCGCGAGCATCCGCAGCTCTTTGCGGTGCCGTGGGTTCAGCCGTTCCCACAGGCGCCGTTTCTCGCTGCGGTTGTGCCCCAGCCAGCCTTCGCCGCTCGACGCCGGTTGGCCAATCTGAGGTTCCGGTCCTCGCTCAGTTTTCTTCGTCGGTCGAATCATGTGGTGATCATTTGTGTTTAGCTGTCTGCCATGGGCGATCAGCAACCTTTCCCCAACCTCAGAACGCGCTCCACTCTTGCCTCCGGCTATCTGATCGCTTCTGTCTGTTATCCGCTCCCCGCCACCCACCAACTTACCCGCCCAACCGCTCTACCTTTTCCCCATTCATATGCTCCCCCTCCATCACTACTCCCGTCACCCGCATCGAACGCGTCTCATACACCAGTCCGCCAAATTTGTCGTACACATCGGGGAAGAGAATCACTTCAAACAGTCCACGCTGATCCTCCAGCGTCACGAACATCATGTTCCGGTAATTTTTCGTGCCCACGTGGCGATACGTTACCACCCAACCGCACAGCGTCACCCGTTTTCCAACCAAGCCCGGCAACTCGTCGCTCCACGTCTCCCCGTTCCGCGGCAGAAAATCCAGCGGATGCCCGCTCACGCACACTTCCAGGACTTCCCGCTCGTACCGCAATTTCTGCTCGCGCGTATAATCCGGCGCATCAATCTCCCGCAGCGCCATCCCAATCGCATCGTCCTCCTCCATCTCCGCAAACAAAACACCCACAGTCCCCTCTCCAAGAACGGGCCGGACTTGCCCGGCCCGTTCTTGGGTTTGCGATGCCCGCTTGGAGTTCATTCCATCTGGGCCAAGGGAGTGGTTCGCTCTCTCTTCAGGGGGTTGGAGCTTCAGCTCCGCCATCGGGGCGCTCGATAGGATGGGCTTTAGTCCCTGAGGAAATGCCTTTTCCCGTCCCGCTGCCTGCAGCAAATTCCACTGCCACAGCATCGCCGGCCGCGTCATGCCGCAAACATCATCAAACGCGCCGCACTTGATCAACGCCTCGATCTCATCGCGCTCCGCCGGCACCCGCGCCAGAAAATCCTCCAGCGAACGAAACACGCCCGCCGCCTCCCGCGCCCGCACAATCGCCACAATCGTCTCCACCCGCAAACCCTTCACCTGCATCAACCCGATCCGCATCGCCTTTGTAGCGGCCGCCTTCTGAGGCGGGCGCTTTGCGTCGTGGCTGTTGTCACGATGGACGTCATCCTCTCCTTCCGCCGTATACTCCATCCGCGAACGATTCACCGACGGCAACCGCACCGCAATCCCCCAGCGTTTCGCTTCCTCCACATACGCCGAAACGTGATAAAACCCCGCGCCCGCACTGCACATTGCCGCCAGAAATTCCGCCGTGTGATGCGTCTTCAGATAGGCCATGCGATAGGAAGTATCCGCGTAGGTCGCCGCATGCGCTTTGCAAAATCCAAACCCCGCGAATTTCTCCACCATCATCCAGGTCTCTTCGCGTTCCGCCCCCTGCAATCCCATCTTTTCCGCTGCTTTCAGGAATTTCCCGCGCAACCGCTCGCGCTCCCGCTGACCCGAAAATTTCGCCGCCGCCCGCCGCACCAAATCTGCCTCCGCCAGCGACATGCTGCCTACCGCTTGCGCGATCTGCATCACCTGCTCCTGGTAAATGCACACGCCCAGTGTGTCGCTCAGAATGCCCTTCAGCGATTCGTGCGCATACGCCACCGGCTCTTTCCCGCGCAGCCGCTTCAGAAAAAGTTCCTTCGAGCCGTATTCCGCCGCTCCCGGCCGGATGATCGCCAACGCGATTGCCATTTCTTCCAGTGTTCGCGCCCCCATCGTGCGAAGCGTGCCGCGCATTGCAGGCGACTCGATCTGAAAAAGCCCCATCGTCCGCCCCGCCGCAATCACCGCACACGTCGCGGGATCGTTTTCCGGAATCGCGTCAAAATCAATCGTCCGCGCCTTCGGACAAGGCGTAACTCCATCCGGCGCGACGCCGCTCCGATCCTTTACCTCCTCTACTTCCTTGACCTCCTTTCCCTCGATGTTGTCCAGCGCCAGCGCCATCGTCGTCAGTCCGCGCTGCCCCAGCAGATCCATCTTGATCAGTCCCAGCGCTTCGATCGCGTTCATGTCGTACTGTGTCACCACGATGCCCTTCGTCGCCCGCTCCAACGGCACCAGGTGCGTCAGCGCCCGCGCCGAAATCACCGTTCCGCACGGATGAATCCCCAGGTGACGCGGCGCGTCGTCCACCCGCAGCGCCACCTGCAGAATCGTTTTCCACGGCTCGTCATTCACCGGTAACGTGCGGCCTTCTGGCAGGTGCTTGATCGCTTCCAGAATTTCCCGCACCGGCCGGTGCGGCAACCGCTTCGTGAAGTGATTCACCTCGCCCGGCGGCACGCCAAACACTTTGGCAACTTCGCGCACCGCCAGCCGCGCGTGCATGGTGATGAAACTGCCGATCATGGCCACATGCTCCGCGCCCCACCGTGCGTAAACGTAGTCGAGCAGCTCATCCCGCCGCGCCCCGCAAATATCAATGTCAATGTCCGGGCAATCCCCGCGCTGCTCATTCAAGAAGCGTTCAAAGTAGAGTCCCCAGCGCAGCGGGCACACACAAGAAATTCCCAGGCAATACAGCACCATCGAACTGGCTGCCGATCCTCGTGCTACCGCCGGTATCCCGCGCCGGTGGGCTTCCTCAACGATGTCCCGCACCAGCAGAAAATACGGCGCCAGCCCCCATTTCTCGATGACTTCCAATTCGCGTGTCAGCCGCGTGAGCACCGCGGGCCGCAGCGGCCGGTAGCGTTTCTGCGCGCCTTCGAAGCTCACCTTCCACAAATAGGAAAACACCGATTCCCCCTCCGGCACCGGAAACTCCGGGAAAATCGTCTTGCCCAGCTCCAGTTCCAAATTGCAGCGCTCTGCAATCTCCAGCGCCGCTCGCAGCAGTTCCGGATGATCCGGAAACAACCGCTGCATCTCCACTGCGGGTTTGAACCACGCTTCTCCGGTCGTAATTTCAGGAGCCGCCACCGTCGTCAACAATCCACCCGTCCGAATCGCGTTCACCGCGCGATGATGCAGATGCTCTTCCGGTTTCAAGAAGTGCACGTTGTTGGTCGCAACCAGCGGAATCCCCATCTCCCGCCCCAGCCTCTGCGCCTCCCGCAACACCCGCCCATCGCCCGCCGACAAATGTTGCACCTCGATGTACAGCCGGTCCCCAAAAATCTCCTTCAATCGCTGCAGGTGACTGGTGACTAGTAACCCGTTCGGCAAGCCGAGGGCAGGCTGGTGACTGGCGGCGATGCCTGTGTAGCGGCCGCCTTCTGAAGCGCGTATTTTGCACCCCGGATGAATTTGCGGGGCGGGCGCCGTTGTGTTTTCCCCCGGGTGCCCCAGGTGCCGATGTTGCACCTGGGGTTCTTCCTCTGCAGGGGCCGGGCTTGCCCGGCCCGTCTGTGCAATACCACCGCGCAAGAATTCCGCCGCCGGCCACAACGCAATCACCCCCGCGCTATGCACCGCCAACTCCTCCAAAGTAACCGGCCGGCCCACGTCCTCGGCAAACGTTTCCTGCCCCGGCCGCAAAACTCCCAAATGCCGCAGCGTCGTCAACCGGCACAAATTGCTATACCCCTCCGCATCCGCCGCCAGCAACACCATCGCCACACTCTGCGTGACGCTCTTAGAGTCTTTCTTTTTCCGGAACTCGCTCGCCCTGAGCGCAGCCGAACTGTCACGCGCTTGCTCTAAACTCAGTCGCACCGCAACTTCGCTCTTTTCCTTTACCTCCTTGACATCTCTTTCCACACCCAGCGTCACGCCCACAATCGGCTTCACTTTTGCCGCGAGTGCCGCCTGGTAAAACGGCACCGCCGCATACATCCCATTTGTATCCGTCAGCGCCACGGCGGGCATCCTCTGCTCAACCGCCGCGGCGATAATTTCCTCCGGAGGATTCACCCCCCGCAAAAACGAGTAATGGCTGTGACAACGCAAATGCACAAACATAGGGCGACCTGTAGCAGCGGCCAGCGACCGGCGGGAAGGCGATCGGAGACGTCGGAGTAGCAACGGCAAAGGGAAGGGAAGTTTGAAATTCGAAGAATTCTGAAATCTTGCAGCTTGGCCCTTACACCTGAGCCATTTCCTGGACTCAGGCAAGATCGCCCATCGGTCTTGTAGCGCCGGCTTTCATGCGCGTCGATTGCGCCCCGGATAAATTTGCGGGGCCAGCGCACCTGCTTTTCTAGTGGCCGGTCTTTAGACCGGCCAACTGTTCATCGCGATAAACAAGGTGTCGACAACACCAGTCCGTTCTCTTTCGTTCGATAGTGCTCGCGGAGCTCGAGGCCTTTGCCGTAGAAGACCGCGTTCCAGCCGTAGCGGCCGCGCACGCGGTCCACTTCGCGGTTCAGGTACCATCGCCGGTTCGCATCCACATCAAACAGCTCATTCTGCCGCCGGTCGGCATCCAAGTTGGTTACGCTCACGCCGATATGGCGGATGGCCACGCGCCGCGTGAACAATTTCCTGAACAGTTCCTTGCTGGCGACCAGCAGTTCGCGCTCGTCGTTTGTCGCTCGCAGCAGCCGCACCGTCTGATGCGCGGAATAATGGTCCACATACCGCACGCGCACGCCAATCGTGTGCGCCTGCTTGCCATGGTCGCGCAGCGTCGAACCGATCCGCTCGCTCAGATATTCCAGCAAGCCGCCCAGAAATTCCGTGTCAATCGTGCCGCCTTCAATCGTCGTTTCGCGCGAAACCGATTTCGGCGTGGCCAGCGTCATCACCTCACGTCCGTCCAGCCCGCGCGAGCGTTCCCAGATCTGCTCGCCAATCACCTCGCCAAACGCCGCCATCAGCACCGGCTTCGGAATCATCCGCAGTTGCCCGATCGTCGTCACGCCCCGCTCGGCCAGCGCGCCCGCGTGCGTGTGCCCGATGCCGTGCAGCTTTTCCACCGGCAGCGGCGCCAGAAATCCTTCTTCTGTTCCCGGCAGCACGATACGAAATCCGCGCGGCCGCTCCAGCCGTGACGCAATTGAAGCCACCACTTTCGTCCGCGCCGCGCCCAACGACACGCTCAATCCTGTTCGCCCCACAATCTCCGCCTGCAGGCGTCGCAGCGTAGCCTCGAAATCCGGATATAGCCGCTCCGTCCCCGCGAAGTCCATGTAAAAATCGTCCAGCGCCGCCGTTTCCACCGCCGGCGTGTACGTCTCCAGAATCCGCCGCACGCGCTCTGCAAAATCCGCGTAGTGCTCGTACTTCCCGGGCACCACAATCGCCTTCGGACAGATGCGCAGCGCGTCGCGAAAACTCATTGCCGTCTTCACGCCGCGGAATTTCGCCTCATAACTCGCCGAAGCCACCACGCCGCGGCCCACCAGCACCGGCTTCCCGCGCAGTTTGGGATTCAGCACCTGCTCCACGGAAGCGAAAAACGCGTCCACATCCACATGCACGATATGTGGCATCTTTTCCCGAGTTCGCACATTGCCCAACCCAAGCCAGTTCGCGCCAAACCAAGATCGTTTCTCCGGCGCAGCCGCCTCTTGTAGTGGCCGATCTTCAGATCGGCCCTCCGATTCTTCTTCTTGTAAGGCCCGCCTTCCGAGGTGCGCATTTTCCATTCCGGATGATGTTGCGGAACGGGCCGCTTCCGATTCATCCTGCGCTAAAGATTGGGCGGCGAGAATTTCAGGAGAGACGCTTTCGACACAGGCTTCCATGGGAGCTCCTGGCAGGGAACCGACTCTTGCGCTACTTTAACGGGTGGCATGCGGCCCGCCTGCAGCAGGCACGGCTCGGGAGAGCCCGAAGGCAATGGAGCCCGCCTGCGGACCAGCAAGCCGAAGCCACCCGTTTCCCGTTTCCTCTACCGGGGGTGAATATAGGCGAACAAAAAGCGAAAGTCAATAGTTTTTTTCCCCGCTATCCCCATGGATTCAGACCGCCTGAAGCAAACAATTCTCGAGAATGCTTCGCGAATCGCGCGCTTGCATTCTCGCATCCACAAAACCCTTGTCGACCGAGGGGAAAGCCCTGAAAAACGGCGTGATTGGGAGCAGGCATGCGCGGAATTTCACGCGCGCTATGACGAGCTTGCCTTTCCAAGCGGGTACGGCGGTGCGCTGGAGCGAATATCTTCGGGCGATCCAAAAGCGATGGAAGCAGCCATCTGTTTCCTGGAATGCCGCCCGTACTTTTTCCGTTCGGGCTATATGTTCAAAGATATTCTTCGGCGTTGTCGGCGCGCGCCACTGTCCCCCGGGCAGACAGCACGCTTGAAAACGATTGAAGAAAAACTGGCTGAGTGGCGACAGCGCAAGTTAGCTAAAAAGAAAAAAAGTGGTAACCAAAACTGCTATCGGCCAGTGGCAAAGTAAATTAGAAATGTTCTGGCATCCAGCCCATTTTATCTCCCTGCTCACGCATCATCGCCCCGTCCGTCTATCGCTTTGGGCGTGTTCGTCCAACTAATTTCCACTTCCGCGAAGCTCATCTTTCGCGACAAGACAGGATGGTGTGTCTATGCGCAATACATTCCGTTTTCTTCTCGCAGTGTCCTTCGGCCTCGCCGTCTGCATCGGCAGCGCGCAGGCGCAATTCAAAAATGGCAGCCAGGCCACGGAGCTGAATCTTCCCCGCATCAGCCAGCACGGCGTCACCACGCAAACCATCGGCATCAGCACCGTCACGATTGATTACAGCCGCCCGCTCGCCGGCACGCGCGAAGTCTGGGGCAAGACTGTGCCCTACGGAAAAGTCTGGCGCTCCGGTGCAAACGAAAACACCACCATCACCTTTTCCGATGACGTCACTGTCGAAGGCAAACCGCTCGCGGCCGGCACCTACGGCTTGCACATGATCCCTGACAAAGATCGGTGGACCATCATCTTCTCCAAAAATTCCACCTCCTGGGGCAGCTTCAGCTACGACGAAAAGGAAGACGCCCTGCGCGTCACCGTCCAGCCCGCGACCGATCAAACTTTCGATACGCTCACCTACACGTTCGACGACGTGAAGCCCGATTCCGCCGCGGCCACAATGCGCTGGGAAAAAATCGCCGTGCCGTTCCGCGTTTCCGTGGATGTGAAAGGCGTCACCCTCAAGAGCATTCGCAACCAGTTGCGCAGCGTGGGCGGCTTCACCTGGGCCGGCTATGACGAAGCCGCGAACTGGTGCCTCGACAACAATTACAATCTGGAAGAAGCGCTGAAGTGGGAAGACACTTCCATCCAGAACGAAGACCGCTTTGAGAATATGGAAACCAAGTCGCGCATCCTGGACGCCATGGGCAGGAAAGACGAAGCCGCCAAGACACTCTCGGCCGCTTTCGCCAAAGCCAACGCCACGCAGCTATATGTTTACGCCCGCGGTCTGCAGCGTGCGGGCGACGCCAAGCGCGCATTTGAACTCTATCCGCAAGTCGCCAAGCGCGATCCCAATCACTGGCTCAGCCATCTGGCGCAAGCCCGCCTCGCGTCCCACACCGGCGATTACGCCGCCGCCTCCAAGGAACTGAAGCTGGCCATTGCCGGCGCCCCCGACGTCAACAAGCCCTTCCTCGAGCCTATGCTTGCAAAGCTCGAAACCAAAACCGACATCAACAACTAATCCGCTCGCCTTTCGGGGGGCGGGGTTTACCCCGCCCCCTTGGGTTGCTCCTCCTTTTCTAGGGCCGCCTTCTCCGGGGCGGGCCACCTTTTTCTTGAAGCCCGGTGCCCGGTTTTGCGGGGTTGGTTCTTGCAGTTCTTGCAAGAGTGGTCGTCGTCCTTTCCTGGCCCTCTCCTCCTGACAGATGGTGTCTCACCCTCCTTTCCTCTTGCGTAAGTGCGGGAATCATTGAAGTTACTCGGCAACTTCCGCAGGTATTTCCCACGGCAAAGATTCTTCGCCCAGGCTGTCGATTGGCGCGGCTCCCGTTCGATTTACCTGTAGAGGAGCAAATGAAGGACGTGTTGCTCGTAGGAAGGAGAAGACTTCGTGTCAACCACCTCGAGACTGGCAATAAACCGGAAGATTGTCCCGATGAACACATTGGCGACCGTCGCGATGGCTATGGTGCTGTGTGGGGTCGGCCAATCCGAAGCACAGGATCCCAAAGCCGCGTATCCGGGCTTGGCACCCATTGATCAGTACTTGATGGATCGAAATGCCGAGATAGCCCTGGCGCGGAGTGCGGCTCCGGAGTCCATATCACGGGATGCCGAAGTCTCGGTCCTCGGGCGGCATGGGTACGAAATTGCAGTAAAAGGGAAGAATGGATTCGTGTGTGTTGTGGAACGAGCGTGGATGTCCCCATTCGACGATCCGCAGTTTTGGAACCCCAAGCTGCGGGGCCCGGTCTGCTTTAATCCGCCGGCCGCACGATCCGTCCTGCCACTCACATTCAAGAGGACAGAGCTGGTATTGGCTGGACTTTCCAAAGCGCAGATATTCGACGGCATCAAGGGATTCAGCAAGAAAGAACTACCGCCCCTGGAGCCCGGCGGGATGTGCTACATGATGTCGAGCCAGGGATACCTTGGCGATTCCGTCGGTCACTGGGTTCCCCATCTGATGTTTTACGTTCCACAAACGGACGGAGCGGCGTGGGGTGCGGATCTGCCTGGCTCCCCGGTTATGTTGAATCCGCAATTTCAGGGCGCTCCGGAGCCAGTGACCGTGTTCATGATTCCGGTGCTCCAATGGTCGGACGGAACGCCTGCACGCGCGGATACACACTGAGCGCCAACGCCCGATACCCACTGAAGTCTCGCGACAGGGGCGGTCGGACGCAGCTGGTTGTGAGGAGTTGACTATAGGAGGTCTTTCCGCATGAAGAGTCTTTTTGAAGCGGCCAGGGTGGAGGAAGTGAAGGAGCGGCTGGTACGGTTGCATCCGGATAGCGAGCGGCAGTGGGGCAAGATGAATCCGGCGCAGGCCCTGGCGCATTGCACGGCGGCGATGGATTTGGCGATGGGGAAGGCTCCCGTATCGCCGCGAGTCTTCATTGGACGGCTGCTGAGCCCGTTGGTGAAGAAATCGTTGCTTGTGAAAGGTGAACCCATGCGCCGCAATGCGACGACCGAGAAGAGCTGCCTGGTGACGGATGAACGCGATTTCGTTGTGGAGAGGCAACGGCTGCGCGAGTCGATCGAGCGCTTTGCGGCAGGCGGGCCCGGAATATGCACCAAGCATCCGCATTTCTTTTTCGGGCCGCTCACTCCGGTGGAATGGGCGGCGTTGATGTACCAACATCTGGACCATCATCTGCGGCAGTTTCGCGTTTAGTGCCGGCAGTGCTTGGACTCATCCCGACACCTGCCTGATTTGAAATTGGCGCAATCGAGCGTTTAGAGATCTCCCGCGGCGTGCAATTCCTTTTTCATTCCGGCCCAGCTTTGCCGCGTGGATTCCTCCGGCGTGCCGCCGCCGGGCCAGTGCGTTTCCAGGCTGGCGGCGAGGCGATAGCCATCTTCGCGCAGCGCGCGGAATTGTCCAACCCAGTTGATGATGCCGCTGCCCATGGCCGCCCATTCATAGCCGCCGTCGGGATTAGGGGTCACATCCTTGCAGTGACAGTGGCCGATGCGGCCCTTCGGCAACAGTCGGTAGCCATCGGGATAGGGCGTTTCGCCGATTGCGGCCGCGTTTCCCGGATCCCAATTGAGCAGCAAATTTGGTTCGGGAATAGCCGCAAGCACCTGGGCAGCTTCTGCCCCGGTCGCGGTGTTACAGGTCATTTCGTTTTCGAGCAGCAACTTGATTCCAGCTTTTGCGGCCACGGCCGCGGCATCGCGCAATTTCTCGTTGATCGCTTTGCGGTACGGCGCTGGATCTTCCAGGCGCCAGAAATCGAAGCAGCGCACACGGTCGGTCTGAAATTGTTTGGAGAGTTCAATGCTGCGGCGGAGCACGTCCCCCTGCTGGGCAAAGCCGAAGTCGGCGCGAAACTTGTCGCTCTTTGGACTGAATTTGGAGGGCGGCGCGCCGGGCCAATCGACTTTGAAGAGGGGGCTGGCGATATCGGTAACGCGCAATTCGTAGCTTGCCAGGATGCGTTGCGCTTCGGCGATTTCCTTGGCGTCCAGATCGAGGATGTTTTTGTTCCACATTCCACGCAGCTCGATCCACGCCATTCCGAATTCCCGGGCGACGACTTCGCACACGCGACCAAAATCCTGGCTGATTTCGTCATTGATCACCGCGAGGCGGAACGGCGATGCGGCAGGCAAACCGGCGCCAAACGCTTCCCGCGAAGCCAGCAGCGGCAAGGCCAGGCAAGCCACTCCGGAAGTTTTCAGAAATTCGCTGCGGGAAAATAGCGTCGCCACGGGAATAATCTCCACTCTGCGGAGGCCCGCTATCTGGCAAGCGCGGGCTACCACCGAACCTCTTTCCTTCGGTGAAATTATACCCCGTCCTGCCGGTGGGTTGCCGGCGACCGGTGGCCAGCGGAGGCGGAAGGTGGTGAGCGACCGGGGAGAACTGAGAACTGGAAGGGGGATCCCCATGCCCAGTGCGGCACTCGTGGCCCGCATCCGCGAGGACCCTTTTGAGTGAAGAGAGGGCCTACCCTTTCTAAGGCACAAAGGGTAGGCCACCCATCGGAGTCTCTGACTCACTCGTCCAATTCGGTCGAGTTGGTGTTTGCGAGGAAAGATGCCGCTTCCTGTTCGGCGCGAAACTTTTCCGCACTGACGAACCCGACGGTGCGGCCCGCTTTGCGCGTGGTCAGGAACCAGGCGATCTCCTCCATCTCCGATTTGCTGGCCAGGCGACGGTCCTCATAGAACGTGCATTCGCATACGGCAAAGCGAATTTCGCGTTCGATGTAGAACTGGCGACAGAAAACCTCTACCTCTGACGCCCGGAAGCCCTTAATGATGTGGCCCCGGCTGCAGGTCTGGCACAGCGAGCGTGTCCCAGAGGGAGTTCCCCCTTGCACTTTAATCGCAACCATAGCTTTCTCTTTTCTACGAAGCGCTTTGCGCTTCAGATTGTGCCGGCGGCGTCGAAAGACACCACCAGCGGCGCCGCGCGAGAGCAAAAGACACGCGACCAGTGCGACACACTTCGCCGCCGAATGGGAAGGAACTTCAGAAAGTTGCCGGGAGAATCGACACTAGCGGTAGAACGTAGACCACGCCCTTACGCTGCCGAGATGATCTCCGATCGGCGACGTTGCAAGACGGCTTGGATGTTTTTGCAGCCGCATGGACGCAGTCCTCCTGTGGACCGGGGCCAAAATGCCATGGTTCGGGAGCTTGCGAAATGAAAATGAAGCCAACGGAAGATTTGCGCACGGAACGGCGTTGATTTGGCGGCTAACGGTGAAGTAGCCGGCTGGGAATGATCCGGGTGGTTGCCGGTGGTCGAACTGCTTCGACGCAATAGGCAAGCCGGTTCACCCGTCGAAAACCGCGCTAAATCTCCTCCATTTTCGCCAACCCTTTCATGTCGGGCTCCTTCGGCTGAACGCAGAGTAAGCTGAAGCCCCGACCTCCTAAGGAAACGTCTATGAGATTGCTTCTAGGGGGTTGACCTGGCTTGCTCGGATGCTCCCGCAACGAAGCGATGGGAAACTGAATCATAGTTAAGACTGAGCGGAGGTTGCGTTATGCGGATGGCTGTTTTTTTAGCTTTATGCCTCGACCTGTCTGTTGCTGGGCCGGGATTTGGTGAGGATTCTGAACAACGCCTGGATCGGGGCCTGGATCGGGGCGTGGATCGGGTTTTTGCCAGTTACGCGAAATCCGATTCTCCTGGGTGCGCCGTCGGGGTGATACAAGACGGGAACTTTGTTTATCGGAAGGGCTATGGCATGGGCAGCCTTGAACAGGGAGTCCCGCTTTCGCCGGAATCCGTATTCTATATGGGGTCGATCGCGAAGCAGTTCACGGCCGCCAGCATTGTGCTTGCCGCGGAGGAGGGTTTTCTTTCCCTGGACGACAACATTCGCAAATACATCCCGGAACTGCCTGATTACGGCCAGCCCATCACACTGCGGGAAATGTTGCACCATACTAGCGGGCTCGCGGACTTCCTGGGGTTGATTGGGATTTCCGGGCGCAACCTGGAGGACCTGCATCCCACAGCGGAGTTGATGGACCTGATTGTCCGGCAGAAGGCCCTCAACTTCCATCCCGGGGACGAATTTCTTTACAGCAATACGAATTATTTTCTTCTGGCTGAGGTGGTGAAGCGGGCGACGAAGATGCCGCTCAGGGAATTTGCAGCCCAGAATATCTTTAAACCGCTGGGAATGGCGCATACAAGGTTTTATGACGATCACACCGTGGTTGTGCCTGGGCGCGTTGCCGGATATTCACGCGGGACGGGCGGCGCCTTTCTGGTGGATTGGTCGACCAACTACGAAATCGTGGGTGGCGGCGGACTGATGAGCAGCGTGGACGATCTGCTTATGTGGGACCGGAATTTCTATCACAATATGCTGGGCAAAACGACATTCCTGAAGGAGATGCAGGCTCGCGAAGCGCTGAATGACGGCACGGCGAACAATTATGCGCTCGGCCAGTTCATGAGTACGTATCGCGGGTTGCCGATTGCAGAACATAGTGGCGCAAATTTCGGGTACCGAACCAATCTGCTCCGCTTCCCGCAGCAGAACTTCACCGTGGTGACACTGTGCAATGTGTCCTCCGCCGACCCGGCCGGGCTGTCGCGCGAGGTCGCGGATATCTATCTGGAGAAGGAACTGCAGCCCGCGCCGGCCGGGGTTGCGGGTTCCGATCCCGTGTTGTTCGCGGGAAAATACTTCGAGACTCGCACGCATTACCTGGTTTCCTTCACTGCGGAGCGCGGAAATCTTGTGCTGGAAGGCCACGTCCTGGAGCCTGTCGAACGGAACCGGTTCGCGGACCCCACGAGCGGGGCGACCGTCACATTTTCAAGTGCGGATGGAGTCATGAAAGCAAGCGTGACCTATAACAATGCGCTCACCTTCGCAGGCGCGAGAATCGAGGCTCTCCACGTGGATGGCACTGCCCTTGCCGCTTACGCTGGCGTGTATAAGAGCGCGGAGCTCGATGCCACGTACAAACTTTCGCTCGAGAACGGGAGCCTCATGCTGCGGGCTGGCTGGGACCCGGCCATCAAGCTGGAGCCAATCGTTCCGAACGAGTTTAGCGTTGGCGGGGGATTGACTCTCGTCTTCACCGGCGATAACGCCGGCCACATCTCGGGCCTGAAAGTGTTCTCCGGCTGGGATGGAGCGATTCGCAACGAAAGGTTTGAAAAGCTCAATTGACAGGAGTGGGAAAATTCCAATGAAAACTCGGGTTTATTGGATGTCAGGTCTATTCGTGGTCGTAGCTCTCGCCTGCTCTCTCGCCGCTTTGGCTCGATCCGGGAACGAGGAGGAGTCGGTCCAGCACGCTTATCGGGCGTATGTGGCAGCATGGAAAACCAAGGATCTGGCAGCGCTTGAGAAGCTGATTTCGCCGGACTATATGGCGGTCAACTTCGAAGGCAAACTCAGCGACAAGGCGAACGAACTTGCAACCGCGAAGAGCGACAATGAATGGGACGCCATGTCTGTGGATGAAATTCACACGCGAGACTGGGGAGATTCGGCCACCGTTTCGGGATTTATCTCCGCGCAAGGCAGAAGGCCTGACGGAACCTCCTTCAACGCCAGAGTGCGCTTTTTGGCCATGTTGGTGAAGCAGGATGGCCGCTGGCTGCTCGTTGCCACGCAGTCGGGTTCCATCAAGAAGTCCTGAGGGATGGCTTAGTTCCTTCAGAGCTCCGGATTGCGGGGGGATGGGAGCGAAGAACGCCATCCGGGAGGCTGGCGTTTCTGGGGCGCGCCGAGCGTTGTTTGTGGGCTTGCCAAACATTTAGAGCGAGACGGCTGGTCATGCGGCTGAAGGGGAGAACTGGACGCACTTGCTCATCCCGGTTGAGCGCCTGGACGGAGCGAAGGAGCACAAGGCGCGGAGATTAGGCCACCTGAGGGAGCAAAAGTCAAAAAGCGCACGCTTGAGGCGGACCCGCCAGAGGCGGGCGCAAAAGGGGCGCACCCTGAAAACCGTCCATTCGGGCTTCACTCAGGGCAGGGTGCGGCACACGGCTTAGGATGCCCGGTGAGGCCCAAGCGACGTTATCGGGCGCCGGCGCCGGCTGGGCCAGGGGTCTGACGGTGCCAGCCCACGGACTTGGGGCCGGGAGAAGCGCCAGCCGCGACTTCTTCGCGCGCGGACTTTTCGCGGGCCTTATCCTGGGAAGTTTTCCGGTGGAACAAGGATTTCTTGCCCTTTTCCGACTTAATCTTTTCCGGCTTGCTCGCCTTGGCAGCGCTGGCGTCCTTGTGATGACGATGCCATGGCCAGTCGCGGCCTGCGGCAGCGGAATCCGGACCGAGAGCGCCGAGAACGAGGGTGAAGCAGATAACCAAGAGAAGTCTCTTCATGACGGGCACCTCAACTGGACCATTTTAAGCATCTGGCGTGGAGGGGAACTACTGTACCGAAGGACGGTTTTGGCGAAGGAGGAACCGGCCCCGGAGGCCTCGATTCTAGGCAAATAACCCCGCGCCGCGGGCGGCCGCTACAGCGGAGGAACGGCGGGCATGGCGAAAGCCATGCGCCTGCATGGAAGCATTCGGAGCGGCTGGGGTGAGGTTAGAAAACGCGGCCTAGTTGGAAGAACCATTTTTGGTGGCCGGTGTCGCCGACGCTGCCGCCAAGCAGGATGGGACCGAAGAAAGTTTCGGCAAGGACGCCGCCGGCGAAGTCGCCGGAAAGTTTCGGAGCGTGGAAGGGGTCGCCGTACATCTTGCCTACTTCGGCAAAACCGGTGAGGTAAACCTGTTTGCCGACGAATGGGGGCAGGGTGAAGACCTTGTGGAGGTAGCCGGTACGGCCGATGAAAAACTGATTGCCGATGAGTTCGTTCAGGCCATAGGCGCTGAGGCGTCCCACGCCACCGAGAAAATAGATGGGTGCGCCGGCGGAGGAGTGACCGAAGGTGGAGGCGCCGTTGGCGGTCGAGAAGAGGGAGCCGGCTGATGACACCGGCTGGAAGTATTGGACCAGCAGTTCGACGGACGGGTAGGCATGGGTGGAGATGGGAGTTGTATCGAACCACTCGTAACTTGCTTTGAGAAAGATGCCGCGGGTGGGGATGACGGCTTCGTTGGTGTGATCGAGGATATAGCGGGCGTGGAACGAGCCGACGCGGCCGCTAGTGGAGGCGAAGTCCGGGATGCCCAGGCGCAGGGCATAGTCCTGGTAGCCGACGCCGTAGCCAAAGCGGATTTCGTTGAAGCGGCTGAGGGAATAGCCGAGATCAACGCCGGCGAGGACGTTGTCGAGGCGATAGATCGCCCGCGGATCGGAATTTTTATAAACCTTGAAATTGGTTTGGCCGGCGTTGACGAAGGGGGCAAAAAACCATTTTCCGAGTGGCTGAAAGGGCCGGTAGAGCTCGCTGGCGATTCCGTAGGTGGCGCCAAATTTCAGGTCGGTGCGCCACTCGGAGCGGTAGCCCCAGACATCCATCGCGGTGATGCGAGCGCCCATGGTGAAGTCCACATCCTGCGGCTCGCTGCCGTTGATTTCGACGAAGGGCAAGAGGAACGGAGGCGCATAGGTTTTTTCGTGGACGCGGATGGAGAGGCCGCTCTGGTTGCCGTCGTTGACGACGGAATAGGTGATGCTGTCGTAGCGGCCGACGCCGGTGAGGCGGGTGAGGACGTGGTCGAGGGATTTCGTGTCCAGAGGCTTTCCGACAAAATTTTTGAGCAGATTCTCGATATTTTTCTTGCCCTCGGGATCCACGCCTTCGACGAGTATGAATTCGGGCGCTCCTTGCGCACCACGCATGCGGGATTTTTTCTGTTGAAGATATTCTGCCCAGGCGGAGTCGTCGAGTGAATAGGCTTTGAGGATTTGGGCTTTTTCCTGTGCGGCGTCATAACCGCGCTGGATGAGTTGTTCGGTCTTTTGATAATCGGTAGAGGAGTATTCTGCCACGTTGGCGTTCACGATCAGGTCAGCGCCGGCCATGCCGCGAATCTCGGTTTCCGCGATGACCAGCGCTACCGAGCGGCCCAGCACCGAGAACGCGCCTTGAATTTCTTTCGCGCTGGCCGGTGAGAGCTGGAGGTGAACCGCGATCACCACGTCAGCGCCCATTTTGCGGACTACGTCGGTGGGGAGATTGTCCACCATCCCGCCATCCACGAAGATTTTGTCGCCCTGGCGGACGGGAGCGAAGACGCCGGGGATCGAAATCGTGGCGCGCATGGCGTCGGAGAGGGAGCCGCTTTGGAAGACATAGGCCTGGCCGGATATCAGTTCGGTGGAAACGCAGCGGAAGGGAATCGGGAGATCGTCGAAGGAGGGGATGTTGGAGTAATCGATGGTTTCGCGGTCGATGAGGAGATTGATCTGATGGCCGGTGTTCAGTCCGGGGGGAAGAGCAGCGCCGTGTTTCAGGCCGACTTGAACGGAATTGGGTACCGCGCGGGCGTCTTCTTTTCGGCGGAAGGAGAGGTCTTCGTAAGGGGTGCCGCCGCCAAGGAGCAGAGGCCAATTTGCGGTGCGCAGGATTTCCTGGAGTTGAGCAACGGGCTTGCCGGTAGCGTAGATGCCGCCGACGAGGCCACCTATGCTGGTGCCGGCGAGGTAGTCGATGGGAATTTGGTGTTCTTCAAACCATTTGAGGACGCCGACGTGGGCTTCGCCGAGCGCGCCGCCGCCTTCAAGGGCAACGCCGATTTTGGGGCGGTTGGAGGCCTCGACGGCGGGGGCGGTGGAATGCAGAGGAGGTGCAGGAGGCTCCTGAGAGAAGCAGGGACACGTAAGGAAAAGCGCGATAAGCGCGGGCAATGATAGGCGCACGGCGGACCCCTTCTGGTTGTTGGCTGGGCGGAGGAATTCTCTTCGCCCTCAATGTTACCTGTGAATCTGGCGCAGGCAAGGCAGATATCGCTCAGTTTGATGAACCGCCATTGAAAGTATTTCGCTAAAAGCAGTTCCGAAAAACAAAGAGGCCCCAGTGTTGAGGCTTAAATGTTGCACTCGTCTTCGGGATGGCGCTGGCGGTGGGCGAGGGCTACGCCGGCGAGGACGAGCAGGCCGCCGAGGACTTGAGCGAGGCTGAGGGGTTCGCCGAGCAGAACTGCGGCCATGGCGGCGGTCAAAGGGCCTTGCGTGAGGAGACTGATGGAAGTGAGCGTGGCCGGGAGATGGCCGAGGGCGTAGGTGAGGAAGAGATAGCCCCCGAGTTGCGAGATGAGGCCGAGGCCCAATATGGCCCAGATGGTGCGGCCATCTGGGATGCGCAACGATATGCCCATGGCGAGATTGATGAGCAGGAGGGCGAGCGTGCTCGAGATCATTGCCAGGCGCAGGAACGCCAGCGTGCCGGTGGAGTTGCGAATTTTCTCCGTCACCATGAGGTAGACGGCGAAACAGGCGGACGCGGCGAGCGCCAGCAGGTCTCCCAAGCCAATCTGAGTGTGATGCGCGAGGTCTGCCCAGAGAATTACAACTGCGCCGGCAATGGCCATGAGGAGACCGAGCCAGAATGCGCGGGCGGGACGCTGACGGAAGACCAGCCAGGTGAGGAGACCGACAAAGATGGGAGTGTTGTTTCCCAGGAGGGTGGCATTGGCGGCGGAGGTCTGCAAAATCGCGGTGTTGTAGAAAGCGAGATCGAAGGCGAAAAAGAGGCCGCCGAAGGCGATGATGCCGAGGGTGCGCGCGTCGAGCGGAGGGCGGCGGCGATCGAAGAAAAATGTCGGCAGCAGGACCACGGCGGGAATCAGCATCCGGTAGAAAGCGGAAGCTGGACCGGGAATGTCGGTCCAGCGCACGAATATTGCCGACCAGGCGATGCAGACTATCCCGCCGAGGAGCGCCAAGTAGGCGGGGAGTCGTTTGCTGCTTGCGGTTGCGGCTTTTGTGATGACAGCTTCGGTTGCCAAGGCGAATCCTTTTCGGTGTGAATCAGTATCCCATGCGCCGAGTTTGAGGACAGGTGCCGAATTGGCCGCCTTGCGGAGCGAAGGAGTTGCCGCGACCTTTCCGCGGGATTAGGGTTGAAACCAGGAAGTTGGGGCACGCATCCAACCAAAGAGCACGAACTGGACCGTTTAGAAATGGCCGAGACACTTCCCAATTTGCCGCCGGTACTAGAGCCGCTGCCGCCGTTCGCGGAACCCAAAGTGAGCGTTGCGCGCTGGGTGTTCCGCTTCCTGCGCTGGTCCACTTATCTGGCTACAGTCGTTACTTTGATCCTGCTGCTGCACAAGACGACGCCTCCGCCAGTTTTTTCAACGCCGCAGGCCGCGGCGAGCGCGGAGCAGAAAGTTTCGCAGGCTGAGCAGACCGTTTCACAGGGGCAGCCTGCTACGCTCCGACTGGACGAGACGGAATTGAATTCCTATCTTGCCAACCATCTTGATCTTTCGCCCCAAGCGGCAGCGGCAGTGCCCTCAGTCGGCGCCGGCGCGCCGATTGACGCGGACGTCGAACAGGCACGGTCTTCGGTGCGGGATGTCAAGGTGCAGATGGAAGGGGATCAGGTTCACGCGTACATGGTGTTTGATCTCCACGGGAGAGAGATGAGCCTGGATTTGGTCGGAAGACTGGGCGCAGCCGACGGTTATCTTAAATTTAAGCCCGTCAGCGGGCATATTGGATCGCTGCCGATTCCGCAGTCGGCGCTGGAAAGCGCGGTGCGGCAGTTGATGGAGTCGCCGGTGAACCGCGAGAAACTTCGATTGCCTTCCGATGTTTCCGACCTGCGCATTGAAAATGGCGAACTGGTTACCACTTACCACTGAAGAGTGCCTCCTTCCCTCACCCCGCCCGAACTCGTCCAATAATTAGAGGGCGGATTCTGGCAAAGCTTTCTTGAGGGGCTTCCGCCAGAATCGGCGGATCCGCCTGAGGCGGAGGGAAAACCCAGATTCAGCCGTGCTTTTTCGGCCGGGGCCGAAGCCCCGGCCTCCTAAAGCTGTATCCACCAGACAGCTCCTAGCTTCTGATTACCGCCGCCCAATAAATCCATAATGCTGTGCAGATTCCCAGGCACAGTCTTGCGTCAATGAAGGCCGCGAGCATGGCTAGCAGGTAGAGTGGCGGGCCGAGACGGTAGTTGCGGTGCGTGGTCTCGATAAATCTGGCGGAGGCATTGCGCGAAAGCAGGTGCGGACGGAAGGCGCCGTAAATGAACAGGGAAAAGCACATTGCAACCAGGACGAAAGTGCCGGCGTAGAACGCGGCGGCCATTTTTGCGGCGGGCGTGTGCAGGTAAGCGGCGAGGACGGACGTCGGATAGGGAACGAAAGTGATTAGCAGGAGCAGGCAGCCGTTGCAAAAGTGCAGACGCGAGTCGGTGCGGTGGACATTGCGGAGAATGGCGTGGTGATGCATCCACATGATGAGGATGGTGAAGAAGCTGGTGACCAGGGCGAAATAGCTGGGCCAGAGCCCTAGCAGGGCTTCGCCGAGGGCGGCGGAGGTTGCGCCGGCCGGCGGAATTGAGGGGACTTTCAGTTCGAGGACCAGTAGGGTGATGGCAATGGCGAAGACGCCGTCGCTGAAGGCTTCGAGGCGGCCGGTTTCTTTTTCAGCTTGGGCATCGCTTTGCGTTTGCATGGGGCGAGTGCTCGAAAACTGGATAACAGACTATCAGTGATGGAGAGGAATTCGAAGGGCTGGGCCGTTCCCTGCAGAGTGATTCGGAGTGGCCGACCGGAAGGTCGGCCGCGACACTTGCCCGTTCATCGGGCAAGTTTACTGAAATTGTGTAGGGATGTGGCGGGCGGGGTATACTGGGCCACCAGATCAGCACGGAGGAGCCTGGATGGATGACCTGAACGTTTCCGGGGATAGGAAGGATAGCGAACTGGGGATGAATCGTGAGATTTCGCGGCGCGATTTTCTGAATGGCGTGGCGATTGGAGCCGGCGCGACGCTGATGGGTAGCTCGATTGGCGCGCGGGAATTATTTGCCGCGGCGGCTTTCGACGAGTTCGCGCCTGAAAAAGCGCCTGATTATTACCCGCCTTCGCGCACCGGGATTCGCGGCAACCATGATGGGTCTTTCACGTTCGCTCACCGGATGCGGGATGGGGAATCGGTGAGCGCTCTGGGCGACGCTGTTGCTACAGGCGAAAGCTACGATCTGGTGATCGTGGGAGGCGGGATCAGCGGGCTGGCCGCGGCGTATCGGTTCCGGCAAAAGGCGGGGCGGAACGCGAAAATCCTGATACTCGACAATCATGATGATTTCGGCGGGCACGCCAAGCGCAATGAATTCCAGGCGGGCGGGCGCATGGTGCTCTCCTATGGCGGCACGCAGTCCATTGAGAGCCCCGGCAGATACAGCGCGGAAGCGAAAGCGCTGCTGGGAGAGATCGGCATTGACACGCAGAAGTTCTACAAAGCGTACGACGCGAAACTCTATGCCGGGCGCGGCACGGCGGCTTTTTTCGACAGGGAGACGTTTGGAGAGGATCACCTGGTCGCCGGCATGAACACCACCCCGTGGCCGGAATTTCTGGCAAAGGCGCCGCTTTCTGACGCTGTGAAAAAGGATATTGCGCGGGTTTATACAGAGAAGGCCGACTACCTGCCGGCGATGACGCGGGAGCAGAAAATCGCGGCCTTGGGCAAAATCAGCTATGCGGATTATTTGACCAGGCACTGCCGGCTGATACCGGAAGCGCTGCCGTTCTTTCAGACTTTTACGCACGATCTTTTTTGCGTTGGCATCGAGTCTGTGCCCGCGTTTGCCTGTTATGAGGCGGGCGACGACTATGGATCGTTCACTTACCCGGGGTTTGATGGGCTTGGTTTTCCGGAACGCGAAAAGGAAGAGCCGTATATTTTCCATTTCCCCGATGGCAACGCTTCCGTGGCGCGGCTGCTGGTGCGTGCACTGATTCCCGACGCCGTGCCCGGGTCAACGATGGAGGATGTAGTGACGGCGCGCGCGAATTACGCGGCGCTTGATCGGAACGCGAATCCTGTGAGGATCCGGTTGAACAGTACCGTGGTCAACGTGAAGCATCTGGGCGCGAAGGACACTTCGAAACAGGTCGAGGTGTCTTATATGCGCGGGGGCAGGCTGAACACGGTGAAAGGGAACTACTGCGTGCTGGCTTGCTACAACGTGATGATTCCCTACATTTGCCCGGAGCTTCCCGAAGCGCAGAAGGAAGCGCTTTCCTATCTGGTGAAGGCACCGCTGGTCTACACGCATGTTGCGCTCAGCAACTGGGCGTCGTTCGCGAACCTGGGGATTCACCAGATTGTGGCGCCGGGGGGGTACTACACCTACACTGCGCTCGATTTTCCGGTGAGCCTCGGCAACTATCCGTTTCCGAGCAAGCCCGAGGAGCCGGCGGTTCTCTTCATGTTGCGGACGCCTTGCAAGCCCGGCTTACCGGTGCGCGATCAGAACCGCGCGGGGCGGGCAGAGTTGTTGCAGACTCCCTACAGCAAATTCGAGCGGAACATCCGCGAGCAACTGGCACGGATGCTTGGCGGAGCGGGTTTCGACCCCGCCCGCGATATCGAAGGCATTATTGTGAACCGCTGGGCGCACGGATATGCGTTCACGCCGTTTGAGCTGGATTTGCCGCAGTGGAAAACGGGCCAGCAGCCGTGGGTCGTGGGCCGGCAGCCATTCGGGCGCATGGCGATCGCGAATTCGGATGCGGGCGCCAGCGCTTACACCGATACGGCCATTGATCAGGCGTATCGCGCGGTAAACGAAATTCTCAGCCGTTAATTCTTCAGAAAACTCCGCGAAGCTCAGCCACCCCGCGTCCGCGAGATGGCCTACTATCGGTACTAATCCCAGGCACAACCGAACGGAGGTTGAGAGGATTGGGCTCATGAAGAAAATTAGCCTTTTGGCCGCTGTTGTTTTGATCGCGAGTGTTGCCGTTTCTCTGCGTGGACAGAGCGGGGCAAACGATGATGCGGGGCGCATCCAGGCGCTCGAATTGGCGTGGAACCACGCGCTCGAGAGCAAGGATACCAAGGCGCTGGATATGCTTCTGGGAAGCAACCTGGTTTCCGTAGATATTGACGGCAGCATTTCGAACAAGAGCGAGTTTCTCGCCAGTATCAAGGCGCCGGATTACCAGCCTTCGCAGGCGGTGATTGAACAGAGCAACGTGCAAATGTACGGCGATGCGGCGGTGGTGGTGGGCGTATTTCGCGTGAAGGGGGTGGAAAAGGGAAAGGCGTACGTGCATCGCGAGCGATTCGTGGACACGTGGATCAGAAGCAATGGGACGTGGCAGTGCGTTGCGACTACCGGAACGTTGATTGCCGGGAAACAACAGCCCGCGGATTAAGCGCAGCTTCTGTCCGGACTGGCTTCTATGGGTGGATTGCCAGCGCTTTGGGCCGAGTCTGATAGAGTTGTCTTGAAAGAAGTTTAGCGGTTCCTGGCAGATTGAATACTGCTGGCTTACCCCAGCATCCCGGTCGCAGTCGAAGCGTATGGAATTACACTGGTTTTGGAGGAGAGGGAAATGTCTGTTCCGCGATTCGGCATGGCGTTGTTTCTGGCTCTGAGTTTCACGAATCCCAAGGCTTCCGCGAACCCTGCTCCAAAATCCTCGATTAAGATTCAGCCGTTTGGCGCCATTGCTTCCGGCGAGAAGACGGATTTGTACGTTTTGAGGAACAGCCGCGGGATGATGGTGGCCATTACGAATTATGGCGCCACGGTTGTGAGCATAAAGGTGCCGGACCGGGCGGGGAAATTTGCGGATGTTGTGCTGGGCTACGACACCGCAAAGGAATATGAGGACGGCACGGCGCACTTTGGGGGCACTGTTGGACGCTACGCCAACCGCATTGCGCACGGAAGTTTCCAGCTGGCCGGGAAAACTTATACCTTGCCAAAGAATAATGGCGAGAACACGTTGCATGGAGGACTGCGCAGTTTTGATAAGAAGATGTGGGTGGCCAAGGAGGTTCCGAGCAAAGATGGCGCGGCGGTGGAGTTTACTTATCTGAGTCCGGACGGAGAGGAAGGATTTCCCGGCACGATGACCGTGACGGTGGTTTTTACCTTGCTGAATGCGAAGAATGAACTTCGGATTGACTACAGCGCGAGCACCGATAAGCCTACGGTGGTGAATCTCACCAATCACAGCTACTTCAATCTTGCCGGACAGGGAAATGGCGACATTCTGTTGCAGACGCTCGAGTTGAACGCCAGCAAGTTCACGCCCGTGGATGCCGGACTTATTCCGACGGGCGAGCTTCGCGATGTGAAGAACACACCGTTTGATTTCACGCGGCCGGTGGCGATCGGGGAGCGGATCGACGGAACCGATGAGCAGCTTAAACTTGGACGGGGATACGATCACAACTGGGTCATTGACAGGAAATCTGGATTTTCAGGGATTGAACTGGCGGCGGTGGCGCGCGATCCGAAGAGCGGGCGCGTTCTCGAAGTCCTAACGACGGAGCCGGGCATCCAGTTCTACACGGGGAATTTTCTGGACGGGACGGCGCACGGCAAGGAAGGGAAGGTCTACGAGCAACGATACGCATTTTGCCTGGAGACACAACATTTCCCGGATTCGCCGAACCATCCGGGGTTTCCGTCGACGACGCTTTTCCCCAGCGGACCTTTCCACTCCACTACGATTCTCCGGTTTTCGGTGAAGATGTAGCGGCGCCACCGCCCAATTGTTAGCCGCCGGTCGCCGCCTTGCCCGCGGGGGCCAGCTTCTCCGCCATCGCAACCAATTCACACAGATTTCCGCAAACCTCATTGATTTGCGCCTCTTCCAGAAGATTAAAAAACGGCAAAGCCAGGCATCGCGCTGCGGCAAATTCCGTAACTTTCAGACCATCCCGGGGCGCGACAACATGCCGGTACGCCGGCTGCAAGTGAATTGGGGCAAAGTATCTGCCGCAGCCAATCCCCCGGCGGTTCATTTCTTTCTGAATCCAATCACGTTGCATTTCGGAAAACTGATCTGCCAACCTGACCACGTATACAAACCAGCTGATCCGGCGCTCGGCTACCGTCAAAAGAGGCAGGCGCAAATTTCCGCAGTCCCGCAATTGTTCGTCATATGCGCGGGCGATTTCCTCGCGGCGGTGGAGGATCGCCTCGATCCTGTTCAACTGGCCGATCCCCAGAGCGCAATTCATCTCTGAAATCCGGTAGTTATACCCGATCTCTGAATGCTGAAACCAGTCCTCCGTATCCGGCCGGCCCTGGTTTCGCAGAGCCTTCACGCGGGCTGCCAGCCGCGGATCGTTGGTGACGACAGCCCCGCCTTCTCCGGTGGTTATCTGCTTGTTCGGATAAAAGGCGAAAACTCCCGCATCGCCGTGGGCTCCCACCCTGCGCCCGTGGTATTCCGCCCCAATCGCTTCGCAGGCGTCCTCAATTACATGAAGATGATGGCGCCGCGCAATCTCCAGAATTTCAGCTAAATCCGCCGGGCAGCCGAACGTATGCACCACCAGAATCGCTTTCGTCCGGGGAGTGATCGCCGCTAGAATGCGGCTGGTGTCAAGATTCAAAGTTTTGGGCCGGATATCCACAAACACTGGAACGGCATGTTCATAGCGCAGAACGTTGGCCACCGCGACGAACGTAAACGAGGGAACAATCACTTCATCTCCGGCGCCGATTCCGAGCGCCCGCACGCAGAGATGCAGGCCCGCCGTCCCGGAACTTACGCCAATCGTATTTCCGGCCCCGATGTATCGTGCAATGTTCCGCTCGAATTCCTCCAGCTTCGGCCCGAGGCTCAAGTGCGGAGTCCGCAGGACAGCGGCTACCGCGGCAATTTCTGCTTCCTGTATGTCGGGAGCGGAGAGGGGGATTCTCATGGCGCCACAGTCTTGCTGAGTGTTTCGGATGGAAACGGCAACGGCGGATGCCGTTTGACCAGAAGCTCTTTTCCCAGCGGCACCGACGTCAACACCTCGACAATCTTTTCTGAAGCGCGCCCCTCTCCGAATGGATTGGCCATGCCCGCCAGCCGCGCGCGAAACTCAGCCGATCTCGCAATCCCTATTGCATTTCCGATTGCGGTGCGATCCGCGACGGCGTCCAGCACATTCCGGGCACGCTCGCGACCTTGCTGGCGCATTCCGATATTTACGGTGGGCAGCGCAAAAGACGCCGTCTCCATGATTCCACTGCTCGAGTTACCGACCAGCATTTCGACAGAGCGCAGCAAACTCCAATAGGTGACTGCATCCAGATTGGTGAAAATCTTTCCCCGGCCCCGGCGCTCCAGGAACGCCTTCGTTTTCTCGATCAGCGCCCGGCTGCCCGCGTCGGCATTCGGGTAGCAAAACAGGATCTGGTCCTCAACGCTTTCCAGGGCGGCAAACATTTCCCCCGCCTCCTCATTCGTGTCCCGCGCGAGCGTCACCGGATGGTACGCCACCAGAATTACCGGACTCCCGAGGTCCACCTGCAATCGCGATCGAACCTGCTCGGCCGACAAAAGGGTTTGCCTGCGCAGGTGATCGAGTGACGGCGCGCCCGCGCGGTGCACCCGCCACTCTTCTTCGCCCGTCACAATCACCCGCTGCCGCGCCGCGTGCGTGGACGTGAAATGAATGTGACTCATTTTCGTCAACGAGTTTCGCACCGCGTCGTCAATCGCGCCTTCGCTGATTTCGCCGCCCTCGATATGGGCGATAGGAATCCGCAACGCCAGCGCCACCGCGGCCGGCGCCAGCATTTCGTAGCGATCGGCGATCAGCAGGAGCAAGTCTGGCCGCATCCGGCCGAATAAATCCGCGAGTCCCAGCGTGGCCACCCCAATCGTCTTGGCCATGCCGACATCGCTGTCGGAACTGAGCAGGCATTCGATGCGCGCATCAATCCTGAACCCATCTTTTTCGATTTCCTGGATAGTGTTTCCAAATTCCGGTGAAAGATGCGGCCCCATCGCAACGATTCGCAGATCCACGGAATCCGAGGCCGACAAATCCCGCAAGGGCCAATACAAATGACCGTAGTCCGCGCGCGAAGAAGTCACCACAGCAATTGTCCGCTTCATAGGGAACTTGACTGCTGCTCCTTCCGCGATTCAAGTACGACGCCGCTCGGCTGATACTCCGGCACCAGCCGGCGCAAACCATCCAGAACGGACCCCAAATCGCGCCGGTCCACACTCTTTTCTAACGCCGCCATCGCTGAATCAAATTCCGCGCTCGCCGGCTGAGGGCTTTTGATTAAGGCCAGTCGCTGGCGAGTCATGGAATTCAGAGTGCCCAGCGACTCGTAGTTTGAAATAAACTCCTCGGTCAGCTTGTCGCCGGGCCGCAGTCCGGTAATCACCACTGGAATCTCGTCCTCACGCGCACGTCCAGACTGCTTGATCAACTGCTTCGCCAGATCCACAATTCGCAGCGGTTTACCGGGATCGGGAATGTAGATTCCGCCTTCTCCATTCGTCCTCGCCGCCAGAAGCACCAGCTCAACGGCCTCCTCCATGTGCAAGAAGTACCGATTCACGTCCGGGTGGGTGACTGTTACCGGCCCGCCTTCGGCGATTTGTTTTTGAAACCGGGGGACCACGCTGCCCTGCGATCCCACCACATTGCCCAGCCGCACCGCCCGCATCGGACTTGCCGGGCTGCTCCACCGCAGCAATGCAAGCTCCGCCACGCGCTTTGACGCACCCATCACACTGTGGGGATTCACGGCCTTGTCCGTGGACACCATCACGAGCGTGGCAGCTCCACAGGCCCGCGCCACTTTTGCCAGAAGGTTTGTGCCCAGTGCGTTGTTGCAAACCGCCGCAATCGCATTCCATTCCATCAGCGGTACATGTTTATAGGCAGCGGCGTGGATTATCACTTCCGGTTTGCGCTCTTCAAATATTTCTGCGAGCAGGGCCTCATCCGCGATATTCCCCAGGATGGCCGATCGCGCGGCACCGCCGGGGAGGTCGCTTAACTCAGTATCAATTTGATGGAGATTGCCTTCAGAATGATCCAACAGCACCAGCGAGCTCGGCCTATGCGAGATGATTTCCCTGGCGAGCGCCGACCCGATCGAGCCTCCAGCGCCGGTCAGCAAGACGCAACGCTCGGTGAAGGGATGGGTCATAAGAAGTAGGCCATGGCTGCCGCCTTTTCCGGGACAACGCATGAGGAAAACCGTTGAAAAATGGTTCCGGGGCCTGGACTCGAACCAGGATTCTAGGCTCCAAAGGCCCATGTGCTACCGATTGCACCACCCCGGAATGGTGTGGACAACCCTATTAGTCTACTTGAGAGAACGCGGCTGACAAAATCGTGTTTCGATGGAATATTCGATATTTTCCTGGTACAACTCGCAAAAGTCTCCTTGGCATCGCCATGCGCCCGGGAACAAATTCTGCTAGAGTTGGAAGGTTGCGCGCGAGTGCGGAGAGGTGGCCGAGCGGTTTAAGGCGCACGCTTGGAAAGCGTGTGTAGGTTAACCCCTACCGTGGGTTCGAATCCCACCCTCTCCGCCATATACTCGTTGTTCAATTACCCTTGCGGACGCCTGCTACTCAAACCTTAGCCAATTTATTCGTGTTTTGGACATGAAATGGACCTAACGATACTTGCTACGCGATGGTCCGGCCATCGAAGAATTTCGTACCGATACCTACTTTACCGGCAGCGTTAACCAGGAGCTACTGTACTCAGACGTGCCTTTTGGAGTATATTTCGCAGCATGAGAACCGACTGCTAACCGCTTAAGGAAGGGATAATGACGCGTTGTTTCATCTTCGTGGGTATCGCTCTTGCGCTGGTTTGTTCAGTTTCCGCTGAAAACCTTGCTGTTCAAAATGTGAAAATTAACCGCCATCGCAGCGATAAGGACCGCATCTTCGTGAACCAAGTCGGGGTCCTTACATTTGACGATTACGCTAAGGTGCTGACTTTCAAAGACGATAAGGACGACAATTTAAATCTCAGCTACGCAGATGTGGATAAGGTCGTATTCGAGGTGGACACTCACATGCGAGGAGGGAGTTCTCCACTTTGGGCCCTTGGTGGGGCTGCTGGTGCTGGTATTGGAGCAGCGCGTGCCGGCCGACATGTCACCGATTATTGGATGTACGTGGCTCCGGCGGTGAACAAAGGCACGCCTTTTCTTTTAGTAGTTCCGAAAGACTCCTCCGACGAGGTGATCGAGAAAGCGAAAGCCATTTTTGCGGAACGTGTGGAGGTGGCTGATTTCCCAGAAAAGGGTGCTGACATAGACAAGACGACTCTAGCGGACATTCAGTCCAAAGAGGCTGTTAAGGTTGACAAGGAGGCGCACCCGTTACCCGAAATTAAGCCTGATAAGGCGCTGATCGTCGTAGTTTGCCCGGCGCTTTCGCCACGGGGCGCCGGAATGGGACTTCCGTTTAAGTTGTATGCCAACGGTCACGTGACCGCCGCGAACAGGAATGGCACATACAGTTTCGCCTATCTCGATCCCGGCAAGTACCACCTGGTTTCGCAAATGGAAAACGCTAACGGTTTCGAAATCCAACTTGACGCCGGCAAGGATTACTACTTCCTGCAGAATATATTTCAAGGCACGTGGAGACCGAAAACTGTCTTGACGCGCAACACTAAGGAACTGGTCATGTACCAAGCGGACGGGGCGTATTACTCGGACTGGAAGCTGAAGTAGTAATCCACGCTGAAGCACCGGCAGAGTTCGGGAGGACGAGTGAAAAAATCTTGCCCTTGCTGCAAATGTGTATTTACAGCCTTCGTCTTACCGCTCGTCATGAGAGCATTGCTGTGCGCTCCTGAGAACGTGCAGGCGCAGGCCCCGCGAGCCAGCCTCAGCAATCACCCTATTCTCCAGCGGCCATTGCAGCCCTCCAACGTCAAGCTCACGCGGGCGATGCCAATGCTCAATTTCGCCTAGGAATTTCCTACGAGCATGGGATCGGCGTTCCACAAGACCTTGTCCAGGCATTCTCCTGGTATCCCGTTGAAGATGCGACGGGCGGTCCAGCCTGTCGTACGAGGATTTCGCTATCGCCATGATCGATGAGGTGGAGCAGCGAAAGTTCATCAACAAGCGATTCACTGTCGGTTATTGAAGTGCAGTGACTCATGAATTCAGGTTGTGGGTTGGAAAAACGTTCGAATCCCTCCACCCAGGGGAAGACAACGACGCCCAACAAGTTCCTGGAGAGCGGAAACCGGGCAAGTGCCGAACCATTACTTGACTTGACCGTTTGAGCCGGCACGACTTACCAGGACTTGAGCAAAGTTTCCATAAGATCAGCAGGTGGTCTGTAGTAAACCTCTGGATTCTTGCTGCGCACATTAGGAAAAGAATTGCACACAGTTACTCTCCAAACCGTTGATTCTCAGGCCAATCGGGTAGGGAGGCGGAATTGCTCTTTCAGTTTAGTTTTGGCAACTGGCCAGTTTCAAAACTTGTGCACTGGAGTGTCTCTGGAATTGTACATAGTTGGTTAGTAGTGAGCTAAATTGGGGCTACGGTTCCATTGCACCCTGGGAAGGAGCTATCCCCATGTCTCGCCATGACCTCGTATCTCGTGCGGTCGCGGTCGGCTTGTTTAGTCTATTTCTTCTCGCCGTTTTCCCACAGCGTCTAAGCGCCGACTCTTCATACTCTCAAGTCAACCTCGTTTCCGATGTGCCAGGGCTCGCCGCCACAACTGATCCGAACCTAAAGAACCCCTGGGGAGTGGGCTTCGCGCCGACTTCCCCGTTCTGGGTTTCTAATCAGGGGACAAACACTGCAACCCTCTACGATGGTGCGGGAAACGCCGTTCCCCTGGTTGTCTCAATTCCGCCGAGTGGATTTCCCTCCGGGCCCACCGGGCAGGTCTTCAATGGGACTTCCAGTTTCAACCTGCCAGACGCCAGCCCAGCGCTGTTCCTGTTCAGTACTCTGGATGGGCGAATTCTGGGCTGGAATGGCGGCGCCACAGCGATCAGTGTTGCCAGCACGCCCGGTGCAATCTATACCGGGCTTGCAAGCGCCAGTAGCGGGGGTGCGAACTATATCTACGCGGCCGACAACACTGGACATATCAACGTCTTCGATACCAACTTCAGCAACGTCACGGGCACCACGTTCGCGGGCAAGTTTGTCGACCCGAACGGGATCGCTGGGTTTAGCCCTTTCAATATCCAGAATATTGGCGGCAATTTGTACGTGACATACGCCGCCGTAAACGCGCAAGGGGTTGGGTTGCCCGGTGGTTATGTCGACGAGTTTGACAGCAGCGGGACCTTCCTTCAACGGATAGCTACGAGCGGCTCGCTGTATGCTCCTTGGGGAATCACGCTCGCTCCAGCAACATTCGGCAGCTTCGGGGGTGACTTGCTGATTGGCCAGTTTGGAGATGGGGAGATTCTGGCCTACGATCCCACAACCGATCAGTTTTTGGGCACGATCAATGGCATGAATGGCCAGCCTATCGTCGATCCTTTCCTCTGGTCATTGGAGTTTCGGACGGGCGGAACAAACGTCAATCTCGACGCGCTCTATTTCACGGCGGGCTACAACAATCAACAGGATGGATTGTTCGGAGAAATTCAGGCGACGCCTGAGCCCGGAACGATAGCGCTGCTTCTCAGTGGATTGGGTTTTCTGGGAACAAGACGCCTGGCGCGGAGACAGAAGCGTCAGGCCTGAACACGATTCGACTCACTGTATCAACGTTGGGCGACACTACTAACCGCCTCTGTATGTGTCACGCGAATTTCGTCGCAGAAGGTCCCGAGCGGGATGACCACAGAATCTCCGCTCAAGGCACGGCCTGAGTCCTGGTAAACGCCGTTACCGAAGAAGTGGAGTCCTGGTACGGACTTACCGGGAGTTGATATCGTCCACGCTCCTAATGGGGAAGGTGATGTCTACACTGATTTTGGCTGGCATAGGCACGCCTTCAAACGTTTTGGGAGCGTATCTCCAATAATGCAAGGCATCCTCCCCGGCTTTCCTGAGCGTCGCGTCTTCCGACAGTCCCTCCCCGGAGATAACTCGGACATCCCTCACAGCACCAATTCTGTCAATCACCAAACAAAAGCGGACGGTCCCGACGATGTGTTGAGCGGCAGCTTCAGGCTGCGGATGGAAGGGTGGCGACAGAGGCGGCTTGGCTGAACGGGAAAAAGAGAGAAGAACTCATGGAAAGAGCAAAACACTCTTGACAGGGACCGGCCTTCTCATGGAAGGAGTTGACCGAGCAGGGAGCTTAGCCCTAGCAGAATAATTGGACTCAGAGGCCCACCGGGATTCCCGACACCCGTCTCACGCAAAACGACGCCTCCAAGCAAATGCTCGGCCGTGTGCCAGATAGCCATCGAGAGAAACCAGCTTCGAGACTTGCCCTCCAAGAATCCCGGCAACCACGTGGAGCGTTCGTTGGCGACAGTACCATCCGTCAGCATCGATTGAAGTTGTGCCGAATCTACTGGCTTACCAAGCTCGTCGGATGGCGGTCCCGGTATCCCGCGCATCAATAGTGCGTGGTCATCACCCAGGAGAATAAGAAGTCGCTAATCTGTTTCAAGTAGGTACTATCACCCGCACGGTTGTGCCGACTTTTCTGAATTTGATCTCCAGGTGCCCCCCGATTTGCCTTGTCCGTTCCTGCAAGCTCGCGATGCCCACTCCGGCCGGATGGGCCCTGTCCGACCGCTGAGTAGTTATGGCGGGTCCCTTATCCCTTACTTCCAGCACTACTTTCTTCTTATGGCGTTCAACTCTAATCTCAGCCCATTTGCTTCGCGAATGCCTCTGAACATTGATTAGGCTCTCCTGAACGACTCTAAATAGGACAAGTTCGGCCTCGCGATTAAACCTCCCGAGCTTCGGCGGGACTCGCAATCTGACCCTAATACCACTCCGCTCCCCAAACCCCTCCAAATATTCCCGGATGGCGTCTTCCAATCCGAACTTGTCCAACATTGGAGGGTGCAAGAGGTAAGAAAGAGTGCGCACCTCAGCGAGGCATTTTTTGACGATTTTCTCGCAGTGAATGATTAGTTTGCGCCAATTTCGAGATGACGGGATGGCCCGACGAAGTCGGTCAAGCGAGGTCAGTAAGGCTACGAGATTCTGACCGGTAACGTTATGCAAATCGCCCGCAATGCTACGTCGTTCTTCGTCTTGCGACCGTAAAAGTTGGCCCGAAAGCTGTCTCAATCCCTCTTCGGCTCGAATTCTCTCGATGCCTTGGGTTATCGCGTCGGCGACCGACCCGAGGGTATCTAAAATTGCCGGTGTTATGGGGCGCTTGAAAAACATTCCGACAACTCCGATAACACGCTTGCCGATTAGTAACGGATATCCGGCGAAAGCTACTAGTCCCTCCCTCTTTGCCCATTTCTTGTCGTGTATGCGCGAATGGTGGACAATGTCGTTGTTCAAATACTTGGTCTTCTTCCATGCTATGTGGCCGATTTCCAACTTTCCCAGGGCAATCCGACTGTGAGTGCCGTTGATACGGGTGTACATCCCCGCGCTTGCATGGAGTTCGAGAACGTCCCCAGCATCGTTCAACAGCCACACCCTGGCGAACGCAGCCTCGACATGTTTGACAATCGCTTCAGCGCATTTCTGCAAAATACGTCTCAGGTCCATTGCGCTTGCTAGAGCGGACCCCACGTCAGCCCGAAGTGCAGCTTGAGACGCGAGCGACTTTAGAGCCTCTCGCTCAAGGTTGTAACGCCTGCTCTGCTTCGCGGAGAGATTTTGGCGGGCACCCATACACTCGGTAATAATTCGATAATACTCGTCACCGTCTTAGATGACAGCGGTAATTGGGCTGAGGTCGGAAAACCGTTCTGGCAGGCCTACTTTTCTAAGTCCTGATTAACGTTACCGTCCATCTGGGTACTGGAACGAACTTGTCCGGTTTGCCGACTTCTATGATAGGTCCTTGTCAGGGCCGACCCAATTTGTCGAGTGAAGTGGATTTGCCTTTGTGGGTGAAGAAGATGTTAGGCGGCGCTGCTCCCGTCAAGAACCCAGTAAAGTGCCTCGTCGAGGCTGTGAAAGATGCGAATTCCTTTTTCGCCCAGGGCTTCGCGAAACATGACAAACATTCGGGCTAATCCAAATACCGAATCACTAGCCACAAGAATCGCCCGGCGCGCATCGGATGAGAATATAGACCTTTGGGCGAGCCTGCGCACATCGTCAGGTCCAAGTTCCGCTTTAGTGACGTGGGCACAGTCCAGTAACTGGGAGAAGTTGAGGTCAAAATCGGGATCCTTCAGGAGTTGCTCCTGATGTGCCAATCCATCGGCCAGAGTGAAGACACCGTAGATTGTGCTCATCACCAGCTTGTGTTCCTTGTCGATTCTGAAGTAAGCGGGCATCTGACTTTAGACGGGATGATCCGCCACTCTGGGGCTCACGAACTTCTTCCCAAGCATGACCGCCTCCAGAGCGGGGAATAGTTCCCTGTCCGCGTCCAACTTAACAACGTAACCGTGTCCCCCAGCATTGAGAGCTGCTCGTGCCACATCGGGATCGAGTTCTTGACTTAGAAAAAGAATTTTTGATTTGGGAGCGACCTCGCGAATTTGTCGAGCAGCCCCAATACCATCCAGCAGAGGGAGCCCTATGTCCAACAAAACGAGGTCCGGTTGCAGTTCCTTCGCTTTCAGAATCGCCTCAAGTCCGTCGGACACAACGCCGACAACCTGCAGGCTGCAATTCTCCCGGAGCTTGGCAAGGACAAAGCCCCGCCAATCGGCAAAATCATCTACCACGAGAATACGGACTAGGGACAGAGTGCTGATTGCCTGCTCCTGTTTGGAGTTCAAAACCAAATTGACGGACCGATGGTGCTGACTTAGTTGCTGCAATGGAAGCATCACATGCGAGATTGATTCCGTCGTTGCTCCTGAGCAACTTTGAGGTTGCTCAAGCGCAATTACGGGATGCGACAGTGGGAAGAAAAGAGGATGGGAACTGAACCGGAATCACATAAGGCGCAAAAATAGTCGTTCAGGCGATCTAAGCAAGACCTTGCCGCGATGCTTTACCAAGGTACGGTCACTTTGCCACTTGCTCATCAGGCGGCTGGCTGTGAACGGTGTGACGTTTGCTGCGTTTGCTAGGTCCTCGTTTGTGATCTGAAGTACAACGCCACCTGAAACCTTTTCGCCAATAGTCCGGGCGAGAGTAACAAGTACTTGAGCAACCCGCTGTCGAGCAGTATGGCAAGCTAAACCTATGTGGGACGTGAGATGCCAAGCCAAGTAGTCCGACGCAGTTAACAACGCGTTCTCCAGCAACCTCGGATACCGTCCGATAAGACCTCGGATTGTGGGGCGATCCCACACCAACACCGAGCTGTCCGCCACCGTTTCCGTGCTAACAAGATAAGAAGAATGGTCTGACAAAACAGTCCGACCGCCAAATAGATCTCCAGGTCCAAGCCAGCGAAAGAGAAGCTTCTTGCCTTCTCCTGTGACGAAGAAATATCTGGCGAGGCCTTCCGTAAGCAGGAAAAAATGGTTGGCAGGGTGACCCTGGTTTGTGATCACAGAATTGGCGACGAATCGACGCTGCGTTGCAGCTGCCAAGATTGTTTTGCGATCAGCCGGAATTAATCCGTGGAGAAACTGTGACCTCAACTCCACGGATACGGAAGCAATCCCCGAGCCAGGCATAGATGCGTCTCCCAGGAGTGAAAGTAGGCCGAATCCTAGCTCTCTGGGCAGCTAGGGGAAGAGAATCCGGTCGACTTAGTAAGAATTAAGGCCTGGAAAGCCATTCTTCTGGAGTCGGGGGTGTGTAGATCCGGATCCTCCCAGAGGTTGCTGTTAGCCAGAGCCTAGCGCTCCCCATCCCTTCTGGGAACTGTTAAAAGTAACAAGTAGCGCGTCCGGCGAGAACGATTTAGGCCATGCCTCCACTCAGCTAGTTGAGTCAGGAGATTCGCAATCGGCTCGGGCTGAAACAGGGAGATCGCGTGGAATTTGTCGTGGAAAGTGATCGAACAACCATCCGCCCGGCGCGTGCTCCTGAAAATCCATTTGTAAAATATGTGGGTGCACTGCCCGCCTTTTCCGGGGTGCATGAGGTAAATGCCTGGATCCGGACCCTGCGCGACGAAGAAACTGAGAAATAATGAGGGACGTGGCCGAGGACTTTTCAATACGCGACAAGGTTTTTGTGGATGTTTTGATGATCGTAAGTCACTTCGCCATTAGTGGGCTCGAGCAAGCTCGTGAGCATTTTTACGGTTGTACTCTTACCCGATCCGTTCAGTCCCAGATAGCCGAGAACCTGTCCCGGCTTGAGAGTGAAGGAGACGTTTTGAACGGCCGGGACGGAGTCATAGAATTTACAGAGGCCTTTTGCCGCGAGGACGGGACCTTCCAATCGAGAACAAACAACCGCTGCGGTTGCATGATTACTGGGCTGCGGCAGCAAGAAACTTCCGGGCGCGCAATTCGCCCCATTCGATCATCGATCGCCGGTCGACTTCCTTTAGATATTCCGGTTCTAGGCTACCGACCGGAGGGAGCGCCAGTTTTAGAGACTCGGGTGGCCCGATATACAGCAACGCGTTTGCTTCCTTGATTAAAGGCAACTCTCTAGGGTCCGTCGGCTTGCCCAGAGGGGTTCCAGCCAATGCAAGTAGCGCAGGTGGGGTTAGATTTGGTAACCGAAGCAGATCCTGTGCGGCACGGGCCACGCCACCTTCGCAGATCAGGAGCACAACGTAAGTCGAGCCAGGGTAGAGCGATTCCACGCGCGTCGTCGTATTATCGCCTCCGTCTCGATCACCTGACTTAAACACGTGGTTGGTTCCGAGGACAACCAAGGCGCGATGCTTCTTCTTGAGGACCTTATCAATGATGACCTCTGCGAAGGAAACGTTGTTGTCGCCGAGAGCTGACCAGTCCGAGTGAGAATGTATGTGGCTCCAGTCAACAGGTGTATCTCCCGCGAGTACGCGTAAATGGCGAGAAGGTTGGAGTCCTCGGTTGGCTTCACGGATCGCTGCAAGCCAGTGCGCGTAGACCGGCGACTCCCAACTAGCCACTTTGGTGGTATCGCGCCAGATACGCCGGACATCTTCGATAGGCATATCCTCGCCTGCAATGTATCTGTCTAGCAAGGGTTGGTTATTGCGGCTTGCAAATTCGACGACTATGTCTTGAACAGTCTCCTGAAATTTGGGATCGCGGGTCAGACGTGTGTAAAAGTCTCCGGCTTGACGCAGCCAGTGACCTTCCCCAATCATCACCACTGGGCGCTCTTTGAACGCCGAAACGATGCCTTCGATAGCGTCGACCGGATCAGGAATTCGCGCGCCACTTTGCGGCGCCGTCTCGACCGTTTGCGTGCCTGCGGCCTGGACTACTCCTCCGAACACACCGTCGGAGGGCCTTCCATGCTCGATCAAATGCCGGCGCTTGGCTTCTTCTAGTGCTCCCGGATTTCCACGACGGAGAGCCGCAGCCAGCGAGGATTCCTGAGAATGCCACCAACCAAATATCAAGACAGTGCTTACAACAGTACCAGCCGCCATCTTCCAGATATTCGAACGCAGCAGCCACTGCCGAAACAATGACCTGACGCCGTCAACGAAAAGTGGCAACAGGCCCTGTCCTATTGCTTCATCGAAAATCCGCAGCATCTCTTCCGAGTAACACTGCCGGAAGACTGCGGGGTGCAGCCAGATTAAACACCGGTAGAGCCCGCGCCTCATGACGTTTTGCCCGAACCCGCCACGTGGAGGTGTAGCTTCGCCTCTTTAATGACGTTCTTTAGCCGCGCAACGTCAGCGGAGAGAACGCGGCGGCCGAATGAAGTCAATTGGTAGTGACGGCGGGGCGGGTCCTCATTCTTGGAACGCCCCGAGGTTTCTTTCACTAAACCTCGATCCATGAGTTTTTGCAAGTTGTCGTATAGAGTGCCCGGACCAAGCTTGTACTGACCTTCAGACTGACGCGCTACCTCTTTCATGATTCCGTAACCATGCAGGTCCCCTCCCGCTAGAGCCAGCAAGATATGTAACGTCGCTGGTGACAAAGGCAAAAAGAGATCCGTGTCGTCCATAGTCGTATTCCGATATATCTAACTCCGAGTATCTTGTCAAGTGCTCGTCCAACTTGCTGATCCTGCTCAGTTTCTGGACAACCTTATGCATCAGTGTTTTGTGGCCGACCTTTAAGGAGGACGGCAACTGCCAGGGAGTCCGATTGGCTCATCACTAGCAGTAACGTTGCTGACTGAGAACAATCCCAGTGCTCGGCGCCGCTCCCGCCCTTTGGTTTGGTGTCTGTTTAGACCCGAAATTGGTTCCATTTATGCGGAACAGTTGAAAGAGTTGCAGTATGCGAGACCGTAGAAATCGTCAATGTTCATGCGGTTTCCTGGTCAGAGTGAGTATCCTACCTTCTCCGCAAGAATTTTCTGCACTTTCGGTTGCCCTCCGATTGCAATGTCCATTCTGACAGGCCGCGCATCCAAATTACGTGGCTGTAGATTAGATCAGGTATTTCAGTCACAATCGGGTTTCTCCCTCCTCCGCCCTTGAGAGCACATGTTATTTCACACCATTGATCAAGTTCGACGCTTCTTTAAAATCCTTGGAGGGTTTACGCTTCTGGGGCTGGGAGCGGTTATGCTATTCACACCGGGGCCCGGCTGGCTGGTGATCTTTCTCGGTCTAACGCTGCTTGCGGCGGAGTTTGTGTGGGCGCGGCGATTGATGGACCGGATGAGGCAGCAGGGCACGCGATGGAAGGACTCGGTTCTGCGGGTTCGCAAGTCGGATCCGGCCGATTCGGCGTGAACCGCGGATTTCCAGAGGACAATTTGAAATGATAAGCGAATGGAAGGGCAAGTGGGCGCTGATTACCGGTGCCAGCGCGGGGATTGGTGTGGCGCTCGCGGAAGAGCTTGCGGCGGGCGGGACGCACCTGGTGCTGATGGCGCGGCGGCTGGACCGTTTGCAGGAAGTTGCGCACGGGTTGCGGGAGAAGCACGGCATCCAGACGCACGTGGTGCCGGCAGACCTCGCGAAACGAGAGGCCCCACAAGAGATTTACTCGTTCACGAAGGAAAGGGGATTGCGAATTGCCCTGCTGATCAACAACGCGGGATTCGGGCAATACGGCGAACTGCCTCAAGTGGAAACACAGCGGTTGCTGGACATGGTGGAAGTGAATTGCACTGCGGTGGTGCATCTGACCCGCCTTTTCCTGCCCGAGATGGTTGCGCGCCGCAGCGGTGACATTTTGATTCTTGCTTCGACGGCCGCGTTTCAGGCTGTGCCATTCATCTCCACTTACGCCGCTACGAAGGCGTTCGATCTGTTCTTCGCTGAAGGTTTGGCGGAGGAGATGAAGCCGCACGGGATTCGCGTTTGTGCCTTGTGCCCAGGCTCAACGGAGTCGGAATTTCACGCGGTGGCCGATCAAGAGCAGTTCACCGCGCGAAATATGGAAACCGCGGATAAGGTGGCGCGAACCGGCTTGCAGGCGCTCGCCGCCGGGAAGAGCTATGTTATCTCCGGATTGGGCAACTATTTGGGCGCGCATTCGCAGCGCCTCGTACCGCGCCGCCTGGTGACGCGGGTAGCTGCAAATATGTTTCGACCTGGCAAGAAAGCCCGCTGACCCGCGCGCGAACGGCACAGACGCTCACTTCCTGCCGTATTTGAGCCGGACCCTGCACCCCCTCCGCAACTCTAACCCTTTGACCGGGTTTGATTTATAGTGAAACCCGCGGCCCACACCCGCCGTGCTAGAGGATGGGCGCCTGCCTGGGAACTTTCTGCGTCCCCGCTGGGAATAGTCAGATAAGGCAGGCGTCACATCAGGAGAAACGCACATCGAGGCACAGGAAAGAGACGACGTCCTGCTGAAGCGCTCGGCCAGGGGCGATGAAGATGCCTTCACGCAATTATACCGGCGCAACCAGGCGCAGATCTACCGTTTTGCGCTCCGCATGACGGGTCATGCCTGGGCGGCGGAAGAAATTGTACAGGACGTGTTCATGACGCTGGTGCGCGAGCCGAAAAAATACGATCCCACCCGTGGCCCGCTGGGAGCGTTTCTCTACGGGATCGCCCGCAACCGGGTGATGAAGCATCTGGAGCGGCTGCCGCGCGAGTTCTCCCTGGAAGTTAAGAATAGCGAGGGAGAGGCGATGGCGCTCGATGTAGCCGACCATCGAACACCGGCGCACTGGGCGGAAATCCGCGAGCGGCGCGAACGAGTCCGCTCGGCCGTGTTGTCTTTGCCGGTTGAATTCCGGGAAACCGTGGTCCTGTGCGAGTTGGAAGAGATGAGCTACGAGCAGGCCGCGCAGGCGCTGGAATGTCCGATCGGCACGGTGCGTTCCAGGTTGCACCGGGGACGCGCGTTGCTGCTGGCGAAACTGGAAATGCTGCGCGAAGCGCCGAAGCGGGCGAACGCATCGCGCTAAAGATTAGTGGGAGAAGTGAAGATGAATTGCGAAGAATTTGCCATTACAGGCATGGATCGGGATCTCGACACCGGTGGACTGGACTCCGCGGCGGTTTTTGAACATTTGCGGAGTTGCCCGGACTGCGCGGCGCTGTACGAAAGCTCGCTGGTGTTGCGAGCGGACTTGCGCGAACTGGGGCAACTGACTTCGGAAGGGACAGCACCTTCCCGCGTGGAGATGCGGCTGCGCCAGGAATTTCGGACGCGACACACCACGGAGAAGAGCCACGGCAGGGCGGTGTTGGCAAGTTGGCTGCTCGCTGCCGCTGCGCTGGTTCTGGTTGCCACTTCGCTGGCGTTCTGGCAGAGGCATGGGGTCGTCAATACGGCGAAAGAGCAACGGCCATTCCCAACACCCACGACGATTCATTCCGTTGCCACCGGGCCTGAACTTGGCGGCACACTGATTGCCGAAAACGATGGGGATGAGTTCGCCCTGATACCGGGCGCGGTCCCTGGAATGCTGGACGACACAACGGTGGTGCGAGTGCAGATGGAGCGCGGCTCGCTCGGCGCGTTGGGCTTGTCTGTTAATGAAGAGCATGCAAATGACGTGGTGCAAGTGGATTTGCTGCTTGGCGCCGATGGCCAGCCGGAGGCGTATCGCCTGCCGCAGTCAAGCAACTGAGTTTCGCCCAGCGCGCTCGCCGCGTTCGGGAGAGAAGCCCCAGGAGAGAAGTAGAGGAGAATCTGGAATGAAGAGGAACTGGATTTTAACTGTTTTCACGGCAGCGATGCTCAGCAGCGCCGCGCTGAACGCGCAGGAACCACCGCCGCAAGGTGAGTTCATACCCGGCGGGCCGCTTGGCTCGCGCATGAAGATTCTGGGATTCGAGGAGATGCACTCGGGGAAAGTGGTTGCCGGTGCGCCATATTCGGCCGTTGCCGTCACTGAGACGACGCAGACTCTCGCGGACGGCACCACCATCGACCGCAAGATTCAAGCCAATATTTTTCGCGACGGACAGGGACGCGTGCGCCGTGAGACCACGCTCCCGGTCATCGGTCCGCTGGTTGCCAGCGGGAAATCGAATCCCTTCGTGATGATTCACGATCCGGTGGCGGGCACCGCATTCATTCTTCACCCCGACACCAAGCTCGCGGAGCAATTGCCCGCGCCTAGTCATGGCAAGGGAAATCACGGCGGTTTGCAGGATAAGTTTGAAGCCCACGTCCAGCAGGAAATCGCCAATGGCACGGTCAAGAAGGAAGACCTCGGCACGCAGACGATTAACGGAGTTGCCGCTCAGGGAACGCGTTACACTCGCACAATTCCCGCGGGGCAGATCGGCAACGACAAGCCCATCACCGCCGTTACCGAGCGCTGGTATTCGGCGGATCTCCAGCTGGTGGTGAAAAGCACGCGGACCGACCCGCGCTTTGGCTCGACCACGTACACCTTGACCAACATTCAACGCCAGGAGCCAGCGGCCACGCTCTTTGCCGTGCCGTCGGACTACGCCGTCCGGCAGGGGCATCCACGCGGCAGAGGCAACATGATGTACGGCCCCGGCGGGCGAGCTCCCGCGGCTGTTCCACCGTCCCCGCCGGCCGAATAATCCGCGCGGGTCAACGATCTTCTCTCCTGAAGACGGCACGCCCTTGCTGCAGCTACCCCCATTGCTGCAGCGAGGGCGAAGTCGTTTTTTGGGGTTGAGTTGAGGAGTTGGTCTTATGGTTGAGAAAAGCGCTAAGATTGGGACCATGGAAGAGAAGGACCTCGCCGAACAGTTGATCCTGGAGGGCTACACTCATCTGTATGTCTGGGAAGACGGCCCTGGCGTGGAGTACCGCGAGCATACCCACCGTGCAGAGTCAGCGCACATTATCCTAAACGGTGAGATGAGTATGACCATGGATGGCGAAACGAAGACCTACCGCACCGGCGACCGCTGCGACCTGCCCGCGGGGATTATGCATTCGGCAAGAACCGGGCCGGAGGGCTGCCGGTACCTGATTGCCGAACGGTGAATGCTCCCGATTCAAGCAGAAGAGTTCGAGTAGGCTCGATCGAGCAGTTCGATCACGTGGAGTACCTCCTGGCCGGTTTTGTGAATTTCCGCACCGGCACGCAGTTGCAGCAGGCAACCCGGATTGGCGGTGGCGATGATTTGCGCGTTCGTGGCCTGGGCGAAGGCCATTTTTTCAGCGAGCAGATCGAGAGATGCTTTCGTTTCAGTCACGTTGTAGACTCCCGCCGAACCGCAACAGATGTCCGCGAAGGGCAATTCCACAAATTCCACGCCGGGAATCGCGCGCAACAACTGCCGCGGCGCTTCGCGAATTTTCTGCCCATGCAGAAGATGGCAGGAATCCTGGTAGGTGACGCGCGCGGGCACGGACTTCGGGGGAGCGGAGAGCCCCAGCGCCAGAAGAAACTCGGTGACGTCGCGCGTCTTTTTAGCCAGTGCGGCGGCGGCGGCGAATTCCGGTTCGTCCGCTGTGAAGAGATGATCGTACTCCTTCAGCGTCGAGCCGCACCCGGCGGCATTGGTGACCAGCGAGTCAAAATTCGCGGCGGCGAAAGCTGCGATGTTCCGGCGGGCCATGTCGCGGGCCACATCGCGCACGCCCGCATGCGCCGGCAGCGCGCCGCAGCAGAATTGCCCGTCGGGAACCGCCACTTCGCAGCCATTGGCGGTAAGCACCCGGATCGTCGCTTTATTCAAAGCCGCGAACGCGACATTGGCCACGCAACCGGCGAAAAAGGCGACGCGGGCGCGGCGCGCTCCCTGTGCGGGGAACGTTTTGCCCAGTTGATCGAAAAAGAAACGGCGATCCACCGGCGGCAGCAACAAGTCTCGCTCCCTCAGTCCGAGCAGCTTCAGAATTCCCGTGGACCTTGCAGAGGCTTGTAAGCCGGAGCGTTGGTAGAACCGCAGAAGTTTCGCCACTATCGCGATGCGCTCGGGATAGGGCAGCAAACGACGGTATAGAGCATTTCTCGCCAGTCGCGAGAACAAAGGCCGTTTGAAATCCCGCTCGATTCGCGCCCGCGCATGCTCCACCAGCATTCCGTAATTCACGGCCGAAGGGCATGCGGTTTCGCACGAGCGGCAATCCAGGCATTTATCAATGTGATCGACGAATCCCTCCGACACCGGAAGTTCGCCCTGATTCACCAGCATCATCTGGCGAATCCGCCCGCGCGGCGAATCCGCCTCCAGTTGCCACAAGCGGTAGGTCGGGCAATGGTTGAGGCACAATCCGCAATGCACGCAGCGGGAAAAATCTTCGTAGACGGGATTCGTGCCGGGAATGGGTTGCTGCGCGGCCACGGCTCAGATGCCTCCCACGAATCGTCCGGGAGAGAAAATATTTTGCGGGTCGAATGCCTGTTTCACTCGCTGCATCAGCGGGAAATCCGGACGCTGTCGTCCCCACACATTGATCCGTTCTTTCAGCCAGGGAGGAGCATCGAGCAACGCGGCGCTGCCATTTCTTGTTTCTACGCGCGAGAATAACGCAGAAATTCCGCGCTCAAGAATTGCAATCGATTGCGCATTGTCGTTCGCGGCGAGCACGGCGAGATAGGCGACGTTACAGGCGCGGAGAAGGAATGAAGCACGCAAAGGCGATGGCTCTGACAGGTCCAGAATTTGTTTCAGATCCACCGATTTGACCCCAGGCAGGGCGATTCGAAGTATCGAAAGGCCGGGCGCGGCTCGGCGGAGCCAATCGAACGCCTCCCGCAGCCCTTCGTTCACGAAGTGAGAGTGCTGCAAATCGAGCGTCTCGCTGCGTTCGGCTTGCGCCCGGTCCGCGAGCTTCTGAAGTTCGCGTGTGATGCGCTGGAGGACCGCTTCGCTCCCTTCAAAAGAGGCAAACACATGCCAGCCAGTCGCCCGGACCGATTCGGGAATGTCTTCGCCAATTGTTTTCAAATGGCTCGAAAGAAGAGCGGAAAAGCCAGAGTCGAACAGTTCGAGATTTGAAAAAGGCAGGCCAGAGTTCAGGAGCGAAGCGTGGAAATTCAGGGCCGTTTCCAGTGTCGGTAAAACCGCAAGGTGTGCACCGCACAATTCTGGCAAGGGAAAAGTGCGGAAGTTGAGGCGCGAGATAACTCCCAGCGTGCCGAGCGAGCCGACGAGTAATTTGTGCAGATCGTAGCCGGTGACATTCTTCACCACGCGGCCGCCGCTTTTGCACTGCTTGCCCGTGCCATCCACAAATTCCGCTCCGATCAGGAAATCGCGCGCGGTGCCGTATTGCTGGCGAAGCGTGGAGTCGATCCCCGAAGCGATTGCGCCGCCCGCGGTGGACGTTGCGCTGCAAGGCACAGCCAACGGCAGGAATTGTTTTTGCGCGGCCAGCTTTTTTGCAAGTTCGTTCAGTGGCATCCCTGCGTCCACGCTCACCGTCAGGTCTCCGGGATCGTAGTGCGCAATCCCGCGAAGAGCGGTCATGTCCACTGCCAGGTCATAATGGCGAGGAGGCATTCCCAGTTCCAATTTGCTGCGCGAGCCGCACGCCAGCAGGGCCAGCTTTTCCACCGCGGCGAAACTCACAATTTCGGCAATTTCTTCCGCCGAGCGCGGCTTCAGCACGGCCATAGGCGCACGCCCCGCGATGGCAAACGCCTTCACCGCACTTTCGGAAGCGACCACGCGATCGCTGCCGACCAATTGTTCCAGACGAATCGGCAAGCTGATGGCGCTCGTCACGACGGGCTCGCCGCAGCCGGCCCTGATTTGCGGACGTGGATTTCCCCGCAACCTTTGCTTAACGGGAAAATCTTTCCGGGGTTCAGGGACGAATCGGGATTGAACGCATCATGAATCCGCCGCATCAGGTCGAAATCCGCATCGCTGAAAACGAGGAGCATCAGCTCGTTTTTTTCCATGCCGACGCCATGCTCGCCCGTCAACGACCCACCGAGCGAAATGCACATGCGGATGATTTCTCGGGCAGCGGCGATGGCACGCTTGAATTGCTCCGTGTCCCGCGGATCGTAGAGAACGATTGGATGCAGATTTCCGTCCCCGGCGTGGAAGATATTGCCGATCTGGAAGCCGAACTTCTTCCCGATTGCATGAATCTGCTCGAGCGCTTCCGGGAGTTTCGACCGCGGAATCACGCCATCGAGAACATAGTTGGATGGCGCCAGCCGGCCCAGGGCGCCGAAAGCATTTCTACGGCCTTTCCACAACAACTCGCGCTCACGCTCATCGCGTGCCGTGCGCACTTCCCGCGCGTCGTTGGCGTGACAGATTTCCCGAATCGCGGCGGCTTGCGATTCTGATGCTTCGCGCAGGCCCTCCACCTCAATCAGCAAGACTGCGGCGCTGTCGCGCGGAAATCCGGCATGAATGAAATCCTCGACCGCCCGCAACGTCCAGCCGTCGAGCATCTCGCAAGCCACGGGCGTGATGCCATACGCCGTCATTTCCACCACCGTTCGCGACGCGTCACCCACCACATCGAATATGGCCAGCAACGTCATTACGGACCCGGCCTTGAGAGAAAGCTTCACGGTAATTTCCGTCACCAGCGCCAGAGTTCCTTCGCTGCCCACAAACAGGCCGCACAGGTCATAGCCCGGCGCGTCGCCGTGGTGGCTGCCAACCCGCACAATTTCCCCGTCCGGCAGTACGAGTTCCAGCGCGGCGACGTGATTCGTGGTCAATCCATACGCCAGCGTGTGCGGCCCGCCGGAATTTTCCGCCACGTTTCCGCCGATGGTGCACGATTTCTGGCTGGAGGGATCGGGCGCGAAGTACAAACCGGCGTGCTCCACCGCGCGGGTGATATCCAGATTCACCACGCCGGGCTGCACCACGGCGCGCCGGTTCAGCAAATCGAGTTCCAGGATGCGATTCATCCGTGCGAAGACGATCATCACTCCGCCACCGCGCGCCAATGCTCCGCCGGAAAGCCCCGTGCCCGCGCCGCGCCCGACCACTGGCACCTGATGTTTAGCGGCTAGCTTCACGATGCGCGAGACATCTTCCGTGCCGTGCGGAAAGACGACGACTTCCGGCCGCCCTTTTTCGACCGAACCGTCGAATTCGTACAGCAACAAATCCTCTTTTTGGGACAAGACGTTTTCAGGTCCGAGAAGCGTCTTCAGTTCACGAATGAGAGCAATGTCCATGAGAGGCCGGCGGCAATCTTACAGGAGCGTTCCCACTATAGTAATTCATGCGCCGGGCTGGCAATGGCGCTCGCTGGCGTCCCGCGCTGTGCTAGTGTAAGAGGACCAAAATCGTAAGAGGACGCGCATGGCAAAACCGAAAGTGTTCGCAACCCACCAGCTATTTGAGGAAGCCCGACAAATCCTGAACGCCGCCTGCGACGTGGAATACTGGGCGAACGAAGAACGCCCGCCGCGCGAGGAAGTGTTGCGACACGTCAAGGACAAGGAAGGCCTGGTCTGCCTGCTGACCGAAAAAGTGAACGACGAACTTCTCCGCGTCGCCCCGAAGCTGCGCATCGCCGCGAACGTCGCCGTCGGCTACGACAATATTGATGTGGCCACCTGCACGAAACGCGGCGTGGTGGCCACAAACACTCCGGGAGTGCTCGACGAAACCACCGCCGACTTTGCCTGGACCTTGATGATGGCCGTGGCGCGGCGGCTTGCGGAAGGCGAGCAACTCGCCCGTTCAGGGAACTGGAAAGGCTGGAACTTGGATCAGTTGTGCGGCGCCGACATCTGGGGCAAGACGCTTGGCCTGGTGGGATTCGGACGCATCGGACGCGCCGTCGCCCGCCGGGCCCTGGGATTCCAAATGAAAGTGATTTATACCGACGCGGTGAAAGCGCCAGAAGAAATCGCCAAATCGCTGAACGTGGAATATCGCGATATGAACACACTGCTCGCCGAATCCGATTTTATCAGCCTGCACGTTCCACTGATGCCGGAAACGCGCGGCCTGTTCGACTCGCCGAAATTTTACCGGATGAAGCCGACCGCGTTTTTGATCAATACCTCTCGCGGCCCGGTAGTGGAAGAAGCTGCGCTGGTTGCGGCGCTTGATGCCAAGAAAATCGCGGGGGCGGCGCTGGACGTGTACGAAAATGAGCCGTTCATCCACCCCGGACTGAAGCGGCCCAACGTGGTACTGGCGCCGCACCTGGCGTCGGCATCGCTTGAAACACGCACGAACATGGCCGTGATGGCCGCGAAAAACGTGGTCGCGTTGTTCACGGGGCAGACGCCGCCGAATATGCTGAATCCGGCGGTCCTCAATAAATTCTGACTCTTTGAATACCGTTTCCATGACACACGGAAAACAACTTGCGCGGGAAATTTTTCAGAGCACGCTGGCCGCACTGGACATCCCGCGCGTGATGGAGCTGAAACTTACTCTTGCCGGCTCGAAGCTGGTTCTGGAAGACGCGACAATCGATCTGTCCGCCTGCAGCGCGATATTTGTCGTCGCCATCGGAAAAGCGGCGCATGCAATGGCCGCGGGCCTACGTTCTTTTCTGCCCGACTCGTTCGAGTTCAAGGGAGTCGTCGCGGCTCCGACAAAACCCGAAACGCCCATTCCCGGCCTTTCTTATTTTGTCGCCGGCCACCCCAACCCGAACGCACACAGCTGGCGCGCGGCGGAAGCGATTCTCGCGCTCCTCTGCGACGCGGACGAGCGCAGCGTGGTTTTCTTTCTTCTGTCGGGCGGCGGCTCCGCGCTCACCGAATTGCCAATTGTGCCGGGGATGCGCCTCGAAGATCTGCAAGCCGCGAACCACGCGCTGGTCACCTGTGGTGCGCCGATTGAAGCGATGAACACCGTGCGCCGCCATCTTTCCGCCGTGAAGGGCGGGCGCCTGGCGCTCGCCGGCGCTCGCGCAACAAAAGTAACGCTGGCGGTCACCGATGTGCCTGTAGGCAAGGAACATGCCCTCGCTTCCGGGCCAACCGTTCCCGACCCATCCACCATTGCCGACGTAAATCGCATTCTCGAGCACTACGGCTTGCGCACGAAATTCCCCGATGTGCTGGTCGACTGGCTGGACGCGGGCAACATGCCGGAAACGCCCAAACCCGGCGACCCCGCGTTTCAGAATGCGCATTTCCAGCTTCTGCTTGGTATGCACGATCTATTCCACGCTGCGCACCATGCGTCTGAGGCGCGGGGATATGTTACCTGCTGTGACAATTCCACCGACGACTGGCGCGTCGCAGGCGCTGCCGATGCCCTGCTAAAGAAGTTGGAAGAATGGAAAAATGAGAATCCAGGACAGCGCGTAGCCTTGATTGCCGATGGAGAACTGAGTTCGCCAGTGACCGGGAGCGGCATCGGCGGCAGGAATTCCGCGTTCGTGCTTGCGTGCGTCGAAAAAATCGCCGGGCGCGAAATCACGGTGCTCAGCGCCGGCACCGATGGGATGGATGGCAACAGCCCTGCCGCCGGAGCCGTGGCCGACGGAGAATCTTTTGATCGTGCAAAAGCGCGCGGCCTGGCCTCCGCTGAGGCATTCGAGCAAAGCGACGCATACACCTTTTTCAAACAACTCGGCGACACGATTCTCACGGGTCCAACAGGCAACAACCTGCGCGACTTGCGCATCTTGCTTGCCGAGCCGTAGCGTTGCGTTTTGCTTCGAACGACCTCTTTTTCTTACCTACCGTTGTTCCGTCGTTAAACCAAACCGGTAACTTGTCATGCTGAGGGGTGCGCGTTTTCTGTCCCGAACGATCTCAACTGGCAGGGCCGGAAAGACCCCCGGGTTTAGATCCCGCGGCTATCCTCGCCAGATAGCTTCAGGATGACGATTGGCCGATGATGTCCAGTGGAGGTTAGATAAGCTTGTAAAGGATAAACCTCAATCCTTTACTGCTTCGGCGCCGGCGGTAGCCGCTTTTCGATTTCTTTCAAGCGGTCGTTCATCTCCTCTACCAGTTGCTCGACGCGAATCAACCGTTCATCCTCGCCCGTCTTCTCGCCGGCGTTTCCGTCCGACTTCGTCATGCCGTGCGGATCGCCCTTCGCCAGCGGATTCTTCAGCCGCTCGATCTGTTCCCTGATCGTCGGCTGCATCTCGATGCTCAGGCCTTTGCTCTGCAGCATGGCTTCGAGCGCGGGAATCGCCGAAGCGTCGCCACGGCTGCCCAGCGCATAAATCGCCGTGCGGCGAACCGGAAAATGCAAGTCCTGCAGGTATCCGGCAATCACTTGCGTGAGTTCCCGGTTGTCCTTCTCGAGTCGCGCCAGGCTGCCGATAGCCGCTTGGCGAGAATCCATATCCTTGCCGGGCGCCGCCCATTCACGGAGCAGCGGCACAGCTTTATCATCGCCGAGTGAGCCGAGTCCATTCAACGCGGCATTGCACAAAAAGCCGTCCGGCGAATCAGAGTTCACCGCCGCCACCAACGTTTCGTACGCTCCGGCACCTTTGATCCGGCCGAGGGCCCGCAAGGCCGCTCCCCGCGCTCGGTATGAAGTATCCTCGCGCGCCACGGTCAGCAACCGCGCCACGACGGCCGCATCGTCTTTGAAATTCTCAAAGGCCAGCACGATGCTGCCGCGAACCCATGGTTCCTTGGCGGAATTCAGCGCGTCGAGCAGTTGCTTCGACGCCGCGGCCCCGCCGAGTTCTCCGAGCGAACTTGCCGCGGTCCGGCGCACACCGGTGCTCCTGTCGTTCTCTAGGGCGTTTCCAAGCGCCGCAACCACTTCGTCGTCGCCCTTGAGTTTCGCGAGCGCCAGGGCGGCGTCGGCGCGGTCTGCCACTTCGCCCGAGTTCTTCAACTGGTAGAGCAATTCCTTTTTTTCTTTCTTAAACTGTGCGGATTTCAGGATTTGCGTTCCCTTGTCGAAAAGCACCATCAGCGGCGCGGAATCCGCCGGAAAGGTGAATACCTCCGACTCCTGCGTGACATGAATCGGATAAAGTTTCGGCCCGCTGGCCGTGGTGATCTCGACGTCCACGGGGACCTGGAACAATCCAACCCGCCCTTCGCGTTTTTGCGTCTGCTTGACCGTCAGCGCGACCTGCTTCTTTGCCTGATCGTAAACATAGCTCAGTTCAAATTTCGGCGCGCCTGCTCCATAAATCCACTGCCGAAAAAACGCGTCCACGTTTGTGTGCGTGGCATCCTCGACCGCTTTCGTCAGATCCGAAGTCATCACGTTCCTGCCGCGATTCGCTTCCAGGTAGTGCTTCAGCCCGGCGTAAAACGCATCTTCGCCAAGCTGGCGCCGCAGCATATACAGCACCCAGCCGCCCTTCCCGTACGCGTTCCCGTCGAACTCCTCCGATTCTTCGAAGTCGTAGCGCACGATCGGCTTGTCATAGAGAGAGCGCATGGCAAACCACTGCCGCGCGCTTTCCCAGCGGTCGTAGTCGGCGGTGTCTTTTCCAAAATGCGATTCCGCCCACACCGTTTCCATGAACGTGGCGAATCCTTCGTTCAGCCAGATGTCGCCCCAATCCTTGGTGGTCACCAGGTCGCCGAACCATTGATGCGCCAGTTCGTGCGAAATCAGCGGGTCTTCGTTCTGCTCGTATTCCGGAACCAGTTTCGGATTGCGCAGCGATTCGGCGGTGTTGGTGGTGGCGCTGGAATTCTCCATGCCGCCGGCAACGAATTCGTCCACCATGGCCTGCGAATATTTTTCCCAGGGATAGTCCACACCCAGTTTTTCGCTGAACAACCCAATCATCGCCGGTGTGCGGCCGTAACTCTGGCTCAGGCGGTCGCCGCGATCCTTCGGCGCGTAGTAGGTCACCGGAATATTCTTCCAGGTGTCCTTCACCTCCACAAATTCGCCGGCCACGATCGTGATCAGATACGTCGAACTCGGCTGCGACTCGCGCCACGTCCAGGTTTTCATGCCATCGCTGGCCTCGGAAACGCCAATCAGTTTTCCATTCGAAATCGTCATCCAGCTCTCGGGCACGGTCAGAATCGTCTCGGTCGTCAGGCGATCGTTCGGGTAGTCATACGTCGGCAAATAGTAGCGGGTGTCTTCCGATTCCCCCTGGCTCCAGATCTGCAGCGGCCGGTTGGGATAGTCCTTGTCGGGCAGAATAAAATAGAGGCCTTTGCTCGGCGTACCCTGATACTTGATCTCCACATCGAATTTCGCGCCGGCCTTCGCGCCCTTGGGCAGCGTCACCACCAGCTTGCTGTCAGTGGTCGAAAATTTAGCGGCGCCTTTGTTAATGTGCACGCTTTCGATCTGTAGCCCAACGGAATCAAATGAAATATTTTCAAGGCCATCGCGCAGCAAGGCGAGCGAGTGGGTCACATCGCCAATCACCTTCTTCTGCTCGGCCTGAAAGCGCAGCGCGATTTTCGAGTGCTGCAGATCGTAATCCCTGCTGCGGGCAAACGGCTCATCCGCGCGCAGCAAACCCGCACTAGTGAACAACCACGCAGCGCAGAGAATTGCGCTTGCAAGTGAGACTCGTTCCCGGTTCCCGATGTTCCGCCTGATCATTCCGCTCGCTCCTTGAGATTTTTATAGACCCAGCAGTTCCAGATGAAGAATTCGATGGCCCGCATGCTCTAAAGTTTCAACCGCAACAGGGATTTCCTCTTCCTGCACCAGCAGATAGTCTGTGTCAAAAGTTGAGACGACGAAAATTCCCACGCCCACGCGCGCCAGCGGATTCGCGAGCGCAGCGACCACGCCGGTCTCGTCGAAGGAAAACGGCCCGTGCACCTTCAGCATCCGCCATCCGCGGGAAGCGTCGAGTGCGGGTGGAACGCTCGCTTCCGCTGTAACGACGGAAAGTTCCTCCAGCGTGCGCGTCACCGAGGAAAATGCGGCGCCAGTGGCCCAGTCCGGGATGGCCGCGTCAGAAGGGAATTTCGCGATTGCGTAGCGTCCCTCCATTACCGAGAGTGTCAGTGTGCGAGTTCGAGGCGGCATGCGGCGCTAGAGCAGGCTCCTGGTGGTGCCGCCATCAATGGCCAGCGATACGCCATTCACATAGCCCGCTCGCTCGGAAGCAAGAAACGCCACCACCGCCGCAAACTCCTCCGGCGTTCCCAGGCGTCCTGCGGGGATGAGTTTTTTCCATCCGGCGAACACCTCTTCGGGCGTGCCGCCGGTGCGTCCGGCCATCATTCCCGCCAGGTCATCTAGGCGGTCGGTGCGCGTATAGCCGGGGCAGAGGTTGTTCACGGTAATTCCATGGGCGCCATATTCATTGGCGAGTGTGCGGACCAATCCGGTGACTCCCGCGCGCAGGGAGTTTGAAAGCAACAGCCCTTCGACCGGCTGCTTTACGGAATAGGAGGTGATCGTCAGGAACCGGCCCCACTTGTTTTTCTGCATTCGCGGCAGGGTCTCCTGGGCAAAGTACACCGTGCTCATCAGCAGTTGGTCGGTCCACACGCGCCAGTCTTCGACGGTTGTGGCGCTGAATAATTTAGACGGCGGCCCGCCGGTGTTGGTAACACAAATATCCACGCGACCAAAGCCCTTCTCGACGTCCGCCACAAACCGCGAGACGTCCGCCGCTTTGCTGACGTCCACTGCCTGCCAAAAGACTTCCCGGCCTGCCGCCGCCTGAATCTGCGCCGCGGCCTTTCCCAGGTCAGTCGCGGTGCGCGCGCAGATGGCAATTTCCGCCCCTTCGCGTGCCAATTCCTCCGCCACTGCCCGCCCCAGCCCCTTGCTGGCTGCGGCTACAATCGCCACGCGTCCGCGCAATCCCAGGTCCATTCCGGCCTCCAGGCCCAATCTTTAATGTTCTCGCGAACAACGGAGACTCGTCAAATCGGCCGAACTCCCTCCGCCGGGCCGCGGAATCAGGCTGGTTGTGAAATAATTCTGTCGGGCGGCCCAACGAACTTCGCCGGAGACATCCATGAATGTAGCCGACTTTCGAAGGATTGCACTCAGCCTCCCCGGTGCCGAGGAAAGCTCGCACATGGGGCAGCCGGACTTTCGCGTGGACGGCAGAATCTTCGCGACGCTGGCCTCGGCTAAGCAGGGTTATGGGAACCTGATGCTTACGCTCGAGCAGCAAACCGCGTTTGTCGAGGAGATGCCTGAAGTCTTTCTGTCCATTTCCGGCGGTTGGGGACGGATGGGCATGACGCACATCCGGCTGGCGGAGGCGATCGAGGACGTGCTCTACGGCGCCCTGCACACAGCGTGGAAGCTGCGGGTCGAAAAAAACACCAAGACCGGCAAAAAGAAACGCGGGCCAGATAAGGCTCTCTCGGCCGCGAAGGGGCGGGGCAAGCGGCGCTGAGGCGCGATCCTGAGGGCAGGCGCGCGAAAGTTCGCAACATTTGCACTCGAAGGCCGCTGAGCACTAAGATGCGTGGTAAAGCAGGGCTCGCTCCTCAATCTGTTCTGCGGGAGGTAGGCATGGTTCCGACTCGAATCCTGACTGTCGTTGTCATCGCGGCTTCCTTCGCCGCTCCTCCGCTGCGCGCGCAGCTCGGCAAAGCCGTGATCGTTGCCGCTGGTTCCGACGTGGACCACCAGCTCAACGACATTGGCGCAGCGACGGACCCCGCGGCCAAGCTCAAGTTGATCGGCGCCTTCTCCGCGGCGCACCCCGAGGGCGACCTGCAGATCCTCGCCGACGAGCAGTATGTGAACTACTACCTCGGCGCCAAGCAGTACGACAAAGTGTTCGAGTACGGTGACAAACTTTTCGCGCTCGACCCCGACAATTTTTCCAACGCCGTCAACATGGTCCGCGCTGCGAACGAAAAGGGCGACACCGATCGCCTCTTTGCCGCGGGAGAAAAAGCCGCCGGAATTCTGCAAAGATTCAAAGCCCAGCCCCCGCCCGACGGGACCAGTCCGGAGACGTGGAAGGCCCAACAACAGCAGAAGCTCGAGCCCGTCAAGGACAATCAGGACTATATCGAACAATCGCTGATGAACGCGGCGTTCCAGCAGAAGGATCCGGCGAAGAAGGCCTCTCTCCTCGGGCGTTACGCGATGCTGTTCCCCGATTCGGCGAATTCCACGCAGGCTCTTAGCGCCGCGGCTGTCACCTATCAGCAGGCCCAGAATCGCCCGAAGATGCTGGAAACCGCGACGAGCGTGCTGGCGAAGGACCCGGACAATATTGGCATCCTGCTGCTGCTCGCGGATGACTACAGCGAGAAGGGCGAGCAACTGGATAAAGCCGAAGCGTACGCCAAGAAGGCCGCGGCACTTTGCGACACCGCAAAGAAACCGGAAGGCGTCAGTGATGCCGATTGGCAAAAGCAGATCAATCTGCAGAAAGGACTCGCGTTGAGCGCGCTGGGCCAGATCGATCTGCAGAAAAAACTGAATCCCGCGGCGGTTGACAGCTTGAACAAGGCCGCTCCGCTTCTCAAATTGAACGCGGCGGTCTACGCGCGAAATCAGTACCGGCTGGGATTTGCCTATCTGAACGTGAAAAACACCGCGGGAGCCAAGCAGGCTTTCACCGATGCCGCTTCCGTGGATAGCCCTTATAAAGGGCTGGCGCAGGACAGGCTCAAGGGCCTCGCGGCGGCCAAGGCTCCGGCAAAGAAAGCCTCGTAGGCCGGGAAGTCCCGCTGCGGATGGCAAATGAACCGCCGAAACCTTTTGCCGCATCTATACTCTAACTGACGGACAAATAACCATCGCAAGGCAACCAGTCCGAATTTCAACCACGCCGCAAGCTGGCGGCATCCAATTCATCCGGGCTGGAGCAAAGGGAGACAACATGCAGGAAATCGCTACATTTGGCGCGGGATGTTTTTGGGGCATCGAAGCCGCGTTTCGCCGCGTCCCGGGCGTTCTGGACGCCGCGGTCGGCTATAGCGGCGGGCACACGCAAAATCCCAATTACCAGGAAGTCTGCACGGACACGACCGGCCACGCTGAAGTCGTGCAGGTCACCTTTGATCCCGAAAAGGTCAGCTACGATCAGTTGCTGAACGTTTTCTGGACCATCCACGATCCGACGCAGGTGAACCGTCAGGGTCCCGATTATGGCGCGCAGTATCGCACCGCGATATTTTTTCATTCGCCCGAGCAGGAAGCCGCAGCGAAAAAGTCCAAGCAAGCGCTCGAAGCCGGCGGCAAGCTGCGCCGCCCCGTCGCCACGGAAATCACGCCTGCCGGCCCGTTCTGGCGCGCCGAGGAATACCACCAGCGCTACCTAGAAAAGCGCGGCGCCGCAAGCTGCCACATTTAAACGGCAAGCCTACGAACTTTTGATTGTCCACTGTTCGCAACCAAGAAACGTGTCATCCTGAGCGCATCCGATAAGGATGCGCGAAGGACCTGAATTGAAACGCTCGTATGGACTGTCAGTTGAGATCCTTCGGCTATCCTCGTCGGATAGTCTCAAGGTGACAATTTCTTGAATTCAGTGACGTTGAGGTTTTGCCTAACGCGAAAGGCGCCCAGGCCGCCTCGTCAGTTGCCTTCGCTCAGAATCTTCTGGTAAGCGGGCACCGTCAGGAACTCCACAAACCGCGGCGAGCGAATCAAATCGCGCATCAGCTGGGCCGATTTTTCATAAGCCGCATACCGCGCGGCATCCCCGGCTTGTTTCGCCTTGCCCAGCTCCTCGTCAATGATGCGATCGCAAATCGCCACATCGATTTTGCGGCCGTCCAGCAAATGCGCGTTCTGGTGAATCCATTGCCAGATTTGTGCGCGGCTGATTTCGGCGGTCGCCGCATCCTCCATCAAGTTAAAGAGCGGAACGCACCCGGTGCCGCGCAGCCACGCTTCCAGGTATCCAAGGCCTACGGCGATATTCTGCCGCAGCCCCGCTTCCGTAATCTGGCCCGTCGGCACTTCCAGCAAATCCTCGGCGGTCGCGCGAAAATCCGAAAGCTTCTTATCAATCTGGTTCGGCCCGGGCATTAGGCGGTCAAAAATTTCCGTGGCGACTCCTACCAGGCCGGGATGCGCCACCCAGGTGCCGTCGTTGCCGTCTCCGGCTTCGCGTTCCTTGTCCGCACGAACCTGCGCGATGGCCTTTTCATTGGCCACCGGATCGTTCTTGATGGGGATGAACGCCGCCATGCCGCCCATGGCGTGAATATTCCGCCGGTGGCAGATCTGAATCAGCAGTTTGCTGTAGGAACGCAGGAAATGGGTGGTCATGGTGACCTGGCCGCGATCCGGCAGCACGGTCTTGGGATCGCTGGAGAATTTCTTGATGAAGCTGAAGATGTAATCCCAGCGGCCGCAATTTAAACCCGCGGAGTGCTCGCGCAGTTCGTAAAGAATCTCGTCCATCTCGAAAGCGGCCAGAATGGTCTCGATCAGCACGGTCGCGCGAATGCTGCCGCGCTTGACGCCCAGCGCGTCCTGGGAGTGCAGAAAAATGGCGTTCCACAAGCGCGCTTCCAGGTGGCTTTCGATTTTCGGCAGGTAGAAATACGGCCCGCGGCCGGACGAGAGCAGTTCTTTCGCGTTGTGAAAAAAGTACAAGCCAAAATCAAACAGCCCGCCGGACATCGGCTGGCCATCCACCAGAACGTGGCGCTCCTCCAGGTGCCAGCCGCGCGGGCGCACCAATAAAACCGCGGTGCGCTCATTCAACTGATAGTTTTTTCCTGAGGCCGGGTCGGAGTAAGTAATCTTCCGCCGCACCGCATCCATCAGATTGGCCTGCCCTTCGATCTGGTTGGACCAAGTGGGCGTGTTCGAGTCCTCAAAGTCAGCCATGAACACTTTCGCGCCGGAGTTCAGCGCGTTGATGATCATTTTGCGGTCCACGGGGCCGGTAATTTCGACACGGCGGTCTTCGAGATCGGCCGGAATCGGCGCCACGGTCCATTCGGACTCGCGAATGGATTTTGTTTCCGGCAAGAAGTCAGGTTTCTCGCCCGCATCCAGCCGCTTCTGCCGCTCTACCCGCGCGCCCAGCAACTCCACGCGCCGAGGATTGAAGCGCCGCTGCAGCTCCACAATAAATTCCAGCGCCCCCGGGGTCAGCACCCGCTCCTGCGCCGGATGCGCCGGGGCCAGAATCTGCACGCCTCGAATCGAGGAAGAAGGAGTCGTCATGGCTAATCACCCACTGAAGTAAGAAACACCCCAAGATAATACCGCAGACAAATTGACCACTCGCAGCAGATTTCTGCAAGCTACGCTCTCCCCGCGCTGCGTGGTAAGTATTTGCGCCATTAGCCAGGATGGCAGATGATCGGATTTTCAAACGCCGCACGCCACGGCCGTAAAGTTACGTAGCGAGATGGCGGCAGCAAGGAATCCCCAAAGAGGCCCGCGATGGACAACGCCTGCAAGTGTCCGGTAAGCGGCAAGCGCAAATACCCGAGCGAAGGCGCCGCCCTGGCCACTGCCAAACATCAGCTCACCACCGCCGGCGCCCCAATGGAACTTCACGCCTACCGCTGCAACTGGTGCAACGCCTGGCACCTAACGAAAAAAACAGGAAAATTCGACAGGGATCGCTGATAGACCGTGACGCCGCACAACGTGATCGCAGTTTCGGACGGTCAGGACCTAGGCTGGGTGAGGGCGTTCCCTGACAGCTCGAGCAGGATTGGAGCGTGCGTCAGGGGAGCAGGTTCACGGTCGCGGGGTGTAGCTCCCAAATGGTTGCCACCTGCGCGGAGCCGCGGTTGTGGTCAAAGTCTTCAAACGCCAACCCAAAAACCTCTACCGGTAAAGCCAGCGGCAATTCGCCCCCGTGCTGGGAGTCGAGCTTAAAGCCACGTTTCGCCAATTGTGATTGAGCATTCTGGCGGGCGGTGCAATATTCACTGTCCACGGGGGTTTCCACGATCACCCGCGAAGCGCTCTTATCGGCCGTCTGGGAAATTTCGAAGTGCACGTCACAGTCCGCGCCATTCACGCTGGCTTCCTGCAAGAATGCATTTGCAATATGGAACAGCTGCAACTCTCGCCCCGTGCGCGGCGCGCTGGGGTCGACAAAAGCGTCCTGGGTCCAGCTGAGAATGGTATCCACGCCGAGCTCTTCGGCGGCAACTGCGGGAATCGGGACGTGCTTCGCCAGATGCCGGAAGTCGAGAATATCCGGCTCAATTGGCAAGCACTTGCAGAGATCCTCGGGATTCGGTTGCAAAACGCCGTAGCTGCCGCCGTTGCAGCCGGCGGCAAGTATTCCAAGCAGGGCAGTCATGCCCATCCATAAACTAAATTTCATTGGTTATACCTGTACGCGGATTGGCGGCAGCCACCGGCCTGGCGCGCAGCTGTCCAGCACTTGAATGAAGGCACGGGATGAGGAATCCGCTGCTCGGGGAGGCGCTCGTCTCTCTCTTATCGTGGGAGATTCGAGAAGTAGTATGCCAAAAACGCCCCGGCCGCAACGACACCAAAAATCAGAAGTGCAATCTGCAACTGCACTGCCGAAAACCCTCTGCGCGCCTGTATCCAGTGACCCATTTCACATTCTCCTCGGTTCAGGCTACGCCTTGAGCAAACCACAGGCTGTTCACTTTTGTACATAGTACCAGAGCTGTACAGGCGCGGCCGTGCTCCTCGCTAGTCCCTTTGAGCTTGCGCTTAGAGGCCCGTTATGGAAATTCCAGAGACTGGCGAGCCGCATCAACCGGCATCAGCCCGCTTCGCCAGCCGGCCAGCCGACTCCTTTCTTGACATTCTTTCTCCAAGAAGGTAATTGATGCCCTGCAGAAAGGGTCGGGCTAGAGAAGTGAGACAAAATTCAGAAGTCTCCGCGCGTTGGCGATCACACGATTCCGAGCGGGCAAGATGGCAAGATCGCTCCTTTTGGAGGATGGATGATGACTTGGACGCAAGTGTACGATCCTCTTGGCCACTGGTGGCTCTCCACCCTGGTTGCCGCGCTGCCAATCGTTGTACTGCTTGGGTTGCTTGCCGGCCTAAAGGTGCGGCCACACTGGTGTGCCATCGCCGGGGCTACGACGGCCGTTCTTTGCGCGATTTTTGTATTTGGAATGCCTTCTAAGCTAGCGCTCGCCAGTTTTCTCTATGGCGGTGCATTCGGCCTGCTGAAAATTGTATGGATCGTCATCGCGGCCGTTTTCCTCTACGACATTTCCGTGGAAACCGGGCAGTTTGAAATCATGAAGCAGTCAGTCGCCACCATCACTCCTGACCGGCGGCTGCAACTTCTCCTGGTGGCCTTCTGTTTCGGCGCTTTCATCGAAGGCGCGGCGGGGTTTGGCGCTCCCGTGGCAATCGCGGGCGCGTTCATGATCGGCCTCGGCTTCAAGCCGTTTCATGCCGCGGCTTTAAACCTGATCGCCAATACCGCGCCGGTCGCCTGGGGCGCGATTGGCACACCCGTCCACACACTCGCCGTAGTTACCGCCCTTCCTGAAAGCGACCTGAACGCCATGATCGGTCGCATCCTGCCGTTCACGGCGGTCATCGTCCCGTTCTGGCTGGTGCGTGCGATGGTCAGCTGGTCGGAAACCTTTGAAGTGCTGCCCGCGATTCTCGTTGTCGGCCTCTCCTTCGCCGGCATGCAGTTTTTCTGGTCCAACTATATGGACAGCAATCTGGTGGACATCGCCGCCGGCGTCACTTCCATGCTCGCGACCGTCGTCTTCCTCCGATTCTGGAAACCGAAACGCGTCTGGCGATTCGAGGACGAACGGGAAACTGATTCAGCGTTGAAAAACGCCGCCGCTCCCCTATCGCCCGCAAATCCGATCATCGCCGACCAGATGGATGAGGAATGGGACGTGCGCAAGCTGCAACAGACTGCGCCTGTCACGCGCCACACCGGCGCACAAATCGCCAAGGCCTGGCTGCCCTTCGCGATTCTTTCGGTCTTTGTACTCCTTTGGGGGCTTCCGACCATCAAGATTGCGATGGGGAAAGCAACCACTCCCGGTTTCAAGACCGGCGGCTGGGAAGTGCCCTACCTGCACAAAGCCGTTTTTCGCGCGCAACCCGTTGTCCTCAAGCCGACCGCGGAAAACGCTAAGTTCGATTTCAACTGGCTGACCGCCACCGGCACAGGTTGCTTCCTCGCGGCGATTTTCTCCGGCCTGATTCTCGGCGTGAAACCTGGAAAGCTCGTTCAGATTTTCGGCCATACGCTGTTCCGAATGCGCCACGCCATCGTCGCCATGTCGTTCATGCTCGGTTTGGGTTACGTAACACGATACTCAGGCATGGACGCCGTCTTGGGTTTAGCCTTCACGCGCACCGGCTGGCTCTTTCCATTTTTCGGCACCTATATTGGCTGGCTTGGTGTGGCCCTGACCGGCAGCGACACTTCCTCCAACGCTTTGTTTGGGGGCTTGCAGCGCATCACCGCGGAACAACTCAACCTGAGCCCCATCCTGATGTGCGCAACCAACAGCGCCGGGGGCGTGATGGGCAAAATGGTGGACGCGCAATCCATTTGCGTGGCCACCGCCGCCACCAACCAGGTCGGCAACGAAGGCATGATTTTCCGCTACGTTTTCTGGCACTCCGTGGCCCTGGCGGCCGTCGTCGGTGTGATCGTGATGCTCTATGCCTACGTTTTCCCGCAATTCATCCCCCACGGTTTGACGTTCGTGCACTGATGGGGCAATCTGCTCTGCGGGACCCCTGCCGCGGGGGATGAGTCTTCTTTCCCGGAAAGGCGACCGTGGACGCCCGCATTTTTCAGGAACTCCGCGCCATTGTTGGAGCACATGGCCTGGTTTCCTCGCCCGAAGAGCTTCATACCTATGAATGCGACGGCTTGACCAACTTTCGCGTCATGCCCCTGGCCGTGCTGCTGCCTGCGGACACCCAGCAGGTTCAGGCGATTGTGCGAGTGTGTCACCGGGAGCGCATTCCCTTCGTCGCGCGCGGCTCCGGCACTGGTCTGAGCGGCGGCGCGCTGCCGGTTAAAAACGGCGTGGTCATCAGCCTGGCGCGCATGAATCGCATTCTGGAAGTGGACCTGCCAAACGCGCGCGTAATCGTCGAACCCGGAGTGATCAATCTGGATGTGACCGCGCGCGTCCAGCCACACGCGTATTTCTACGCGCCGGACCCTTCGTCACAATCCGTTTGCAGCATCGGCGGCAACGTCGCGGAAAACTCCGGCGGCGCGCATTGCCTGAAATACGGTTTTACCACGACGCATGTTCTTGGTCTCGAAGTCGTTCTTCCCGACGGCTCGCTGGTGCATCTCGGCGGAAAGAGCCTGGACATGCCGGGGTACGACCTGATGGGCGTTTTCGTCGGCTCGGAAGGCACCCTCGGCATCGCCACGAAAGTGACTCTGCGGATCGTGAAGCGCCCGGAATGCATTCGCACGCTGCTCGCCGCGTTCCTCGGTACAAACGAAGCCGGCGCGGCGGTCAGCGACATCATCGCGGCCGGCATGTTGCCCGCGGCCATCGAAATGATGGACAACCTCGCCATCCAGGCTGCCGAAGCTGCCGTTCATCCGAACTATCCAGACTGCGGCGGGCTGCTGCTTGTCGAACTCGATGGCCCGGTCGCGGAAGTCGAAGCCCTGATGCGCGACGTCGACGAAATCTGCCGCAAAAACGGCGCTTGGGAAGTTCGTTTGGCCGAGACCGAGGCCGAACGCATGTTGGTCTGGAAGGGGCGCAAGGCCGCTTTCGCGGCGATGGGCCGCATTTCGCCGAATTACATTGTGCAGGACGGTGTGATTCCGCGAACCGCGCTACCGCGGGTGATGAGCGAGATCGCGCGCCTCAGCGAGGAAACCGGCATTCGCGTCGCCAACGTCTTCCACGCCGGCGACGGTAATCTGCATCCTTTAGTCTTGTACGACCGCCGCATCGTCGGCCAGGAGCAAGCCGCCGAAGCGCTTTCTTATCGGATCCTGGAGCTGTGCCTCGAGGCAGGCGGCTCCATCACCGGCGAGCACGGCGTCGGCGAAGAAAAGAAACGCATGATGTCGAAGATGTTCAGCGAACCCGACCTCGACACCATGCAGCGAGTCCGCTGCGCATTCGACCCGCTGCAGCTGTCGAATCCCACAAAGGTTTTTCCAACTCCACGCCTGTGCGGAGAAAAACCGGGGGAATACGTCGCCCATCCCTTGGAGACCGCCGGAATCGCCGAGCGCTACTGACGAGAAATGGTGCAACAGTTTCACGGCCATGCTGAAAACTAGCTCTTTCGAAGAAAAACTCCGCGCGGTGGTTGCCCCGGAAAACCTTCGCGCGGCCGCAACAGGTGACCGAGTCTCGGGAGCGCTCGCCCAGTGGGTCGCTGAGCCCGATGACGAACACCAGGCGGCTTCCGTGCTTTCCCTCGCGAACGAAGCTGGAATCGCCGTTGTCCCTCGCGGAGGCGCCACGAAACTCGATTGGGGAAATCCTCCCGAACGTGCGGAGCTGATCCTCTCGACTGCCCGGCTCAATCGAATTGTCGAACACGCCTGGGCGGATCTGACCGTGACCGTCGAGGCGGGATGCACTCTGCTAGCGCTCGAGAAAACCCTTGCGCTACACGGCCAGCGTCTGGCCTTCGACGCCTTGTGGCCCGAACGCGCCACCATTGGCGGCGTTCTGTCCACCAACGACAGCGGAGCTCTGCGCTTGCGCTTCGGTGCGCTTCGCGACCTCATCATTGGCGTCACCATCGCCCTTCCAGAAGGCACGCTCGCCAGCAGCGGCGGCAAAGTCGTGAAGAACGTCGCCGGCTACGACCTGCCAAAGCTGGTCACGGGCGCCTTCGGAACGCTCGGCGTCATCACCCGCGCCGTCTTTCGCCTGCATCCCCGCCCACGCGCCGCAAAAACCTTTTCCTTCACCGCGGAAACTTTCTCGGCAATTGAGCAGCACATCCTGGCCATTCAGGATTCCCATCTCGCTCACACCGCGCTGCAGATGCGCTGCGCCGCCGGCGATCTGCCTGCCGCTGACGTTCTGTTTGAAGCCACAGACGCCGGCATCGCCGCAGAAGAATCACAGCTGCGAAAACTTCTCGGCTCCGCCAGAGTTGAGCCATCATCGGAAAATATCTGGAATGCCAGGCAGGACCTGTGGAACCCGCCGTCCAATGACGCGTTGCTAGCCAAAATCAGCCTGCTGCCAACCGACATCGCAAAGACGCTCGACTCCCTCAAGGAGCTTTCGAACTCGAGAAAAATAAATTGGCAGATCGTTGTCCAAGCCACGGGAATCGGATCGCTTCGCCTGGATGCCGGAGCCGCTCAGCTGTCCGCAGCGGCAGAAGAGTTGCGCTCAAACCTGCAATCTCGCGGCGGCGCTCTCATCATTCTGCGCCGTCCTCAGGAATTGCATTCACTCGACGCTTGGGGAAATGCCGGCGACGCCGTTTCGTTGATGCGTGCCGTGAAGCACCACCTCGATCAAAAAAACACTTTGAATCCCGGCCGGTTCGCAGGGGGCATCTAGCCGTATGGCAAATGAGACCGAAAGAACAGGCTTAACAGGCGCATTTGACGCCCACAATCCGCCATCGCTCGAACTCATGGAAAAGTGCGTGCATTGCGGCTTCTGCCTGCCCGCATGTCCCACGTACTCGCTGTGGGGCCAGGAAATGGATTCACCGCGCGGCCGGATCTACCTGATGAAACTGGCTCTCGAAGGCAAAGCGGAAATGAACGAAAGGTGGGTCAGTCACTTCGATTCGTGCTTGGGCTGCGTGGCCTGCATGCCGGCCTGCCCCTCCGGCGTCGATTATGGAAAACTGATTGAAGCCACGCGCGCGCAGATCGAACGCAATTACCGTCGACCGGCCGCGGAAAAAATGCACCGACGGTTCCTCTTTGAAACCCTCACCAAGCCCGGACGTATGAAATTCCTGCGCTGGCCATTGCTCGCCTATCAGAAAAGCGGCTTGCAAGCCGCTCTGCGCTCGATGGGTACTTTCAGGCTGTTGCCGAAATCCGTTGGCGCGATGGATGCCCTGCTCCCAACTGCGTCGCCCGTCGAACCGGTGGCAGCCATCACCCCCGCACGGGGCGAAAAGCGCAAACGCGTTGGGCTGCTCCTCGGCTGCGTGCAGCGCACCTTTTTCTCGCATGTGAATGCCGCCACCACCCGCGTTCTTTCCGCAGAAGGCTGCGAAGTGGTTGCGCCCCCCGAACAGACCTGCTGCGGAGCGTTGTTCGTGCATGCCGGCGAGGAAGCACAGGCCGAGGAACTTGCGCGAAAAACCATCGATGTGTTTGAGGAGGCAAACGTCGAAACAATCGTAATCAACGCCGCCGGCTGCGGCTCCAACGTCAAGCAATACGGTCACCTGCTCCGCGATGATCCGAAATATGCCGAACGCGCCCGGCGGTTTGCCGCCAAGTGCAAGGACATCAGCGAAATTCTCGCCGTACTATCACCGCGCGCCGAGCGCAAGCCCATTCACGCTCGCGTGGCATTCCACGATTCCTGCCACCTGCAGCATGCGCAGGGCGTTCGCACGCAACCCAGGTCGCTGCTGCTCCAGATTCCGGGCACGCAACTGCTAGAAATTCCCGAATCGCCCATCTGCTGCGGATCCGCGGGAATCTACAATCTCGTCCAGCCGGAAGCCGCCACCGAACTCGGCGACCGCAAAGCCCGCCTTATCGCCCCGTTGCAGGCAGACGTTGTGGCTACGGGAAATCCCGGGTGCCTGCTGCAACTGCAGTCTGCGCTCAGAAAAGCCAACCACCGCATCCCGGTGGTGCACACCATCCAATTGCTGGATGCTTCGATTCGCGGCTTATCCTTAAACTCGCTACGCTAGTGCGATCCCTTTTGAGTGCGGGAGCGGAGCTCCCGAATTGTTTGCCGCAGGAACTCTGAAACCGCTGCGCTCTGATTGGAAGTCAAACGCTCGTCGAAGATCGCGCGGTCAGCGAAAACTGGATAGAGATGCTCTAGCTTTGGACGACGAACTAGAGTTTTGTGGGCCCCGGCACCCAATTTACCGGCCCAGCGCCTTCCCTTGTTCGAGGACAAATTGGGCTTGTGCTAGGGACCCTTCGGCAGGATACTAGCTGGCCGAACGCGGGTCGAAAGCACCGCGCAGGGAGGCAACTATGAATTCGGCTATTCGTCGGGTCACAACAAGAGGTCTTGTGTTGCTGGTCGTGATTGCGATTGCCATGGCGCCAACGGCCTCTTCAGCGACAGAGCAAGTGTTCATGCAGGTGCCGGGGATTCCGGGGAGTTCCATGGTCGCTGGCCATGTCGGCTGGATCGAGGTCCTATCGTTCGGGGGGAGCGCCTCCGCGCCGTCTTCTGGCACCACGGGGCTGCCTTGCCAAATGACGGTTCAGAAGCCGCTTGACATAGCTAGTCCGCATTTGTGGTTCGCAACGGTAACTGGAAAGGTTTTCACCACGATTGACATCCAGGTGGTGGCACCGACCACGACGACACCCTATGTGCTATACGACATTCTGCTCGCAAACGCGGAAATCACCAGCATCGCGGACTCTGGCTCAAACGCATTGCCGCTGGAGACCCTGACATTAAAAGCAACCAAGGTGACCTTGACGTTCAACACGCGGAATGCCGCCACCGGCGCGATTACCGCGACAACAAGCTCGTTTACGTGCTGACTGGTCTGAGGATGCAAAGAAAGTTCTCAGGATTGTATCCCTGTCGAAGACGAATGGCGGCGAGAGCCTAATCCAAAACACCGCTGCCGGGCCGCTCAACTTCCATGCAAGTCCCGAATGGTCCGGATTTTATCGCCGAAGTTCGTACTAGCCGCTACTTCTATGGGACTGGCGAAAGAATATGGCGGAGAGGGTGGGATTCGAAGTCTGTCCACCCGCTGAAAAGACGTAACTTCCACAAAGCAGAGAAACGTCGAAACCGTTCAAAACATCCCTTTTGACCCAGTTGGGTATAAAGCGGGTATAAGGGGCGGCCAAAGCGGCCCTTTATCCCCGCTCGGGGGCGGGGAAATGACGACGGCGGCGGATCACAAAATCAAGGCGATTTCAGCGGAGGACCTGGAATTTTTCTTCGGGCGCGGGCGAGGGATTCACGCGTGCCAGGCCGGAGCCGGGCATGGATGCCGCGCCCCACTCTTCCAAGAAGCCAGCTACACATTCGAGGCGCGTTACAACCAGCAACTGGCAGATTGATAGAGAGCCATCCCTTACTTGCCCTTGCCAATCCGCTTGGAATGTCTCTTGCCGCTCCCCGCTCTCGTTCTTTCAGTGAGATGTGTCATGGCTTGCCGTAGAAGCCAGTTCGCTTTGGTCTGGTAACCGCGACCATCGGCTTTGAGCCATTCGATGACATCGGAATCAAGACGCATCGTAACGGGCTTCTTCGTTGGTCGATAGAACTTGCCAATTTCGGCTCCGCTCCAATCGACAACCGCCGGAGCGTCCGAGAAATCAATGTCCTCGTCTCTTTTTGCGGCGATAGCTCGGATGTCTCGTTTCTGCTCCTTTGTGAGCTTCCTCATAGGCTCTCCTTTCGCGCGATCCGGCAGCGCGAGCCGAGATGACACGAATGACTTCTTCGTCGTGCTCCTCATAAAAGGTATGAACGACCAATAGAATCGAACCCGGCCCTATAGCTCCAACTGTTATCCAACGTTCCTCATCCTAGAAAGTGGCGTCGCGCTGCGTAATCGCGTAGGGATCGTCGAAAACGAGAACGGCCGTTTCGAAGCGAACATCGTGCTTGTGAAGGTTTTGCCGGTTCTTCTGTTCGTCCCATTCAAATCGCATGGCTCGCCACGGCTGGGAGAGAATACAGTCCTCGAGCGCGGTTATCAATACATTTGTATGTACATCCTGCTACGATCGGGGGGAGGAGTTTTTTGTGTGGGGGGAATGGTGGCGTTTGGAGGAAAAAGCCCTTGCAGCCATTAAGAAAAAAGAGTAGTTTTTTCTTAATCGAAGGGGCGCGGAAATCCATGCAAACGATGCAAAATCAGATACTTAGAAGGATCGAACGCCTTGAGGCCGGAAAAGCTTTCTCCGCGAAGGATTTCCTGGATATTGCCAGCCGTACGACGATCGATGTGACTCTCGCCCAGCTGGCGATTGAGGGGAAGATTCGCCGCATCCGGCGAGGTCTTTACGATACGCCAAAATTTAACCCGGCACTTGGCGGAAAACTAAGTCCCGACATCGACGAGGCGGCGCGCGCAATTGCGCGACGGCAACGTTGGACAATCGTGCCGCAAGGAGCCTGGGCAGCTAATCTCCTGGGTCTCTCGACGCAAGTGCCGTCCAAGATCAGTTATCTGACGGACGGTCCCACGAAGGAAATCCAGATTGGCCGTCGAAGCATTTATTTCAGGCATGCAGGGCCGAAAGTGATGGCAGGGCTCGAAGGCAAACAGGCCCTCGTGATTCAGGCGCTGCGGCATCTTGGGGAAGACAATGTGGGAACGCGGGAGATCGAGACATTGCGGTCCGCCCTTTCGCCGCGGGAAAGACGGCACTTTCTCAAGAACACGCGGTTCACTTTGGATTGGGTTCATGACGTGGCAAAACGAATCGCGGAGGCGCGCGGGTGAACAAAGTCGCGACAATGAACGCGCGCGAGCGCGCCGAACTCTTCGCGGAGACGGCCGCAAGGAAGAATGTGAGCGAAGCGATCATTGAGAAGGATTTCTGGGTCTGCTGGGTTCTGAAGCAGCTTTTTTCGAACAAGGCATTTGAGGGGCGGCTTCTCTTCAAGGGCGGAACATCGCTTTCGAAAATCTTTCACGCCATAAACCGCTTTTCGGAAGACATCGATCTCGCGGTGGACTACGTCGCGCTCGGTTTCACCGGCGATAAGGACCCGCGACAGGAAAATATTTCAAGGACGAAGCGGGATGCGATTCTAGACAAGATGATGGAGACATGCCGGAGCTATATCGCGGGGGAATTCCTCGGCACTTTCCGGCAGCACTGCGTGGAGCTCCTCAGAGCAGGGGACGCATGGGGCCTCGATGTAAGCAAGACCGATCCGAATGCCGTGGAATTCAAATATCCGGTTGCCAGCACGAAGGGCCTTGACTACGTCAACCCGCGAGTTGTGCTTGAATTGGGAACTCATGCGGGATTTGTGCCGCATGACCAATTCACCATACGTTCTTTCGCCGGTGAGGAATTTCCGGATGTCGTGAAGGATCACGATATTTCTGTGATGGCGCTGCTGGCAAAACGCACTTTCTGGGAAAAGGCCACGATACTGCACGCTGAATATCATCGGCCTGCCGAAAAACCGCTGCCTGACAGGTACTCGCGCCATTACTACGACGTGGCGATGATGGGCGAGGGGAAAATCAAAGACGAAGCCCTGGCTGACAAAGAGCTGCTGCCTCAAGTCGTAAAGCACAAGGAAACCTTCTACTCGTCGGGCTGGGCCCGTTACGATCTGGCGCGGCGCGGAAGCCTTCGACTTGCCCCGCCTGATAGCCGCGCCCCGGCCCTCGAACAGGACTACAAGAAAATGGGCGTGATGATTTTTGGTGAGCAGCCGGGGTTTGGCTGGGTTCTGGATCGGCTTGGCGTGATCGAGAAGGAAATAAACAAATAACGCGCGCCAGCGAGGTAGCGTGCGCTCATATGGCGTTCTGGATTAGTGGATTTAAATCATGGTAAAACCGCATCCACACAAGGCAACGTTAGGGCGCTGTTTTTATTCCGTGGCGTTGTAACGATGAGCCCGCTTCGAGGAGTTCGAACCCGTGGCAATCCATTCGCTATCGAAGCATTTTCAAAGTTTCTTAGGTCGCCTCAATCCGAGCCCTGCCTTCGAGAAAACGGCCGCTAGCCAACACAATACCATCCGGGGCCTGATCGAGGATGGAAGAGGCCCTGCTGCGGAATTGGCGCCGATTACATTTCTCCAAGGTTCCTACAAGCAACAAACCGCGATTTATACCATCAACGATGTCGATATCGTTGTGCTTTGCAAGTTGTGGTATCCGGGCGCTCCAGGTGGTTTCGGGAAGTCTTATGGCCGAGATGAAATCTTTCGGATTATTGCTGCGCCTTTGTTCGCGGATGGCCGGTACCGCGACAAAGTGAGGTTTGGGCCTCAGAGCATGTGTCGCCAATGGTCGGGAACCGGTATGAGCTGGATAATCGGAATGAAATCCCGTCGCTAAAGGGTCTAGGTGCTTCGGAAGCCCGTAAAGCTCTGCCATCACTGAAGCCAGTCTTTTTTGAAGAGACGGTCACCGAAGAGTTCACGCCATTCCGAACTTAGGCAGCGGGAGCGGCGGTACCGGGACATGGACGGTTTGCGCGTTAAGGACCCCATGCAATTTTTCTAGTTTCCGGCACCACGCATTTGCAATGCATCCAGGACCAACAAAATGGAGCAGAGCGCCAAGAAGCAGCCCAAAATCACTATCTTTCCCCAAAAACCGGCAGCGTCGCCCTCTCGGGTTGTCGAAACGCGCAGACTCCTGCTGAATGTCTTACCGGAAATGATTTGGTAGAACCAAAAACACCAAAAGAGGGCTAGGACGATGGACTTCATCAGCATGGCGTTCCTAAGATAACGCGTTCGGGTACTAGGAGCGACTTCTCCGGTAAGCGCTTAATCGGGACCTAGGCAGCTCCGTTTTGATTCTTCTAAGTCCTTCTCATATAATTGGTCGCTGAATGCAAAAAAACACTCTTCGATGCTTGGTCTTAATGCTTCTCGCAGCATTGACAAGTGGCGCTCTCTGCCTAGGCGCGGAAGAAAAAACCAACCCCGAATCTCTCCTGGCGCAAGCACGCAAATTACAGAATGTTTGGAGTGACGGAACACCCGCCGTCAAAGTCCGAACCGAAATCAAAATTTTGTATCCAGACGGCAAAGCTGCACCCGGACAATATGTGGTTACGTGGATATCGCCTTCGCGTTGGCGGGATGAACTCGAATTTTCGGACTACAAGCGGGTTCGGGTACACGATTCAAAAGGCTTTTGGCAGCAAAGCACGCTTGCTTATACGCCCGAAATCATTGTTGAACTAGATTCTATCCTGGATTTCATCCGCGTACTCAAGATTCAGCCCAAAGAAGCATTGGGCGAAGCGAAAACCCGCGATAAAAACGGAGTCCAGCAGAAGTGTGCTGAGGTAAAGAGGCCTGTGGGAACGGAGCGTGTTCTGTGTTTTGACGAAGCGAGTGGCGGTCTGCTTAGCGTTGAGTACCCAAGGTCTGCCAACCAGAATCCCCTGGAAATTTCGAGAGTTGAATTTAGTAGTCTTAACAAACTCGGTGACAAACTCATTCCCTATCAAGTCCACGCCTTCCGTGACCGAGCGCTGTTCGTGGTCGCGGAGGTCAAGGAGGTCGCGCCAATCACGGAGGACAACCCTGGGCTATTTGCCCCTCCGACAAACGCTGAGTTCTGGCCGACTTGCGATGACATACAGAGCGCAGTGCTGGTAAGGCCCGTGCAACCGATATATCCGCCAGGTGCGCGCTCCAATCACGAAGCAGGAACAGTAATGTTCTACGGAGTGATTGAAGCAGACGGAACGATTTCGCACCTAAGAGTGATTCAAGGCGCAACTCCCTCCTTGGATTCCGCTGCCGCCGATGCCGTTCGGCAGTGGCGCTACAAACCCGCTTCCTGTGGCTCAACGCCAATTCGCGTTCAATACTCGGTCCGGCTATATTTCCGCCTACATTAGAGTGCGCTTACGTTTGACGAATTGTATGAGCGTGCGCGATTCATAGTTGATCGCCAGACGTGACAAGGCTGGGTACGTTACGTAGAACTTGCGAACACCCTTGCGCGGCTGTGCCGATTTTCGATAGCATTTCTTTAGGAGCCGTTTATGGCCGTGGAGAATAATCTGGAATTTCCGACAGAGGACCAGGTCGAGAAGGCCACCCGCGAGGACCTGGCGCGTTGGTACCGATTCCTGCTTCCGAATGGTAAAGAGCAACAGGGCATACTTGACAAGATAGCTGACCGCTTCAAAAAGCTAGGCGGTATGACACCGGAAATTTCTAAGCGTATCGGCCACGGCGGGGCTTAGAACATCGGCTTGTTGATTTTGCTTTCGACTTCTGCCGCGTCTTGCACCCCTAAATACTTCTGAGTCGTCTTCAAGTCCGCATGGCCCAGGTAAGCCTGAATCGTCCTCAACGTAATATCGTGGGTGTGCCAGAATGTGGCGCGAGTTTTGCGAAGACGGTGCAGATAATGCAGGCTGCAACCTTCGCTATATGTTGCGCAGTTCTTCTCGACTTGAGTTTTGGTGAGACGGCCTTCACTCCTAGTTGTTTTGCAATTCCCGCAGTTCAGCCCGGCGCGGAACGCGATCTTCTTGAACTTCCGAAGGAAATGGCCCTCCGGGTCGCCCTGTTCATTTGGAAATATCCATTCGGACGTAGATTCCTTCTTGCACTTCTGGAGCATATCCACCAGTTCCCGAGTGATCGGAATCTCTCGGCGCTCGTGAGACTTCGGTGTGAATTCTCCTGCGCTTCCCTCGCTGTACTTGAACTTCTTAGCCTGCACTACGAAGTGAGGGATGTTGCCCTTCAGTACCAAGTCCGTCCACTTCGCATGCGCCACTTCATTTTCCCGGCATGCTGTCATCAGGAAGAATGTGTAACGGCAGGTTTCAGCTTCGTCCATTTCAGCAAACACCTTTTTCAGGTCCTTCTCAGAGTACGGCTCCGCGATCTCCTCTTCCACGGTTGGCAGCAAATCCTTCACGATTTTGTACGGGCTTCCGACTCCGGCTTCCTTCAGCATGAAAACTACAACCATCACCTTGTTGTTAATCGTCTTCGGCGCTGCGTTCTTTTCGTCTTCGAGCCAAGTAACGTATGCGTCTAGGACTTTGCGGTCTACCTGGTCGATGTATTTGGCACTGGTCTGCTGGAGGAATTCATTCAGGATGAAGGTGTAGTTCTCGACCGTGGACGGATTCTTGCGTTTCTTCAGGTCCAGGAAGCTGGCGATTGCATCCGCGATTAACACACGGCCACCGCCGTTCTCAGCCGGGAGGGATTGGCCGCGTGCCTTCTTATCGCGCTCTAGTTTCGCTTGGTCGAACGTAGCAGCGTCCAGAGCCACCCACGGCTGCGCTCCGTTGGCCTGGGTTGGCCGGATGTAGAACGGACCGTGTATGGAGGCTGTTTTGACGCCACGGGCCTCCTGGATGCGCCGATAACGCCACACGTGGCTGTTTCCACGGGGTTCTTTCAGGCGTTGGTATATGGCGCGTCCCGCCATAAAGCCTCCCTCAGGCTCTATCCAAATCGGCAAAATAACGTAGCAAGACGTAGCATACGTCTAAAATGGCTAATTTTTCAAGGAAAATGAATATGGCGGAGAGGGTGGGATTCGAACCCACGGTACGGTTTCCCGCACGCTCGCTTTCGAGGCGAGTACTTTCAACCGCTCAGTCACCTCTCCGCGGTGTTGTGGTTTATTTTATCAGAGAGGCTGCTGTTGGGGCTACGCTGGGTTATGCACAAAATGCGGCGCGTGCTTGGCTGGTTCTGGCGGCGCGCTCAGCGGCGGGCGGCAAAGAAGGATTGCAGAAGGGAAGTGGCGTCTTCAGAGAGTACGCCTGGCGTGACTTCAACTTGGTGATTGAGCTTGGGGCTGGTCAAGAGTTCGAAGCAGGTGCGGAAGGCGCCGCCTTTCGGATCATCGGCTCCGTAGACCATCCGGGGGACGCGGGCCTGGACGATTGCTCCGGCGCACATGGCGCACGGTTCCAGCGTTACGTACAGCGTCGCTTCAGCCAGCCGGTAATTTCCCAGCTTTTCTGCGGCTTCGCGCAAGACCACGATCTCTGCGTGCGCGGTTGGGTCGCAGTCGCGGATCGTGCGGTTTCCCCCGCGTGCCAGCACATCGTCCCGATACACCAGCACGGCGCCGATCGGGACTTCGCCGGCTTCGGCGCACGCCCGGGCTTCGTCGAGGGCCATCTGCATGAATTCTGGGTCGCTCATCGTTTCCAGCCTGAGAATATCACGCTCTCTGCGCTTCTGAACGGATCGCCGCGTTCGTCCGGGTAAGCCTGCGCCAAGAATCCTTGACATCCGGCGCTTGGCAAAAGAGACTGTGAACATGAAGGAACTGATTGCACGGCTCTTCCAGGTGGATGTGCTGAAAGCAATGGGTGTTACCTTCCGGACGCAGCATCCTGGCAATGTCTGTACAGAACAATATCCGCTGGAACGGCCGATGGTTGCAGAGAGGTATCGTGGCGCCCCGTGGCTGAACAACCATCCTGAGAGCGGCGAAACGCTCTGCATTTCCTGCAATCTTCGCGCCCTGGCCTGCTCAGAGAATTTGATCGTGGTGGGCTGGGAGCGCGACGAGCCCACGCGCCGAAAGGTCCTCACGACCTTTACTTATGACACGTCGCGATGCATGTTTTGCAGGTTTTGCGAAGATGCGTGCCCCACGGACGCGCTCGAACTGACGCAGGATTTCGAGATGGCTTACTACAGCCGCGAAGGCGCGATCTGGGATCGCCACCGGCTGGAGGAAGGGCCTACTCCGGCGCGCTATACGCGCTAGAAAACTCCATGGAAATTCGCAGAGATCCCGTCACACAGAGTTGGGTTGTATCCGGGCAGCGTGAGCGGCCTGAGGAAGGTGAGACCGGGTGTCCGTTCGATCCTCCGGCCATCGAGAACGCGAAGGTCATTTTGTCGTGGCCTTCAGAAGGGCCCTGGCAGGTCCGTGTGCTTCCCCATCCTGAACCGCTATATCGGGTTGAGATTGATCCCGGACGCGCGGCGGAGGGAATTTACGACAAGATGGGACCGCTGGGTGCTCACGAAGTGGTGGTGGAAACGCCGCAGCATGACAAGCGATTTTCGACATTCAGCGACGAGGAAATTGATTATGTCCTCAGTGTGTGGGGCTCGCGCATCGCGGACCTGAAGAAGGATGCGCGTTTCAAGTACGTCACGGTCTTTAAGAACCAGGGACCGCGAGCGGGGCAGGAATGGAGCCACGCCCACTCGCAGGTAACCGCCACGATTTTCGTTCCGCGGCGGATCAAATACGAACTGGCGTCCGCGCACGACTGGTTCAAAGATAAGGAACGCTGCGTGTTTTGCGATATCGTGCGCCAGGAAGAAAAACAGGGAAAGCGCATTGTGGACGTGCAGGGCGACTACTACGCCCTGTGTCCGTACGCTTCGCGCGTGCCGTTTGAAATCTGGATCCTGCACAGGCGCCACAATCACCTTTTCGAACAGCCACGGCCCGGCGCCAATCGCCGGCAATTGGCCGCGCTCGTTGGCCGGGTGCTTCGACGCCTGGAAAAAATCGCCACTTCTTTTCATCTGGTGGTTCACACGGCTCCGAACACGAGGAACAAAAAAGGGGAGCTCTCCGGCTACTGGAAGACGCTCTCTGAAGACTATCACTGGCACATCGAGATCATGCCCATCCTCGAAAAGCGCAGCAAGTCCTACAGCATCAAGGAAGTTTATTTCAACTCGTTGCTTCCGGAGCAGGCCGCCGAACAGCTCCGGTCCGTCGATCCGAACACATGAGTCCTTACGCCTGGCGCAACTCGGAACGGGGTGGCGCGCTGGCCAGCCTGATCATTCTTGTTGTTCTGGTTGTGATGTGCGCGATCCTGTATTGGGCGCGGCATCCGATCCTGCGATTTGCCGGGGAGTCCTGGGTGATTGATACGCCCGCTGCGCATGCCGACGCCTTGCTGCTTCTGGGCGACGATAATTTCTATGCGGATCGCGCGACACACGCGGCGGAGCTCATTCGTCACGGTGTGGCTCCTGTGGTGGTCGCCAGTGGACGCCGTTTGCGTCCGGGCGCGGGGATCGCGGAGCTAGAGGAACATGACCTGATCGAGCGCGGCGTTCCCAAAGATAAAATAATCCGGTTTCCGCACGATGCGGACGGCACGCTTGAGGAAGCTGTGGCGCTGGCCAGGTTCTGCTCGGATCGCCACTTTCATAGCGTGATCCTGGTGACCTCGAACTATCACGCCCGGCGTGCGCGACACATCTTTGACAAGGTCTTTCCGGCCACTATCGTTGTATCGGTCACAGGAGCCCATGATGGGGATTTCGACCCGGAGCACTGGTGGGAGAAGCGCAAGTCGCAGGAGCTGTTCCTGCACGAGATCGTGGGAATGATGGCAGCGTTTGGGGAGGACGGGGAGCCCCATCCAGGCGAAAAATAAGAGAAGGGAACTGGTTTTGCCTTTCGGACAGGGGACGCTCAATCTGTGGACCGCCAGGTCACATTCTTCAAGGAAGCAACTTGCATTCCGCTTTACACTGTTTAAGTCCTGTAATATGTTATTCTTTCTGAGTCGCAGTAAGCTCCCAGCCCTCGATGTGCGACTTTGGAGACTCTAACCTAACGTCGAGGTGTCTACATGTGGCGAAAAGAAGATGGACGGCCGCAGAATCCGAACGAAATTTCCACAGGTCCTATGAATCCCACTACTTCGCTTGCTCCCGGTCCTGCGAATTCAAAGCAGTTGTCGAGCGTTCCGACATCTTCAAATGCCGTTGCGTGCCTGAGCCAGGGCATACGGATCAAGGGCGAGATCACCGGAAGCGAAGATCTGTTCATTGATGGAAACGTGGAAGGGAAAGTGACTTTCCGCAATGCCGTCCTTACGGTTGGGCCGAATGCCAGCGTGAAGGGCGACATCGATGCGCGCGAAATTGTGGTTCGAGGCCGCGTAGAGGGAAAGCTCGACGGTTCAGAGCGCGTGCAGATATGGAACAGCGCGAAGGTGAATGGAGACATTCGCTCGCAGCGCATTGCCATTGAGGACGGGGCGGAGTTCCGCGGAAAGGTGGAAGCGGGGAAAGCACCCTCGCGGCCTGCCGACAATACGCCTGCAAAGAAAATGGAAAGCGCGAAACCCAAAGATGCAGATGGCAATCTGGAGAAGCCTGCGCCTGGTGCGGCGGTAGCGGGGGCGGACTGAGGACATGGGATTCCTGAACAAGCTGGGGATCGGGATTGGCGCACAGACCGCGCGCGAGCGCGCGCGGCCGCTGGCCGGGGAACGCGGCAATCACAAGGGGAACGGCGCGGTGATGGCGGTCGGGACGAATCGCCCGCCGGAGCCGCAGGAAACTGCACGAGCTTCCAACGGACTGAAGGAATTTCTGTGGAATCTGGATGGGCTGGGACGCGGTACCTTGCTCGATTTGGGCCCCGCGTGGCAGACCACGCTGACATTTTTCATTGAACGCGGGTTCCGTGTTACCTCCGACGACATTCTGCGCGACTGGTCGCAGTTTCTTGCCGAAGAGGATGCCAAAGCCAAGGCAAAAGTGAATGTCACGGCTGAAGACTATGCAGAACGGACTCCGGAGGCCCGAGCCAAGCGATTCCTGGAAGAAAATCTGCAATACCCGGCGTCGTCGTTTGACGCCCTGCTGCTCTGGGATGTGCTCGACTACATGGAGCCAGCGCTGGCCAAGCTGATCGTCGGGCAGCTGACGGACCTTTTGCGTCCGGGCGGCGTGGTCTTCGCGATGTTCCACAGCAAAAAGCCGGCTGGTTTCCAGCGGTATCGGGTGGCGGATACGACTACGCTGCAGGTTTTGTCGGCGAAAGCGATTTTCCCCGCGCAAAAGGTTTATCAAAACCGCGAGATTCAGGACCTTTTCGGGCGCTTCCGCACCATGAAGTCTTTCGTGGGCCGCGATCAGCTTCGGGAAACACTTTTTATCAAGTAATTTTGCCTTCTATTTCTTAACCGGGACCGCCTGAGAGATTGGGCGGTCCATTTTTTTGTGCAGGAAGAACGACCCAGGCAAGCACTTGCCCGTTGACCAGTGGAAGGGACAGGCAAGCCTCAGTGTCGCCACCCCACGACCCAGGTACCAAAAGTCGGAACCTCCGGCTCTCTACTTTCAGGCCGATTGTTGCAGGGATATCCTCACATCGGCTTCCATGTCGGCAAATTCAAACCCATGGGTAATTAGTCGGCTGAATTTCTGTTGCGATCCACTACAATGGTGTCCTGAATCACCCGATGTTGTTTTTGTCCCGGTGATTTTCCGAACTTTTGATGGATTCCTCCATTCCCAGTTGGCTCACCGAGCCAGCCGTTACGATTCTGCTTGCGCTCGCTTTTGGGCTGCCCGCGATCCTGTTCCCTCGGGGTTCGGAGCGAATCCTCGGGCGTATCGAGAGCAGATTCTCCCGCTTTGCAGCGAATAAATTTCTCACGGTTGCCCTGTTGTTTGTTTGCGTAATCGCAGTGCGCCTCGCGCTCCTCGGCCAGCTTCCCGTTCCCAATCCGGGCATTCACGACGAGTTCAGTTACCTCCTGATGGGCGACACGTTTGTCCACGGCCGCCTGGCGAATCCGCCTCACCCGCTCTGGAGAAGTTTCGAAACTTTCCATGTCCTGTGGTTTCCCACTTACGCATCAAAATATCCTCCCGCACAGGGGCTTGTGCTGGCGCTCGGCCAATTGCTCGGCAATCCTTGGATTGGCGTGCTGTTGAGCGCCGCGGCGATGTCCGCGGCTTTTGTCTGGATGCTGCAAGCGTGGATGCCGGCAAGATGGGCCTTTCTCGCGGGAATTCTCGCCGCGTTCAGGCTGTGCGTCGCTTCCTACTGGATGAACAGTTATTGGGGGGGCGCGGTGGCTGCCGTTGGAGGAGCGCTTGTCCTCGGGGCGTTCGGACGAATGAAACGGCGTCCTTCGCCGGGCGCGGGAATTTTGCTCGGTGTGGGCGTCGCGATCCTTTTCAACAGCCGCCCGTACGAGAGTGTCTTTTTCTGCCTTCCCGTCGCGGGCGCTGTACTCATCTGGCTTTGGCGCGAATGCAAAGACCTGGCGCCGCGCCGCGCTGCCCTGCGCCTGGTTGTGATTCCCGCGAGCGTCATCCTGCTCCTTACCGGTGGCCTGATGGCCCGCTATAATTGGCGCGTCACCGGCCATGCGACGCTGCCTCCCTACGCCTATGACGCGCGGCTCCACGATCGCGCCGCCATGTTCGTCTGGCAAACGCCGAAACCTGCCATTCATTACGACAACGCGGAGATGGAAAATTTCTACAATCAGTATGAACGCCTCGCCTACGATCGTCGCTGGACCACATTCAAATCAGTTTTCCAGGACAAGTGGGAGCACTGCTCGCTCGCCTTCCTCTGGCCGGCATGCTGGCTGCTCGTTCCCGGCGTTTTCTTTCTCTACCGCGATGCGCGTTTCCGCCTGCTCCTTTTCACCTTTTTGGCCGTCCTTTTCGGCTATTGCCTGGTAGTGTGGCCGGGCCCTCACTACCTCGCCCCGGCGGCCGCCATGATTTTCGCGGTTCTCGTCCAATCGATTCGCCACTTGCGCACCATTCGCATTTCTGGACGCCCCATTGGCGCCGCGCTATCCCGCGTGATCCTCCTCGCTCTCGCTCTGGACGTCACACAGTTGGTGGTGCAGCGGCTCGGCGATTCGCAAGGCTGGGGCGGTTGGGGACTCTCCGACCGCGCCGATCTTTTGCACGAGCTCGAATCCACGCCGGGAAAACACGTGGTAGTCGTCCGCTATGGCCCCGATCACAGCGTTCATGAGGAGTGGGTCTTCAACGCCGCCGATATTGATGCCTCCAGAGTGATCTGGGCGCGCGATCTCCCGGGCCAGCGCAACGACCAGCTTCTAGGGTACTATCCCGACCGCACCATCTGGCTGGCCACGCCGGATACCGGCGAAGTTTCCGTGTTCCGGCCGCCGCTCAATTCGCACTAAGTCCGCGCACCCGGCGCCAGGAGGGTTGCTCGGAATGCGCCGACTTGTCGCGAGCTCGGCCTGCGCCCTATACTCACTCTTACCTCGCGGCTCAGGAGAAATGCCTTGCTCAATCGTTTGTCCCACCTCGCCTTAGCTTTCGCACTTCTCTCCGCGGGCACCGCCGCGCAGAAAAAGCTCGCCGAGCAGAACGACCGGATCGTCCTCGAGCAGATCCTCACGCAGACCTACCAGCCATCGCAGGTGGGCAAGCAGTTGATGGGAATTGGCGGAGAGACCGACATACGCCGCGCAGGCACGATCGTCGTGATTCAGCGCCCGGGCCTGTTCGGTTCGCTTCTGCACACCGAGCCTGCCTCAAGCGCGATTGACGGAATTCAGTACAAGCTGTTTCGCGGGCACCAGGATTACGAAGTGCCCGCCGGCGAACGCTACTACGTCACCGCCATCGCCGTTGGTTCGGACACAATCCTTGTTGCCCTGATTTCGGCCCGCAGCATTTCGACGCAAGCCGGAACGGGCCGCATGTGGACCACCCTCTCTTTCAAGTTTCCGGCCAACGTTCTTGCCGCCGCCGACAAGGAAGCAGTCTTCCGGGAATTCGACCAGTGGCTCATGCCCGAGGGCCGCGCGACTCCCGCCGCTTCTGCAGCGCCGCCCGCTGCGCCAGTGCTCACAGCTTCTCCCGCTGCTGCCCCTGTCGCAGTGGCTGCGGCGCAACCGGTTGCCGCGCCCAGCCCGGCGGCGCCGCGGGATTCCAGCCTGACTCCAGGCATGACCCGGGAACAGATCCTGCAGGCGCTCGGAACCCCAGTGCGTGAAATCCACTTTGATCAACGAGAATGGATGATCTATCCGGGATTTGTGGCCGCGCTCAAAGACAACAAACTCGAGTCGTTTGAGACTTCAGTGACGGGCGGCGCGAAAGTAGCCGTTCAATCGGATCCCACAGGCGCCGAAATTTATCTCGATGAACAACTCGTGGGCTCCACCCCTTCGGTCCTGTCAGTAGCTCCGGGAAAACACGCGTTTCGACTTCACGCCGCCGGACGCGCCGACTGGTCGCGCCAGGTCAACGTGCTCACGGGCAGCGATATTACCCTCGCTGCAACCCTCGACAAAAACTGATCAAGCTTCTCCCGCGGACTTGTTCCGCTTTCCTTCAGGGTCGCGGAACGCCATACTGGCAGCACCGGCTATGAGCGGACATCATCGCTTCTCCGATTTGCGTGAATTGCTCGCGAAGGCAAACGAAGAAAAATCCGGCGATCAACTTGCCGGAATTGCCGCCGCTACCGAACGCGAGCGCGTGGCCGCTAAAAGTGCCCTCGCCGACCTGCCGCTGATTGAGCTGCTCAACAATCCGCTGATTCCTCCTGAAACCGACGAAGTCTCCCGCCTCATTCTCGATTCTCACGATTCCTCGGCGTTTGCGCCGCTCCGCAGCATGACCGTCGGCCAGTTTCGTGAATTTCTCCTCGATAACGAGACCAGAGAGGCTGATTTGAAGCCCCTCGCATGGGGCATCACACCGGAAATGGCCGCAGCCGCCGCAAAACTGATGAGCAACAAGGATCTGGTCCTCGCCGCGGCAAAGATTCGCAACATCACGCACTGCCGAAACACCATGGGCGAGCGCGGCGTCCTCGGCATTCGCTTGCAGCCCAACCACCCCTCCGACGACGTGGGAGGGATTTTGCTGGCGGCGTTTGATGGCCTTATGTATGGCTGCGGAGACGCCGTTATCGGAGTGAATCCCGCCACCGATTTCGTCGAGGGCGTCAGTTTGATCCTGAAAGCGCTCGATCGCCTGATTACGGCGTTTGCTATCCCGACGCAAGCCTGTTGCCTCGCGCACATCACCACCCAGCTGGCCTGTCTGGATCGCGGCGCACCCGTTGATCTGCTCTTCCAGTCGGTTGCGGGCACCCAGTTGGCCAATACCAGTTTTGGGATCAGTCTTTCCATGTTGCGGGAGGGCCGCGAACGCGTTCTGGAGCATCACCGTTCGCGCAATGTCCCCTGGGCTGGCGACAACGTGATGTATTTCGAAACCGGGCAGGGGAGCGCTCTGTCGGCCGACGCGCACCACGGCGTGGACCAACTGACGCTGGAAGCGCGCGCTTACGGCGTAGCTCGTGCTTTCGATCCTTTCCTGGTCAACACCGTCGTCGGCTTCATCGGCCCCGAATACCTTTACGACGAGCGCCAGATCATTCGCGCCGGCCTGGAAGATCATTTCATGGGCAAATTGCTGGGGCTGCCGATGGGCTGCGACGTCTGCTACACCAACCACGCCGTCGCCGATCAGAACTCCGCCGACAACCTCATGCTTCTTCTCGCCGCCGCCGGCTGTAATTATTTTATGGGAGTGCCCGGCGCGGACGACGTCATGCTCAACTACCAGTCCACCAGTTTTCACGATGCGCTGGCAGTTCGCAAGATTTTCGGCCTCCGTCCCGCGCCGGAATTTCTCGCCTGGCTCCAGCAGAATGGGATCTACCGCGATGGCGAACCGGTCGCACTCGATTCCGGCAAGAGGCAAAAACTCTTGAGCGGTCTCCTAGCCTGAATTATTCATGATTTTGCTAGCAAAAAAAGAAAAGGTGCTCTAAAAGATTGATGAACACTGGGTTTTAGCAGAACCCGGCATTCTCTTTCGGAGCACCCAGAGATGACACCTTGT
>JABCZN010000010.1 GCA_013289665.1 Acidobacteriota bacterium | reverse complement strand
TCATCGACTTCATATATGACCCGGTACACGTGAGGTTTCTTGCCGTAGAGCAGGTGCCGCAATTCTCGTCTTAGCTTTCGAGCTTCCGGGGCCATAGGGCAGCGATCGGGGTAGGTCGCAAGCGCGTAGACCGCCTCCTCCATGCCGTTGTACCAGCGCGGGGCCGCTTCGGATTCGGCAGCGTTCTTTTGCACATAAATGGCTTCGAGATCGCGGGCCGCGCGATCGGCAAACTCAATGTGATATGCCATGTTTGCGACGGATGTCGTCAAAGACCTCTTTGGCAGGCCGGGTGCGTCCGTGGGCCACGTCATCGAGCCCCTGGCGGATTCCTTCTTCCGAATCCGCGCGAGCGGCGATGTCGAGCAGGCGCTGGTACGCCTCGGCATCCTGCACGATGGCCGCAGCCTTTCCTTTGACAGTGAGCACCACGGGGCGCTTGCTTTTCTTCAGCTGCTTCATGAAGTCGCCGGAACGGCGCCGGAAGGTCGTCAGCGACTGGATGTCCTTGGTAATGTCAAGCATACGCCATCTCCTATGAAGCACCTTTTTAGGTGCCATCAGAGTACACCTTTCCTGCAAAGTGGGAAAGGCATTACGCGGGGGTAAAATCGCCCTACCTTGCCATTTTTCTTCTCTACGGGCAAGTTTGAGGCCCTGGTGCAGATCTAGAACACGCTCTATCCCCGATCGACGATATTGAGTGACAGGGATAACGGATAGGCGCGGGGCCCACGACCGCAATACGGATAAGGGCGAGGTTGGTGGTTCAAGTCCACCCAGGCCCACCATCAAATCACGGTCCGGTACGAAATGTTACCTATGTCTCGAGTCGCTCACACACCAATAATTAGCTATTGGAATGGATGAGCAGGTACTCGCCGATCCCGTCATTGCGTCCAATTGGTTGGCACTTTGCCTTGCGTCGAAATCGCAACGCGCATCCTAGTCTATGGCTATACCAAAGGTACGAAACCGGTCCTCCGAATCGACATACGAATAGAAGGAAAGTGCAAGCCCTACCTCGACGGAGAATTTGATTGTGGCTATCGGTGAGTGTCTTCCGGCTCGGGAGCGAGTTTGGGCGCGGTGCGAAGAAACTTCATGAGTCCTTCGCCGGTGGCCTTGCCTGCCCGCTTCCTGAAAAAGTCGGCCGCGGTTTCCACCACTCCAACTTTTTCGGCGACCGCTGCCGCGATCCATTGGTTCAACGATACGCCATCTTCTTTCGCGAGCCGCTGGGCAGCCTTCTTGATGGAGAGGGGAAGCTTCAATGGATAGGTAGCTTTGCTCATGGTTTCACCTTCTTTAACAGGTCGCCCGGACGCAGTACAGAAATCCTAAACCGCTCCGCGGGCCCGGCAAAATCTGCGACGTTGTAAGTCACCAGCGCATCTGCCCGCCCATTGATCACGGCCTCGAGCACCATCTCGTCATTCGGGTCCCGGGACTGCGGCCGCCACTGAAAATGAACTTCGACCGGCTCGATCAACGCGGCTAACTCCGCCAGAAATTCTTCAATCGCCTGGGGCGCCAGGCCATGCGCTAGCCGATGCTCGGGACGCTTCAGCACATCCTCATACTCCAAAAAAAGAGGCGGCGTCGCCAAAGCTACCAGCCGCCGTGTGGCGACCAACTGCAGAACAGCGTTTCCCGCACCCAGTTGGGTGCGAAGTCCGGCGACCACCACCGAGGTGTCGAGAACGATCCTTCTCATGTAACATCACATAGGATGTCACATCGTATGGGCCATTTCAACTTCAAATGGTAGATGTACTCTGCCAATGCTAACCCGGCGGACCTACGACCTCAAAACTGATAAGGGCGAGGTTGGTGGTTCAACTCCACCCAGGCCCGGTGCGCGGGTTTCCGCCGCGCTCGCCCGCAGGAGCTGGCCAGTCCCTTGATGCCCGTTGGGTGCACATTCATTCCCGGATGTGCGCTTGGATATTACTTCAGGAGGCCGGGGCTTTAGCCCCTGAAGACTACTTTTTTGTGCTGACAAAATGAACTATTCGAGCAGCGTCTCATTCCTCGTCTTCTCCCGCGCCATCTCCCGAATCCGATTCAAATACCCGACATAAACCGGGATCGGAATATCCGGCGAATCCCCGTCATTCAAGAAATGCTCCAACCGAATCTCCGCCGGTATCCCTCGAATCACCTCTCGAAATCTAGCCATCTGCAAAAATTTCACTTTCCAGATCTCCAGCATCTCCAGGCGAAACTCTTCGCTGATAAATCCCATCTTCCGGTCGCCAAGATAAATCCCGTCAAAATGATGCTTCGACAGAGCCTTTCGAACAGGATCGTCCTCTGGCGAAAACAGGTAAACCATGTGCAACAAATCCGCCAGGTCGCCCCAGAAAACCTTTTCTTCCACCGCGCTGAACCGGAACGCGCTTCGCCCGCGCTGCTGCCGAATCCGGGCGTGATCAGCCGGCTCCAGCCCATGCCTGGTAAGCTCTCCGGAAAACCATTTCAACCGGTCAGACGTAAGGTTGTGTCTGAGAAACTCCACCGCATACGCATTCGGCAAATAAATCTTCGGATCGTCATCCAGGCGCGCAAGCCACGCACTCCAATCCCGGGCCTCGAGCAAGGCGACGAGCTCCATGAGATCCCCAATCGTCGTCGCCGGGTGATACTTCACCGCCTGCCAGAAATGTTCCGTCGAATCATAAACCGCGCCATCGAACCGGATTCCTTCCTCAATCGGATACCAGTTCGAAAGCACCCGCCCTCGAATCACCGGCGAAGCGCTCCAGCAGTTGAGCGAGTGCTTCCACTTTTCCGCTATCGCCACAAACTCCTCCGCATACCCAGGCGGCAACGGCTCCTTCACCCGGGCAATCGCCTGCTGCAACTCCCCGCTCGTGTGCGTCAGGAGCGCCTCGAGCGGCCGCTCGTCCACCATCGAAACAACGCGGCTCTCGATCCCCTCGCCGAGGAGTTGCCGCCCAAGTTGCCGTTTCTCTTCCTCGCTGATCTTCCCTTTCCACCGCTCGGTCTCCCGCTCGATATAAGGAAACACCTCCCTGAGCGAGCGGAACTCAATAAACCCGTGAATCGCAAACGTCACTGGCTTCCCATCTTTCTCAATCACCGCGGAAGGCGTAACCACCGCCTCTAAGGAAAGCTCCTCGGCTCCGAGGGAGGAACCCGCGGCCAATAGAAATAGTCCCTGTAGAATCGTCCGCCCGCACGCTCGAAAAATTACTCCGGAAACTTTTCCCATTTCTCGCCTCACTAAATCCGTCCCATCATTCCACTTGCCCCTCTGAACTTAAATCGAAATCCCTTGGGCCGCCAAGCCGATAAAAGCTTTCCGGACCCCAGGGCGCAGGGGCCAGTTCTAAACGGCCCCCAGTCTGGAACTGGTAGCGCCAGCCTTCCCGAGCGGGCGCTTTTAAGCGGGACGCCCAGACACCAGACTCGGACAGCCAGATCATCCAGCCCCGGCTCCGATCACCGCTCATTGCCCCCGCCACTCCGAAGTCGTACGCTTATCCGATGCCGGACCTGGCACGCTTCCGCGCCAAACAGGATGCTCGTGACGCATCGGAAATTCCGTCCCAGTCCTCCATCCTCCACGTGGACATGGACGCCTTCTTTGTCTCTGTCGAACTGCTCGAGCGCCCCGATCTTCGCGGCAAGCCTGTGGTCGTTGGCGGCCGTCCCGATCAACGCGGCGTCGTTTCCGCCGCCAGCTACGAAGCCCGCAAATTCGGCATCCACTCCGCCATGCCTCTCGGCACCGCGGGACGCCTCTGCCCCCACGCCACTTTCCTCGACGGCCAGCACGAAAAATATTCCGAATGGAGCGATCGCGTCGCCTCCATCCTCGCGAAATTTTCTCCGATCGTCGAAATGGTTTCTGTTGACGAAGCCTATCTCGACCTCTCCGGCACCGAACGCCTCCAGGGTCCGCCCTTCGCCGCCGCCGACAAACTTCTTCGCACCATTACGCGGCAAACCGGCCTTCCCTGCTCCGGCGGACTCGCCACCACTCGCCTCACCGCAAAGGTTGCTTCTGATCAGGGCAAGCCCCGCGGCCTCGTCTGGGTAGCCCCAGGCATGGAAGCGCGTTTCCTCGCCCCTCTGCCGATCCGCAAGATTCCGGGAATCGGCGAAGTCACCGAACGCTCCCTGCGCGCCTTGGGCATCGAGACTGTCGAGCAACTTGCCTCTCACTCGCAGGAAAAACTCGAAAAAATCTTTGGCCAGTGGGGCACTGCGCTCTACCGCAAAGCCCGCGGCGGCGACGCGTACGAATTCCTCATTGATGCCGAGCCTAAATCCATCTCCCACAACCATACCTTCGGCGAAGACACTTCCGACCCCGCCCGAATGGAAACCCTGCTCAGTCACCTCTCCCAAAAAGCCTGCAAGCGCCTCCGCGAAGCGGGCCTCCGCACGCGCACCCTCACGCTGACCATCCGTTACGCCGGGTTTGAAACCTACACCCGCTCGAAAACCCTCACCGAGCCCGCGCAGCTCGACACCGACATCTTCGCCGTCCTGCTCCATCTCTTCCGCCGGCATCGCGATCCCAGGCGCAAAGTTCGTCTCCTCGGCGTCGCGCTCTCCGGCTTCTCGCGTGGCGCGCAGCAACTCGACCTGCTTGAATCCGACCGCCAGGAAAAACTCGAAAAGCTCACCAAAGCCGCCGACCGACTCCGCGACAAATTCGGCTTCACCTCCGTCCAGTTCGGCGGCTCGCTTCGCCGCGACGAGTAGGAGACTTTTTGGCGCATGAACGCATCTATACCTGCTGGTTCAATCCATTCCCGTGAGGCTCGTCTTGAAAATTTTCCTGCTTGCCAGCACCATCGCTTCTTCACTTCTTCTATCAACTGCGACGTTTGCCCAAACTCCCTCCGCTGACACGGGCCTGCTCATAAATCCCGCCTACGTAAAAAACTGTGCGAAGTGTCACGGAAAAACTGCCGAGGGCCGCCATTTTGGCGGACCGTCGCTTATCTCCGGCAAAACCGCTGCTGCTTCCACCGAGGACTTGCGCAACGCGATCGCCAACGGCAAGGGCCACATGCCCAAGTTCGCCGGCAAACTGACAACGGAAGAAATCGACGCGCTGGTTCGGCAAATCCAGGCACTGAACAAGAAATAAACCGCCCTCTGCGCCGGCTTCTTCAGACGATGGCAGGGGACTTCCGGGCGCCCTCGCGACCTGTTGGTGCAAAGCAGTTCCGTTCTAGAAAATTGCTGCGGGTCTGACTAGCTCCTCCCCGACTGCCAACTCGGAAAGCCTGCGCTGCCCAGCAAACCCTCTTTCGCCTATACTTTCCTCATGTCCTCTTCCGCGACACCTCCATCCGGCGTATCCGAACCGCACCGAGCGTCCCATTCCCGGCTCGGCAATCTTTGGCAGCGCGTCAGCGAAGGCCGCCAGATCGACGACCTCTGGTCGCAATTCGCCGCCGATGCCCGCTCCAGCTACGGCTTCTACGGCAAGGACGTCGACTGGGACGAAGTCAACCAACTCCCTATCTGGAAGCGCCCTTATCCCGTAGTCAAGCAACTCTTCTGGGCCATGATGAACAAGCTCAGCCCCGCCCGCCGCGTGCTTCTCCTCGTCGCATTGGTCTTGCTTTTTCTTTCCGGCAATAGCAACAACACTGGTTTCGATCTCAAAGCGGAATTCCTTTCCGCCCTTTTATTCCTTCTGCTTCTTTCCCTCGAGCTCGCCGACAAAATCACCATGAAGCGCGACCTCGAAATCGCCCGCGAAATTCAGGCCTGGCTCGTTCCCTCCACTCCGCCAACGATTTCCGATGCCGAAGTTGCCTTCTACACCCGTGCGCAAAACTCCGTTGCCGGGGATTACTATGACGCTTTCTACCCTCTAAACGACGCCGCCGACGGCGGCAAACTCATGCTCGTCATGGCCGACGTCGCCGGTAAAAGTGTGCCGGCTGCTCTCCTGATGGCCACGCTTCAAGCCAGCCTGCGCACGATCGCCACAGAGGGCCTTCCTCTCGGCGAACTCGCTATCCGCCTCAATCACTATGCTTGCGCCCACAGCCTCGGCGGCCAGCGCTTCACCACCGCCGTCCTCGCCGAATTCGATCCCGCCACGCGCCGCCTTTCCTACGTCAACGCCGGCCACAATTTCCCCGTCGTCCGCCGCGCCAATTCCTCCACCGAGCGCCTCGAATCCGGCAGCCTCCCCCTCGGCATCACGCCCGAAGCTACTTTCCCCTCCTCTGAAATCGCCTTGGAACCCGGTGACACGTTAGTCCTATTCACCGACGGCGTCGTCGAAGCCTTCAACTCGTCCGGCGAAGAATTCTCGGACAATCGCTGGCTCAACATCATCCGCGGCCTCCCGAATCAGAACGCCCAACAAATTCTCGAACTGCTCATGAAAAGCGTCGAAGACTTCGTCGGCGCCACGCGCCAGTCTGACGACATCACCTGCCTCGTCCTCCGCTGCTCCTAGCAACCAACCTGGGCGCCCCCGGCACGACAGGTTTCAGCCGGTGAACCCGACCGAATCCTCGAACGCCAACGCTTTCATCTTGGCACCCACCAGTCACCACTCACCAGTCGCCTCCTTCGACTTTCTCTTCTTCCGCCAACTCCCCAGGCGCATAATCATTCCGTGAACTCCCGCGAACTCGCCAACTCGGTTTGCAACACGCTCGAGCACCACGGCCACAAGGCATTCCTCGTGGGCGGCTGCGTGCGCGACATCCTGCTCGGGCGCGATCCTGCCGATTATGACGTCTCGACCAGCGCCACTCCCGAGGAGGTTCAGAAACTTTTCCCCCACGGCCTGGGCATCGGCGCGCAATTTGGCGTCGTCCTCGTCCGTCAAGATTCCTTAAAGGTTGAAGTCGCCACCTTCCGCTCCGACGTCGGCTATTCCGACGGCCGCCATCCCGATCAGGTCGTTTATTCCCGAACGCCCGAAGAAGATGTCCAGCGCCGCGATTTCACGATCAACGGCTTGCTCATGCGCCACGACACCGGCGAAGTCCTCGACTTTGTCGGGGGCCGCGCCGATCTTGCCTCCCGAATCATCCGCGCCATAGGCGAAGCTTCCCGCCGTTTCGCGGAAGACAAACTCCGCATGCTCCGCGCCGTGCGCTTCGCCGCGCGTTTCGGGGCCGCGATCGAACCCGGAACCTTCGCCGCTATCCGCAAACACGCCAGTCGAATCCACGCCGTCTCGGCGGAACGCATCCGCGAAGAGCTCACCAAGCTCCTCACCGAGGGCGCCGCCCGCCGCAGCTTCGAACTCCTCGACGAATTAGGCCTCCTCGCCCAGCTGCTCCCTGAAATCGCCGCCATGAAAGGAGTCCCCCAACCTCCACAATTCCATCCCGAAGGAGACGTCTGGATCCACACCCTGCTGATGCTGGAGGCTCTCCCCGCCGAAGCCTCTCCGACCCTCGCCTGGGGCGTTCTGCTTCACGATATCGGCAAGCCCCCCACCTTCCGCCCCGTTTCTCTAACCGGCGACCGCATCCGCTTTGACGGTCACGTGGAGGTCGGCGTCCCGATGGCCGATGAACTTTGCCGCCGCCTCCGCTTTTCCGGCGACGACATCGAGCAGATCAAAGCCCTCGTCGCCAACCACATGAAGTTCAAAGACGTCGCCCAGATGCGCCCGTCCACCCTCAAGCGATTTGTTCGCCTCCCCCAATTCGACGAGCACCTGGAACTTCATCGCCTCGATTGCCAGTCGAGCCACGGCAAACTCGATGCCTATCGAACCGTTCGCGCCTTCCTGGCAGAGACACCCCCCGCCAAGGTTCGCCCCCCACGGTTACTTTCGGGTGACGACCTTAAAGATTTAGGCTATACACCGGGCCCAGAATTTCAGAAGATTCTCTCCACCCTCGAAGACGCCCAGCTCGAGGAGGCAGTCCAAACCCGGGACCAAGCCCTCGAATTTGTTCGGAGACATTATCCGCTCCGTCCTGTCAGCCGATAAGCCGCCTTGGGACAGACTGTTCTAGTGGAACCATAAGCTGCTTTGTATCAATATTTTGTGGGATTGTTGCAATTTTGAGACGACCCATGCTAGAATTTGAGTCCTGTTGACTAATATTTTCTGCTGAAGGCTCTTGCATTGTCGGGCACCTTTTCCCGACCTCTTGCATCTAACTCTTTCAAAGCGGGCGTTTCCGCCGCTTCGCGTTAGGGGAAAACATGGCTGATAAAAAGCATTTTGTTCCAGATACTCTTCCGATCCTGCCTGTCCGGGACACCGTTCTTTTCCCGGGAGCAGTTCTGCCTCTCACCGTAGGCCGTGAGAGTTCGCTCGCACTCGTCAATTCTCTCTCCGGCGACGATAAGCTTTTGGGTGTTGTTGCCCAGCTGGATCCGCGGATCGAAGATCCTGCTGCGGCGGATCTGCACAAAGTCGGCACGCTTGCCAAAGTCCACAAGACCGTAAAGATGCCCAACGGCAACGTCGTCGTCTTTCTCGAAGGCTTGCAGCGCATCCGCATCAACGAACTGCTGAGCCTCCGTCCGTTCCTGCGCGCCGCGGTGGCCTCTGAACCCGATTTCACGGGCGACAAGGACGCTGAACTCGAGGCCCTGCAACGCAACGCGCAAGACCTGTTCCGCGACGTCGTGAGCCACTCGCCGCAACTTTCCGACGACCTGCAAAACGCGGCGATGAACATCGACGATCCCGGACGCCTCGCCGACTTCATCGCCGGCACATTGCCGAGCCTCTCGACTCTGCTCCGTCAGGAGCTGATTGAAACCTCCAACGTGCGCAAGCGCCTTGAAATGCTCATTCGCGAACTCTCGAAGGAACTCGAAGTTCTGGAGCTGCGCAGCAAAATCAATGAGCAGGTTCAGGAGCAGGTCAGCCAGAACCAGCGCGAATACCTGCTGCGCGAACAGATGAAGGCCATCCAGAAGGAACTCGGCGAAATCGACGACGCGCAAGCCGAAATCGACGAGCTGCGCAAGAAAGTCGACGAAGCCGGCATGACCGCGGAAGCCAAAAAGGAATGTGACCGCGAGCTCAAGCGCCTCGCCAAAATGACTCCGGCCTCGGCCGAGTACATGGTGTCGCGCACCTATCTCGAATGGATGACCTCGCTGCCCTGGTCGAAATCCTCCGGCAGCTCGGACATCGATATTCCAAAGGCCCAGAACATCCTCAACGAAGATCACTATGATCTTCAAAAGGTAAAGGAACGCATCCTCGACTACCTGGCCGTCAAGAAATTGCAGCCTGGCATGAAGGGCCCAATCCTTTGCTTCGTTGGGCCTCCAGGCGTGGGCAAGACCTCGCTCGGCAAGTCCATCGCCCGCGCGCTCGGGCGCAAATTCGTGCGCATCGCCCTGGGCGGCATGCACGATGAAGCCGAAATCCGCGGGCACCGCCGCACCTACATCGGCGCCCTGCCCGGCCAGGTCGTTCAAGGTCTGAAGCGCGCCGAGACCAACGACCCCGTTATGATGCTCGACGAAGTAGACAAACTCGGCCGCGACTTCCGCGGCGATCCGTCCTCCGCATTGATGGAAGTTCTCGATCCGGAGCAGAATTCCACGTTCCGCGATCACTATCTCGACGTGCCCTTTGATCTCTCGAAGGTCACCTTCATCGCCACGGCCAACTGGATGGATCCGATTCCGGAGCCTCTGCGCGATCGCATGGAGGTCATCGAACTCCCCGGCTACACCGGTGAGGAGAAGATCCACATCGCGCGCAAATACCTGATCCCCAAGCAGGCCGCCGAGCACGGCATCAAGGAAGGCGAGCAACTGGAGTTCACCGAAGACGGGCTGAGGGAAATCATTCACAGTTTCACCCGGGAAGCCGGCGTTCGCAATCTGGAGCGCGAGATCGCCACGATCGTCCGCAAGCAGGCGCGCCGCATGGCGGAGGGCAAGACGGAGAAAATGATCGTCACTCCCGAAGTTGTGCGCGAGTTCCTCGGTGTGCCGAAGTTCCGCACCGAGCGGGAAATCGACGAGCGCGTCAAGAAACCCGGCGTCGCGGTCGGTCTCGTCTGGACCCCCGTGGGCGGCGACATCGTCTTCATCGAAGCCAGCCGGATGCGCGGTGGCAAGCAGTTCACCATGACCGGGCATCTCGGCGAAGTCATGCAGGAATCCATGACCGCCGCCTTGACCTGGACACGAGCCAATGCTGAACGCTACGGCATCGATCCGGACTTCTTCCGCAAAATGGACATTCACATTCACGTGCCTTCCGGCGCGGTCCCCAAAGACGGGCCGTCCGCCGGCGCCGCGATGGTCACCTCCCTCATCAGCCTGCTGACCAATCGCCCGGTGAAGAATCGCCTGGCCATGACCGGGGAAATGACCCTCTCCGGCATCGTGTTGCCTATCGGCGGCGTGAAGGAGAAAGTCCTCGGCGCCAAGCGCGCGGGGGTCACCCACGTGCTCCTGCCGGCGGACAACGAGCCGAACGCCGTAGCGGATCTTCCGCCGGACATCTTGGGTGACCTGAAGATCACCTACGTGCGGACGCTCGATGAAGTCTTGGAGCACGCGCTCGAAAAGGACCCCGTCGCCCCGGTAGTCCCCGAGCCGGAACCCGCGCAACCCGCGGTCGGCGATTCACCAAGAGCCATCCACTAATCCGAACGGAGGGAACCGACTCCTCGGGCCGGGCTCGTTACCCTGAGCAAGCGAGGGCCCGGCCCCTCTTGTTCTTCGGGCCGTCCACGGTTCCGTCCGCAGGGTGCAGCACCCTCTGCCTTTAAGGTGTCTTTATCTTTGTGCCGGCCGCCGCCCGAAGAGGGAGGCCGGCACGTTTCGCGCCCCGAATCGACCTCCGGGGGTCTATCTATAGGACCCTTTCCGATAGACTCCCGCCAGCACCAGCCGCCGGGCCTTTTTTCTTTGCCTTCTTGCTCGTTCCCGACAGGCTGCGAACTCCCGAACTGCTGCTAGTATGGAAACTTCCGATGCCGCCAACCTCGAAATCGAAATCTCCCCCGAGCGACTTGGCCGCCCTTCTTCCCCAGCGCCTCAGCGAAGCCCTCATCCGCGAGCGCACCATCCCTCACTTTGTGGATTCCTACGTCGTCGAACATGGCCGCCACAGCCTGCAAGTCCATGCCGTTCTCTACCGCGATCTCCTGAATCTTCTCCAGCGCGAAGCCCTGCTTACTGTCACCGCACGCGCCCTTGAAATCGTCACCAGGGGTATCCCGGCCGACGACGACCGCAAAGCCAAACCCATGACCCGCAAGGAAGCTTCCGCGTTCCGCCAAAAATTCCTCGCCGGCCTAACCCGCCACCAGCACTGGAATGTCGGCGACGCACTCGATTTTCAGTCGGATCTGAAAATGTATGAAGATCTGATCAACCGCGCCGGCGCCCCGCGCCGTCCGCGCAAGTCCTTTGAGCCCGCCAATCATCCCTTCGTGGACCGCTGCGCTTTCGTGCTCGATTCGTCTTTTCTTGAAAGGGCCCGCGTCTCCGCCAGTCGCACCCTGTCCGATCTTGAAAACCTCGCGGCTCAACTCACCCGTGAAGTGTCTCAGTCCGTGGTCAGCCATTAGGCGGGCTATTCCGGCGAATCACATTTTCGATCGCAGGGGCCGGGTTTCCTTACGCTGAGCATCGATGGGCCTGGCCCGCCCTCGGCCTCGATAGCTCGCTTACCCCGCCTTCTCGACCTCAACGGCCGTTCCATACGCCAGCACTTCCGTCACTCCCTGCATCACCTCGTTCGCGTCATACCGCATGCACACGATCGCGTTCGCCCCGTGTTGCGCCGCGTGCACGAGCAATATCTCGTACGCCTCTTCCCTGGCCCTTTCGCAAAGTTCCGTCAGTATCGAAATATTTCCTCCGATGATCGTCTGGATTCCTGCCGCCAGGTTTCCGAGCACGCTGCGCGAACGCACCGTGATCCCCCGCACGATCCCGAAATTCCGCACAATCCGGTACCCCGGCAATTCATTCGCTGACGTCACCATCGAAGCGTCCACTCGGCCTGTCATGTTGTTCTCCTTGGTGTCCTGCTGTTTACCGGTCCGATTCTACCCTTCCACAACCCGCTTCCGGCAGCCTTTCCGTTTGTTATGCTCAGCTTTGATGGAGACTCTGTTCGAATTCCTGGCGATTCTCCAGATCGCCGCGGGCCTCTTCCTGCTTTGGCAGGGCATCCAGTGGCTCGCCTACGTGCGCCGCCGCCTGCGCACCGATCCCGGCTTTTATGCTCCCCGGACCGCCGTTCTCTGCCCTTGCCGCGGCGTGGAGCCCGGCCTCGAGCGCAATCTCGTTTCCCTCTGCGAATTCAATCACCAGAATTTCGAAATCTTTTTCATCCTCGCCTCGGCGAACGATTCCGCCTACAGCCTCGTCAAACGCGTCGCCGCCTCTTCCCGCGTCAAAGCCACTGTCATCATCGCCGGCAAACCCCTTACCTCTAGCGAAAAGGTCAACAATCTCCGCTTCTGCATTGAACAACTCCCGCCCGATTTTGAAGTCTTGGTCTTCGCCGATTCCGACGGCCGCCCCGCGAAAACCTGGCTGCACCATATGGTTGCTCCCCTCGCCGACTCCCGCATTGGCGCGACCACCACCATGCGCTGGTTCATTCCGAACAACAACGCATTTCCCAATGCCCTCCTCGCCGCCTGGAATGCCTCTGTCGTCACCATGCTCGGCGGCCACGACAAAAATTTCTGCTGGGGTGGCGGCACCGCCATTCGCCGCGGCCTGTTCGAACAACTGGGCATGCTCGACGTCTGGCAAAACTCTTTCAGCGACGATTACTCCCTGACCATCGCCATCGAAAGAACCGGCCGTCAGATCGTCTTTCTGCCCGAGTGCCTCACGCCGTCCTACGTTCAAACCGATTTCCCAAGCCTTCTTGAATTCACCAACCGCCAGGTCAAAATCACCCGCATCTATCGTCCTAGAATGTGGGCCGCTGCCTTCCTAACTCATTTTCTCTTTTGTTCGACGATTCTTCTCGGTCTGGTGCTCGCCCTCGACCTCGCCACCAAATCCCGTCCATCCTCTCAGGTCATCACTCTCCTCGTCCTTCCCCTCGTCCTCGCGGCCATTCGAGGCGCCCTCAGAGTCATCGGCGCGACCGAAGCAATTCCCGCTTCCCGCGCTCAAATCATGGGGCAATCCTGGATTTATATTTTGGTCACTCTTCTCGTCCCATTTTTGTACTTAATCAACTTCTGCGCCTCTTTATTCGGCCGCCGCATCACATGGCGGGGCATTCAATACGAAATTGTCTCCGCAGACCAGACGCGCGTCCTTACTCCCTGACCTGTGGAAATCCCGACTCGCCCGGAAAAAAATTCGGGCCTTGGGCAATTTCTACCCTCATCCCTCGCCGGTGCTCTATCTTAGGTTCCTCTAAGTTATTGACAACTCGACCCCTGTCAAAACTGACAGTCCGGCCAACCGGTTGCATGGCTTTACCTTGGTCAGGTGTAACTTTCGCAAGTCATTGACGGGGATCCTTTACCTTACCCCAGAGGGTTTCTGAGGGATTTTTTCCTCTGGCGTATATAGGCCTGATCCAGTCCTACATCCTCGTCGCTTGCTCGGTCATTCCGGCCGACCTCAATAGGAGGTCATTGAGGGTCAAAATCCAACAGGATGGCTTCGGTCCCACACGAGGCACAATCAGAGGAGTACACGTGAAGTTGATCCGCAGGAGTTTAGCGACGCATTCGCTGCCCCAGCCAAAATACTCTGCACCAACCAGCGTCTACCTGTTTTACGAAAAAAGTACGGGAACGGCCCATTTCCATGTTGAGGCCGGACCCAGCGGGGAACTCCCCGTCGATCACGCCGCTGGCCTGCTCGCCATGCATTGCCTGGTGCGTGGCCAATCACCGAAGGACTATCTCGTTATGGTTCCGGCCGCTCCCAATACATTGAATGGCCTGGCCGAAAAAGCCCAGAAGCTTCTCGAAGCCGGTCACAGTGCCAAGAACGCCGTGCGCCTCACCCGCCGTGAAGAAGAAGTCCTCGAAGGCATCCTTCGCAGTCTAGCCAATAAGGAAATCGCCAGCGAATTGAATCTTTCAGAACGCACCGTCAAATTTCATGTCTCTTCCCTGCTCGCCAAGTTCAAGGTCCGTGGTCGCCTGGAACTCCTGCGCGAGGCTTCGCGTCATTCCATGAACTCCATCCCGTCGCCCATCAGTGGCCCCGTTCAGCACCTAGGCCCCTTTCATGAGCGCCGCGAGAGCGACCGCCGGCCCTCGAACCAGAACAAGGTGCTTCCACTCGCTCGCCATCGCATGATGGCGTAGGGGAACCTGGACCTACCCGCGCTTTCCTGAAGCAAAGGCCCGTTCCAGTCTTTCTGGAACGGGCCTTTGCTTCTTCCTCCCGAGTGGCCGACCTTTCGATCGGCCCGTGTTACCAAGTCTGCTGGGTCACTTCTTTGCGGCGCTATAGAGCTCCGCCGCCTTGTCCCAATTGACCACGTTCCACCACGCGTCAATATAATCCCCGCGCACATTCTGATACTTCAGATAGTACGCGTGTTCCCACACGTCAATGCCGATTACCGCTTTGCCGCCGGCCATGTATTGCGTGTCCTGGTTCGCCGTCGAATCGATCCCGAGCTTCCCGTCCTTCACGAGCAACCACGCCCAGCCGGATCCGAACCGGCCGAGACCCGCGGCCTTGAACTTCTCTTTGAATCCTGCAAACGAACCAAAGCCCGAATTGATCGCCGCCGCCAGGTCGCCCTTCGGTTCGCCTCCACCGCCCTTTTTCATCAATAACCAGAACAGCGAGTGGTTCCAGTGGCCGCCGCCATTGTTGCGTACCGCCGTGCGGATATTTTCCGGAACGCTATCCAGATTTTTCATGATGTCGTCAATCGATTTCGCCTGCAGGTCCGGATGCCCTTCAAGGGCCTTGTTCAGATTGGTGACGTAGGCTCCATGATGCTTGTCGTGATGGATTTCCATCGTTCTGGCGTCAATATACGGTTCTAGTGCGTCTGTCGGGTACGGCAAGGGGGGCACTGTAAAGGCCACTGGTTTGTCCTCCAAATTAAGATGCGATTCGAAATCTGATCCGGGTTCAGCGTCGAGCAAACCCGAAGCGGCGTTGCCTCGTCCGAGTAAGCCAGCGCCAAGAATGCCACTGGTTGAAAGAAACTTACGGCGATCCATGGAAGTCCTCAGCTACGGTGGGCGCGTGGGCTTCCGCGCGAGATTATAACGCCTCTGCCACTCCCACTCAACCGCGCCGCCCGTTCTAATTCTCGGTCCCACCCTATCGGGCGCAAGCCCCTCGCCAGATCGACCAGCGCCAACACTTCGCAACTGGGCCGGGCCAAAGACTGAACCCTGTGCTTCCTATCTGATGCGCGAAAGGGCCCAACGGGCAGATTCTGAAATCCCAATGTCTGGAGATTCCCCGAGCCTCTCTAAACTCTCGACAATCCGCGAATGATCTTTCGATCCCCGTTCCAGCCCCGCGTTTCCGAGCGCAATGCACGCGTTCCTCACCAGCCCCCGCCACTTCGTCCGTTTCATCGCACTGCCGCGAAATTTCTCGCGAAATTCCTCTTCGCTCAAATTCGCCAGCCACTCGAGCCGCGGTTCTAGCAAACCTTCGTCAGGGGCAAATTCTCGCGGCTCGAAATCGCGGACATCCGTCACCGGCACTTCCCTGTTATAAGGGCACACCTCCTGGCAAATATCGCACCCATAAACATTGGTCCCGATCGCCTCGCGAAGCTCTTCCGGCACTCTCCCACGCAGTTCAATCGTCAGATAAGAAATGCATCGCCGGGCATCCATAACATATGGCTCAACCAACGCGCCAGTCGGGCAGGCATCCAGGCACCGCCGGCACTTCCCGCAAAGATCCGCGGGTGGAAGTTCGTCGGGCCCGAGCGAGGGCGAAAGCCCGAGCGTGGTGAAAATCACGCCGAGAAAGAACCACGAGCCCTGCTCTCGATTGAGCAGCAGCGTGTTCTTCCCCAGCCAACCGAGTCCAGCGTATCTGGCAAACAACCTCTCCGCGACGGGGCCCGTGTCGGCATACGCCCGGGACTCATGCGGTTCGGGAAACCGTGCGCTCAGTGAAGCCGCCAGTCCGTTCAGGCGTTCCCATAAAACCTCATGATAGTCGCGACCCCACGCATACCGCGAAATCCAGCCGCGCGGCTCGCCGCGGCCGCCGGAGGCGGCGGCTTCAACGGAATAAGGATGTGCGGTGTTATAGTTCAGCGCACAGACGATCACGCTGCGCGCGCCGGGAAGCACCTCGGCCGGCTCGCGCCGCCTGGGATCGGCAAGGTATCGCATCTCTCCCCCGTACCCGCGCTCAAGCCAATCCTTGAATAAGGAATACTCTCTGAATCGCTCCAGTCGTGCCACGCCGCAAAGTGAAAAGCCAAGCGCAGAAGCGCGCTCAACAATCCACGCTATATCTCCCGCCGGATCCATGGTTTGATTGTGCCGCAGGTTAGACAAAGTTGCGAGGTTCGGCGCAACGCCAAGCGAGAAAGTGCGCGCCTCGGGGAAAAAAACCATTGCGTGCAAATTTGCGTTAACATGTGCTTGTCGGTTACTAGTAGGATATCCCCGCCCGAATTTTCCCTTATTGCCGAAGGTGCCCCGCCCAAAACGATTCCGAGCGCACCCCAATTGATTTATGCTGCCCAGGTCAGGATTCGCTTTTTGGACTGTATCCAAAAAGCCACAAAACTCGTCAATACTGTACGGACTTCTATGCCCAAGCCGATAGCACAGTCATGACAAAGGATCACCAACTTGCCGACTGATCAAAACGCTCGCGCATCCGCAGGTTCAGAGCACCTTGCTTCCGTTCCTCCTCCCCGGCACAAAGGTGTCAGGGCCATTGTCTGGATTGTTGTCCTGCTCGTCTTTGCGGGCGGATTTTATCTCGTCATGCGCAAGCGCGACGCTTCGGCAACCGCCGCGAAATCCCCGCGAGGGGGCGGCGGGCCGGTCAGTCTCGTCACCGCAACCGCGAAGCAGGGCGACATTGGCGTCTACCTCGATTCGATCGGCACCGTCACGCCGGTCTACACCGCCTCGATCACCAGCCAGGTGAATGGCATCGTCACCGCGGTCCATTACAAAGAAGGGCAAGTCGTCCACAAAGGCGATTCGCTCATTGACATTGACGCGCGTCCCTACCAGGCTTCCCTTCTCCAGGCACAAGGCACCCTCGAGCGTGACACCAATCTTCTCGCCCAGTCAAAGATGGACCTCCAGCGTTATCACGAAGCCTGGGACCGCAACGCCATTCCCAAACAAACCCTCGACGATCAGGAAAAACTCGTCCTCCAGCAGCAGGGCACTCTGAAATTCGACGAAGGCGTCGTCCAGTTCGACCAAGTCCAGGTGGACTATTGCCACATCGTCTCGCCCATCACCGGCAGAGTTGGATTGCGCCTCGTCGATCCCGGGAATGTCGTGCAGTCTTCCGGAACTCTTACCCTTGCCGTCATCACCCAGATTCAGCCCATCACCGTGATTTTCACGGTCCCGGAAGACAATCTCGGCCAGGTTCAGGCGCGTCTCCAGAAAAACGCGAAGCTCACCGTGGACGCTTTTGACCGCTCAGCCCTCAAGCAAGTCGCCAGCGGCATGCTGCTCACGCTCGACAATCAGATCGATACCACAACCGGCACCGTAAAAGCACGCGCCTCGTTCGACAACAAGGACGCGAAATTATTTCCGAACGAGTTCGTCAACGTCCGCCTCCTTGTCGATACCCATCGCGGCGCCACTCTGATTCCCTCCTCCACGATTCAGCACAACGGCCAGACCGCCTTCGTCTATGTTATCCAGGCGAACGTCGCACACATGCGGGTTATTCAACCCGGCGTGGCGGATGCCGGAACGACCGAAGTCACCGGCATCGCTCCCGGCGACGTGCTGGCCAACAGCAGCTTCGACAAATTGCAGGACAACGCCAAAGTCGTCGTTTCCTCCAAACCCACTCCAGGAAACAATGCCGGGAGCGCTGCTCCTTGAGTCCGTCCGCCCCTTTCATCCTCAGACCTGTCGCAACCTCGTTGCTGATGGCCGCGATTCTCCTCGTCGGCATCGTCTGCTACACGCAATTGCCGGTCTCCGCCCTGCCCCAGGTCGACTACCCGACGATTCAAATTCTCACTTTCTACCCCGGTGCCAGCCCCTATGTCGTCGCCACCACGGTCACCGCCCCGCTCGAACGCCAGTTCGGTCAGTTGCAAGGCCTCAGCCAGATGACCTCCAGCAGTTCCGGCGGCACCTCCGTCATCGTCCTGCAATTCAATCTCACGCTGAACATCGACATCGCCGAAGAAGAAGTCCAGTCCGCGATCAACGCCTCACAAAGTTTTCTGCCCGCCAACCTTCCCGCTCCTCCGATTTACAGCAAAACAAACCCCGCCGACGCCCCGGTCCTCACCCTGGCCGTTACCTCAAGTTCCATCCCGCTCTCCCAAGTCGAAGACCTGGTGGACACGCGTCTCGCTCCCAAAATCTCCCAACTCGCCGGCGTCGGCCTCGTCAGCATCAGCGGCGGCCAGAAGCCTGCCGTCCGCATTCAAGCCAACCCCGCCGCTCTTTCTTCCTACGGCATCAATCTCGAAGACCTGCGCACCGCCGTCACCCAGTCCAGCGTGAACGCCGCCAAGGGAAATTTCGACGGAAACCGCCAGGACTACCAGATTGACGCCAACGATCAGCTTGTAACCAGCCAGGATTACCGCAATGTGGTCGTCGCCTTCCGCAATGGCGCACCCGTCATGCTCACCGATGTCGCAAAAGTCGTCGACGGTGTTGAAAACACCAGTCAAGCCGCCTGGATGAACAAAACGCCCGCGGTCATCGTCAACGTCCAGCGGCAACCCGGCGGCAACACCATCAGCGTCGTCAATCGCATCAAGCAGCTGCTGCCGCAGCTTGAAAGCAATCTTCCGAAGGGCATCGATGTCACCATCCTCACCGACCTCACCACCCCCATCCAGGCCTCGGTCTCCGATGTTGAGTTTGAGCTCTTCCTCACGATCGGCCTCGTCGTCATGGTGATGTTCCTCTTCCTAAGAAGTCTCTCCGCCACGATCATCCCCAGCGTGGCCGTCCCGCTCTCCCTCATCGGCACCTTCGCCGCCATGTACGCGCTCGGCTACAGCCTCGACAACCTCTCCCTCATGGCCCTCACCATCTCCACCGGCTTCGTCGTCGACGACGCCATCGTCATGGTCGAAAACATCTCTCGCTACATCGAAGAAGGCCAGCCGCCCATGCAGGCCGCGCTCAAAGGCGCCGAGCAGATCGGCTTCACCATCGTTTCCTTGACGGTCTCCCTGATCGCCGTCCTCATTCCCCTGCTCTTCATGGGAGACGTCGTCGGCCGTCTGTTCCGCGAATTCGCCGTCACCCTCGCCGTCACCATCGTCGTCTCCGCGATCGTTTCGCTCACCCTCACGCCGATGATGGCTTCGCGCATCCTCAAGCACAATCCTGAGGAGCAACAAGGCCGCATCTTCCGCGCCTCCGAGCATGCTTTCGCTGGCATGATCGCTTTCTACGGTCGCACGCTGAAAGTCGTCCTCCGCTTCCAGACCCTCACCCTGTTTGTCGCTCTCGGCACTCTTCTGCTCACGATCTTCCTCTACATTTACATTCCCAAAGGTTTCTTTCCCGTCCAGGACACCGGAATCATCCAGGGGATTTCCCAGGCGCCGCCAAGCATCGGCTCGAAAGCGATGGCCGAAAAGCAGATGGAACTCTCCAAAGTCATCCTGGAAGATCCCGCCGTCGAAAGCCTTTCCTCTTTCATCGGCGCCGACGGCACCAACGTCACCACCAACAGCGGAAGAATGTCCATCAACCTGAAGCCGCTCGACAAGCGGAACATGAACGCTTCCGACGTCATCCGCCGCCTCCAGACAAAACTCCAGGACGTCGAGGGAATCCAGCTCTTCATGCAGCCCGTGCAGAACATCACCGTGGATGACCGGGTCAGCCGCACCCAATACCAGTTCACTCTCGAAGATCCCGACCCCGCCGAACTCAGCGACTGGACCGGCCGCTTCGTATCCCGCTTGAGGAAATTGCCCGACCTCGAAGATGTCGCAACCGACGAGCAGCCCGGCGGCCTGGCCGTCTCGCTCGTAATCGATCGCCCCACCGCTTCGCGCTTGGGAATCGCGCCCACCACCATTGACAACACCCTCTACGACGCCTTCGGACAGCGCCAGATCAACACGATGTACACCCAGTTGAACCAATACCACGTCATTCTGGAGAGCGAACCTCAATTTCAGCTGGATCCAAACAAACTGAACAAGCTCTATATCCAATCCAACTCCGCTGCCGGCACTCAGGGTGCGCCGGCGAGCTCAACCGGCAACGGCTCCACCTCCGCCGGCTCCAACGCGCTCACAACCTCCGCGCTCTACACCCCGTCGGCTAACACCCTCTCGTCTCCCGTAAGTGCCCTCACCGCAGGCGCTTCCTCTGCCAGTTCTGGCAAGAGCGTCACCAATTCTGCCCCGAGCAACGCCGTCCCGTTCAGCGCCTTCTCGCATTTTGAAACCAAAACGCAATCCCTCTCCATCAACCACCAGGGACAGTTCCCCGCGATCACCGTTTCCTTCAACCTTGCTCCCGGCGCCGCGCTCGGCAACGCCATTTCCGCCGTCACCAAAGTCCAGAACGATCTGCACATGCCCGCCAGCCTGCAGGCCGATTTCCAGGGCACGGCGGCATCGTTTCGAAACTCTCTCTCGAACATGCCCCTGCTCATCCTCGCCGCACTCGTCACCGTCTACATCGTCTTGGGTGTTCTCTACGAGAGCTTCATCCATCCCATCACGATTCTTTCCACGCTTCCCTCCGCCGGCGTCGGCGCGTTCCTCGCCCTGATTCTCTTTCACCAGGATCTGAGCGTCGTCGCCATCATTGGTCTTGTCCTGCTGATCGGCATCGTCAAAAAGAACGGCATCATGATGGTGGACTTCGCTCTGGACGCTGAGCGCAACCACGGCAAGAATTCCACCGACGCCATTTACGAAGCCTGCCTCCTCCGCTTCCGCCCGATCATGATGACCACCATGGCTGCCCTCCTCGGCGGCCTGCCGCTCGCTTTCGGCTCCGGCATCGGCTCTGAACTGCGCCGGCCGCTCGGCATCGCCATGGTCGGCGGTCTTCTGGTCAGCCAGATTCTCACTCTCTACACCACGCCCGTCATCTATATTTTCTTCGACAAACTGGCCGAACGCTTCTCCGGCAAGTCCGGCGCTAGAACGACCGGCTCCCGGCCCGAACCAGCGGGGCTCCCATGAACGTCTCCGCCCCGTTCATCCATCGCCCGGTGGCGACCACTCTGCTCACGGTCGCCATCGCCATCGCCGGCGCCATCGCCTTCAATGTCCTTCCCGTCTCTCCTCTGCCCCAGGTGGATTTCCCCACCATCTCGGTCAACGCGAGCCTCCCCGGCGCCAGCGCTGAAATCATGGCCTCGTCCGTCGCCACGCCTCTCGAGCGCCAGTTCGGCCACATCGCCGGCGTCACCGAAATGACTTCCACCAGCGGCCTCGGATCAACCTCCATCACCATCCAGTTCGATCTCACCCGCAACATCGACGGCGCCGCGCGCGACGTCGAAGCCGCCATCAATTCCGCCCGCACCTATCTCCCCGCCAATCTTCCTGCAAACCCCACCTACCGCAAGGTGAATCCCGCCGATTCCCCGATCATGATTGTCGGCCTGACCTCCGACAAATACGGCCCCGACAAGCTTTACGACGAAGCCTCCACCGTCATCCAGCAGAAGCTCTCCCAGATCCAGGGAGTCGGCCAGGTCAACGTTGGCGGCGGCGCGCTGCCCTCCGTCCGCGTCGAAGTGAATCCCACCAAGCTCGCCAGCTACGGCCTCTCCATGACGGACATCCAGTCCGTGCTGCGCCTGCAAAATTCCGATCTCGCCAAAGGCCAGATCAGTGACGGCGTCACCACCGCTGACATCGTCGCCAACGACCAGATCTCCCACGCCGAAGACTTCAAACCCGTTATCGTCGGCTATCACAAAGGCGCGGCCATCCACCTCACCGACGTCGCCGAGGTCATCGATTCCGTCCAGAATGTTCGCGCTGCGGGCTACCTGAACGGCAAGCGCGCCGTCCTGCTCATCATCTTCCGCCAGCCCGGCGCCAACATCATCGACACCGTCGACCGCATCCGCGCCGAACTGCCCTCCATCAAAGCCTCCATTCCGCAGGGCATCGACACCACCGTCGTTCTTGACCGCACGACCACCATCCGCGCCTCCGTCAGCGACGTCGAGCGTACCCTGGCCCTATCGATCGTCCTTGTCATCGTCGTCGTCTTTGTTTTCCTGCGGAATGGCCGCGCCACCCTCATTCCCGCCGTCGCCGTCCCCGTCTCTCTGATCGGCACCTTCGCGGTCATGTATCTCTGCGGCTACAGTCTCGACAATCTCTCCCTCATGGCCCTCACCATCTCGACCGGATTCGTCGTTGACGACGCCATCGTCGTCATGGAGAACATCACCCGACATCTTGAAGCCGGCATGGATCCCTTCGCCGCCACTCTCCTTGGCGCGAAGGAAATCGGTTTCACCGTCCTGACCATCAGCATCTCGCTGATCGCCGTCTTCATCCCGCTTTTGCTCATGGGCGGCATCGTCGGCCGCCTCTTCCGCGAATTTGCCATCACCCTCTCCACCGCCATCCTCGTCTCCATGGTCATTTCGCTGACCACCACGCCCATGATGTGCGCCTACCTTCTCGAGAACGAGCGCGCCAGGTCGCACGGCCGCCTGTACATGGCCACCGAGCGAATCTTCGAACGCATCCTTTCCCTTTACCGTTACACGCTCCACTGGGTCCTCGACAATTCCGTCCTCACCCTCACGGTCCTCTTTCTCACCATCGCCCTCAACGTCGTCACCGTCTACATGATTCCCAAGGGCTTCTTCCCCCAGCAGGACACCGGCACACTCGGCGGCGGCGTGCAAGGCCCCCAGGACTCGTCCTTCCCGGCCATGAATGAATCTGTCCAGAAAATTGTGGATGTAATCAAGCGGGATCCCGCCGTCCAGAACGTAATTGCCTTCACAGGGGGTGGCGGCGCCACCAATACAGGCAACATCTTCATCGCGCTGAAGCCGCTCAACGAGCGCAAAATCGCCGCCCCGGACATCATCAACAGGATTCGCCCGCAGCTCAGCCGCCTCCCGGTTGCTTCGACTTTCCTTCAAGCTTCCCAGGATCTGCGCATCGGCGGGCGCGGCAGTTCCGCCCTCTACCAGTACACCTTGCAATCCGACAACCCCGCAGATCTCACCGTCTGGGGCCCGCGCATTCTCGCCGAAATGAAACGCCTCCCCATCTTGCAGGACGTGAACACCGACCAGCAGAACGGCGGCTTGGACATTCGCTTGAACTACGACCGCGTCACCGCTGCAAAACTCGGCCAGACCGCGCAATCACTTGACGCGGAAATCTACGGCTCCTTCGGCCAGTCGGAAACTTCCATCATTTACACCCAGCTGAACCAATACTACGTTGTCCTTGAAGTCGCCCCGCAGTATTCGCAGAGCCCCGAGGGCCTGAAAAACGTCTACTTCCACGCAAATGGAAACACCAACTTAACCTCCACCGGCAACGTTCCCCTCATCGCCATGGCCACCGGCCAGGCCAATACCATCCCGCTCTCCCTCAACCACACGAGTCTATTCCCCTCCGTCACCCTCTCTTTCAATCTCGCTCCCGGCGTCGCGCTCAGCGACGCCACTCTCGCCATCGCGCAGATGCAGCAGCGCATGGGCGCGCCCTCGTCCTTACGCGGCTTTTTTGCCGGCACCTTGCTGGCTTATCAGCAATCCCTCAGCACCGAACCCATCCTGGTTCTCACCGCTCTACTCGCGGTGTACATCGTTCTGGGCATCCTGTACGAGAGCCTCGTCCATCCGCTCACCATCATTTCCACGCTTCCCTCCGCCAGCGTCGGCGCCATGCTCGCGCTCATGCTCTTCAAGCAGGACCTCAACATCATTTCCATCATCGGCATCGTTCTGCTGATCGGCATCGTCAAGAAGAACGCCATCATGATGATTGATTTTGCCCTGCAGGCCGAGCGTGAAGGCGGCAAAAGCACCGAAGACGCCATCTTCGAAGCCTGCATGCTGCGCTTCCGTCCCATCCTGATGACCACCATGGCCGCCCTGTTCGGCGCTCTCCCGTTGGCCTTCGGCACCGGCACAGGTTCCGAACTTCGCCGCCCTTTGGGCATCAGCATCGTCGGCGGCCTCATCATGAGCCAGCTTCTAACGCTCTACACCACGCCGGTCGTTTATCTCACGCTCGACAAGCTCCGGCTTCGTGCTCTTGGAAAACAGCGCGACACTTTTCTTCCTGCGGATGGATCAACTCCCTCCGCCGCCGTCTAATCAAGGTGCAACGACTATGAACACCCTTCACCTGAAACTTTTCTTCGGACCTCCACTCGCCCTGCTGCTCGCCGGCTGCATGGTCGGCCCCAAGTACCACCAGCCCGCCGCCACCCTCAAACCCGCGCCCGCCGCCTACAAGGAATTGCCGGCGCAGAATCCTCCGGCCGGCGAATGGACGGTCGCGCAACCTCAGGACGCCATCGTCCACGGCAAGTGGTGGGAAATCTACAACGACCCCGAGCTCAATGCCCTTGAAGACCAGCTCAACATCAACAACCAGAACATCAGGCAATCCTTCGAAAATTTCATGGAAGCTCGCACGCTCGTCACCCAGGCCCGCGCACAACTCTATCCTACGCTCGGGACCACTCCCTCCTTCCGGCGTTCCCAATCCTCCGCAACTCTAAGGAATAACGTTGGCGCCACCGGAACGGCCAGCGGCGGAACGGGTGCGAATCCCAATGTATACAGCACGCTCGCAGAAGTGCCGTTTACAGCTTCCTGGGAGCCGGATCTCTGGGGAAGAATCCGCAACACCATTCGCCAGGCCCAGTACAATGCGCAACTAAGCGCCGCTGACCTCGAAAATGAACGCCTCACCGAGCAGGCCAGCCTGGCCGTCTTTTTCTACGAACTCCGTGGCCAGGACGCCCTCGCGCAAATTCTCAGTGACACCGTCGAAGACGACAAGAAATCCCTCGAACTCGCCCGAGCCCGCTACGAAACCGGTGTGGACACCAAGCTCGCCCTCGTCGAAGCCCAGGTCACTCTGGAGCAGGCGAAGTCCGCTTTCACCAATCTCGGCATCGCCCGCGCCCAATTCGAACACGCCATTGCCGTTCTCATCGGCACCCCGGCCTCCGGTTTCTCCATGCCCTACAAACCGCTGATCGCCGCCCCGCCCGCAATTCCCGTAGGTATCCCTTCGCAGCTGCTAGAGCGCCGCCCGGACATCGCGGCTTCGGAACGCAACATGGCCGCCGCGAACGCCCAGATCGGCATCGCCACCGCTGCCTATTACCCCAGTCTGACTCTCAGCGGGCAGGGCGGATTTGAAAGCTCGGCCCTGCAGAATCTCTTCACCTGGCCAAGCCGCTTCTGGTCGGTCGGTCCATCCGTTTCTGAAACAATCTTCGACGCCGGGCTCCGCCGCGCCACCGTGAATCAGTTCGTCGCGGTCTACAACGCGGACGTCGCCGCCTATCGCCAGACGGTCCTGACCGCTTTCCAGCAAGTCGAAGACTCCATGGCCGCGGTCCGCATTCTTTCCAAACAGATCCAGCAGCAGGAACAAGCCGTGCGATCCGCCCAGGAATTTCTCACTCTTTCCTGGGCTCGCTATGAAACGGGAGTGGACACCTACCTCAACGTCCTCATCGCGCGCACCACGCTCTTAGCCGACCAGGAGCAACTAGCGACTCTCCATACACAAGAGATGACCGCCTCGGTCCAGCTGATCGAGGCCCTGGGCGGCGGCTGGGACCGTTCCGAACTCCCGTCTCCTGCCCAGGTCTCCAAGAAAGTCGCCAAATCCGAAATCGAAGCCCCCAACTAGCGCGAGTCGCTTCCTGTCTGGAGAAGCGGGGCTTGCCGCACCCTCCCGGGTTACTCCTGCTCTTCTGGCGGCCACCTCAGAGTTGCCCGCCAGAGGAGGGAGATGGCCCCAAGGGCCTTTCTAGCACCCGCTTTTCGTCTGTCAGTCCTCCACGAATCGGCGGAGTCGGCCAAGTGCTGCGTCCCAGTGCTTGGAGATCAGGTCCAGGTAGTGGCGCGCGTCTTCCAGGCGTTTCTGGTCCAGTCGCCAGACGTTTTCGCGCCCCTTCCACGTACTGTGCGCCAGGCCTGCCTGCTCCATCACCAGCAGGTGCTTTGTGATTGCCTGGCGGGTGAGGTTGCCACCCACAGTGAGTCGGGTGATCGACATCGGTCCGCCGTCAGAGAGCCGGAAGAGGAGCCGCAAGCGAGTCGTGTCTCCCAAGGCGGCGAAAAGCGCGGCCGACTCCTGCGGTCCCGGCACGCCTCGCGAGCTACGGCGCCTGGACAAGGTATGCCTCGAGCAGCTTCACGACCATGCCCCAGCCCTGCTCGTTGGCCGTGAACGCTTCCAGACGTCGAGCGAGCGGGATTTGATCGAACCCGGACTCCGTCACGCTCAGCAGCAGGCCGTTCGCCGTTTCCTCAAGAACAAATTCGACAAGCGTCAGGGGCTCAGCGGAATAGTCGACGCCTCGCCGAACGGCGTTTGGATGCCAACGGAAGGAAAACAGCCGCTCGGGTTCCATCCGCTCGATGGTGATTTCAAATGGCAGCCCTTCGTAAGGCTTCTGGGCCTTGGCAACGTCCGCGTTCACCTCTGTGGGCACAATCACGCCGCCGATGGTCGCTCCCGGCGCGAACGGGCCCTCGAACTTCATGCCAAACCAGGTTCCGAACTCCTTGGAATCGGTAAGCGCCCGCCAGACGCGCTTCCGCGACGCGTGCAAAAGAATCTTTTTCTCGATGCGGTCTGTGCTCATCTGCAACCTCCAGGTTGCAGATTATCATCGCCCGAACGGAAGCGCAACCAAGGAGTTGCTGGACACATCGGGCCGCAACAGCCATGTATCATTCAGCAGATGTCGAAGGGTGGGCCAGGCAGCCGCACACTTTGAACCCTCTCTCGGCCCGGGCCGAGCGGGCTCGGGCATTCGATCGGCGCCATTATTGCGGAGAAAAGGCCGGTTGAGGAGTGCTAGTCAAAACTGCGCATGGCCATCGATTCATCGTTGAAGACATCAAAGACGGTAAACAATTTGGTGATCTGCAAAAGGTCGTGAACTTTCTTGGTCAAGTTCAGCAACTTCAGCTCGCCGCCCCGATTCCGGACCGCCGTGAAGCCGCTGACCAGTTCACCAATCCCGGAGCTGTCAATGTAATTGACGTCTCCCAGATTCAAAATAATTTTTGTCCGCCCTTCATCGAGCAGGTCCCGCACCGTCTTCCGCAAAAGTGCGCTGCCGTCGCCCAGCGAGATCCGGCCGCTCAAATCCACCAGCGTGATGCCACTGTACTCCCGGGTTGTCGCGAAAAGTGAAGGCATTAGGTTCCTACGCTTCCTGGTGCGGCGCGCCGGAATTCGAGGCGCTCCCGTTTCCGTTGCTGTGCGGACTGCCCAGTCCCGGAAGTCTTTTGGCCATCACAAGCTCTGCGCCGCCCGTTTTTCCCGGATGCACATCAAATTCGTCCATAAACGCCTTCATCAGGAAAATCCCGCGCCCGGAAGTGCTCAAAAGATTTTCCTGCGCCAGCGGATCGGGCACGTCGGTAAGGTGGAATCCCTTCCCCTCATCGAGGACATGAATAATCATCCGCTCCTCGGTAAGCTCAATCGCCAGGTGAATCTTTTTCTCCGGCTTTTCCTGATTGCCATAGTGAAAGGCGTTGATCACCCCTTCACGAACCGACATCCCGATCCGGTAACACTCATCCTCGTTGAAGCCCGCTGCTTCGGCAACACGTACGCACATCTCCTCGGCGAGATTCACGCTCTCGACGTGGGTGTCCAGCGTAACTTCAAGATGCTTGGTTTCTGCCGCCATTCCAGGTCGCGAAAGTTGGATATTCCTCACAAAAGGCGTTCTTATCCGTAACACAGCGCCCAAAGGTAAGTCAATGGAGCGGTCGGGACGGTCAGCCATTTCGCAAAGTCACCTGCAAAGGCAGCCCAGAGAGCTTGATCAGTCTTGTTCTGAAATGACCTCCGTTCCAGAGCAACTTGTGAATGTGCTGCGAGAAGTAGCTCACCCGGACATTGGAGTGATCGAAAGGGTCAGAAGCGCCAATGACTCGCTCCTGCGGAGCATGACTACCAGGGCGCAGCAGATGGACGATTTACTTGGTAGGCTGGAAAGCAGGTTTGGGCGATTTGGCTGCCTGTCGTTGCCAGTGCTGCTCTGGCACTGGGATTCGCGTTGGGTACATGGTTTGCCAACGTGCGACAAGGAACGCCAGAAGCATCAAGTGCCGCTCAGTCACAACAGATACCAACGCCGGAAGCTCCTCGGCAGCAAGTCGTTCCGCAACGGAACGCAAAGCATCATTGAGCTGGGGCTAGGTCGCCAGGGAGTTCACAAGAAACGTGCCGAACATATTTCTAGTATTGAGTAATCTAAAGTACCCTCCCCTGTGGTCCCGACATTTTTGCATGGCGGTGTTCGCAGCGTTGATCATCGATGCTTGATGACGATGATTGAGGTCACTCTCGCTGGGGCCTAACGATTCCGATTCGAGCCTTACGCTGACTATCACAACAGTTAATAATCCTAGAAGTAACTATATCCACGCTTTGCCACGTGCCCAGATATGCTATTCTCTCTCGCCGAGGGTTCCGAACCATGCCAAGGGTTTACGTCTATTGCGCCAGCATCGCCCTGCTTACATTCAGCTTCTTTCCGGCTGCCCGCGGCGTGCGTGCTCAGGGAGCCGCAAGCCCGGCGACCTTGCAGATTATTTCTCAGGCATCCGAACTTTCCCACAAGGGCGACGACGAAGGTGCCGCCAATCTTTGCAGCAGTGCCCTGAAGCAGTCTCCCAACGAACCAGGGCTCTATGATTGCATCGGCCGCGCCCTTACGAACAAGGGCTCCTACCAGGAAGCAGCGGCAGCTTATGAACAGGAAGTACCGCTTCTGCAGCAGCAACCCTACGCCAAGTTTAACCTCGCAGGCGCGTATGCAAATTTGGCGGCCCTCTATCTGGCGCTAAACCGGCTCGACGAAGCACAAGACCGGACGGACAAAGCACTTCAGGTTTGGCCGGACTTTGTTCAAGCCATCAGCACCAAAGGCATAGTCCTCGAAGCACGCGGCCAACTGGATAGCGCCATCGAACAGTATCGAAAAGTGTTGGCGCTCGCACCTAAATCGGCCGCCGCCTTCCAGAACCTCGGCTCCGCGCTGCAGAAGAAAGGCCAGATCGAGCAGGCTGTCTCGGTGTTGCAGGCCGGAGTTCAAACGAACCCCAGAGATCCCGATCTTCGCGCCGCCTACGGAAGCGCTCTCCTGGCGGCAGGCCGTCCGGCAGATGCCGAAAAAGAGCTTCAGACAACTCTTTCCTTCCGGCCCGACAATTCCAGCGTTCTCTACAATCTTGCCGACGCAGAGCGCAAGGAAGGAAAGTCGACAGAAGCGCTCGCAAATCTCCGGAAGGCATACGAACTGACCCCCGCCGACGCGGATATTAACCTGAGCCTCGGCTCCCTGCTGATCGAAACCGGGCAAACCAAGGAAGCCTACCCCTATCTGCAGGTGTCCCGGCGCTCGGGCAAGTACGATGCTCAGGCGTTTTACGCCATTGCCGTAGCCCTTTCAAGAGAAGGTCATCGGGAGGACGCTCTGGCATTCCTCGAGAACGCGCTCATGGCTAAGCCTGATTTCCCCGCGGCAATCGCCCTCAAGGGCAATCTGTTTATCGAACAAGGTAATCTGAAGGAAGCCGCCGCTGCCTTGAATCCTGCCGTGGCGGCGCATCCAGAAAGCGCCGAACTCCTGAATTCCGCCGGACTTCTGGCCCTCGGGCAAAAAAACGGCAAATCCGCCGAGGCCGACTTTGCTCGTAGCTTGGCCTTGAAGCCGGACTTCACCGATGCTGCCGTCAATCATGCGGTCGCCTTGTACTTTCTCGGACGTCCTTCTGAGGCGCTCCCGGAATTTCAGAAAGCCTTGCAGTCGGAACCCGACAATCTCAAGGCGCAGGCAAATCTGGCCGCCGCGCTTTTTGCTCTCCGCCGCTATGTGGAAGCAAGCAGCGCCTTTGCCCGCGCTGCGGAGATTTCTCCCGAGGATCCGGATCTCCGCACAAATTTGGGCCTCGCTCTGGAAAAAGCAGGAAAGCCCGACCAGGCAAAAAAGGCCTACGCCGAAGCACAATCGCTTCGGCAAGCGCAGCGCAAGAATTCCCCGGCCAGTGCAAACTGACCGTTCCCGGGGCGCGCCGCTCGAGTGGAAATCGGCCCTCCCGAGTTGCTTTACTCCTCGCGGTCGAACTCGTATATTCTTTGTATCGCAATCATCCAAATCTCCCGACTGTGAGGTTGGCCGATGACCGGCATAATTATTCTCGTCGTCCTCGTCTTGCTGGTGCTGTTGGGCGTCGGCATGTACAACGGCCTGGTGCGCCTGAAAGTCCAGTGCGACAACGCCTGGGCCGACATTGACGTCCAGCTCAAGCGCCGCTACGACCTGATCCCCAACCTTGTGGAAACCGTCAAGGGCTACGCTGGCCACGAAAAAGGCACCCTCGAAGCCGTAATCAACGCCCGCAATCGCGCCATGAGCGCCACCGGCCCGGCCGACAAGGCCCAGGCCGAAAACATGCTCTCCGGCGCCCTGAAAAGCCTCTTCGCGCTTTCTGAGGCCTATCCGCAATTGCGCGCCATCGAAAGCTTCACTTCCCTGCAAAACTCCCTCACGCAAATCGAGGACACCGTGCAGAACGCACGCCGCTATTACAACGCCGTCGTCCGCGACCTAAACACGAAAATCCTGCAATTCCCCACCAACATCTTCGCCGGCATGCTCGGCTTCAAGGAGCGCGAATTCTTCGAAGTCACTTCCGCCGCAGAGCGCGAAGCCCCCAAGGTCAGCTTCAGCACGCCCGGCGCGCCCACGGCCTGATAGCATTACCCGCACATCCCATGACCGTGCGCCCCACTCTCAGTCGTTGGTTCTCCCTGCTCGCGGGCGTTTTCCTGATTCTTGTCGCCCTCGCCGCGCCAGCCTCCGCCAAGGAACGCCACCTCAAGAAATTCTTCTCCGATATCGTCGTTCTCCCCAATGGCTCCGTCGACGTCACCGAAAACATCACCTTCCAATTTATCGGCGGCCCCTGGCACGGCATCAATCGTTATATTCCCGTGGAGTACTCCGGCCCGCGCGGCTTGAACTACACCCTGTTTCTCGACGTCAAAGACGTCAGAGATGAAACCGGCGCCAAGCTGCGCTATGAAACCAGCCGTGAGCGCCATTACCTAAACCTGAAAATCCTTATCCCCGACGCCGACGACAGCACGCGCACCATCTCCATCCATTACGCCGTTTCCGACGCCCTCAAATTCTTCGACGATCACGACGAATTCTATTGGAACGTCACCGGCGACGAGTGGAGCATCCCTATCGAATCCGCCGGCGCCCACATCGTCTTTCCCGATGGCACCTCCAACCTCCGCGCCAAGGCGTTGACCGGAGCCTACCGCTCAGCCGGGCGCGACGCGGTCGTTCAGATCTCCGGCACGGGCGTGGATGTCGAAACCCGGGATCCTTTGCCGATGCATGAAGGCCTCACCGCCGCCGTCGCCTTCGACAAAGGCACCGTGCGGGAACCCACGGCGCTTTCCCGTCTGTTTCTCTTGCTGCGCAGCAACTGGCCGCTCTCCATTCCGATCGTCGCCTTCTTCGCCATGCTCTGGTGGTGGTGGACCCACGGCCGCGACCCGCGCCTCCGCCCCATCGCGGCACAGTATCAGCCGCCCGACAATCTCTCTCCCGGCGAAGTCGGCACGCTCATTGATAATTCCGTGGACATGCGCGACATCACTGCCTCCATCGTTGACCTCGCCGTCCGCGGCTACCTCACCATCGAGGAAAAGCAACAAGACCATCTCCTCGGCCTCTCTCATAGCAAGAACTATGTCTTCCACCTCAAAAAATCGCGCGCCGAATGGACCTCCCTGAAGCCCCACGAGCAGCAGCTTCTCGATGGAGTGTTCAGCGGCGGAAATGCCGGCGACGCCGTCCCTCTCGACGCCCTTCACAACACCTTCTACGCCAATATCCCCGGCATCAAAAACCAGATCTTTGCCTCGTTGGTCGGAGATGGATATTACGCCCAGCGTCCGGACAGTGTCCGCTCCACCTACATCTTATTTGGCCTCGTCACCGGCTTCATCCTCGTTGCAGGCGGAATCTGGATTGCCAATCATTCCGGCATGCAGCCGCTGCCTTTTGTCGTCGCTGGTCTCCTTACCGGGGCAATCATTTGCGGCTTCGGCTGGTTTATGCCCGCGCGCACCCAGGCCGGAGCCCGCGCCCTCGAGGGCGTCCTCGGCTTCGAAGATTTTCTCGCTCACGTCGAATCCGACCGCTTCAACCGCACCATCAAAACACCCGAAATGTTTGAAAAGTTTCTGCCCTTCGCCATGGCCCTGGGCGTCGAGAAAAACTGGAGCAAGGCCTTCCAGGGAATCTACACCCAGCCCCCTCAGTGGTATCAGGGCAGCTACGGCCCCGGCTTCTATCCCTACATGTTCGCCAACGATCTGAACTCCATGTCCTCGATGGCAGGCGACGTCATGACCTCCGCCCCGCGCAGCGCCGAAGGCTCCGCATTTTCAAGCGACAGCGGTGGAGGCGGCTTCGAAGGCGGCGGCTTTGGCGGCGGCGGCGGCGACGCGTTCTAGCCAGGACGCTGCCAGATAGAGGAACACCCCATCTCTCCACGCTATCTTATGCGGTGTTAGAGTGAGCGCTGTTCGACTGGAAGCGACTTTCGCAATTGGCACAAACTCGGCTGCGTTTTACTTCTAATCGCTGGCTAGTTCTCCTCTAACTAATCAGAACACAAGCAGGGCGAAGAGGGCGGCCAAACGCGGTCCTGTCTTCATCACTGACTGGGGACGTCCGTCTCACGTGCTACTTACTGTTGAGGAATACCAGAAGCTTACTGAGGGGCAGAAGAGCATTGTGGACTTGTTGGGAATGCCACGGGCCGCTGAAGTTGAATTTGAGCCGCCTCGCCTGAAAGACGATCTCCACCAGCCGGCAGATTTGTCCTGATGTATCTCCTCGATACCGATGTAATTTCCGAGTTAAGAAAAACTAAGAAGGCGGATCGCGGCGTCAGAATGTGGGCCCAGGCGCTTCCCGCCGCGAGCCTTTATCTTGCAGTGTGAGCAACGGGCGCTGGAACAGCGGATCGGCAAACACAGGGAATGGAACGTGAAGCGAGGAGAGTGGGTCGGGCAGCGAGTGGCCGGCGGGAGTCTCCGCGGGTCCGGCTAGCGGGGCAAAGAGGACAGGCCTCAGCGCGACAATGATAGGTATAAGTTACTTATAAAGAGAAAGGTGCGCTTACTGTAAGCAATCGGCGACATGTTCTAGTTGTCAGCGATCGCTGACTTTGCTAATCTGTCAGCGATCGCTGACAGTCGAGGAGGGACTATGCGGATCCGAACAGCACTCGAACTCGGAGCCCTTATCCGGGACGCGAGGAGGGGAAGGGGCCTCGACCAGGGCTCGCTCGCTCGCGAGGTCGGGGTAAGCCGTCAGTGGATTGTGGCCATCGAGAAGGGCAAACCGCGCGCGCCGATCGGACTGGTTTTGCGTACTCTCAACGCCTTGAGGATTTCGCTCGACGTGGAGATCTCGCGCCCTGGAGGAAAAAAAGGCCGGGAGAAAAAAGACGCCGATATGATTGATTACGTTCTCAGAGATCTGGGGAGCAAGAAGCGGTGAGCAAAGAACTGATTGCCCTCATGGACGGCCGGAAGATGGGCCGCGTAGTGCAAGGGGAGAACGGCAAGCTCGCGTTTGTATACGACGAGTCATGGCGAGCTTCAGAAAAGGGATACCCCCTCTCGCTTTCGATGCCGATGGCACTGGCGGAGCATCCACATGAAAAGATCGACGCATTTCTTTGGGGATTATTGCCGGACAACGAAGGCGTACTGAACCACTGGGGCCGTGAGCACCATGTTTCCGCGCGGAATTCCTTCGGCCTGATTGCGGCGGTAGGAGAGGACTGCGCCGGTGCGGTGCAGTTCGTGCGGCCGGAACGCCTTGAAATCGTAAGCGGTACCGCGCCGGCCGAAGTGGCTTGGCTCGACGAGAAAGAGATCGCGGAACGGCTGCGCACGTTGCGCCGTGACCACGCGGCGGGACGGCTGCCGCGGGATGAAGGGCAGTTCAGCCTAGCCGGGGCACAGCCGAAGACCGCCTTCCTTTTCGAGAACGGGCGCTGGGGCATTCCGTCGGGGCGCGTGCCGACGACGCGAATTTTGAAGCCGCCCACGGGAGAGTTCGACGGCCACGCGGAGAACGAACATTTCTGCCTGGAACTCGCGCGCGCTCTCGGTCTCACGGTCCCGAATTCAAAACTCCTGCATTTCGAAGACGAGATAGCGATCGTCATCGACCGCTACGACCGCGTCCGGATTGGGGACACCTGGCATCGCCTGCACCAGGAAGATTTTTGCCAGGCGCTGAGCGTTCCTCCGACCCGCAAATATGAGAACGAGGGAGGGCCCGGGGCCGGGGAAATCGTGGAACTTTTGCGCGACAATTCAAGCACTCCGGCCGAAGACGTCGAAACCTTTCTGGATGCGATCGCGTTCAACTGGTTGCTCGCGGGCACGGACGCGCACGCGAAGAACTACAGCGTCCTCATCGGGGCCCAGGGAAACGTGCGGCTGGCTCCGTTGTACGATCTGGCTAGCGTGCTGCCGTACCCGGATGTGGATCTGGAGAGAGCGAAGCTTGCCATGAACATAGGAAAGGAATACCGGCTGCGCAATATCAACCTTTTCCGTTGGAAGAAGATGGCTTCGGAACTGCGCGTGGATGCCGAAAGCCTGCTCAAGAGGGTAGACGCCTTTGCGCTGGCGTTGCCGGACCTCGCCGAAAAGACACGGCAGCAACTGGTTGAGGAGGGACTCACGCATACCGTTCTCACGCGCTTGGCAGAGGGAATCACCCGGCACGCGATAAGGTGCCGAAAGGTTTTAGTTGCGGGCTAGCGGGGCCGCCGTTTCTTTTTTCCTAGCTCGTTTGCCCAAAAGTTGCCCACCTTAGGGTCGGGATTTAAGGTGTTTCGGGTCGTAAGCAACCTTGAATAGTTCAGTGCGAGTTTTGCAACCCCCAGACAAATTGCTTAATTTATGTTGAAGACTGAAGGTTTTGAACGAGAATTTGAAGCGGTTGGTCGCGGAAATCCCGGTCGGCTCGGACCTCTGGCTGGATAGTTACCGTAAAGGCAGGCAGGACGGAAGTGGTTGTAGCAGCTCCATCCAAAAAAGCGCGGTCCCCTAACCGCAATTGGTCGGGCGAATTAAGAGTGGCGTGAGGTTGCACAGGCCGCGGCGGGGCATCACGACCCAGCTTAGCTACGACACATCCGGCCTCCCGACATCTTTATTTCAACTATCCGAATGGATGGAGCTATTTAGTTACGAGCGTGACGTCAGATTTTGGCGTAACTCTATCCTACACCTACGACGCCAACAATAGGCTGACACAGGTGACTAAGCCCGATCTGACGACGATCACCTACACTTACAACACCCAAACGAACCACTTTGCTGTTCGCCTCTCGCAATGCAGTCGGAACCGCCTGCGTGTAGATATTCATGGTTGTTCGAATATCCGCATGTCGCAAGAGTTCCTGCGTTTCGTGGTTTCGCTCCCCTTACGCGGTCAGGGCGTCCGAGGCGGCGCGCGCCTGAGCCACTTTGTTTCTGGCCTTTGGTTTGCGCAGTCGGCTTCTGGGTTTTGGTGTAGTGTCCTTCAGGACTTGCTTGAGGACTGCGTTTTCTTTTTCTTTCTCTTGTTTTTTTGGCTTCAAGAACTGGACGAGAGGCGGTTCGCCCATTTTCTTCCGTTGATCCTCGAGGAAGTGCACGAGCTTGTAAATCTCCTCGTTGTCGAGGGGATCGTCAGAGAGCCAGCGATTGAATTCCTCTTCGAAGAAAGTGGCGTTGTCCTCTTCCTCGCCGCTCATCTCGTGCATGAACTGGCCGTTGATCAGCGCGCGGCGGCGTTCCAGACCGGCCACGGACTTGTAGTAGACCTCCCTAAACGCGTGGGGTGCCTTCTTCAAGCGTTGCACTCCGCGAACGGCTTCGTCGATCCCGTGATTCACCAGGTACAGCGCTTCGTAGAGATGTGCTTTCTGCATGAGCAAATATCCTTTCTGCAGCGCATTTGGCCGCAAGTTCGGAGGTTAATTAGGCGCGTCGTGACACACGTCTCGGCTGGAGTCAGGTGCCGGCCCGGATGGACGCACGGATTCAGTTGGGCAAAACTACGGCGGTGGATGCGCAACGCGCAGAGGGATGGAGCGTGCGAGGGAAACGAAACCGAGCTGGGCGGGTTGCGCCCAAAAGGCGAACCCGATACTTTCTATTGCAGCCATCGTTGCCTCTAATCCAGGCGACTTTGGTTAGGGGCGCGTTCAGTGTTATCAGCACTGGCGCGTCCCGTTCTGACTCAATCGACAAGGGCGCCTTGGAGCACAAACTGTATGCCACTAGCGCAAGTGGCATTGAGTATTGCAAACCGAGATGTGTGTGTCAATACCCAAAAGTGGCGAGTAATACCCATTCCTCATAAGATGAAGCTATGAGACGCGACCTTATTTCCAAAGTCATGCGTGAGATGGGCAGAAAGGGCGGGAAGGCAGCTGGCGGCAAGGGCGGAAAAGCACGCATGGCAGCACTCACGCCACAGGAGAGGAAAGAGCTTGCCACGAAAGCAGCACTCGCACGATGGGCGAAGGCCAAGAAGAAAGACAAGCGCTCCGCCAAAACATAGGCATCACATGGCTAAGGATGTGATCCACATCTCCGAGGCAAAAGCGGCGAGCGACTTTGCTGCGCTGATAGTGCGAGGGCGGGCGCGAAGGTTATCGTCTAGAATGACGCGCGGCCCATTGCAGTACTTCAAGGCGCAGAGCAGGTGCGCGGCCCCATCTCCGAGTGCATCGCGTTAGCCAAAGAACGAAGAAGAACCACCGCTTCCTAAATTTGCGCTTTCACCGCAACGCCATACGCTTCGAGCACATCCTTCAGCCGCACCACTCCCAGCAGTTGGCGCACATTCGCCCGGCTTACCACCGGCAAGACATCCACACGAAACGCTCCCATGCGCTCCAACACCTCGTCCAGCGAATGGTCGGCGTGCACGTGCGGAAACTCTTCCGCCTTTAACAGTGTGCTGACCGACGCGTCCAGGTTCCCCTTCTCCCCTGCGCTCTCCAACTGCTCTCGGGTGAGCAGTCCGAGTACTCCCCGCGGATCTGAAACAATCCACGTACGCAGTTCCGTACTCCTCGCCAGTTCTAGCGCGCGTCCCACCGTTTCTCCCCCGCTCAACACCTGCCCCGCCGGCCGCAGAATCTGATTCACCTGCCGCCGCGTCTGCTGCCGGCTCCCAAACTTCGGCAGGTGAATGCCATCTTGTTCCGCCAGCACTTCGTAAATCGGCTCCTTCTGCAGCCGCGAGGCAATGAAATAGCTCACCAGGTTTGAAAGCATCAGCGGCACAATCACCGAGTAATCCCGGGTAATCTCAAAAATCATAACCACCGAGGTCATCGGCGCGCGAATAATTCCCGCAAACGCCGTCCCCATCCCCACGAGCGCGTAAGCCCCCGGTGAAGCGACATGGCTCGGGAAAAAATGTTGCGCCACACTTCCGACCGCCCCGCCCAGCATCGCCCCGAGAAACAGGCTAGGGCCAAAAATTCCTCCCGCGTTTCCCGAAGCGTAGCTGACCGCCGTCGCCACCAGCTTCAGCACCAGCAGCGTTAGCATCAATTTCAGCGTCAGGCTGTCGTTCAGCACATCCCCAACATACTGGTAGCCCACGCCCATCACCGACGGCACAAAACAACCCATCAAGCCAACAACCAGACCTCCGGCCACCGGCTGAAACCATACCGTCAGCGCCGGCTGACGCTTGAACCAAGCCCGCAGCCGCAGCAGCAATTGTGAGAACGCTGCGGATACGACCCCACCCGCGATGCCAAGAATCCCGTATGCAATCAGTTCCCATGAGGTCACCAACTGATACTGCGGCACTTGAAACAGCGGCTCGTTGCCGAGCAGCAACCGCAAAACGCCCCAGCTTGTGGCCGAAGCAAGCACCACCGACCCGAGCACTGGCGCGTGCAGATCGCCGACAACTTCTTCCAGCGCAAACAGCACCGCCGCCAGCGGCGTATTAAACGCGGCGGCAACCGCAGCCGCCGCCCCAACAGGCAGCAACGCCTTCACCTTCTCCGGCCTCAACCCAAGCGTCCGCCCCAAGACCGAGGCAATTCCCCCGCCTACCTGGACGGCCGGCCCTTCGCGCCCCAGAGGAATTCCACTCGCCAGCGTCACCGACGTGCAGAAAAATTTCCCCACCACCGTAGAAAGGCTGATGTATCCGCCCCGCGCATAAAGCGCCGCCTTCGTCTGTGGAACGCCGCTGCCCCGCGCATCCGGAAAATATCTGTACAGCAAATACCCCATCAAGAGCGAACCGGCAACGGGCACCAGAAACCTCCGCCACGCCGCCGCATCCGGTGGATAGAGCCGTGCGCCAAAGCGCCCGGTGATCTCGATAAACGCCACAACAATCAGCCCAACCAGAGCGCCAATCAGCAGCGTGAGCACGAGGAACACCTGGTCCTCACGGTCATCCAGAAATGCTCTCCACTTCAAAATGGCAGTATTCCGCCACTCGGGTTGCGCTGGGGTCAGGTCACTGGTCATGTTCAGGAATCCTACTTCGGACCGAATCCTTTGAGTGCGTCCGGATACGCCAAACGAATCACCTGTTCACGGTGGCGCTCCTCTTCCACATGCCGTGTCCGTGCCTTCAGCAGATCCTCGAGCGTCACTAATCCAAACAATTTCTGCGTTTCCCCGTCTACCACCGGCAACCGCGTAACCCCGTTCTCCGCCATGCGATTGACAACAATCCGCAGCGGCTCATCCGGATCGGCATTCACGCTCTCCCGGCGCGCAACCTCAATCAGCGGCCGCGCCAGCAGGTTCTCATCGCGCGACTCCCGCCATTTGTGCAGATCCCCGGAGGTCAGCACTCCTCTAAGCCGCCCCTCGGAATCCACCACCGGCAGCAATCGCTGCAACTGCCAGCGCAGGAACTGAGGCGAGCCCAATACGTCTCGCAACAACGCAGACGACGGAACGCTCAACGTGTCCTCGCGCATCACTTCCCGCACATACAGTAACTCTAACGGATCGACTGCGTACTCGCGGCTCAAGTGAAACCCGCGGCGCGCCACTTTCTCCGTCAGGATTGATCGCTTCAGCGTCAGCACCGTAAATCCATGCGCAATCATGCTAGCAACAAGCAACGGCAGAAACACGTTCGCGTCATGCGTCAGCTCAAATGCGAACACGATGCTCGTAAACGGCGAGCGCATCGTGCCGCCAAGAATCGCTCCCATGCTGACGAGCGGCCAGAATCCCGCGCCTTCATTGGGCAAAAACATCGCTTCGAGGCCGCCCAGTGCCCCTCCCATCATCAGCAGCGGGGCCAGCACGCCGCCGGAAGTCCCTGAGCCCAGCGATACCGCCCAGATAAACCATTTCACGAGCAGCACTCCCAAAATCACTTTTGTGGTGACGCTGCCCGCTAACAGCGCGCCAATCGTGTCGTATCCCACGCCCAACGCCTGCGGAAAAATCAGTCCGCCAACACCAATCGCCAACCCGCCAATCGCCGGCCACCACATCCAGTGAATCTTCAAATGCTGGAAGGCGTCCTCCGCCGCATAAACAGAAAGCGTCAGCAGGGCCGACAACCCTCCGGCCAGCAGTCCGACCAGTGCGCAGCCCAGCAGCGCCTTGGGTCCGATAAACAGAGGATGCGCCGGCACGGGAAACAGCGGCCCAAATCCCAGAAGGTACCGCCGCGCGATCGCGGCAACTGCGCACGCCAGCGCCACCGGCACCAGGCTCCGCGGCTTCCATTCAAACAGCAGCAGCTCGACCGCCAGCAGCACCGAGGCCACCGGTGCAGCAAATGTTGCCGCCATTCCACCCGCCGCGCCCGCCACGAGCAGCGTCTTCCGCTCTGCGCTCGTCAGATGAAACAGTTGCGCAATCATCGATCCGAATGCGCCGCCCGTCATGATGATCGGGCCTTCCGCGCCAAAAGGGCCGCCCGACCCGATGGAAATCGCCGAGGAAAGTGGCTTCAAAAGCGCCACCTTCGGTTCGACCCGGCTGCCGTTCATCAAAATCGCTTCAATCGCCTCCGGAATTCCATGCCCCCGGATGCGCTCGGAGCCAAACCGCGCCATCACGCCAATAATCAGCGCCCCGCCAATCGGAACCAGCACGCTCCAATATCCCAGGTGGTTCCCTGCCGGTGAAACCATCTCCGTGCTCCAGCGCCCGAAATAGAAAAGGTTTGTGAACAGCCCGATCAGCCGCAACAGGGCCAGAGCCACGAAAGCGCACAGGACTCCGATAAACATTGCAAGCAGAGAAATCGGAATGACGCGCAGGGTGGTGGTAAAGTCGCCGAGTTCTTCGTTGCGTTTCGTTGCGCTGCGCGCGGGGCGCGGATCGCTGTTTACTTTCTCCTCTTGAATCAACGGTGTTCCTCTCTGGGGTGATCAACGCGCTCTGGTGGCGCGTCCTTTCCGCTTCTTCGGGCGACCGCTCATTGTCCGCGATTCTAGTAGCTTCCCGATCGACTCGACCAGTGCATGGCCATGAGACCGCAACTCCACAAGGCGTTGGACAACGACTTTTTCCAGCAGTTTCTCCCCGCGGGGTTGCAGCGAAACCAGCACCTGGCGCCGGTCTTCCCTCCCTCGCGTGCGTTTCACAAAACCGTGCGCTTCCATACGGTCAATCAGTTCGACTGTGCTGTGATGACGGAGGGCCAGGCGTTCTGCGATCGCGCGGATGCTGGCCTCTTGTCCGGGCTCGAGCCCGCGAATTGCCAGCAGCAAAAGGTATTGCTGCGGTTCAAGCCCTGCCTGGCGCGCGGTCTCGTCGCCTTCCTGCAGGAAGCGTCGTATCAGGTAACGAAGCTCTGAAAGTGCGTGATATTCCCCATCGGTAATCCGTGCGGCCATGACACAAGTCTATCGTATCACGATACATTTTACCAGTCGCAGCTGCCCCGGTTCCCATTTCGCTTCCCTGCTTAAATGCGACGCTCGTCTTTTACGCCCGCTCTTTCCTGTTTTCCCCTCGTAGCGGCCACCTGCCGGTGGCCACGCATTCCGCCGCATCTGCCACCCAACTCATCCGCAGCTTGTCATCCTGAGGAGCGCGCCGTATGCGCCCCGAGGGACCTCAACGTCTCCGGCAAGCACAATTCCGCGCTTGAGATCGAGACTTGCCGGCACGACAGTTGGTGCAATACCCCTCACAACCCTTTCTGGAACGCCTTCTGCGTCTTGTAATGCTCATACCCATTCCGCAAGTAAAACCCGTGCGCCCTCTCCCGCAGCACATTCGACCGCACCGACATGCTCCTGCATCGCTTCCCGCGAGCCCACTTTTCCGCCGCCAAGAGCAGCACCGCCCCGGCCCCGCGGCTCCGCGCCTTTTCCTCAACCACCAGCCCGTTCACCTCCGCCCGGCGTTCCACTTCGAGCAGCGGCGTGGTGCTCACGTGAATCCACCCGAGCAGCCCGCCTTCCCGCAACTCAGCAACAAAACACGCCCCGTCCTTATCTTTAAGCGCCTCCGCAAGACGCGCTTTCATCTGCTTTTCTGAAGTCGGATATCCGAGCTGCCCGGAAAGCGCCGCAATCCGCGCCGCATCAGTTGACCGCGCTCGCCGCACACCAATATCGGTCTCGAATGGCGCCATCATTCCCGTCCCTACTTTCCGCGCACCCGCGCCTGCACCGCTTCGCCTTCTAACTCGCGTAGAGCGTCCGCCGCAATCCACCGCGCCGCGCGCGAATCCTTCCGCCGGATCCGCCGCGCCGCGGAAATCGCTGCGCGATTCAATCTGAGGTTCCGCTTGCCAATATTGCGCAGTGCCCAGTTCACGGCCTTGCGCACGAAATTCCTCTCGTCTCCGGCTTCGCGCTCCACCACCCGCAAAAAACGCAGATAATTCGCATCTCCCGCCGTTTTGTCTCGATACGCCAGATACGCCGCCAGCGCGAATCCACCCCGCTTCTGAAATTCGGCCTTACGTTCAGTCCACAGAAACGCTTTCGGCCATGCAGACTTCGCGAATACAAACAGGTGGCAGCACGTCCCATCGCAACTGTCCCAATTGTCAAAATCACGCACCCACATCTCCATCTGCCGGGCCGTGACCTTCTCCGCTTCACTGACGAGCCCTGCCAGAATCTTCGCTTCTTGGATTCCTGTGGACCACAGCTCCAGCCCCAGGGCGTGGTTCTTCCCGATCTTCCGGGCTAAAGCATCCAGTTTTGGTTTGGAAACGCCGAAGACCTTCGCGGCGCGAATTCCATAACGCGCCATTCCTTCCACATTGCGCTTCGTGCCAAGCCGTCGAAGCTCGCCCGTGACGCGTCCAACGTTCCACTCCCCACGCGCGCTCCGCCCCTCGTTCTTCTTAAAACGTTTTGTCCGAATCGATGAGGATTGTGACCGGGCCTTCATTCACCAGCTCCACCGACATCATGGCCTGAAATATCCCTTTACCCACCAAAATTCCGAGCTTCTGAAGGGCTCCAGAAAACTCCTCATACAGCCTCTTCGCCGGCTCCGGCGGCGCCGCCGCAATATAACTCGGCCGCCTCTGTCCCCGCGCGTCACCGTATAAAGTAAACTGCGAAACCACCAGCGCGCTTCCCTTCACATCCAAAAGCGAACGGTTCATCTTCCCCTGCTCGTCCTCGAAAATCCGCAGGTTGGCCACCTTCTCCGCCATCGCCGCCGCCACCTGCGAACTGTCTTCCTTTCCAACCCCAAGCAGGATCACGAGCCCCGGCCCGATTTCTCCCGTGACTTGCCCCCCGACCGTCACCTTTGCGCGGCTCACGCGCTGCACCACCGCTCGCATGGCCCCTTCTTTTCTCCTTCTACTTCGTTACATCTATACTTCCCTACTTTGCTTCTTCCCTCTTCGCCGGCTTCCGCGGCAGCAATTCCGGCAACTCTGCCACGTTATAAGCGAACACCGCCAGTACCTGCGCGCCTTCCGTCAAATCATCCCAGCGCACGTGGTCCAGCACATCTGCCTGCGAGTGATGCATCTTGTCGTAGTCGGCCACTTCCTGCACGCACCAGAAACCCGGCACTCCAGCCGTGTCGAACGGCACATGGTCCGACCCTCCTTCGCTGCGCAGCGAGGGTTCCATGATTCCCAGCGGCTCCGACATCGGATACAGCACGCGGTCAATGGTCTCGCGCACGTTGTAATTCCCCATCAATCCGATCGTCAGCACCTTCCCCGTGCCCGTATCATGCACCAGCACGCCCGATATCTTCGCTAGTTCTTCTTGGTGCGCCTGCACGTACGCCTTCGACCCATTCAGTCCCTGCTCCTCGCCCGTGAACAGCACAAACCGGATCGTCCGCTTCGGCTTCACTCCGAGCTTCTGCAAAGCCCGCGCCGCCTCGAGCACCGCCATCGACCCCGTTCCGTTGTCCGTCGCACCGGTGCCCAGATCCCACGAATCCAGATGCGCCCCCAGAATCACCACTTCGTCCGGCTTCTCCGTCCCGCGAATTTCCGCCACCGTGTTGTACACCTCCACCGGTTTGCCGCTGAAGGAAGCTTCGACATTCAGTTCCAGTTCTACCGGCGTCCCCGCATCCAGCAACCGCCAGATCTGCAAATAATCCTCGCGCTCCAGATACGCCGACGGAAATGCCGCAGGCTGGTATTCCCGGGAAGCGGTAGACATGTTCATCAGCCCATACATCTTCTCCGAGCCCGAAAGCATCGCCAGCGCCTTTTCCTCCGTCATCATCTTCGTCAGCGCCGCGCGTATCTGCATGTAAGCCCTGTTGTCACGATTGCCTTCCCTCTTCGGATGATTCAGCGGAATCGTGGATTCGCCAGCCACCGTCAGGATCGGGTTAGTAGGCGGCTCCATCTCCCGCGGCCGCGTCACAATCACGATCTTCCCGCCCAGCTTTCCTTTGTATTTCTCCAGGTCTTCCGTCTTCTCCAGATCCACTCCAACCACTTCTCCCTTGATGGTCCCATTTGTCGAGGGCGACCAACCCGCGCCAGCCAGCGTCAGTTCATGCACGGCCGGCGAAACAATCCGTCCGATGGCCGGCCCGCGCGTCCAGCTGTTCGCGATCGTCCAGCTTTCCAGGTGCGCATTCTCCAGTCCCGATGATTTGAACTGTTCCTGCGTCCAGTGGCTGGCTCGATCGAGTTGCGGCGACCCGGTTAGCCGCGGCCCAACCTGCGTAGTCAGAAACGTCAGGTCCGCTTTCAACTGCCCCGCGTCGGCTTTCACCTGTTCGATAATTTTCTTGTCCATCTCAACAATTGGATCCGCTTTCGGCTTCTCCAGCCTCGCCTCAGCCGGCCGAACCGGCGGCACCGGCCGCCGCGGCAACATTTCCGGCAACTGCGCCGTGCCATACGCCCATGCCGCCAGCACCTGCGCGCCCTGGTTGATATCGTCCTTCCAGACCTTGTCGAAGGTATCCGACTGGCTGTGGTGCGTCTTTGAATATTCGGCAATCTCCTGCGCGCACCAAAAACCCGGCACTCCCACTTCGTCAAAAGACAAACTGTCCGTCCCATATTCCCGGGCTGTTGTAGGCTCCAGCATCTTCAATTCGCCCAGCGGGGCGATCACCTGGTCCACAATCTGCCGATCCTGATAGTTGTCGTGCAACCCGATCGAGAGAACCCGCCCCGTACCGCTGTCGTGAACGAGCGCCCCAGAAATTGTTCCAAGCTCGCTCTTGTGCGCTCTCACGTACTCCTTCGAGCCAATCAGCCCTTGCTCTTCTCCGGTAAAGAGAATGAACCGGATCGTCCGCTTCGGCTTCAAGTCAAGCTTCGCCAGCGTCCGTGCCGCTTCGAGCACTGCCATCGAACCCGTTCCATTGTCCGTGCTCCCCGTGCCCAGGTCCCAGGAATCGAGATGCGCTCCAAGAATCACCACCTCGTCCGGCTTTTCCGTCCCGCGAATCTCTGCGATCGTGTTGTAAACCTCCACCGGCTTTTTCGACAGCGAGTTCGAAATCTCCAACTCAAGCTCCACCGGGCCCTTCTTCAGCATCCGGTAAATCATTCGGTAGCCTTCGCCGGTGATGAACGCCGTCGGCAGCGTACCCATCTGAAATGGTTCCGTTGTGCCGTCGGTCATGTTCAGCAGCCCATGCGGCTTCCCCGCATCGCGCAAAACAGCCACCACTCCCTCCCGCAAAAGAAACTCGGCCCGCACCTTCGCCGTTTCCAGGTACTTTTCATAAGGATCCGGAAGCCCCGGCTGGCCCGCCGGTGGCGGCGGTTCCTCGAGCGGGTGATATATCTCCGCGTTCTGATCCACGGGCTTCGGCGGCGAAAGCGGCCTCGGCTCCTGGAAGATCACGATCGCGCCCTTCAGTTTCCCTTTAAATTTTTCGTAATCCTCGGGTTTCTTCGCGTCAAAGTAAACCACCGGACCATGCACCTTGCCCCTGGTGCCCGGCGCCCACGCCGCGGAAGCAATCGCGAGCGGGTGTTCCGCCGGAGCGATGATTCGTGCAGTCGCTTTCCCGCGCTCCCACGCATGAGGAATGCTGTATGCCTCCAGATGCACGCGTGTCAGCCCGTACTTCTTGAACATCTCCGCGGTCCAGTCGTTGGCCCGCTTCAGTTGCGGCGAACCCGTCAGCCGCGGCCCGATCTCATCCGACAAATACTCAAGATTCTCCATCAACTCGCTGTGCTCGCGAATCTCGCTCAGAATTCGCTCGTCCGCGGCGGCGACGGGATTTGCTTCCTCATTCGCCGCGCGCGCCGTCCAAGCTCTGCCAGCCAGCAGGCACAACACCAACCCGGCCACAGCGATGGTTTTGCGGTTCTTTTTCATCCCACTCTCCCTTGAAGGGTAACGTTTCTCTGGATTTGAATTTTTTCGCTCTCAGAGGGCCGTTCAGCCCTTTCGCAGGGCAACTTTCGCTGCCCCTTTAGACGTGCCGCGCCGTCGAACCGGTTTCGCGCCCCGGCCTCTTCTCACTCCTCGCGGCGTCTTCTGGCAGTTCGGGCAAAAGAAACTGCTGCGGCCCGCCACCACAATTCGCCGGATCGGCATCTTGCAGCGGTAACACGCTTTCCCTTCCCGTCCGTAAGCCTTGTGGTGCAGCTGATACTCTCCCGGCTCTCCCTCGGCGTCAAGAAAGTCCGAAATCGAAGACCCGCCGAGCACAATCGCCTTCTCCAGGATTTGCTGCAGCGCGCTGTAGAGGCTCTTCACCTCTTCCACACTCAGCCGCGCGCCAATCCGCGCCGGGTGAATCTTCGCCTTCCACAAGCTTTCATCGGCGTAAATGTTCCCCACGCCGCGCAACACTCCCTGATCGAGCAGCATGGCCTTGATGCGCGCCCGCCGGCCGCGAATGCGCCGCCCAAACTCATCCTGCGAAATTTGCAGTGGATCGGCGCCAAACCGCTGCAGTTCCTGCCGCAGCCGCTCGCCCCGAAGCAACGCAATCCGCCCGAACCGCCGTGGATCAATGTAGCGAAGCTCCCGCCCGTCGTCGAGCAGCGCTACCAGATGCGTATGCTTCGCGCGCGGCTCGTTCGCCGGCCTCGGCACCATCGTGCCAGTCATTCCGAGGTGCACGAGCAGCGCGGATTCCTCGAGCGCAGTGCCTGTCTCCTCCGGGCGACGCAGACGCAACAGCATGAACTTCCCGTATCGCTCCACCCTCTGAACCTGCGTCCCCGGCAACTCCCGCTCAATCTCCGCGGGATTGTCCATGAAATCCGTCTTCCCCAGCTCAACGCTCAACACGCGGCGCCCCGCAAGCTCCCGCTGTAGCCCCCGCGCAAGCGTCTCCACTTCCGGCAGTTCTGGCATGTCAGCTCAATCCTTGTAGGGGCACGGTTTATCGCGCCCCGGCGAGTCCGCGAGCCGAGTTTCGCATTTTCTCTTCTTTCCCCAATCGAGCGTTGGTCTTTTAAGCCAGCTCTCTTGCCTTAGGGTCCGCCTTCCGGGGCGGGCTCGCTTCGCTGCTTGGCGCCCGGCGATTGCCCCGACCGGGTCGGGGCGTTAGGTCCGACTCTTCTCTCTCGGCCTCGAATCTTACTGCTTCTGATAATTCGGGTAAGCCGGATGATCCGGTATCACCACCGGCTTCTTCTTCAACGCCTCCAACGTCACCTCTACCGCCTTCTCGAGCTGCGCATCGTGTCCCACCGCGACCGACGCCGGATCATTCTCCACTTCAATGTCCGGCGCGATCCCGTGATTCTCCACTTCCCACTCCCCATGCAATCCGTAAATCGCCACCCGCGGAGAAGTCACCCGCCCTCCATCCATCAGCCGCGGGTAATTGTAAATCCCCACCAACCCGCCCCACGTCCGCGTCCCCACCAGCGGCCCCAGCCCGTCCTGACGGAACATCCATGGCAGCGCATCGCCGCCCGACCCGGACATTTCGTTGATGATCATGGTCTTCGGCCCGTAAATCTGCATCAGCGGCGAACAGAATCGTTCTCCTTCCCGCGAGATCGCGCAATTCCGCAAAGGCCGCTTCAGCATATCAATGATGTAATCGGCAATCTCCCCGCCGTGGTTATAGCGCTCGTCAATGACTGCTCCGAGCTTCCCCGTCTGCGCATAGTAGAACCGGTTGAAATTCGTCCACCCGCCCACCGCCGTGTCCGGCACGTGTACATACGCCAGCTTCCCGCCGCTCAATTCGTCCACCTTGCGGCGGTTGCCTTCTTCCCATGCCCGGTTTCGCAGCGGAAATTCATCGTCCACCGGCACAACCGTAACCTCCCGCGCATCCTTGCCGTCGGGATTCGGGCCGATCTTGATCTTCAGTTGCTTCCCGGCTGTATTCTCAAAAAAGCTGTAAACGCTCTCCGGCGGTCGCACTTCTCTCCCGTTCACTGAAATCAGATACTCTCCGGTCTTCGCGTCCACTCCGGGCTGCGTCAGCGGCGCCCGCAGCATCGGATACCAGTTTTCGCCATTGTAAATCCGGGCAAAACGGTACCGTCCGTTTTCCACCTTGTAATCGGCCCCCAGCAACCCGCCTTTCACCTGGTTCGGCTTCGGCGCGTCTCCTCCGCCAATGAACATGTGCCCGACAGTGATCTCCCCCAACATTTCGGTAAACAGGTAGTTCAGATCCGCGCGGCCCCCAATCGCCGCCAGGTAAGCGCGATACTTCTTCTCGGCCGCGGCTGAATTCAGCCCATGCAAACTCGGGTCGTAGAAAAAGTCCCGCTGGATCCGCCAGGTTTCGCGATACATCTGATCCCACTCGGCCCGCGGATCCGCATAGACTTCCATGTCAGCAAGTTTCAGCGCGCCTTCGCCCGCCTTCGGCGCGGAGCTCGTGCCCGCAATAATCCAGGTCGTGCCCGCGGGCGGCCCCTGCCGGAAAAGCGCTTTCTCCCCGTTGGCGGAAACCAGAAAAGCGCTTACGCCGCTCGTAAACGGCTCCGTCTTTCTCGTTTTCAGCTCAAACTTGGCCACCGTGACGAGCTCCGGTTCGCCAAACCGCGGCACATCCACGATCTCTGAGAGAAACAGCACCCCCGATTTTCCGGCGTCAAGCTGCACGTAGTTCGCCGCCCGCATCGGCAGCGCCACGATCCGCTCGGTGATTGCTTCAAAATCAATCGTGACCGCGGGAACCTTTTCCTTCTTCTCGCCTTCCTTACCCTTTTCCTTCCCACTGTCCTTGCCGCTGTCTCTTCCTTTGTCTTTGTCTTTGTCTTTGTCTTTGTCTTTGTCCTCGTCCTTATCCTTGTCTCCGTCTTTCCCCTTTTCCTCTTTGCCCACCTTCTCCTCGTCGCTTTGCGGCTCCACAGGATTCGGATCGCCCTTCTTCAACACAACCGCATACACGTTGCGCGTCAATGGGTGCTGAAAACTCGAAAGATCCAGCCAGCCCGCCGTCAGTCCAACGTCCGTGCTGGCCGCGAAATAAATCGTCTTGCCGTCCTTGTCGAAAACCGCATAACGCGAATCGGCCGTCCCATCGGTAATCTGGGTCTCTTTCCCGGCTTCCACCGAATACACAAATACACCGTGCAGATGGTTTTCGAGGCTTTTGTCGTAAACCAGCCACTTGCTGTCGGGAGACCACGCCCCGGTCGGAAATCCTCCCGGATCCTCAAATCTCTCGGTCGAAATCTTTATCGGTGTGCCTTTTTCAATCTCCACATACCAGCGGTTCAATCGCTTGTCGCTATAGGCAATCTTTTTGCTGTCCGGGGACCACACCGGGCTGTAGAAATACGACGGCGGATTCCCCAGGTTAATCTTCTTCACTTCGCCCAGGCCGCTCTGATCCACCAGGTGCAATGCATATTCACCCGATTGGTCCGAAAAAAACGCAATCCACTTCCCGTCCGGTGACCAGGCCGGATCGCGTTCCGCTGCTCCCGTTGTCCGTGTCAGGTTCCGGATGTTCCCCTTCTCGGCTGGCACCGTCAGAATTTCACCCCGCGCTTCAAACACCGCCCGCTGTCCGGTCGGCGAAATTCCCGCACTCAAAATCTTGTCCGCCACTTTCACCCAGTGCGCGCGCGTCGCCGGCAGGTCGCCATTCACTAGGACCTCAAGCCGCTTGGCGCTCCCTGACCTTGGATCAAACACATACAACCCGCCAAACTGCTCATAGACCAGCGCATCAGGTCCGGCGGAAACTGATTTCAGGTCCAGCCCCTTGTTTTCAATCACCTGTTTTACGGTTGTGGTTTTCGTGTCGTAGGCAAACAGGCTCACCGGCCCGTTCCGATCCGAAAGGAAATAAATCGTATCGCCGAACCAGACAGGACTCGAGTCGTTGGAATTCTCGCGCCGGATTTTCACCAGCTGCAAATCGCGCAGCGACACGATATAGATCGGTGTCGTCTGTCCGCCGCGATACCTCTTCCAGGCTGCCTGCCACTTCAGGTTGGGCACATACGCCAGGTGCGACGCGTCCGGCGAATACGAACCGCTCTCTGCCCGCCACATGGGCAGCGCTTCCGGCACGCCGCCGTCCGCAGCCACCGTGTAGAGCCGGTCAAAATCCGCGTAAGCCTCGCGAGATGAATAAAAAAGTACCTTCTTGCCGTCCGGCGTCCAGCCCACCACGACGTCCGGGTCCGGATGCCAGGTCAACCGCTTCGGCGCGCTGCCCCCGGCCGCGATCACGTACACATCCGCGTTTCCGTCATACTCCCCGGTAAACGCAATCCACTTTCCGTCAGGCGAAAACGCCGGATGGCTTTCGTGCCCTTCGGTAGTCAGTTGCCGCGCCTCTCCGCCTTCGCGCGGCACACTCCACAGATACCCGCCATAAACAAACACAACTTCACTCTTTGAAATCGTAGGCTGCTGCAAAAGCAAAGGCGACTCCGCCCCCGCAGCCAAACTTGCGGATACCAGCAGCACGCCAACCATCAACCACCGAAAGTATGTACGCATTGAATCCCCTCATTCCGCAGCGACCCCACCCGGCCGGGGCCCTGCCAAAATCTGTCAAGGAGGAGCTCGCCTCTCCCTCTTGCCTTTGTAGCGGCCGCTTTCAGAGGCCGGCGCCTTAGCTTCTTCTGAACCTGCAGCACAGGCACTCCTGCCTGTGCTCTTCGTCCGCGCTAGTTCCTTTAAATCTTATGTGTTCCGACAACCTGCGGCCAAAATCCTCCCGTAGCTATTTCGACCCCGGCCAGAACCCCGGCGCCGAAATCTCCTTCTCATCGTGCTTGTCCGCGTATTTTTTCACCATCGGCGCGATCTCCGGCGCCTTCCCGACCAGGGTAAACGTCAGGTTCTCCATCGGAAAATGTTTCGCAATAGCCTGCTTCGCCATCTCCGGCGTCACCCCGTCAATCCGCTGCTCGAACTGGTTCACTTCACTGTCGTCCAGTCCCAGGAATTCGTGCCGCACAATCAACCGAGCCAACTGCCCTGAGGTTTCAATCATGGGGGGAAACTGCCCCTTCAGATAGCTCTTCGCGGAGCTTAGCTGCTCCCCGGTAATCCCGTTCGCATGCAGCTTCTTCAGGACTTCCAGCGCCAAATCGATCGCCTGCCCCGTCGTTTCATTCCGCGTAAAGCTGAACATCGCGAACGGCCCCGGCTCCTTCTGAAGTGAAAAAAATGAAGTAGCTCCGTACGTCAACCCCGACTCCACCCGCAGCGCCTCGTTCAGCATGGACGTAAATCGCGAACCGAAGACCGCGTTAACCACCTCGATCGCCACCCGGTCCGGATCCGTCGCCGAAATTCCCGTATTCCCGATCACAAAATAGGTTTGTGTAGCATCGGCCTTGTTCACCAGCAGCAGTTTCTTGCCCTTCATTGGGCCGGCCGCCTCCTCCTTCATTGCGGGCGCCGCTTTGGGCGGCCACGCGCCAAAAATCTCCTCAATCCTCTTCTTCATCTCCGCCGGATTAAAATCCCCCGCCACAGCCAGAATCGTATTCCCCGGCGTGTAATAGGTGTCGTAAAACTTCAGAATCGCATCGCGCTGAATCTTCTTGAGCGAGATCTCATCGCCCCCGGTCGGCCGCCCGTAGCCCTTCCCGCTGTAGAGATAGCCCTGGTAATATTCGAAAATAACGTCGCGCGCACTGTCTTTTGCTGCCTTCACCCCGTCCACGGACTGCCCCAGCAGCTTCGCCACCTCTGCCTCGGGAAACGTAGGGTGCAGCAGGGCATCGGAGACCAATTCCAGCCCTTTCCCCGTATCCTTTGAAAGAAACTCCGCCGCGAAGCTGGAATAATCTGCTCCCGCATCCGCCTCAAACGTTCCGCCAATGAAATCAATATCCCCCGCGAACTGTTGCGCCGTGCGCGTTTTCGTGCCTTTGCGCAGCAATCCCGCAGTTGTCGAAGCCAGCCCCTCCTGCCCCGCCGGATCCGCCAGGCCGCCCGCCTTCACAATCCCCGCAACGCTCACCATCGGCACGCTGTGCTTTTCCAGCAACAGCACCGTCAACCCGTTCTTCAGCACCACCTTCTCATGCGGCGGCATCTCGAGCTTCTGCGCTCCAGCCGGGGAAGCCAGAGCAAACATCGCTAACGCCAGCGCCAGTCGAAACCCCTTCTTCGTCATCATTCTCATGGCTTGCCCTTGTCCCCGTTCTCTGGCACGAGCGTCGCCACCGTCCGATTATTTGCTCCGAGGTACTGCTTTGCCACGCGCTGCACATCTTCCTTCGTCACCGCGCTGTAATTTTTCGCCGCTTCAAAAAATTTCCGGTAATCCCCAAAGAACACCTCATACGTCCCCAGCGTGTTGGCCCGTCCATTGATCGTCCGCACCTGCCGGTAGAATTCCGCCAGCCGGAAATTCTTTGCCTTCTCCAGTTCCCGATCCGAAACCGGCGCACTCTCCAAGCGCTCCACCTCTTCATAAATCGCCTTCTCGCAGGCCGCCGGTTCCACACCCTGCTTCGGCTGAGCCAGAAACAGCAGGAGCGTCGGGTCAAACGCATTGTCCGATTCCGATTCCACGTCCAGCGCGATTTGATCCTTGTCCACCAGCCGCTGGTACATCCGCGAACTCTCTCCCTGAAACAGAATCGACCTCATCACGTTCAGCGCGTAAAAATCCGGACTGTTGGTCTGCGGCACGTGGTAGGCAATCATCAGCAGCGGCAATTCCGCCGGCTTCCGCACCACCAGCCGCCTCTCTCCGAGTTGCGCCGGCTCAGTCGTCGTCACCGCTGGCGGAGGCGCATGTGCCGGAATCGGCTCCAGGTATTTCTCCGCCAGCGCGAACACCTCTTCCGGCGTCACATCCCCGGCAATCACCATCGTGGCGTTGCTCGGCGAATACCCCATTTCAAAATGATGCTTCAAATCCTCAATCGTCCAATGCTCGATGTCCGTCATCCAGCCCACCACCGGCCACTGGTAAGGATGCGCGATGAACGCCGTCGCCCACAGCTGTTCATCGAGCACGCCCTCGTTCTGCCCATCCACGCTGCTCCGGCGCTCGCTGGCCACCACGCCGCGCTCGCTCTCGATTTTCTTCGGGTCAAAGCTCAAATCCCGGATGCGATCCGATTCAATATCAAAAATCAGTTCCAGCGCCGTCCGCGGAAACCAATCCTGATAGACGGTCACATTCCGCGTCGTGTACGCGTTATTCGACCCGCCATTTGATTCCATGGCCTTGTCGAGATCCCCCGGCCCATATTTCTTCGCGCCGTTGAACATCATGTGCTCGAAAAAATGCGACAGCCCGGTCGTCCCCGGCCGCTCGTTGCGCGACCCCACCTTATAGAACGTGTACAGCGCCACGTTCGGAATGCTGTGGTCGGTCTCGACCAGTATCTTCATCCCGTTCTTCAACGTCTTCGTCGCCACTGGATATTCTTGCCCGCTAGCCCCAGAAACACACGCCACCGCCGCCAGGAGCACCAGCACTGGTACCCGTTCGTTCCATCTGCTTTTCATTGGTTTTTCCTTGAACACAACCCTAGCCATTGGACGCGCGGCCCTCAATATAAGCTCGTCGGGCGACCACCTTCAGGCTTGCCCTGAGGAAGGAAGGGTGGCCCCTTGCGCGGGTAATCGCCTCCCTAGGGCAATGGCACTCCTGGTGTGGCCACAATCCCTGCCATCCGCAGCAATTCGAGGTATTCTCCTTCGCTGATCGGCGAAATCAGCAGGCGCACATTCTTGAGCAGCTTCGCTTTTCTCACCGCAGGATTCGCGCGCATCTCCGCCAGCGTCACCGGCCGCGGCAATTTTTCAAACGCCCGCAGGTCCGCCACCAGGTTTTTCCCCTTGTAATCATGCGGGTCGGGATACGGGTCCCGCGAAACTTCGGCTATCGAGTAGAGGGAACGTTCGGGAGCGGAATGGTAGCAAAGCACGCGGTCCCCGCGCTTCACCTGTTTAAGCGCGCGGATAGCGTCGGGTTTCGAACCCGCCCCGTGCCACATTTCTTTGCCCTTAACGAAAAGTGTGTCCCAGTGATAGTGGTGCGGGTCGGTGCTGAAGATCCAATAATGTCGTGTCTGAGGAGTCGAATTCGCCATCTTCACCCAAAGCCGGGGAAAATATACACGGTCGAACAAGGAAAACCAAACAAAATGTGAGGGATAGGGGCGCCGCGGTGTGCAAAACCCAAAAAAATGCGCCCATTCGACCCTTACTTCACGATAAATACCTTATTTTGTTTTGCTTACAGGAAGCTCGTCGTCGAATCGAGTTCTTGCCAAAATTTCAGCCCACATCAATGAAGATATCGTCCGCGCGTACCTCCGTAGGATAACAATCGACGGCCGCCGCAGGGTTCTCGACGACCTTCCCATCTGTCACGTCATATTGCCAGCCGTGCCACGGGCAGGTCACCACTTTTCCCTCGAGCGAACCCTCCCCCAGCGGCCCCCCGCGATGGAGGCAGGCGTTATTGATCGCATAAATCTTCCCGCCAACGTTGGCCACTGCCACCGCCTTGCCTTCTACCTGCAACTCCCGTATCGTTCCCGCCGGAACTTCTGCCACCTTCACCGTCCTGACAAACGCCATAGCACCCTTTCCTATCTCTTGAAAGCTGCGTCCCCAATCCTCAGAGCTTCCCAGCTTCCTGCCCGAGGAGGGCCAGCCTCTTCTCCGAACTCTTCTCTGCGAACCTCAGCGCTCTCCGCGTACTCTTTTCTTCGAGGGCGATCAATATCGAGATCGGAAACCCGCTCCACCCGCGCAGTATATTCCCCGCCCCATCATTCGTCAAAATCCCGTCCTCCGGCACCTCCGGCAGCCGCCGGGTGCTTCTCACTCGTCTCCGAACCCCGATTTCCTCTCGTGATCCTTGCCGGCAGGCAACGGTTCACCCAGGCGAAAGGTCATCCCAATGAAATCCAGCGTGAAACTTTCAAAATTTGCCACCACGTCTTGCCCAAGATTCCCATAGAGTTCTGCGATGTCTGTTCCGGTACCGGATCGATGAATCGTGACTTTCTTGAGCGTCACCACTTTATCCCCGATCCCGATCTTCACTTCCGGCTGGATGTAAATCTTCAGTTTCACAACCCCGCCCGCACCGGCAGACATTGCCTTGCCCTTCTTCCAGGTTCTGGACTCATCGTGAAATCGTTCGAGGTACCGCAGGAAAAGATCGCTATCCGAAGCACCTGTATCAAAGCTGAACGGAAGCTCTTTTCCTTCCACCTCGCACTGGATAATCGGCGTCAGTCCTTCCATAAACATTCGCGCTCCCTTCCCGGTAGCCGGCGTTTTCTCTCCCGCCTGGAATTCATCATCGTGGCGGAAGGTGACCGTCCCGAGAGCCTGAAACACTGGATACCCGATAATTCCATCGATCTGGTAAGACCCCTTACCCAGGCTTATCTTCAAGTTCGCATCCTCCAGTACCAACACCACCACATTGTGCAGTGTGGCGCCGCCCATCTCCAGGGTGGGAATCAGCCCGACCCGCAACGGGTTTTCGATTCCGGTGATCCCAGCCTGCGCCTCTGCGACACCCTCGAGCAGCTTCAACCCCAATCGTTCCGCCAAACTCTTCGTCACCACGGAAAAATTGGCGCCTGTATCGAGCAGCCACGGTCCCCGTACTCCATTGACCGTCAGTTCCACGTTCAAGGAATTCAGCGGATTGCGCTCGGTCTTCAGGTTCGTAGCCCCGTTCCAGGTGAGCGTCTGCGCGGGCGCCTCCCGCAAAATCTGCGCGAGCTTCGCGTCATCTTTTCGATGCTGCAGTTTTTCTCCCTTCAACCGGTCAGGGAAATGGGCCAATAAATCGTCATACGCTCGTGCCGCATCCGCATACCGAAACGTTTTCGTGTAGTCGTCCGCCAATGCCTCCAGGGCAATCTCCGCGCGGTCCCGGCGAGATCCGCGCACGGCCGGCAAAACTCCGTTCAGCAGCTGGATGGACTCTTCAATATGACCCGTTCTGTTGGCCAGCACTCCGGCGAAATAGTCCCGTTCCGGTCCCGGCTCCATTGTCCGCAGCCTTGCTTCCAACTCGTCCAGCCGGAACTCTTTTAACTCCAGGTCGGGACCATTCTCCGTGGGGTCAGGGTGGCTTTGCGCACAACTCACGGAAACTGGGATCGACAGCAACGCCAGCAGCAGAACTGCCCCGCAGCGGACTTCCATTGGCTTTTTCATCTGGGGCCCTTTCTTTCTTTTCCGTTCGGAAGGATGATGGACGCCCGGGATATTCTTTCCAGTGAAAGTTCCGGACGCTAGTTTCACTTGTTGAATAAAATACAATATATTCAACGAGCAAGACAGGATTCTACCCCATGACCAGGCAAATTGACAACTGCATCATCCGAAGCAAGCGCCAGATGCGCGCTCTGGCTGCCCCTGCCCGTCAGGAAATTGTGGATGTGCTGCCCAGAATGGGCGCGGTTTCTGTTGCTGAACTTGCCTCCGCCTTGGGAAAGCCCGCAGATTCTCTTTACTTCCATCTGCGTATCCTCAAAAAGGCAGGTCTGGTCCGCAGCGCGGGCTTTCGCCTCGTCCAGGGCCGCCGTGAAGTCCTCTTCCGCGCGGTCGCGCCGGAATTAAGCCTCCACTATGCGTTCGGACGGAATGGCAATGCTAAGGAGATAAACGCGATCATTGCTTCCATGTTGCGACTGGGTATCCGCGATTTCAGGAACAGTTTTAAGGCTGCCGAAGCATCCATCTCCGGTCCGCATCGCGAATTGTGGGCCTTGCGCAAGACCGCCTGGCTATCGCACGGCCAGATTGCCGAAGTGAACCGTTCCATCCACAAGCTCAATCGGGAAATGGCCACGGTCGGTCGCCATGGGCGGCTCTACGCCGTTACTGTCGTCTTGACACCCCTGCCTCCTCCGCGGCCACGCCGGTAGCGACCACACCGAAACCCCGCGTAGCGGCCACCTTCGGGGGGCCCGAGCCTCATCCGTGCCCCGCCCCCACCGCCCTCAACATCAACTCCTCCGGCATCCGCGAATGATCCGGAAAATTCCCATATAACTTCTCCCCCGGTTCACCCGCCGTCACCGCCAGCACCAGATAGCGCCCGCCCACAAAACATCCTTTCCACGACTGCCCCACGCCGCCAAACACCTCTTCCCGGTCCCCGCGCGACTTGATCGAATTGATCCCTACCTTGAACGCTCGCAACTCTTCCGCCACCCGCCGCGCAATCTTCGCGTCATCGCACGCAATTGAAGACACCAGCGCACCGTTCGACACGTTCATCTCCGAAATCAGCTCTTCAATATGGTCCACCACTACAATCGTATCAATCGGCCCGAACGGCTCGCTGTGATACAGCCGGCAATTCTTCGGAATGTTCAGCAGCGCCGCCGGCCCCACGTACGCCGACGTGTCCTGATTCGGAAATATCATGCTTTCTTCGACGCCGCCCTCAAACAAGCTGATCGCGCCTTTCCCCAGCGCTTCCACATACAGCACCCGCAGCTCTTCCACCTTCTTGCTGTTGATCAGCGGCCCGAAATCGAGTTTCGGCAGCGGGTCCGTCTCCTTTTCCACCATCACCGGATTCCCATAGCGCAGCCCACGCAGCACCGGCAGGTACATCTCAAGAAATTGCGGAAACAGTTCCCTCTGCACCACATACCGCACATACGCCGTGCACCGCTGCTTCCCGTAATCAAATCCCTTCTTCAACTGCTGCCCCAGCCCCGCCCAATCCGAAAATTTCCACACCCCGTACGTGTTCACTCCCTCCATCTCCAGCATGTATCGTTTCTTTTCGTCGTACAGCGACGAAGCGATCACCCCGCCGTTTGTCTTCCCGCCCACAAACGCCAGGCAATCCACGAACTCATTCCGCACCAGCGCTTCGCTCAACTGCCCGCCCGACCCGCTCACGAGCGACACCGGCAACCCACACTTCCGCGCCACCGCATGTGCCAGCGTCAGTGCATACAAGCCGCCGTCGGTCGGGGTCTTTGAAATCGTCGCATTCCCCGCCAGCGCCTCGACCAGAACCGAGTGCATCAGCACCGACATCGGATAGTTCCACGACGCAATGTTTGAAATCAGCCCCAGCGGCGCCCGGTCGCCCAGCATGCTCTCGATGTTCGCCACATACCAGTCCACTCCGCTCATGCACCGCTCAATATCCGTCAACGCCTGCGCGTAGGGCTTCCCGATCTCCCACATCAGCAAAAGCGCAATCAGCTCTTTCTGCTTCTCGAGTCCCGCCAGGCAATCGTTCACCCGCCTCCGCCGCTCGTCCAGATCGGTCAGGGCCCAGCCAGCCGCCTCGGCCTTTGCAAACTTCACCGCGATGCGCGCGGTTTCCAGCTCAATCATCGGGATCCGCCCCAGGCTCCGCCCGTCAATCGGCGATTCGTAGTGCCTTCCGAATCCCGGGTCCTTCCACTCCCCCTCAATCAGGTTTAGAACGCGTCCCTCGGAATCAAACGCCTCCGGCGCCTCGGATCGAATGCGAGCGGACAGGCTTTCCCATTCGGCTGCAGCCGCGATAATCGGCATACTCGGCCTCCCCAATTCTGAACCAGAGTGCGCGCATTATAGCCTCCGCACCTGCTCACCTGTCTTGAGTTTTTCTTATTCCGAGCAGAAGGAAATACTTTGAACGGCAGGCAACCCTGGTCGGGCGGCGGGGCCTGGAAACACCCGCCCATACTGGCTTCGCGGCCAGCTCTATCCCGTCTCCGGCAGTCGCCGGAACGGTTTGTTCCTGCTCCAACGATAGAAGTCGAAATCCCTGTCCAGGGTAAGAACCTCGCCTGTCGCGAACTCCTCGGCCATCGAAATCAGGCATGCGCCTGCAAGGTCGATTCGCCGGTCCCGGTACTTTCGCAGGTACTCTCTGACTCCGCTCGTAGCGCCGGAAAGCTGAAACGGAATTTCAAAAATTCCCGCCGCGACATTCTCCATCACGGCCTCCGAAGCCCCCTTCAGGCGTCGTAACAAGTAGCAGCTCTCGGCAATCACCGCTTCGCAGGTAATCATCGGCCTCTCGAGCGACCGGACAATTCGCGCACACGCTTCATGATGGGCCTCGCTTCGATCAAGCAGCGCGACGATCACCCCCGAGTCCAAAAGGACCGGCTTCACTTTCCGAAATCCCGCAGATGTTTCTTGTTCGAACCAAGGTCCGTGACGCCGGAACGGAATTTCCCCAGGCCGATCACCCCGCGCTTCTTCCGGCGCAGATATCCTGATTCGAGAATGCGCAAACCTTCCCGCAAAACCTCCGAGCGGCTCCACCCAAGGGCCCGAGACAGCGCCACCAGCGTTTTTTTCGATTTATCATCCAAACGGGCCTGTACAATGCTCGTCATGATTCTTCGATTGTATTACAAATCTGCAATTGTAGTACAGGTCCTTGCCAAGCCGTCGCTCGCCCGCTTCTACTTCCTCACGTCCGGATCCTGAATCTTCTTCGCGATCGTTTTCCAATACCCCACCGGCCGCAACCGCTGCAGAATATCCGCCTGCCAGCAATCCCGCCCAATCAGCACCCGCGGCTCGTACGTCTCCACGCCCTTCAATATCCGTGCCGCCGCGTCTTCCGCGGTCGTAATCGCCACGCGGTCAAACCGTGAAACGCTATCTGGATGCAAGTTTGCCTTCGCCCGTGCCCCCAGTCGCGCACGTTTCGCAATCGCCGTCTTGATGCCTCCGGGATGCACACTGGTCACAAAAATATTCGTGCCCTCCAGTTCATGCCGCAGCGATTCCGTGAAGCCTCTTACCGCGAATTTGCTCGCGCAGTATGCCGTTTGCCCCACAACTCCCACCAGCCCGAAAACGCTTGACGTATTCACGATGTGCGCCCGCCGTTCCTTCTTCAGCAGCGGCATGAAATAAAACACCCCGTGAATCACGCCCCAGAAATTGATCTCCATCAGCCAGCGGATGTCCTCGAGCGACAATTCCTCAAATTTTCCGAGCACCGCCACACCCGCGTTGTTAAAAAGCACCGTGGCCCGCCCATGCTTCGCGGCCACCTCTTCCGCGAACGTCCGCACCTGCGCCTCGTCGGCAACATTCACGACATGCTCTGTCACCTTGCCTCTCGGCGAACCGAGCAGAGCCGCGGTCTCTGCGAGCCCCTTCTCGTCCACGTCTGAAATCGCGAGCGACGCGCCCATCCCCGCCAACTGCTGTGCCAACGACCGCCCCATCCCGGAGCCCGCCCCCGTAATCACCGCCACGCCTTCCGTCAGAAATCCCATCGGCCCGCCTTCTCGCTTGGATCCGGAGCGCACTTGAGCAGAATCCCGCTCTCCACTCGCTCGGTCATCAGCAATTCGCTCAAACACTTTCGCCCGTGCGCAAAAAATCCTCGCACCGCACTATTATCACAATTCTCTCCGAAGCGGCCAGCGCCGCAGTCATACCGGCCATACCGGGGAACATCGGCTTACTGTAGGGGGTAGCACACGCGCACAGTATTGCGACCGCCGCGCTTCGCTTCGTAAAGCATCTGGTCGGCTTTGCGCACCAGCCCGCCAAATTCCAGCGTATCCTTGCCTACGCACCCGGCGATGCCAAAGCTGGAAGTCACGCTCACGCTCTGTCCCTGAAACGGAAACGAAAGCGCCGCGAACTGCTCCCGGAACTTGTTCACCGTCACTTCGATATGCGCGGCTTCCACGTGCGTCATCACCAGCAGAAACTCGTCCCCGCCCAGCCGGCCGCAAATATCGGAAGACCGCGTGCAGCGCTTCAGATAATCCGCGAAAGTTTTGATTACAATGTCTCCAGCGTGATGCCCGAACGAATCGTTGATCGTTTTGAACGAATCGATGTCCGCCACCACCACCCACAGCGAAAATCCATGCCGCGCAGCTCCGCGTAACTGCTTGAACGCCCACTCCTCGATCGCCCGCCGGTTCGGCAATCCCGTCAGGGGGTCCGTGCGCGCCGCCTCTTCCAGTTTCATGCTCTTCGCCGCAAGTTGCCGGTTCAAATCAATGATCCGTCGCCCCACTCCGATGCGCGCCAGCATTTCTCCCGGATCGAACGGCTTGGTCAGGTAATCATCCGCGCCAGCTTCGAGCCCCTTCACCACGTTCCCCTTTTCCGTGTTGCTGGTCATCAGAATGACGTAGGTGTACGGGCGAGATTGATCCGCTCGAATCCGCTGGCACAATTCCAGGCCCGAAAAATCCGGCATCATCCAGTCGGTAACCACGATTGCCGGCGAAAATTCCTGGAATAACTGCAGAGCCTCTTCCCCGTTCTGCGCAAAGTGCAAACTGAATGGCTGCGACTGCAGCACCTGCTCGACAAGCTTCCGGTAAACCGGAGAGTCGTCGACCACGAGCACATCATAGATGGTATCCGTCGCATTCATGCAGTGTTCTTCGAGCCGCACGGGCGCGGCTGTCCATCGAGTTTCCCTGGTCTGGCGTGCTTAGACCCAACTTAGCAGATGGACAGGGGAATTGAGGACTTGCCTGAGGCGGATTCAGCCAAAGAGCCAATGCCCGGCCACGAATTTCATGTGACCCTTACCTTGCTCTCTCTCGCTCGCGCCAGTTTCCCCAGAAACCTGCCAGACTTACCCAAACGACCAACGCGGCAAAAAACGAGAGCGAGCCCGGGACGCGTGGAAATATTTGAATGAGTACGAGCGCTACCCGAATTGCCGGGACGAAGACAATCAGCACGGTAGAGACGGGAAGACCTTCAGGACAAAAGTAGAAACTCCAGTCGCGTCCAAGTTCCTCTAGGTTCACTCTAAACCGTCTGCCGAATTCTTCGAAGAATTCGGCAGCGTAGTCGCCTTCAATCCCCAGGTCCCGGGAAGCGTTGTTTCCAGACGAATCTTTTCCCGATTTACACCGGTTTGCGCAGAAGCAAATGCCAGGATCCGCTCCCCGAGCGAGGCTTCCATCGCTTCTACGCGCCCGCCCCCTGCACCTTCACCAGCAACTCCGCAAACTTCTGCTTTCGCTCCGCCTGGTCCTTGCCGCTTTCCGCTTCCGCCAGCTGCGTAATGTTCATCGAGCAGAACTTCGGCCCGCACATCGAACAGAATTTCGCCTCTTTATAAAAATCATCCGGCAAATTCTCGTCATGCATCGCCTTCGCCGTCGCCGGATCCAGCGACAACTCAAACTGCTTGTTCCAATCAAACAAAAACCGCGCATAGCTCAGCGCATCGTCGCGGTCCCGCGCTCCCGGCCGGTGCCGCGCCACATCCGCCGCGTGCGCTGCAATCTTGTACGCGATCACGCCCTGCTTCACGTCCTCCGGATTCGGCAATCCCAGATGTTCCTTCGGCGTCACATAGCACAGCATCGAGGCCCCATGCCACCCGATCATCGCCGCCCCAATCGCGCTCGTGATGTGGTCGTATCCCGGCGCAATGTCGGTTACCAGCGGCCCCAGCGTATAGAACGGCGCCTCATGGCACCATTCCATCTCCTTGTCCACCTGCTCCTTGATCTTGTCGAGCGGAATGTGACCGGGTCCTTCAATCATCACCTGCACATCGTGCTCCCACGCCTTCTTCGTCAATTCGCCCAGCACCTTCAACTCCGCAAACTGCGCTTCGTCGCTCGCGTCCGCGATCGACCCCGGCCGCAAGCCATCGCCAAAGGAAAAGCTCACGTCGTGCTTTTTGAAAATCTTGCAGACCTTCTCGATGTTCTCATACAGGAAATTCTGCTTCTTATGGTGCTCCATCCAGTGCGCCATCAGCGAACCGCCCCGGCTCACAATGCCCGTAATCCGCTTCCGCACCAGCGGCACATGCTCCCGCAGCACGCCCGCGTGAATCGTCATGTAATCCACGCCCTGCTCCGCCTGCTCTTCAATCACTTCGAGCATCAGGTCAATGGTGAGGTCCTCCGGCCGCCGCACGCGCGAAATCGCCTCATACACCGGTACGGTTCCAATCGGCACCGGCGAAGAATTGATGATCGCCTGCCGGATCTCCGGAATATTTCCCCCGGTCGAAAGGTCCATCACCGTGTCCGCGCCGTAGTGCACCGCGTGGTGCAGCTTCTTCAGCTCTTCCTGAATCTCCGATGTAGTCGCGGAGTTCCCGATGTTCGCGTTGATCTTGCAGTTAAAAGCAATCCCGATCCCCATCGGCTCAAGGTTGCGGTGATGGATGTTCGCGGGAATAATCGCCCGCCCGCGCGCCACTTCGCTGCGCACCACTTCGGGGTCCAGCTTCTCGCGTTTCGCGACGTATTCCATCTCCTCGGTAATCACGCCGAGCCGCGCCAGATGCATCTGCGACATGTTCCGTGACCCATTCGCCTGGGCCTGCGCCGCCTCTCTTTTCTCCACCCAGCTATCGCGCATCGCCATAATTCCCCCCTTGAACAGTGCTCCGGGCCCAGCCCCCAGAAATCAGCCAGAATCCCCCGGCGTCTCCACACTGTAAGCCTCGAATTATGGCACCGCATGAGAGGAAGGACAACTCATGACCCAGCTCGTCCGCCCAAGTCTTCGATCTCCCGTTCGGTCACCCGGACAGATGCACCGGCTCTTCTGCCCTGAATGCGAGATCCCACATCTCTTCTCCGCGGCCGGCGTTTACCCAGACCCAGTCGGGGCCTCTCTTTGGGTTAAGCCCTCGCTTCTGTTTGAATCTCTACTTCTTTAGCTCTTTACTTCGCTTCTCAAGCTCTCCCCACCGCGCATACATCTCATCAATCCGCTCCTGCGCCGCCTCCAACTCCAACGACAACTCCCGCAACCGCGCCGAATCGCTCATCACCTCGGGGTCCAGCAACATCTCGTGTTTGCCCTGCAACTCCTTTTCCGCTTCCGCAATCCGCTCTTCCATCGTTTCCAGTTCGCGCGTTTCCTTGTAACTCAATTTCTTCCTGGCGCCACCCGCCGCGCCGGCTACCCTAGTTTTCTCCTCCGCCCGCTCAGCGATCTTCGCCGCCGCCAACTGCCCCCGCTGCCAGATTTCCCACTGCGCATAATCCGCAAACCGCTCCGCACCGCCCAATCCATCGAGCCCCAGCACCACCGTAGACACCCGGTCCAGCATGTACCGGTCATGCGTAACCAGCACCAGCGCCCCGCGATACTCGAGCAAACTCTCCTCCAGTATCTCCAGCGTCGGAATATCCAGATCGTTCGTCGGCTCGTCCAGCAACAAAACATCCGCTGGCTGCAGCATCAGTTGCGCGATCAATACGCGCGCCCGCTCGCCGCCTGAAAGCCGCCCCACCTTCTGGTTCAGCGCCTCTCCCGAAAACAGAAATCGCGCCGCCCACGCGGCCACATGAATCACCTGCCCCTGATAAATCACCGCGTCGCTCGCCGGAGCCAACGCCCGCCGCAATGTCACATCCGGCTCCAGTTCCCGGTTCTGGTCGAAATACACAATCTTCAAATTCTCCGCCGTCTTGATGCTTCCCTCGTCCGGCTTGCCTGCCCCGTCAGCCTGGTTCTCCCCCTTCAGCAGCCGCAGCAGCGTAGTCTTCCCGCTCCCGTTCGGCCCCACCAGCCCAACCCGCATCCCGGACGTAATCACAAAATGAATATCCCGGAACAGCGTCCGCCCGCCCATCCCGTGCGTCACCGCGTCGAGCGTCACCAACTGCTTCGTCTTCCGCTCGCTTGCCGTAAAGTCAATCTTGGCGCTCGTCGTCCGCGTCCGCGCATTCAACTCCGCCAAATCCCCGATCAGCTTGTGCGCTGTATCAATGCGCGCTTTCGATTTCGTCGTCCGCGCCTTCGGCCCCCGCCGCAGCCAGTCAATCTCCGTGTGCACGCGATTCTCCAGCGCCTCCTGCCTGTTCCTCTGCGCGTGCAGGTACGCTTCTTTTCCCTCGAGAAACGTGCTGTAGTTCCCCTCCACGCGAAACGTCCCGTTGTCATACACGGGATTGATCTCCACAATCGCCGTCGCCACATTTTCCAGAAAATACCGGTCGTGGCTCACCACCACACACGCAAATGCCGCATTTTGCAGCACGCCCTCCAGCCACTCGATCCCGGCCAAATCCAGATGGTTCGTCGGCTCGTCCAGCAACAGCACGTCGGGATGCCCGACCAACGCCTGCACAATCCCCAATCGCTTTCGCCATCCACCCGACAAGGAATCCGCCCTTCCGTCCAGATCCAGAAATCCCGCACGCCCCAATATTTCCGCCTTCCGCCGCGCACGCTCCGATTCCCCCACCTTCGCCCGGTCGAGCGCCGCATCAATCACCGAACGCACCCGATCCCCAACCGCATATTCTGAAATCTGCTCGACCCCGCTCACCCGCATCCCCTTGCGGACTGCCACCTCCCCGCTGTCCGGCAGCACCCGCCCGTCCAGCATCGCCAGCAGCGTTGATTTCCCCGACCCGTTCGGTCCCACAATCCCGATCCGGTCTCCCTCCGACACCGTAAAGGAAATCTCCCGAAACAGCGGCGTAGCCCCAAACCGCTTCCCCAATTTCTGCGCGCTAATGATCGGTGCCACGGATTCCTTTCTCCATCAACTGTCAAATTCCTGCTCCACCAGGTGCCCGAGGAGTGGCATACGGCCGCCCGCACACAACCCTGAACAGCCTTCCTAGCTAGAAACCCCTGCCTACAGGGCGTCTCTCAGTTATCCTTATATCTTCCTCTCGGAGCACCCTGCCCGTTTGCCCAGCCCATCCAGAGTACCAGCCACCTCCATCACTCGGGAAACGTGCCGCTGCCGTCCGGCCTCTCCCGCTTCCATCTGCATTGACACTTCCCCATCCAAACATCTAACGTAGCCCGACAACTAAACGGAGCCACCCATGAGATCAATCCTTCTCGTCACACTCTTTCTCGCTGCTCTGCCCGCGCCCGCGCAAGAATCCCCAGATGCCGCCGTCGTCAGCAAAGGCATGTCCGCCAAATTCGCCGTCCTCCCCGGCGTCCCCGATTGCGCCACTCTGGCCGTTCTAAAAGGCGATCCCGGCAAAGGCCCTTCGGTCGTGGAAATGAAGCTTACCCCCGGCTGCGTCGTTCCCTGGCACTGGCACACGCCCAGCGAAAGCGCCGTTCCACTCGCCGGCCTGCTCGAAATCTCCATGAAAGGTGAAAAACCCGTGCTCCTCACGAGCGGCGACTACGGTTATCTTCCCTCCGAGCACATCCACCAGGCCAAGTGCGCCGGCTCGAAACCCTGCGCCGCAATCTTCTTCCTCGACGCCCCCTTCGACATCCACTACGTAGACAAATCCGGGGCCGAAATCCCCGCCGCGCAGGCCCTCGCCGAAGCCGAAAAACTAATCACCAAACCTGGCACCAAGCCCGCCGCCAGGCCATGACCGAGGCCGATCGACCACCCGGTAGCGCTGGCTTTAGCCTGTCTCGAGCAAAGCCAGAGGGCCTGTCGTCTTGAGTTTCTGAGCGTCGTCAGAGCGCTCCTCTGCCTGCTCCGTCCCCCGCGTTATCCTTTTCCCTCCTTCCGCGTCCAACCACCAAAGCCGGGTCCAGTGTCCATGTACTCACCCGTTTCGTCTCATCCGGTCGATCCTCGTTGACACGACCTCGCCGGCAAGACTAACGTACCGCCCTGCATTTGGAGGCACTTATGAAAGCTCCCTTCCTCTCCGCAATCCTAACGGGAATTCTCGCCCTGCCAGTCGCCGCCTCCGCTGCCGAAGATGCAAAGGACACCGCCAAGAAGGATCAACCACTCCCCCTCAAGCCCTCCCGCAATCTCGATTTCAAAACCTCCGAAGGCACCTGGCTCTCGCTCGACGTCTCCCCTGACGGCAAGACCATCGTCTTCGATCTGGTCGGCGACCTTTACTCGGTCCCCATCACGGGCGGCGCAGCCCGCAAACTCACTTCCGGCATGGCGTTCAATTCCCAGCCGCGCTTTTCTCCCGACGGCAAAAAAATCACTTTCCTCAGCGATCGTGGCGGCTCTGAAAACGTCTGGATCGCCGACGCCGACGGCGGCAATCCCAAACAGCTCAGCCAGGACGAAGAAAGCGAATTTGCCTCGCCCACCTGGACCTCAGACGGCTACTACGTCATAGCCTCTCGCTTCACACAGTTCCCGATCGGCGCTGCTGAACTCTGGATGTATCACATCAAGGGTGGCGCCGGCGTTCAGGTCACCAAATCTCACCTCAAGAACGATACCTCTCCCCGCAAATGGACCAATGCCCTCGGCCCATCTCTTTCCAAGGATGGCCGCAATCTTTACTACGCCGCTCGCAAAAACCCCGAAGGTTTCTACAACGTCGTCTTCCCGCTCTCCCAGATCGTCCGCCGCAATCTGACGACCGGTGACGAGGACACCGTCACCGACTCTCCCGGCAGTGCCATGCGCCCGGAAATCTCTCCCGACGGCAATCTCCTTGTCTACGCCACTCGTGCCGAAACCGAAACCGGCCTTCGCATCCGCGACCTCAAGAGCGGTGAAGAGCACTGGCTGAAATATCCCGTCCAGCGCGACGACCAGGAATCCCTCTTCACCGGCGACTTTCTTCCCAACTACGCCTTCACTCCCGACGGCAAGGAAGTCGTCGCCGCCTGGGGCGGCAAGATCCATCGCATCTCCATCGCCACCAGCGCCGACACCGAAATTCCCTTCACCGCAAACATCTCCCGTGAACTTGGCCCCGACCTGAACCTCGCCATGCGCGTAGACGAGGGCCCCGTCGAACTCCGCCTCATCCAGCAGCCCATCCAATCCCCCGACGGCAAACGCCTGGCCTTCTCCGCCCTCACTCATCTCTATGTAATGGACATTCCCGGCGGCACGCCGCACCGCCTCACCACTTCAACTGCTCCCGAATTCATGCCCGTCTGGTCTCCCGACGGCCAGTGGATCGCCTACGTCACCTGGACAGAAGACGGCGGACAGATCTGGAAAACTCGGTCGGATGGCCGCGGCAATCCGGAGCAGATCACCCGCATCCGGGCGTACTATCGTGATCTCAATTTCTCGCCCGACGGCAAACGCATCGTCGCCCTCCGCGCGCCCCGTCAGGGCCACGTCGAGCAGTTCGACGAGTGGGATTCGACCCCCGTCAATCTCGATCTGATCTGGCTGCCCTCCGCCGGCGGGGACGCCACCCTTATTCTTCCCGCCCGCGGCGCCGTTCATCCTCATTTTGGTCCCGAACCCGACCGCGTCTATGTCTACTCCGATAACGGTCTCATCTCTCTTCGCTACGACGGCACCGACCGCCGCACCATCATCAGAGTCACCGGGAAAACCTGGTTCCCCGATCCCGACAAACCCGACGGCAATCCCGCTGACGATGTCCGCCTCAGTCCCGACGGCAAGTGGGCACTCGCTCAAGTCAGCAATCAGGTGTACCTCCTCGCCGTCCCGCGCATCGGCGGTGAACCCCCCAATGTCGACGTTTCCAAATCTCCCGTCCCGCTCCGCAAAATCACCGAGGTCGGCGGCGATTACATGGGCTTCGCTGATGGCGGACGAACGCTCACCTGGGCTGAAGGCTCCACCTTTTTCCGCTTGCCTCTGGACACCGTCGAATTCGAGTCTCCCAAAAAAGACGACGAGCCCGCCAAGCCGGCCGAAAAACCAAGCTCCACTTCAACCTCATCTCCGTCGGCCTCCGCTTCGGCTCCCGCCTCGACTCCGGATGACGCCAAAGATAAAGATGAGGAAAAGAAAAAACTCCCCAAGCTCAAACCCGAAGTCATCCCGGTCAATCTCACTTTCCCGCGCCACACTCCCGCTGGTCAGGCCGTCCTCCGCGGCGCCCGCGTCATCACCATGCACGGCGATGAAGTCCTTGAAAACGCCGACATCCTCGTCAAAGACAACCGCATCCTCGCCGTCGGCAAAAGCGGCAGCTTCGCTGTCCCCGCCGGGGCCAAGCTCATCGACGTTTCCGGCAAAACCATCGTTCCCGGTTTCATTGACATCCACCCGCACTGGACCGAGATTCGCCGCGGCGTCCTCGATCTCCAGAACTGGAGCTTCCTCGCCAATCTCGCCTACGGCGTCACCGCTGGCCGCGATCCCCAAACCGCAACCAACGATATGTTCGCCTACGAGGACCTCATTGACACCGGCGACATCATCGGTCCTCGCCCTTATTCGACCGGCCCCGGCGTTTTCCCCGATACCGACTTTCAGTCCTTCGACGATGCCGACGACGTCGTCCGCCGCTACCGCCAGTTCTATCGCACCACCTATCTCAAGTCCTATCTTGTCGGCAATCGCAAGCAGCGCCAGTGGATGGTCATGGCCTGCAAAAAAGAAGGCGTCATGCCGACCACCGAAGGCGGCTTGGACACCAAGCTCGACCTCACCCACGCCCTCGACGGCTTCAGCGGCAACGAACACAGCCTCCCCATCACTCCGCTGTTTGACGACATCGTCCAGTTCTGGTCCCGATCCGGCATCTTCTACACCCCCACCCTGATCGTCGCCTACGGCGGTCCCTGGGCCGAAAACTACTTCTACGAAACAACCGAAGTCCACGACGACCCCAAAGTCCGCCGCTTCCATCCTCACAACATCGTTGACGACCGCACTCGCCGCCGCCGCATCTGGACCCGCAACGACGAGCTCGCCTTCCCCCGCCTCGCCGCCCAGGATGCCAAACTCATCAAGGCCGGCGGCCGCGTCTGCATCGGCAGCCACGGCCAGTTCCAGGGTCTCGGCTATCACTGGGAAATGTGGGCGCTCGCTTCAGGCGGCGCATCCAACATGGACGTGCTGCGCTCAGCCACCCTTCGCGGCGCCGAAGCCATGGGCTTCGCCGAAGATCTGGGCTCCATCGAACCCGGCAAACTAGCCGATTTCGTCGTCCTCAAGAAAAATCCCCTCGACGACATCCACAACACCAACACCATCCAATACGTTATGAAAAACGGCGAACTCTTCGATGGCGACACCCTCGACCAGATCTACCCCCAACAAAAACCCCTACCCCCACTCTGGTGGTGGAAGGAAAAACCCTGATCGCACGAGCCCCTCGGAGTGGCTGATCTCGAGATCGGCCCGGCCTCTCCTGTGGCACAGGCATTCCTGCCTGTGCTTTCAGGTTTCTCCCGCTCTTCAGTGCGCCACTCTCCGTGCCCTGTGCCTCTGCGTTATCTTTTTTCTTGTCCCTCTCTGTTTTCTCTTCTGACTACCTCCTCGCCTCCCGATGCGCATCAAACCAACCCGCCCAAACCAACATCACCACCGTCAGAACGACTCCCGTCCACGCAATCTCGTTCATACTCGATGGCGGTCCACCAAACCGGTCGCCCACATAAAAAATCAGCAGCAGCACCACATAGCCCCAAAAAAAATACCGTCCAATCCAATCCCGCGCACGCGTTGCCCGCGCATACGCCACGACTCCCGCCGCCAGCATCAGGATCTCCACCACCATCGTCCCCGCAATCGAGTTCCACAACCCCAATCCAAATTTCGGCCCGCCCGGATAGAGCGGCATGTCCGCCCGGTGCGTGATCCAGTCCAGGACCCAGTGGCTCACCACGCCAATCCAGATCGCCACCACTCCAGCCCAATCCCTCTTCCAGAAAAAATATCCCGCGCCCAAAACCGTCGCCCACACCACCAGCATCACCAAACTGTGTGACCACGGAAAGTCATAGAGATCCAGAGGCGTATATCGCGTGTCCCCCACAGCAATCCGCGCATGCTCCCACCCCATCAACAAAAACACCGTCCACAATATGTCCGCCAATAATGGTGCCGCCATCAAGGCCCAGAGTGGCGCCCGCGGCGCATACCGCTTCGCCCCGTATCCCACAGCAAAATGTCCAATAAACATTCTCCCCTCCGCGCCCCCGATTCTAGCTCCGCTCTCGCCATAATCCATGCGACCCTTGCTCGCCCGCGGATTACGAACTGTCAAATTAAGAAAACTGCGGTTGACATTCAGCGAAACTAAAGCGAAACTTCTCCATCCCCTTCGCCTCCCTTCCCACTCGGGCCGCGAAACTACCGGAGTTCCCGATGTCCGACACTGCAACCCTTCCCCGTCCAACCGTCGCCGAGCCCCGATTCTTCGACGCCCTCAAGCGCTACTGGGGCTATGACGCCTTCCGTCCCCGCCAGGAAGAAATCGTCCGCGCGCTCGCCTCTGGACGCGATGTCTGCGTGGTCATGCCCACCGGTGGCGGCAAATCCCTTTGCTACCAGCTTCCCGCCGTCCTCCGGGAGGACCGTACCGCCGTCGTCATCTCACCGCTCATCGCCCTCATGCAAGACCAGGTCGCGCAACTCCGACAGATGGGCATCCCCGCGGTCTTCCTCAACAGCGCGGTCGCGGAATCCGACCGCCGCGAACTCAGACAAAAAGCCATCGCCGGCGAATACCGTCTCATCTACGTCTCCCCCGAGCGCGCCCTGATGGACGGCACTGCGGACTGGCTCCGGCAAGTCCCTCTCTCCTTTTTCGCAATTGATGAAGCCCACTGCATCTCCCAATGGGGCCACGACTTCCGCCCCGAATACCGCCAGCTCGCGAAACTCCGCGCCCTTTTCCCCGGCCTCCCCATTGCCGCCCTCACCGCCAGCGCCACCCGCCAGGTCCGCCACGACATCGTCCGCCAGCTCCACCTCCGCGACCCCCTCAAATCCGTCTCGAGCTTCCGTCGCGAAAACCTCCGCTACTTCGTCCGCCAGTGCAAAGGGACCATGCAGGATGATTCTGTCGCCGAAGCCGTGAAAAAAGTGAAAGACGGCAACGTGATCGTCTACACCCCGACGGTGGCCCGCGTCGGCGAGGTCACGGACCTGCTCGAAGAACAGGGCATCGCCGCCGTCGGCTATCACGGCCAGATGGACGCCCCGACGCGCCGCGAGAATCAAGAAAAGTGGATGAGCGAAGAAGTCCGTGTGCTGGTCGGCACTGTCGCCTTCGGACTGGGCATCAACAAACCGAACGTCCGCGCGGTCATCCGCCTCGGATTGCCCGAAAGCATCGAGCAGCTCTATCAGGAAACCGGACGCGCCGGGCGCGATGGCCTGCCCGCGGACTGCTACATTTTCTGGGAAAAGAAGGACAACGGCCTGCATGCCTTCTTCATCAATCAGATCGGCGACTCAGAGGAAAAAGACCGCGCCTGGCAGCGATACCACCAAATCCAGCAATTCGTCGGCGCACAGAAATGCCGGCAAAAAGAAATCTGCAATCACTTCGGTGAACTCGCAAAATGGGATCGCTGCGGAGTCTGCGATGTCTGCGCCGGCACTCCCAAGTGGCTATCCGGCATCAACCAAAGCTCATCCAGAAAATCCCGGCCAATCCGGAATCCAAACCGCATCCTCGAAGCCTCCGAATACGAATTGAATCCAATCGCCGAGGTCAACGAAGAGCTCCGCGAATTCCTGCGCGAATGGCGCAGAAATACCGCCCGCCGGAAGATGATCGCCGCTTTCGTCGTTCTCCACGACACCACCCTCGACGCCATCTGCCAGGCGCAGCCTCAGGCCGTGGTCGAACTCCGCCAGATCTCCGGCATGGGCGAAAAGAAATGTGAACTCTACGGCGAAGAGATCCTCGACGCCCTCCGCCGATTTTCGGGCGGAGAACGCGCCAGGAAAGATTGGCATCTCGAGGCCCGCAGTCCCTCACAGGAAACGCTGGAACTGCTGGAGGAAGGCCGCACCTTCTGTGAGATCGCCCAACTCCGCGGCAGAAAAGTTTCCTCCGTAGTCGCTCTGGTCGCCGACCTCGTCGAAAAGGGCGAGACCCCCTTCCGCCCGGTCTGGGTCGATCCCATCCACCAGCAACACATCCTCGAAGCCAGCGCCCGGCTCGGCCTGGACTTGCTCAGGCCGATCAAGGAAGCCGTACCCGAACAGATCACCTACGAAAGCGTTCGCCTCGTCGTAGCCCACGCCAGGCGCCAGAAACAATCCCAAACATCCGCCGCCTGAACTCCTCAAAAATGCAGACCCACCCCCAACGCAAACGAAGGCGCCCCCCGCACTCCCAGATTCACCCGCTGCCCGCTCACCGGGTCCGGAAAAGCTCCGCTCCCGTAGTTCACAATCGTGGCGCCTCCATCGAATCGCACATAGAAGTGATTCGGGAAATAGCGCAGCAACACCACCCCGGTATCCAAAGCAAAATGTGTCGAAGGATTCAGCGGCGTCGCCATCTGATCGCTTTCTCTCGGAAAATGAATGAAGCCGGGGAGCACCTTCAGGTAAATTCCCGCTTCGCGCGACGTGTAGCCGATGCGCGGTCCGAAAAACGCCGCCGGGGCCGGCAACTCCTGCTGCCCGCCGGACGCAAGGTGAAACACATTCACATTGCTCTCGAGTGAAAGATAGGAATTGAAGTTGTAGCCGAAATGCAGACCGATTCCCAGGTTGCCCGCGGCAACCGGCCCTTTAAATTGAATCGCCGTGAATTGCGTGCCCGCATCAAAGCGCGGTATTCCCGGATAGGTGAGCACAATCTGCCCATGCGCGGCTGGAAGAATCGGTGCAGACATCAAACCAAGCACCAGCAGCATGCGAAATGCCATCGAACACCCCCAGTCGGATTTGGGGGAAGCTACGGCAGGTTGGTCTCCAAAAAGGGTTCGACAGAAAGCAAGGAGTTAGCGGACTGCCTCCCAGCGCGTGTGGCCGCAAGAGCCGTCAGGTGTCGGCAACAATGAACAGCAACTCAGCCGAAGGGCGCTTTGCCGTTGAACCGGGCCGTCGCCCCCAGTTCTTCCTCGATGCGCAGCAACTGGTTGTACTTGGCGATGCGGTCGGTGCGCGAAGCCGAGCCCGTCTTGATTTGTCCCGCGGCCGTGGCCACGGCCAGGTCCGCGATAAACGTATCTTCGGTCTCCCCGGAGCGGTGCGAAATGATCGAGTTGTATCCCGCCTTGCGCGCCAGCTCGATTGCGTCAATCGTTTCCGTCACGGTCCCGATCTGGTTCAGTTTGATCAAAATCGCGTTGGCAATGCCTTCATTGATTCCGCGCGACAATCGCTCCGTGTTGGTCACAAACAGGTCGTCACCCACGAGTTGAATCTTTTTCTTCGACGTTTTGCTCCCCACGCTCCCGGTCAGCGTCTTCCAGCCCGACCAGTCGTCCTCGGCCATCCCATCCTCAATTGAAACGATCGGGTATTTCTCCACCCAGCTCGTCCAATACGCCGCCATTTCCTCTGAAGTGTGCGCCGACTTGTCCGATTTCTTGAAAACATATTTCGCGCTGGCCTTGTCGTAAAACTCGCTCGATGCCGGGTCCAGTGCAATCCCGACCTGCTCTCCAGGCTTATAACCGGCCGCGCCAATCGCCTCGATCACAATCTGGATCGCCTCTTCGTTCGACTTGCAGCTCGGCGCAAACCCCCCTTCATCGCCGACAGCCGTCGAGTAGCCGTGTTTTTTCAGCGCGGTCTTCAGCGCGTGAAAAATCTCCACTCCCCAGCGCAGCGCTTCGGAAAAATTCGGCGCGCCCACCGGCATCACCATGAACTCCTGAAAATCCACGGAACTGTCCGCATGCGCGCCGCCGTTTAGAATGTTCATCATCGGCACCGGCAACAGGTTGGCGGAACGATCCGTCGAATACCGCGCAAGATATTTGTAGAGCGGCTGCTTCAGCACGACCGCCGCCGCGCGCGCCGCCGCCATCGACACCGCGAGAATCGCATTTGCGCCCAGCCGCGATTTGGTCGGCGTGCCGTCCAGCGTGATCATTTTGTGATCGAGCGCCCGTTGGTCCGCGGCATCCGAGCCGGCCACCGCCCTGGCTATTTCCGTGTTCGCGTTCCCGACCGCTTTCAGCACGCCCTTGCCCAGATATTTCGACTTGTCGCCGTCGCGGAGTTCCAGCGCTTCGTGCTCACCGGTCGAAGCGCCGGAGGGGACAGCCGCGCGCCCAAAAGCGCCCGATTCCAAATAAACGTCGGCCTCAACTGTGGGGTTCCCGCGCGAATCAATAACCTGCCGGGCGCGGACGCGGCTAATTTTCGTGGACATATCCGAGGAAGCTCCTGGAGTGAAATCGAATTAAAGATTGTAGCAGAGCTTTCAGAAGTGATTGGTCTGAGATCGGTGGCGAAGCGGAGAAGACTGGTCGACGAGCGATCGAACGCCGGCTTTCAAGCCCGCCCAGGGCAGGCGGGCCAGCGCTCTTCTCTTCATCGGTCGCTACTCACTGCGATTCCGGCTCTTCGATGAGCGACTCTTGCCGTACGACGACGACGATGCCCGAGGGTGTCACATGAAACCGCTGCTTGTCCGCTTCGAGGTCGTACCCGATTTCTGTGTGCTCGGGAAGGCTTACATGGCGGTCAATGATCGCCCGGCAAATCCGCGAGTGACGCCCGATGTTCACGTGGTTGTAAATCAGGGATGCGGTGATTTCCGAGTAGCTGTTCACGCGCACGTCGTAACCCAGCAGCGAATTCTGCACCCGTCCGCCGGAAAGGATCGACCCGTGAGCCACAATCGAATCGAGAGCTATACCCATGCGGTCGGCGTCGGCAAACACAAACTTCGCCGGTGGATACTGGTGCTGCCAGGTGCGCAGCGGCCACGCCTTGTCGTACAGGTTGAAAACCGGCGAAACACTTACCAGGTCCATGTTCGCTTCGTAGTAGGCGTCAATCGTGCCAACGTCCCGCCAGTACAGCGACTCCTTGGAATTTTCATCCACAAAGTTGTATGCGAATACGCGGTGCTTTGAAATGATCCGGGGAAGAATATCCTTGCCGAAATCATGCGAGGATTTCGGATCCTCCGAATCCGCGAGCAACGTGGGGATCAGCAATTGCGTATTGAAAATATAAACGCCCATCGAAGCGTTGCAGTGCGTTGGCTTGTGCGGCGAGGTCTTGGGCGCCGCGGGTTTCTCCTCGAAACCGACAATTCTCCAGTCTTTGTCCGTCTCAATCACCCCAAACTGACGCGCCGCCTCCGCCGCAGGCACCTCAATCGTCGCGACAGAAACCTCCGCCCCCGCATCAATGTGCTGCTGCAGCATCTTGGCGTAATTCATCTTGTAAATGTGATCGCCGGACAGGATGAACGCGTACTTGCAACGCTCGCTGCCGAGCGAATAAATATTCTGATACACCGCGTCCGCCGTGCCCTGATACCACTGCTGCGATACCCGCATCTGTGGCGGCAGCACCTCGATGAACTCGCCCAGCCCCATCAGCGGAGACCATCCGGCACGGACGTGCCGCGTGAGGCTGAGCGCTTTGTATTGCGTCAGCACAAAAACGCGGTGCAACCCGGAATTCACGCAGTTGGAAAGGGTGATATCAATGATTCGGTACAGCGCCCCGAAGGGAACCGCGGGTTTGGCCCGGTCCCGTGTCAACGGCCACAGTCGCTCGCCCTGACCTCCGGCGAGAAGTACTCCAATGGCATCGCGCATGTCGGGCATGGAGGTCGGCTCCCGAGGCAGAAGTTTGAGGCTCCCCAGTGTACCAGCACTGGCAAGCGGGTGGCAGCCGGTCTCCAGGTTATCCACAGAGCAACAGTAACTCCAGCGCTATCTATCGGGCGACTGCGCCCATTCTGCCGAAAGATTGCTTGACTTGTCGGGGTGAATTGACTACAAGAAGCCAACGACCTCATGCGATAATGTATTCAGGCGCAGTGCGGTACAACAGCGACGGCACTGCTAGCAGGCAATCCGAACCGGAATTGGGGTGAAGTTCATTGGCAGAAGTAGTCATTCAGGAGAATGAGTCTCTTGAGAATGCCCTGCGCCGTTTCAAGCGCAAGGTGCAGCAAGAGGACATCATCAAGGAAATAAAGAAGCACAGCTTCTACATGAAACCCGGCGAGAAGCGCCGGGCAAAAGAAGCGCTTTCGCGGAAGCGACTGCGCAAAAAGCAGCGTCGCGAGCAGGATTAATTTCCTGCAGGTGACGCGGCTCGGCGCCGCACTTCCGGGATCAGGCCCCTATCAGGCAGAGCAAGTTGGGTATTTGTTCTAATTCTATGCCCGCAGGCCCAAGGGATCCGCGCCCGGCTGTCCCGGACTACAGGTCCAAGCGCTTCATCCGGGCCGACGTGCAAGAGCCCGGCCCCCGCCCGATACGGGTCCAGGGGGAGCGGGGTCATGGAATTCCACGATAAGGTCCTGAAGTGTTCCGAGTGCGGCGCTGAGTTTGTTTTTACCTCCGGCGAACAGATGTTTTTCGCCGACAAGGGATTCAAGAACGAGCCGAAGCGTTGCAAGGGTTGCAAGGCGAAACGGGCGGAAGGCGGCGGTGGGGGAGGCGGGGGCTCCGCTCCACGCTCTGAAACAAAAACCACCTGCTCGCAATGTGGGAAGGAAACGACGGTTCCCTTCCGGCCAACGCAAGGCCGCCCGGTATTCTGCCGTGAATGCTTCCAGGCCCGTCGCTCGATGGGAGCAGCTTAATAAGCAAGTCGAGCCGGAATCTTAGAAAGAGAAAAAGGGCACCCGCAACCGCGGCGTGCCCTTTTTCACTGTGAAAATTCTTCCGGTTGTTTTTCCACTCTCAGGCGGAACGCGCGACGGAAGCGGACTTCAGATAAGCCTCAAATTGCGCCAGTGATTCCGGCATGTTTTTCCGTCCATAACCGAATCGAATGTGTCGCGGCTCGTCGTAAACCGTGCCCGGAAGCAAAAGCACACCCGCATCGCGCACCAGACTCTCGCACCAGTCGTGAACATCCTGCTGCGGCTTGAACCGCGCAAAGCCGATCGTCGCAGCGTCTGGCGGAGTCCATTCGAAGATGTCGGTATGGCGGGCAAAGAATGCAGTGAGTAAAGGAAGGTTGCGAAGGACAATCTCTAAATTGCGGTCAATGAATCTCTGGCGATGCCGGAACGCCAGCGCCGTAAGAAACTCGCTCGGCGCGCTGGAGCAAATTGTCGTGTAGTGTTTGAGCGAAATAATCCTTTCGAGGAATTCCTTGTCGTGCGACGCAATCCACGCAAGGCGGAGTCCCGGCAAGCCATAGCTCTTGCTCACCGAAGCGAGACTAAAGGCGCGATCGTAGAGATCACAAGCCGCGGGCAGCCGGGAGGCGGGATCATGTTCGAGTTCACGATAGACTTCATCGGAAAAGACGTAGATGTTATGCTTCGCGGCAAGCTCGAGGACGCGGCGGAAGATTTCGGGCGCCATCAGCAGCCCTGTCGGATTGTGCGGAGTATTGATGTAGAGCGCGCGGGTGTTCGGCCGAATCAGGGCTTCGAGCTCGGCCACGTCGTGGGCCCAGCCGTTTTCCGGCTTGCGGCGCCACTCGCTGACCGATGCGCCGGTGCTTTTTGGCAGCGTCAGCGCGCTTTCGTAGCAGGGCGACTCAACGATGGCGTGATCTCCGGGCGTCAGAAGCGCGTGGTAGAAGAGGAAGATGGCTTCTTCGGCCGCAGAGACGACCACAACTTGACGGGCGTCAATCGTCTTATAGATCTTGGCCAGTACTTCGCGCAGCCAGGGCGCTCCGGGCGATTCTGTGTAGCCGCACCAGTGTTTCAGAAAAGCGTCGTGAGCGCCGGCTTCGAGCGAAAGAATCTCCTCGATTCTGACCGACTCCGCGTCGGAGGAGGAGAGCAGGTAGCGGGCTCGAAATTCATGCTTGCCCATGTACTCTTCAATGCGAAAAGGCGTAATTTGCATGTAAAAAGTGTCTCAGCAATCGTGCAATTCCGTCGAGGGCCAAATTGACAGCACAATTGAGTTAGAATGCGCGTGAGCCGCCGGAGAGCCCAATGAATCGCCTGCAAAGTATCGCGTGGAAACCCATACTCCTGTGCGCTTTATTCGGTTGCGGCCTCGGCGCACGGAGCGGGGAGCCGCCTAGAAAAGAATACTGGGTCAAGCTGGTCTGCGAATCAGCCGACCGGATCGCCACGGTGCGATTTGGACCGAACGGCGCAAACCTGGAGAAGACAACGGAGACACGAATTCTCCAGAGCGACATCAGCGGACCGCATGGAATTGCGTTCTCGCCGGACAAAAAGAACTTCTTTGTCACCATCGGCCACGGCAGGCCCTATGGCACCGCTTTGAAATATGAAACGGCGACCGACCACGTGGTGAAACAGGTGACGCTCGGACTCTTCCCCGCGACCGCCGATGTGACCCCCGACGGGAACTTTCTTTTCGCGGTGAATTTTAACCTGCACGGTGATCCCGTTTCCAGCAGCGTTTCCGTGGTGGACACCCGCGAAATGGTGGAGGTCGCGCGGATTCCAACCTGCATCATGCCGCACGGCTCAAGGATTTCCCGCGACGGCCTGCATCAATATTCCGCTTGCATGATGAACGACCTGCTGGTGGAAATTGACACGGAAAACATGAAAGTTTCACGGAGCTTCCGCGTCAGCGCCGGAAAAGAGCAGGGTTATTCGGGGATGCCACAAGAACAATCGGAGCACCACGAGGGCATGGCCATGCCCATGAACATGGCGGGGATTACGTGCAGCCCCACCTGGGCGCAACCTTCCGGCGACGGCAGCCGAGTCTACGTGGCCTGCAACAAATCCAACGAGATCGTGGAAGTGGACGCCAAAGAATGGAAACTCACGCGCCGGATTCCCGCAGGTAACGGCGTCTACAACCTCGGCGTCACCTCTGACGGAAAACTCCTGCTAGCCACCAACAAACGAGACGCTTCAGTTTCCATTTTTGATGTCGAGACAGGAAAGGAACTCGTCCGCCTCCCGACCAAACGAAAAGTGGTGCACGGCGTGGTGGTGTCCCCTGACAATCTCTACGCCTTCTTTACCGTGGAGGGCATCGGAGAACAGCCCGGCACCGTCGAAGTGGTCGATCTGGAAGCCAAAACAATTGTGGCGGAGATTGACACTCCGCCGCAAGCGGCGGGCATCGATTTCTGGAAGATGGAGTAGAAACACGTGGTCACCAGTCGGTGCGCCTCCGGCGCTTCACAAGCGAAGCGCCCGGGATGGCAGTCAGATAAGAATTTCAATTACTGCAGCGGAGGATCGGTGGTCATGGAATAAGGTTTCGGCCGGCCGAGCTTTATGATCCACAGACCTGCGTGAACGTCATTCACATAGATCAGGCCCTTGTAGGGAAAAGCTCCCCACGCGAAGGGGAGGTTTGGCCGGTAGCCTTGTGGATCGCCGCTCCAGAAATGCGCGATTTCCCGGCCCTGGTTGTAAAGTTCGCCCTCTAGCTCACCGGAAACATCGAGCACCCGCGCTCCGCCGTTGTAGTAGCCCATGTAGAGTACGTCGTCGACCACCCAGATGTTGTGGGAGCCGCCTTCGGGCACGCTGTAGGTCGCCACTTCCCGCGGGTGGGCCAGATCGCTGACGTCGAGCACGTGCGCGATCCCGCGGACCGGGATGCGATTCCGCGAGGCGATATCAAAACTCGCCGGGAAAACCTCATCGCCGACGAACAGGTAATTCTTGTACCGGAAAATAGCGTGGGCGCCGGCAAGCCAGCCAGAGCCATACAGTTCGTCGTAATTGAACCGGTAAGTGGAGACGAATTGCGGGTGCTCGGGACTCCCGCCTTTGACGCCGTTTCCAACGTCGAGAATAATGGCGCCATCGCGCCAGTACGCGAGATAGGCCAACCCGTCCGCCACCTGCACGTCGTGGAGATACCGGCCCGCCATGGTGAAGCCGCCGCCTTCTTCCTGGGGAACCGGGATACGCATCTGCCCCGAACTTTCCACCTGCCAGCGCGCCACCTCCTTCGGGTTTCTTGCGTCTGAGAAATCGATCACGCGCAAGGAGCCGGTGGCGTCGTCGGTCAGATACACATAGTGCGTGTTGAGGTAGGCGCTGTGGACACCGCCAGTCACTGTGGCCGTATATTCGGAGAGAACTTTCGGATGCAGCGGGTCGGCGGTGTCCAGAAACACGATGCCGTTCTTCCGGCTGGACGCGCCTTCGCGCGTGATGACACCGATTTTACCGTCGGGCGTTACGCTGACGTCGTTGACGAGCCGCGCATCCACCTTCAGCGGATCTGCGGTTTTCGGATGCGCAGGATCCGCGATGTCGAAAAGGTAGACCTTGTCGCTGATGCCGGAGAGATACGCGTAGTGATCCCAGATCCATTCCTCGGCAAACTGATCCTCTTTCGGCATGACGTGGCCGACGACTTCGGTTTCGCGAGAAATGTTCCGCGGCCCGACCACTACGCTGGCCGAAGCGAGGCGATCACCGACCGCCGCTTCAATCGTGTAGGTGCCGGGGCGCTCGGCGACGAACGATCCGTCAGGCAAGATCTCGGCGCCAGGATTTTCGACGGACCATAGAACTTCCGCGGCGATAGCCGTACCTCTCTTATCCTTTGCCGCGAAATGCAGAACATCGCCGGTTTTTGCGCTGGCGGTTGCCGGAGAAACCTCGAGCCCGGAGACGGAATTCCTGATTACGCGAATGGAGGTTTCAGCTGCCCGGCCGTCGCCGGCGGCGCGAATCTTCGCTGCCCCGGGCTTGAGCGCGTGCACCATGCCTGCGGCATCAACACTTGCGATCGAGGGATTTTCAGAAGTCCAGGTCAGGGAAATATCGGTCCGCGGATCGCCGTCGGCATTGCGAGGCGTTGCGGTCAGCAGGTGCGTGGCCCCCGCCGCGAGCGGGGCGGACGGCGCGGATATCTCGATGCGCGCAATCTGCGGTCTTCCAACGGTGACATGCGCGTAGCCGATCTTCTTGCCAATCACGGCTTCGACCGTGATTTCGCCGGGCTCGACAAACGTGACTGTCCCGTTGTCTTCGGCGGCGGCGGAATCAAACGGCGCCGCGTACCAGTGCTTGATCGGATCCGGCAGCGTCTGGCCGCTCGCATCCTTGACGACCGCCTTGAATTCGAGCTTGGTGCCAACGGCCGCCGTGGACTTGGCCGGCGAAACTTCGATGCTGGCGACCCTGGAAACCTCTTCCGGCTTCTTGTCCGGTTCCTGCGGCGGCTTGGCCGTTGCCGCACCCGCCAGCAGTAAACAAGCCGACGGCAGCCAGGAGAGAGAAATAATTCTTTTCGACAGCAAAAAACGATTGCGCATCCTGACCCTCAATTCCTCATAAAAGATAATTGCATCTGGCCGAATATCCCAATGACGCCGGAGTGTATGGCAGGCACCAGACCGTGTCAATGGACAGGGGCTTGACCGCTACGGGTACGATGTAGTTTTCGCAGGCGTAGGAGTATGATATGGCTCCGAAGTCCCCACAAGAGATTCAGCAGCCGGGAGGGCCACTATGGCTCACCGCTTCACCATCGGTGTCGAAGAGGAATTCCAAATCATTGATCCGGAAACTTTGGATCTGCGTTCACACGTAGTGCAGCTCATCTCTTCCGCGGCCGCGCGCGGCGTCGGCGACCTCGTGAAGCAGGAAATGCATCAGTCCATCGTCGAAACGGGGACAAAGATTTGTGACAACGTCAGCGAGCTTCGACTGGAGATGCACCGCACGCGCAGCGAACTGGTGATGGCCGCCGAAAGCACCGGCTTGCGCGTGGCCGCCGCGGGAACGCACCCATTTTCCAGTTGGATCGACCAGGTGATTTCCCCCGGCGAACGCTACCAAAATATTGTGGAGGAAATGGGGCAACTCGCAAGATCGCTCCTGATTTTCGGCATGCACATCCACGTTGCCATGCCGGACAAGCAGACGACGATTGACATGATGAACATGGTGGGTTATTTCCTGCCGCACCTGCTGGCGCTCTCGACCAGCTCGCCCTTCTGGATGGGGCGCAACACCGGCCTGAAATCGTTCCGCACCACAGTTTTCCGGCGTTTCCCGCGCACGGGAATTCCCGAAGTGTTCGAGTCGTGGAGCGAGTACGAGAATTTCATCAACTTGCTTGTAAAACTGAACTGCATCGACACAGGGAAAAAAATCTGGTGGGACGTGCGTCCCCATCCCACCTACGGCACCCTGGAATTCCGCATGTTCGACACGGCCACGCGCGTCGAGGAAGCCGTGGCAATCGCGGCGCTGACCCAGGCCATCGTAGTCAAGTTGCATCGTCTCTACACCCACAACCAAAGCTGGCGAATTTATCGCCGGGCGCTGATCGAAGAGAACAAGTGGCGGGCCGCGCGCTACGGCATTGAGGGAAAGCTGATCGACTTCGGGCGCGAAGCGGAAGTGCCGATGCGCGAACTCATGCTGGAGCTGATGGAATTGATCGACGACGTGGTGGACGAGCTTGGCAGCCGCAGCGCCGTCGAGTATATCCACACGATCCTGAACGAGGGGACAAGCGCGGAGCGCCAGTTGCGCGTTTACCAGCAGACCGGTGACCTGAAGGACGTGGTGCGCCACCTGGTGATGGAGACCCGCGCAAGCGTCCTGGACGCGAAATCGAATTCGGCGGCCGCGATTAACTGAAGCGGGAGTTCGAGCAATGTGGATGAGCAAGGCAAGAGGAGGATCCCATGGCTAAGGTTGGGTTGATGTGTGGACGCGAGTTCAGCTTTCCTCCGGCGTTTATCGCGCGTGTGAACGAACTCGGGAAAAAGGAAGGCGTGACGGCCGGGTTTGTAAAGCTAGGCGGCACGAAGATGGGGGAGCCCGCGGAATATCGCGTGATCGTGGACCGCATCTCACACGAAGTGGAGTATTACCGCGGCTATCTGAAACACGCCGTGCTCGAAGGCACTTACGTCATCAACAACCCGTTCTGGTGGACGGCGGACGACAAATATTTCAATTATTCGGTGGCGTCGAAGCTGGGCATCGCGATTCCGAAAACCGTGCTGCTGCCGCAGAAAGGTTATCCGGCCGATGTGGACATCAACTCGGAATCGCTGCGAAACCTGACGTATCCGATCGACTGGGACGGGCTTCTTGATTACGTCGGGCGCCCTGCGATTCTGAAACCATTCTCTGGCGGTGGCTGGAAGCACGTCTACAAGGTGCACAACAAGGAAGAGCTTCTGGAGGCGTACGACAAGACTTCTCCCTATCCGATGACGCTGCAGGAGTTCATTGACTTCGGCCAGTATGTGCGCTGCTTCACCTTCGGCAAGACGGACATTTTGCCCGTGGCGTACGACCCCAAAGAACGCAAATACCTGGTGGAACACAGTTATTTGTCAAAGGAACTTGGCGCCCGCGTGGTGAAAGACGCGCAGACGATCAACCTGGCGCTGGGCTATGAAATGAACACCATCGAATTCGCCGTCAAAGACGGAGTGCCTTACGCCATTGACTTCCTGAACCCCGCTCCGGATTTCGAGCGCGACCGCATCACCGAATTCTATTTCGAGCATGTAGTGGAAAAAATGGCACGGCTGGTGATCGACCGCGCGCTCAACGGCAATGTCGCCAACACCTGGCCGCGATGGGAAGAGATGCTGGGCGTCGGCGCGGCCGCGGGGTTCACCGGAGCGCCTCGTGCGGCGCAAGCGGCCGGATCCGCACCTTCGGGATCTACGAAGCGATGAATGCCCGACGAATTCCATCTCCTGGCCCGGATCCGGTCGAATATTGGAATGACCTCCTGCGGCCCATGCTCGAGGAGTCTCCTGGCTTTCCGAACAAATTCCTGAAAGAACTGAAGGAGGCCAAGCTCACCTTCGGTAATCGCGTTCACTGCCCATTTCTGCGGCCATTTTTTCTTTCGCCGGAAGCCGAAGCCCGCGTGCGGCATGCCACAGAAACGCTCGCGCGCCTCGGTGAGCGCATGGCCAGCCTGGCCATGGACGATAAAACGCTTTTCTCTCAATTTCACCTGCGCTCGGAAGAAGAACGCCTGGTGCGCTTGCCCGCTGGTGGCGGCCCGGCGAGCACGGCCTCGCGCGTGGACGCGTTCCTGCTCCCGGATTCGTTGAAATTCACCGAATATAACGGCGAGTCACCGGCCGGCGCGGGATACACGGAAGCACTCTCGGAACTCTTCCGCGAATTGCCGATCATGAAGGAGTTTGCAAAGAAATTTGAAGTTCACAACTATCCGTTGAGCGCAAGGCTTCTGGATGCGCTCGTTGGAACGTATCGAGATTGGGGCGGCACCTCGCAGCAGCCGCAGATGCTGATCGTGGACTGGAAGGAGGTTCCGACCTGGAGTGAATTTGAGATTTTGAAGCAGCGCTTCGAAGCCCTGCGAGTACCGGTGGTGCTCTCAGACCCCGGGGAACTCGAGTGGGACGGAAAGTCCCTATGGGCGAAGGGCAAGAAGATCGATCTCGTTTACCGGCGCGTGCTGATCAACGACATCGTTGCCCGGCCAACGGAGTGCGCAGCACTCGTGAAAGCCTACGAAGCGCAAGCGGTCTGCGTGGCCAACAATTTCCGCTGCAAGATTCCCCACGTAAAGGCGTTCTTTGCCGTGCTGACGGACGAGAAGAATCGAAAACTATTCACTCCCGAAGAATTGGATGTGATCGAGCAGCATGTGCCGTGGACCCGCGTGGTCGAAGACGTCGAAACGGATCACCGGGGCAAACCGATCGCATTGCTCGATTACATCCGGAAAAATCAGAAGGATCTGGTGCTGAAACCCAGCGATGAATATGGCGGGACCGGCGTGACCCTCGGATGGGAAGCCGAAGCAAAGCACTGGGAAAAATCGATCCAGCAAGCTCTTCCCGGCGGAGGATCGGCGAAAGAGCACGGCTGCTGGATTGTGCAGGAGAAAATTGCCATGAGCCGCGGCGAGTTCCCCTACATTGGCGCCAACGGAAAAGTCGAGTTCCGCGACATGCTGGTGGACCTGGCGCCCTATATGTTCCGCAGAAAACTCGCGGGATTTTTGACCCGATTGAGCGCCAGCAGCCTGGCCAATGTCACGAGCGGGGGCGGCCAGATTCCAGGGTTCCGCGTCGAACCCAAACGGGCCGAAAAAGTGGCCGGACAAGGCAACTTGTAGCCAGCGCGTTTTTGGCACGGCCGAAGAATCAGGTAAAATAGTAGAGATGACCTTTGGAAACGCCCCAATCGAGCTGATGGCTGGCGCGGAAAACGCCATTGACGTATGCCTGGGTGTCGAACCGGGCGAACATGTTGTGCTGATTGCGGACGAAATCAGCCGCAGCGTTGCCGCCAGCCTGGAAAGGGCCGTGAATGGGCGCGGCGCCGAGCTTACCGGCCTGCTCCTCGAGGATTTCGGTCCTCGCCCGATGAAGGGCGCGCCTCCTGCTGTGCTCGAAGCCCTGGAAACGGCGGATGTGGGGGTGCTGTGCATGACCCCGCAGCCGGGCGAACTGACCGCGCGAATGGCAATCGTGAAAGTGGTGGAACGCCGGCAGATTCGTTACGCGCACATGGTGGGCGTCACTCCCGAAATCATGCAGGAAGGCATGCGCGCGGATTACCACATGGTGGACCGCCTGAGCGACAAACTGCGCGAACGGATGCTTCGCGCGGAAACGCTCACGGTGAAGACGGAAGCGGGCACTTCCTTTTCCGCGCACTTTGACCGCCACCTGGATTGGGTAAAGACCAGTGGCCTCATCAGCCCGCGCTACTGGTCGAATTTGCCGGCGGGCGAAGTGTTCACGACTCCCGGCACTGTGGATGGGAGGTTTGTGTGTGACGCGACTGCGGGCGATTACTTCAACGGAAAATATGGCGATCTGCGGGAAACGCCTCTGGTTCTTCAAATTATTGGCGGGCGGCTGGTGCACGCCGAATGCCAACGCAAGGATCTGGAAGACGAATTCTGGCGCTATTGCCATACGGATGAGAACAGCGATCGCGTCGGCGAACTCGCCTTCGGCACCAACCTCGGCCTGACGCGGATGATCGGCATCCTTCTGCAGGACGAGAAATTCCCCGGCGTGCACATCGCGTTCGGCGATCCCTACGGCAGCCAGACCCACGCCAACTGGAAATCACGCACCCACGTGGACGTGCTGACCAGGAATTGCGACGTCTGGATCGACCAGGACCAGGTGATCGAAAAGGGTCACTACCAGATGGACCACCTGGGGCTGTGAAGCCTGTGCGAGCCGGGCCGGGCTAAAGGCCTGCGCCTAGACGAGAAAATCAATAGAGCTGTGAGACGTAGGAACGCATCTGGTGCTTCCAGTAGGGCCAGTCGTGCCCGCCTTCGGGGCCCCAGTTGTCTACGGAGTGGCGGATGCCTTTGCTTCTGAGCACGTCGGAGAGGCGGTAGGTCGGGCCGCTGTGTTCCCACTGGCCTGTGCCGGTGATCAGGTGGATATCCGAGGAACGAAGCTGCTCGTAATACCAGGCATCGGAAAGATTCGCCAGATAGTCAACGGGATTGTTGAAATAAAAGTTGTCGTCATACAGGCCGTCCATGAAATTCCTCAGGTCGTATACTCCCGACATTGCAAAGCAGCGCTTGAAAATGTCCGGATGCTTGAACAGCGTATTTGCTGCATGATATGCGCCGAAGGAAGCCCCCATCGTGGCAATCGCCACGCGCGACTGGCAGTTCTCCCAGATGAACGGCACAACTTCCTCGCGCAAGTAGGAATCGAAAACCGACTGCACATAACTGCGGTGAAACGGATGCGCGCCCTTATTGTAAAAACTCTGTCCGTTGATCGAATTCACCGTGAATAACTTGATGCGCCCGGCTTCAATAAATTCTGCCAGCGCGCCCACCATGCTCTGCCCTTCGAGCTCCCATTCGTCTCCCGCGCTGGTGGGAAAGCCCACGAGCGGTGGCCCCCAGTGACCATAAACCACGACGCCAAGTTCAAGGCCCAGCCGTGGGGAATGCCAGCGGTGATATTCGCGTTTCATTGTGAATTGCTCTCCGTGCCGCGGGAGTCGAGTATGCCAGCCGACAGCGAACAGGGCAATGAGTTTGCGGGTTCTTAGGCGGAATCAGAGAGAGAATCATCCGGGCTTGCAAGCCAGTAGAATGCAGGTAGGATAGAGAACGGAAGCAGGCGAATTTTGGGTGATTTTCGTCGGCCTATGAGCCCGGTCAGGTGAGGACATGATCCAAATTGAAAATGTGAGCCGTCGCGGTTTTCTCAAAGGGATCGTGGGTGCGGGCGCTTTTGTCCTGAGCGCGCGGTATTTGCCGGAGAACTTGCTGGCAGCCGCAGAGCCTTCCTCCGCGGAATCCATGGCCGCGGCGGCGCTGCAGCCCAACGTGTATCTCGCAATCGCGACGGACGGAACGGTTTATATCATTGCCCACCGGGCGGAGATGGGCAGCGGCAACCGCACAGGATTGCCGATGATCGTGGCCGATGAACTGGACGCCGACTGGAATCGTGTGAAAGTTGTGCAGGGCGGGGGAGACGCGAAATACGGCGACCAGGACACGGATGGCTCGCACTCTGTAAGAAGTTTCTTCGACACGCTGCGGGAATCTGGCGCCAGCGGCCGGCTGATGCTGGTGCGTGCCGCGGCGCAGAAATGGGGCGTCCCGGAAAAAGAATGTACGACCGAACCCGGCGTGGTGATGCACAAGGCAAGCGGCAAAAAGGCGAGCTACGGAGAACTGGCTTCCGCGGCGTCCAAGTTGCCTGTGCCAAAGCGTGAAGAGTTCGAACTGAAGGCGCGCACGGATTGGCGCTATATTGGCAAGCCCAAACCAGCTTATGACCTGAAGAATATGTGCTCCGGCCAGGCCCTGTACGGCCAGGATGCGCGGCTGGACGGGATGTTGTACGCGTCTGTGATGCACCCTCCGGTTTACGGGAGTTCCGCAAAAAGTGTGGACGACGCGGCCGCCCTGAAAGTCGCCGGTGTAAAGCAAACCGCCGTGATCGACACGTTCAAGCCGCCCGTGGGCTACCAGGCGCTGGGCGGAGTTGCAGTCCTTGCTGACAATACCTGGGCGGCGTTTCAGGCGAAGAAGAAGTTGAAGGTCGAATGGACCAAGAGCGAGCACAGCGCCTGGAAGTCGGATGCCTTCCGCAAGGAATTGGAAGCGACTTCGCTCAAACCAGGCAAAGTGGTGCGGGAAAACGGCAACGTTGACGCGGAATTCAAGAAGGGCGGCAAGGTTGTCGAGGCGCAATACTATGCACCGATGCTGGCCCACGCCTCAATGGAGCCGCCAGCCGCTCTGGCCGTGTTTAAGGATGGAAAGGTGGAGGCCTGGGCGCCTTCGCAAAACCCGCAGGGCGCACAGGAGGCGATTGCCGCGGCGGTGGGACTCAAGAAGGAAGATGTCACCGTGAATGTGACGCTGCTCGGCGGCGGATTCGGCCGTAAGTCTTTTCCCGATTTTATCGTGGAGGCGGCGGTGCTCTCGAAAAAAACCGGAAAGCCGGTCAAGGTTGTCTGGAGCCGCGAAGACGACATCAAGTTTGATTCCTTCCACTCGGTGGCGGCCATGTATTTCAAAGCCACACTCGGGGCCGACGGCAAGCCCACAGCATGGCTGCAGCGCAGCGTGTTTCCGCCGATTGCTTCGACGTTCGACCCGACGGAATATGCCGACGCCGGAGAAATCGGGCTCGGATTCAGCGACGTGCCCTTCGCGCTGGCCAACCATCGGGCTGAAAACGGGCCCGCACCCGCGCACACCCGCATCGGCTGGCTGCGCTCGGTGGCCAATATTTATCACGCCTTTGGAATTCATTCCTTTGTCGGCGAATTGGCAAACGCGGCAGGAAAAGATCAGGTGGATTACTTGCTGGCGCTCCTCGGGCCAGACCGCATCATCCCGAAGACCGAACTCCCCAAGGATTACACCAACTACGACGGTGACTACACGCAGTATCCCATCGACGTCGCAAGGTTTCGCCGAGTCGTCGAACTCGCGGCGGAAAAATCCGGCTGGGGCAAGCGAAAGCTCGGGAACGGATTGGGAATGGGTATCGCCATGCACCGCAGCTTCCTGACTTACGTCGCGACGGTCGTCGAAGCTGAAGTAAAGGACGGCCAGGTAAAGATCCATCGCGTGGATTCCGCGCTGGATGCCGGAACGATCGTCAACCCACTCACGGTCCGTCAGCAATTTGAAGGCGCGGCCACGATGGGCACAAGCATCGCCCTTTATGGCGAAATCACGGCCACCAACGGCGTCGTTGACCAGTCCAACTTTGACTCCTACCAGGTGGCGCGCATGAACGTAGCGCCGCGGGAAACCAACGTCCACATCGTGGCCAGCGAGGCGCCGCCAGCGGGAATCGGTGAGCCTGGGTTGCCGCCGTTTGCGCCTGCGCTGTACAACGCGATATTTGCGGCGACGGGAAAACGCCTGAGAGAGATGCCGCTGTCGAAACTTGGGCTGGCGTGAGGCAGAGCTGCCGGTTTTAAGTTGTTCGTTTTAAGTTTCAGGGAAGAGCGGGTGCGGAAATTCAGGTACAGGGCGTGGCGAGGCTGCGCCCTTTTCCTTTTTGGCGTAGTATGCCGTCCGGGAGGATTGCGTTGACGCGAATCCTGAAATTCCAGTATTTCCTGCTCGCCCTGTTTCTGACCCCCGCCTGCGCGCAACGCCGTCCCGTCCTGCCCCAGATTGACGAACCGCATCCTTATTATTTCCGCGAACTCTATCTGCCGCAGTTGACGAGCGGCCCGAGCAGCCTCGCCTGGGGGCCAGACTCGAAAGAGCTGATTTATTCGATGGCGGGCTCGCTGTGGCGGCAGAAACTCGATTCCGAAGTCGCCGCGCAGCTTACAGACGGAGCGGGCTACGACTACCAGCCCGATTGGTCGCCGGACGGGAAAAGTGTTGTCTACGTCTCCTACCAGAAAGACGCGATGGAGCTTTGGCTGCTGGATCTGGCAACTGGCAAAACGAACCAACTCACCAGCGCAGGGGCCGTCAATGTGGAGCCGCGATGGTCGCCCGATGGAGGAAAGATCGTTTGGGTTTCCACGCAATATAACCGGCGGTTCCACGTTTTCATGGCCGAGGTAGGAAACGGCGCGCTCGAAAACGTCGTGCGGCTCACGGGCGAAACGAAGACTCCGCTGCCCCGCTACTACTACAGCCCCTACGACATGGAAATCAATCCGGCCTGGACGCGCGACGGGAAAGAGATTCTCTTCGTCTCCAACCGCGGCCACATTCACGGCACCGGCGGCTTCTGGCTGATGAAGGCCGAACCCGGCGCCCGAGCGCGCGAGATTCACTACGAGGAAACCAGCTGGAGGGCCCGCCCCGACTTCTCCCCCGACGGCTCCCGCATGATCTACAGCTCCTATCTCGGCCGCCAGCGGCAGAATCTGTGGCTGATGCCCGCAAAAGGCGGCGACGCATTTCCGCTTTCCTACGGCGACTGGGACGAGACGACTCCGCGATGGTCGCCAGATGGAAACAGCATTGCCTTTGTCTCCGACGCCCAAGGAAATGCGAACATCCTGGTTCAGAATATTCCATCGGGGGAACGGCACGAGCTTGGTTTGCGCAATCGAAAGCATCCCCAGGATTGGGCCTTGCTGGAAATTTATGCCCGGGAGGAGGGCAAGCCTGCCTACGCGAGGGTCTCTGTTACCGGCGAAAAGGGGCGCTTCTATGCTCCCGATGACGCCTGGATTCATGCCGACGACGGATTCGACCGCTCGGAACGCCCCTTTGAACGGCACTATTTCTATTCGCCCTTCAGGGGTAGCTCCATTCGCGTCCCCGCCGGTAAATATGAGATTGAGGTGACCAGGGGACTGGAAAGCAACGCGGAGGGCAGGTTCGTCGAGATCATGGCAGGCGAGACAAAAAAAGTTGAAGTCGAGTTGCGACGGACCAGCTGGCGAAGCGAGACCGAGGGACACTGGATCAGCGGCGATATGCACGTCCACATGAATTATGGCGGAGCCTACAAAGTAGATAGCGAGGAGTTACAAATTCAGGCCGAAAGCGAAGATCTGTCGGTAGTGAACAATCTGATCGTCAACAAGGAACAAAGATTCCCCGATATTGCCTCGAGCGAAACGAGTTCTGACACGATCACCGGGAAGGACAGCGCGATCCTGCGAGGGCAGGAATTTCATACGAGCTACTGGGGACACCGGGGGCTGCTCGACATAAAGAATCATCTGCTCCTGCCTGGGTACGCGGGATATCCGAATACAGCGGCGGCAAGTTTGTATCCGATGAACGCGGATGTTTACGACATGGCGCACGCCGAGGGCGCTTTGGTCGGAGCGGTGCATCCGTTTGATGCGGTGCCGGACCCGTTCAGAAAGCCGGCCGAGAGCATCACCGATGAATTGCCGGTGGACGTGGCTCTCGGAAAATTGGATTACATGGAGATCGTGGGTTTCAGCGATCACAAATCCTCTGCGGAGGTCTGGTACAAACTGCTGAACCTCGGATACAAATTGCCGGCGGGCGCCGGAACGGATGCGACGGCAAATTACGCTGCTCCGATTCGCGGCGGGGTGGGTTTTGATCGGGTCTACGTCTGGGTCCCGGTTTGGCCTCTGAACCTGAAGGAGTGGCTGGATGGAATCAGACTGGGCCGGACGTTCGCAACGAACGGCCCGCTGATTGAATTCAAGCTGGGCGGGGAAATGGTGGGAAGCGAATTGAAATTTGATTCCCCGCAGGCAGCAGTTCCCTTCAGCGCGAAATTGCGATCGATTGTGCCCGTGGACCACCTGGAGGTCGTCTGCAACGGAAAAGTCGCGCAAACTTTGCCGACCGGCACAACAAAAGAATCCGCCGACATCAAAGGCTCCCTGCCGCTCGAAGAAAGCGGCTGGTGCGTCCTTCGCGCTTCGAGCGAAAAAGCCAGATACCCCGTGATGGACAACTACACTTACGCGACGACGAGCCCCGTGTACGTAAGCATCGCTGGAAAGCGAGCCTACTCCAAAGAAGCCGCGGAATATTTCGTGGCGTGGATTGACCGGACGATCGAGATTACCTCGCAATACCCGGACTGGAATTCGACAGCCGAAAAAGAATTGGTCCTCAAAAGGCTTCGTGAAGCGCGGTCTGTCTACGAGAATTTGCACTAGCCGCATTTCCCGGCCAACTGTTCAAGCGTCGGCGCATCCGGCCTCCAGGGATGTCCCCAACCTTTGCTTGAAAATGCTCCGTAAGCAGCACAAAAGGGAAATGAGCCTCGGTAGCTCAATGGTAGAGCATTCGGCTGTTAATAGAGAAATTTCAAGTCACATAGCTCGTTTATCTAGCGTCAATTAACAGAGTTTTCCAGCATCCCCATTTATCGTTTTTCTTGCCACCAATATGTCCCCAGCAACCATGCAAGGTACAACAAGTCCGCGGAGCTCTTCTTCGAGTTCGCTGAGCCCGCGTGTGATCGCAATTGTGACTGCCCCGCAGCCCTTTCGTGTAGCGAAGCATTTTCTTGCGCTTACCGCGTTTCACCAGCCGCGACGGTTTTCAGATCTCGCTGAAAATCCTCAAGGTCATATTGTGCGGTGATTTTCTTGGTTTTCACATAATCCATCATCTCCCAGAGAGAGACTCGCGCCTCACGGGCAGCACGTGCCAGGGTGAGCTTGCCGCTACCATATAGACGCGAATAGTGATCCAGCTTCCAGTCTTGTATTGCCTGAGAGAGGAGCTTTCTTACAGTTGTCGACCGGTCGGCTTGCTCGACTTGCTCGATTGCTTCGAGGTCCCGAACCACTGTGTCAGGCAGCCTCGTTCCCACCATTTGTTCCTTTTTCATCGGTCGGCCTCCCGAGCTTTCTTCAATACGTTTGCAACAACGGATGGCGCAAGCCAGATTGTCTGACTCAACGCCTCAACCGCATCCTCGAGTTCAGCCAGAGTCAAATGTTTTTTCACAAATGCGTGGAACAGCACTCCCGCAGTGCCCAGGAACGTGACCCCCATAACCTCAGCAAATGATCGGGCCGCCCTGTCATCCAGAATGACCATGAGTCTGCGAGAGCTAGCTAGGGCGAGGGACTCGGCCTCGCCTGCGTCGAGGCCCCCCTTTGAAACGATGCTGTGCGTCGTGCTCTTTTCCTTCGATGAGAGTTGCGCAACTTGAAGCCAACCATCATCCAGCGCCTTTTCAATGCGCTCCACGCCTGGAGCTGAAATTCTCTTGCCCGCATCAACGGTCTCAGCTTTAACCTGGGGCCCGATCAAAACGTGACCATACACTGCGTTGAGCAGGTCAAGCATGCGCATTTTCGCGACTGCAATAAGCACCGACGCATCCGCAATAATCATCCTTGAGCTCACACACATTCATGTTAACAAAAACCGCAAATGTTTTCACCTAGAAATTTGGCCGTCAGCGTGATCCGGGCGAACGCGATGCGATTACGCTTGCGACCGAGTCGCGCTCGCACCGCAGGGCACCTTGCCCTCGGGACTTCGTCACTCGAAAATAGGTGCCTATAACCCTGTGACTCCAGAAGGTGCACCAGGGAGCCAGATTCAGCTCGCATCACGACCGCCCCGCTAAAGTTCCGAGATAGCCGTTCAGGGATGCGCCGCCTTGTCCCCAACCGGACATTAGAGATAGAATTCCGCTGTTGACGCAATGCGACGCATCTCGAACAGGGCGTTTCGAATTTGAGATCAACAGCCTTTCCCAGAACAGGGGCACTCGCTCCGCCCCCGATTCCGCAAGAACAATGCTAAGCAAGCGAAGTTGCAATTTACAGCCGGAGACAAGAGTGCGGATGCGCGGAAGAGGAAACATGAAAACGATATCCAGCCGCGAATTTTCCGCATCTATAGCAAGGACCTTCTGGAAGGAGGGCGCATGATCGTTGGTGTACCCCGGGAAATCTACCCGAAAGAACGGCGTGTGGCGCTGGTCCCTGCCGTCATCTCCAACCTGAAAAAAGCAGGCCTCGAGGTGCTCGTGGAGGCCGGCGCAGGCCACGCCGCCGGCTATCCCGACAAGGAATATCTGGAAAAAGGCGCGAGGCTGGCGGCCGATCGCGCCGAAGTCTTCCGCGCAGCCGACATCATCGTGCAGTTTCTTTGCTACGGCGCGAACGACAAGAACGGAAACGTGGATCTGCCGCTGCTTCAGAAGGGCCAGGTGCTGATGGGCTTTTTGCGCCCGTTGGGAACGCTGAAAACCCTGCAGGAAATTGCCGAACGCGGGGTCACCTCTTTTGCCGTGGAACTCATGCCGCGCATCACGCGCGCCCAAAGCATGGATGTGCTCTCCTCGATGGCCACAATCTGCGGGTACAAGGCAGTGTTGCTGGCGGCGGACACTCTTCCGCGCATGTGTCCAATGCTGACGACCGCAGCGGGCACCATCGCTCCGGCGCGCGTGCTGATCATCGGCGCGGGCGTCGCGGGTCTCCAGGCCATCGCGACGGCACGACGACTGGGCGCGGTAGCTTCCGCTTACGACATGCGACCCGCGTCCAAGGAGCAGGTACAGAGCCTCGGCGGGCGTTTCGTCGAACTTGCGGTCGAAGCGACAGACGCGCAGGACGCCAGCGGCTACGCAAAAGCGCAGGACGAAAGCTTTTACCAGAAGCAACGCGAACTGCTGGGAAACGTCATCGCCGAAAGCGATGTCGTGATTACGGCCGCGGTCATTCCCGGCAAAAAATCCCCGGTGCTGGTAACAAGAGAGATGGTCGAACGCATGTCACCCGGCTCAGTGATCGTCGATCTGGCGGCGGAACGCGGCGGCAATTGCGAATTGACGAGGCCGGATGAAGTCATCGTGGCTCACGACGTCACCATCATCGGCGAATACAACCTCGCTGGAACGGTGCCGTATCACGCCAGCCAGATGTTCGCCAGAAACATCACCTCTTTCCTGCTGCACGTGGTGAAGGACGGCAAGCTGCAACTGAACCTGCAGGACGAAATCATGCGCGAGACACTGGTGACAGAGGACGGCGGCATTGTGAACGCGCGCGTGAGGGAATTTTTCTCGATGCCGGCGCTGCAGGCCGCGCCAGCCGGAGGAGGGGCCTGATGCAACTGGATCTGGTTACAGGTTTGTACGTATTCCTGCTGGCCGCGTTTATCGGCTTTGAAGTAATCCGCCGAGTCTCGCCCCTCCTGCACACGCCGCTGATGTCCCTCACGAATGCGCTGGACGCCATCGCGGTCGTCGGCGCAATCATCCTGGCCGGCGAAGGCAAAAGCAATTTCGCGAAAATCCTGGGCACCATCGCCATCATCGCCGCCACCAGCAACATCGTGGGCGGCTTCATGATCACCGACCGGATGCTGAAAATGTTCAAAGCCAGCGGCCCGAGGAAACCGTAACCATCATGTTCGCGAGCGAAAACATTCTTGAAATAACCTACCTGATCGCCACCGCGCTTTTCGTTCTCTCCTTGAAATGGCTGAGTTCTCCCGTCACCGCGCGCAGGGGCGTCTGGGCCGGTGAAGTGGGCATGCTGCTGGCGATTGCAGGAACGCTGCTGCACAAGGGCATCGTCGATTACCGGTGGATCGCCATTGGCCTGGTGCTCGGCACGATTATCGGCGTCCCGCTCGGCCGCGTGGCCATGACTGCGGTGCCGCAACGAACCGCGCTCAGCCATGCGTTCGGCGCACTGTGCGTCACGCTGGTGGGCACGGCGGAATTCTACATCCGCGCGCCGCACGTCCCTCGATTCATGATGGGCGTGCTTTCGCTCGAAGTGATTCTGGGCGCTCTCACCTTCACCGGCAGCTTGATGGCTGCGGGAAAACTTCAGGAAGTGCTGCCGCAGCGGCCCATAACGTACAAGGGCCAGAATATAGTGAATCTGGGATTGCTTGCGATTGCCGTCGGAATCGGTGTGACTCTGGTCCTCGATCCGGACAAAACCTTTTTGTTTCCCTTCATGATCGGCATCCCGCTGGCATTCGGAGTGATGATGATTATTCCGATCGGCGGCGCGGACATGCCGACGGTGATCTCGCTGTTGAACTCGTACGCGGGACTTTCCGCGGCAGCAATGGGGTTTGTGCTGGGCAGTAAATTGCTGATCGTCGCGGGCGCATTGGACGGGGCTTCGGGGTTCATTCTTTCCGTGAACATGTCCAAGGCGATGAACCGGTCCTTCACAAACGTGCTGTTCGGCGCGTTCGGCCAGGAACAAGTGGCGGCAGCAGGCGCAAAAGAGACCCGGCCGGTGCGCAGCGCTTCGCCGGAAGAGGCGGCGGGAATTCTTTCCGCGGCCAGCAAAGTCGTGATCGTCCCGGGCTACGGCATGGCCGTTGCGCAAGCGCAGCACAAGGTGCGCGAACTCTTTGACGCACTCACCAAGCGCGGCGTGGACGTGAAATTCGGCATTCACCCCGTTGCCGGGAGAATGCCGGGGCACATGAACGTGCTTCTCGCCGAAGCCGACATCCCTTACGACAAGCTTCTGGAGATGGACGACATCAACGGAGATTTCCCTCAGACCGACGTCGCCCTGATCATCGGCGCCAACGACGTCACGAATCCCGCGGCTAGGGAAGATCAAACCAGTCCCATCTACGGCATGCCCATTCTGGACGTAGACAAGGCTCGCACCATCATGGTCATCAAGCGCAGTATGGCCGCGGGCTTTGCGGGCATAGACAACCCGTTGTACTACCTGGACCGCACGCTGATGCTTTTTGGCGACGCGAAAAATTTCGTCGGCTCGATCGTGCGGGAACTCTCGGGCGGCCACGGCTAGAACCTCCCTAGGCCGACGGGGCTACGCCTAAAACAGCGGGCCAACCGGCCCGTCTCGTCCGCCGGTTGCGCCCTTAAAAGCCGAATCCGCCCCCTCACAGATTCCCAGCATCCCCACGCTTACGCCCGGACGCGCGTAAGCGATTGGGGACTAACCTGATTAGTTACCTGCCCAATCGTCCTATTTGAGTTTGGCCCGCTTAGAAAGTCTGCATCGTTATATACTTACGCCGTTGGACCCCGGGCAGCCATTGCCAATCGAGCGATATGGGTGTGCGTGGGTCCCTAAAGTCTCATGGACGATTTGAAGCCCAAGCCAGGTCGCGGTCAGGAAGCCGGTGGCGGACTGCGCGCGCCGGCCAAGGGCGAGAGCTCATCGAGCGAAGTGCCGCTAGACAACAGCGGCGCTACCTTTATCGACCCGCCACCGCGGCGGCCTCCTGCCGACCCGGGAGCGACGGTCATTCATCCGGATGCCTCGCGAGAAGGCGGCACCTCTGTCCGCACACCCAGCGGACCCCGCTCCTATGTGACGTCTTATCAGAACGTCGTCCTGCAGGTCGGAGACGTGCTTGGCGGCCGTTACGAAATCCTTGCTCTTCTGGGCGAGGGCGGCATGGGCGCGGTGTACAAAGCTGCCGACCGCGAAGTGGAACGTGTGGTCGCGCTGAAGCTGATCCGGCCAGAGATGGCCAGCAATCCCGCAATCCTGGCACGTTTCAAACAGGAACTCCTCACCGCTCACCAGGTCACCCACAAAAACGTCATCCGCATTTATGATCTGGCGGAAGCCGATGGCGTGAAGTTCATCACGATGGAGTTTGTTGAAGGCAGCGATCTCCGGCAATTGCTCAGGGAACACGGACGATATTCGCCGGATGAAGCCGTGGACATCATACGTCACGTCTGCATGGCCCTCGATGCCGCTCATAGCGCCGGCATCATCCATCGCGACCTGAAGCCACAAAACATCATGCGCGACAAGTCTGGCCGCATCCTGGTGATGGACTTTGGCCTGGCGCGCTCCGTCCAATCTGAAGGCATGACGCAAACCGGTGCCCTGCTCGGGACAATCGAATACATGTCGCCCGAGCAGGCCATGGGAAAAACCCTGGACCAGCGCTCGGACCTCTTTGCCGTTGGCCTGATTTTCTACGAACTGTTAAGCGGGAAGATGCCCTTCAAGGCTGAGACCGCGATGGCCAGCCTGCTGATGCGCAATCAAGAGCGCGCCGTCCCGCTTGCGGAGATTGACGCGACCGTTCCCGCCGGACTGAGCGACATCGTCAGCCGCTGTCTCGAGCGCGACCTCGAGCGCCGTTATCCAAGCGCCGCCGAGATCGTGGCGGATCTGGACGCCTGGCAAGGCAAGCGTCCGGTAATGGCTTCGATCATCATGCGGGCGCCGAATGCGCCGGGCAAGATTCCCTGGAAGTGGGTTGCGCCGGCAGCCGCCGTGCTCCTCGCCGCCGGACTTTTCGTCGGAATTCCAAAAACCAGAGAGATGATTTTCCGCCCGGCTGCGGGCGGCGGAAGTTCGCAGGTAAACCCGGGACTTCCCGCGCTGGCGCAGGGCAAATACGTGGCGGTGATGCCGTTCCGGGTGCTTGGGGATGCGTCCAGCATGGGCTACATCGCGGAAGGATTGGGAGAGGCGCTTTCGGCGCGGCTCTTTCAGTTGAAGGAAGTTCACCTGACTTCGGGGGATGCGGCGAGAAAACTGGATCCGAACCTGCCCCTTCCGCAAATCGCGAAGAAGTTGGGCGCGAACCTGATTGTCGAGGGGACGGTGCAGGGCAACGCCGACCAGATGCGGATCACCGTGAAGCTTGAAAATGTGGCGGAAAACAAGACGCTGTGGAACGAGGAGTTTCCCGGAGTGGCGGGAGATTTGTTGGCTCTGGAAGACAGGATCTCGGGAAAGCTCGTGACGGCAATGGGGCTCAATGCTTCCGAATCAGGGGCAGCCGACACGACCGCACATCCGACCGACAACGTGGATGCCTATGACCTTTACCTGCGCGGGAAAAATTCAATGCGCGGCCAGTTCGATCCAAAAAACTTTCAGACAGCCATCAATTACTTCAATCAATCTCTCAGGAAAGATCCGAACTTCGCGCTGGCCTATACGGGGCTGGCCAATGCCAGCCTGCGAATGTACTCCGAGAAGAAGGACGCCTCCTGGGCGGAAAAGGCGCTCACCGCGGCGCGCCGGGCTGCGGAATTAAATGACAAGCTGCCCGAGGCACACATGACGCTCGGCACCGTCTACAGCGCCACGGGCCAAAACAATCAAGCCATAGCGGAGCTCAAGCGTGGGCAGGAACTGGCGCCCAATTCCGACGAGGCCTACCGAAGACTTGGCGGCGCCTACGTTGCGGTCGGCCAGAAGGATCTGGCCATCGAAGCGTTGGCAAAGGCTGTCGAGATCAATCCCTATTTCTGGGGCAACCCGAATTCGCTCGGCCAGGCGTATCTCACATTTGGCGAATATGAGCATGCTCTCAAAGCGTATCAGCAGGTCGTTCAACTGGAACCCCAGAATCCGAATGGATATACCAATGTCGGGGCTGCCTATGCGTATCTGGCCAGATATGAAGAAAGCATAGGCGCGTTCAAGAAAGCGCTCGAATTGCAGCCGGACCCTCAGACCTACTCGAGCCTGGGTACGGCTTACTTCTTGTCGAAACAATACTCACAAGCCGTGCCGATGTTTGAAAAAGCCGTGGAGATGAACCCGTCCGAACAGGCCTTGCTGGGCAACCTGGGCGATGGATACCGATGGGCTGGCCAGCAGGATAAGGCCAACCTTGCCTACAAGAAGGCGATTGCCCTGGCCAACAAGGACCTCCAAGTCAATTCCCGGAATTCCAGCCTCCTCGGTCAGATGGCGCTTTACTATGCGAAGTCGGGAGATCTGGCCAAAGGCCGCGAGCTGCTGCAACGCGCCAAGAGCATCTCCCCGGCGGAGTTCACTCTTTATTATGCGGGTGCAACGCTCGAAACAATCGCAAATCGACCCGCGGAAGCGGTGGCGGAACTGAAAACCGCCATGCAAAAGGGGCAACCGGCATCGGATGTCGAAGCTGACCCGGAGTTTACCTCCCTGCGGACTCGCCCTGATTATCAGGCTCTGATCAAAGAGTATTCCCGGAAGAGGTAGACTCTGAGGGAAGCGTCAGAGAGAGCACTCGGAATCTGGCCGCCACTTATCGTCTATTCCGGTGAATTGGAAGCAACCGAATGCCGTGCCTCCCCGAGCTGGTCCTACCGGGTCGGGTGTCTCGGGTCTGCCGGAGCCCGGTGAATGCGGAAAACCTGGAGAGGTGCGAAGCATCTCGAGCTAGATCAGGAACGGAAGTCGCAGGCGTGGATCCCCAAGCCCGAAGACTTCAGAGCCCTCCGGCAGTCTCCTATGTTTTGAAATTGGGTAAGAGGGAGGTTGTCCTGGGTAGAGATGCGGACCGATTGCTGCCCGGACAGAGTTCAGGCAGCCGGGCGATTGCTCATAATTGCCGGAGAACGCTTTAGGCCAGGTTGGTGCGCAGGCCCTTAAGAGCCAGGAGGCACCCGGCCATACCAAAAAGCAGAAGCACGCCTGAAGACGGCTCGGGAATCGAAGCAAACGTGCCGCTTATGGTTTGCGGAAGTTTCTCGCCAGCGACGGGCTGCAGCGCGAGCGTAAATGCCGCCTGGCAATCATCGTCCGAATCGCTGTCAGAACTGTATGTCGGCGGTATACCTTCGCCGCCAGACAAATCGTCAATATCGACCGAACAGATCGAGGCTCCATTCAAGTTATATGTCGCGGTGCCCCCACCCGTAATTGGACTGCCGGGACTTCCGCCGCCCGTGCAGTTGAACAGAGGAGTCACGGAATCACTGGGTTCGACGCATCCCTGAAAACTCAGGCCATCGGGCACAACGAAGCTGATGGTGAAATTCCCATCAAGCGTACTTCCCGAAATATTGACGAAACTGGCGATGGCATCTCCGAAGAACGGATCTCCCTCGGTGGTGTCAAGCGTTAGCACGACGCCTATCGTCTCCATCGGAGAGGTGATCAGGTAAGCGTCACAGGCGGGCTGGCCCGCGCGCCCGCAACCCTTGGTGAGTAGTATCGGGTCGGTTGGCACGCCGTCGGCGAAGGCGACCGTCGCCCCTAGCCCTAGGAATGCTACTACCATCAGCAAACGAATAAGTTTCACAGTCAGTCCCCCGGGATCAATTCTGCGGACAGAGTAAACACCAAGACGAGTGCAATTCCACTACCACACCATCAAGTTGTCCCTCACCCCAAAGCGCTTGCATTCGTTGGCTTTAACGAACGAGAAGTGCAATCTGACCCCCGGGTATGCAATCTTTTTCTCAAATATGCGGCGAACCTGCTTGATCTTAGCAATCCCCAAACGGACGGTTACGATCCACCACCCTCAATCAGTCCCAGGACTCTTAGGACTGGGACTGGCTCCGCCGATTCCCATCTTCCCGATCACCCTCATCCCAGGATTCGGCCGAAGCAGCTCCAACGTGATTTGGGCCGCCGGCACCAGGTAAATGATCGTGATCGAGGTCCACATCAGCGCCCCGGCGCACTGCTGGTCCTCCAGTGCCGAAAGCCCGAAGAGGTGGGACGAGCTCAAATAGGCGGGGTAGATCACTCGGTCAGAAAATGTCAGGTACGCAGAAAGTATGTCGCAGGGCAGGGTGGCCGAAAACAGGTAAAGGAGGATCGACCATCTTGGCCACACCGGAACAGCTGGCCACGGCTGGATGACCGGCCACCAGAAGAGCAAACCCGCCGCCAGAAACGAAAGGTGCTCAACGATATGCCATGCTTCCCTCTCGAATGCCAGGTTGAACGCCGCGGGAATGTGCCATCCAACCACTGCCGCGGTGGCGGCAGACCAGCAGACGGCGGGTTGCAAAAGCAGACGACCAATCGACTGCGCGAGCGGCCATCGCAACAATGGGCCGAGGGCGGACTCGACAAGTCCCTGTGGCAAGCCGTGAAGAAGGGGCATCACCGGCGCACCGGCCAAAACGAGCGCCGGCGCGATGGTCATCAGCAACAGATGCTGCGTCATGTGCGCCGTCAGCAGCTGCTCGTCCAGGAGCCCAAGCGGCGAGCCAATCGCCAGCCAGATCATCGACAAGCCCACAAGGGCACTGGCGGCCCGCCACAGGGGGATACGTTTCGCGGAAGCCAGGCGAAGCTGCCGCCAACCGCGCAAATAGCAGATTGCGGTGAGAACTATGGCCACGCTGAACGGAACAGGCACCGTCCAGGCAGCCAGCACGCTTTGAACGGTTTCTGGCATGGCGCTCTATCGTCCGGGAACGACAGCCGGCGCCTGGCTTTCTTCAAGCGCCCAATTCCGGGCGGGAAGCTGTCCCGGCGGGTGAAGCGTCGCGAGGAATGCCACCAGCGCCGCCGTCTCCGCCGGGCTAAGGTTCTTTCCATACGCCGGCATGTTTCCGCCCCCCTGAATTACCTGGCGGATCAGCTGGTCCCGCGTGAGCCGCACCGCCACGCTATCCAAAGTCGGTCCCCTCTGGCCGCCCAGCTCGCCCAGCGAATGGCAGTTGCGGCACTGCTTTACCTGAAACACCAGCGCCCCCTGCCGCTCGAGCGCGGTCGTGCCCTTCAGGAAGCGTTCCGGCACAGGGTCGCCGCTCCACGCATTCATGTGCGGGCTCCACGGTGTGTAGCCGGAAAGATGCGTCAGTGTCCCAAGGCTCACCGCGACGAGCAGGATGCTCAGAACCGCGATCGGCCGCCGGCGCCAGCTTTTTTCGCCCTCGCCAAATAAAAACGGCAGCAGAATCAGCCCGAGTATCACCACCACGGGGCCAACCAGAAGCGCCGGCGTCTCGAGCGAAGGCGGAAGAAGCGAGAGCAAGGCGTACAGCCACAGGAAAAAGTAGTCGGGCCGCGGCGCAGTTTGAATAATCGTCGGGTCCGGGCGTCCGCTCGGCCCGAACGGACCGAAATAGACCGCGCAAGCTGCAACCGCCAGCAAAATGAATGCAGCGAAGAAAATATCCTTCCACACCGCGTAGGGAACGAAGGGCGCGCCATCTTTCTTTACGAGCTCTTCATAATCCGCTGTGTAGGTCGCGCGCTTCACGATGCGCCCGGGCATCGGCCACTCATTGATGCCAAGTTTCAGCACCATCAACAGGTGCAAACCCACCAGCACTATCAGCAGCCCGGGTATCGCGAACACGTGCAGCGCGAAAAAACGCGAAAGCGTGGCGCCGGCGATGATCGGCCCGCCGAGCATCAGCCTTACTGTCGCCGGCCCCAGGATGGGCACACGGCTGGCGATCGAAGCGCCGATCCCCAGTCCCCAGTAGGCGTCCTGATCAAAACGAAGCACCTGGCCGCTGAAGGCCATCCCCAAAGTCATCAGTAGCAGGAAAACGCCCACAATCCAGGTGAGCTCCCGCGGAAATTTGTAAGCGCCAAAAAGAAACACCTGCACCATGTGGATCAGAACGATCGCCACCATGAAGTTCGAACCCCAACCGTGCAGCGCGCGGATGAACCAGCCAAGTGCGATGTCGTGATTGAGCACCTGGAGGCTGCTCCACGCCTCGGCGGCCGAAGGAACGTAGACAAGCGCCAGCAAAATCCCGGTGGCAATCTGCAGCATGAAAACCACCAGCGCCGCGCTGCCGAAAACATAGAACCAACTGGCGGTGTTTCGCGGAACGCGGTGCTCCGCCGTTTCGCGAGTGGCCGCCGCCAATTGCAATCGCCGCTCGAGCCACAGGCCAACTTGAGAGATCACGCGCATGGAGGCCGCTCCTGATCGAGCGCCGCCGTCGGCGTGCCGGGAGTGGGAATTTCCCCCGCTTCGATGGTAATCAGCCCGTCCTTCACTTTATACGCATATTCGAAAAGCCCGCGCTCCGGAGGGCCTGAAGCCCGCGACCCGTCGCTGTAATACACGCCACCATGGCAAGGGCACATGAATAATCCGGACTGTTGAAACCATCGCACCGGGCAGCCGAGATGCGCGCAGTTGATCGCGAAAACCTGGAACTTCTCTCCTTCGATGCGCCGCACCCAGCATGCCGTGGCCACGGTCTCGCCGTCCGCCGGCATCACATTTGGATTCCGGAATGTCGCCAGCCGCGTTTCGCCTTCTGGAAATTCGCTCACCCGCCCAAGCGAAACCCACTGGAGGAAGGCGTTCCCCCTCCCGCGCGTGACCGGCGAAAGAACGTAGCGGAGGACGGGCACTGCCAGCGCCGCCGCCACCAGCCCGTTGAGCAGGAGTCCCAATTTCACGAGCAACCCGCGGCGAGAAAGTGTCTCTTCGTTCGGCATCATCTGGCTCCTGGCGCCGGGGTGCTTTCGATGGCGCGATACGGCAGCCCGGGGTTTTGCGCGCGCCGCGAAGCAAGCCACGCGACCACATCCGTGACGTCCGCCTCCGACATCGGCTTGCCCGGCACGTTGCCGCGCCAGTCGGGCGCATTCAATTCCGGGCGTCCAACGATCACAAGCGTGCGCAATTCCTGGTCGCTTACCAACTCGAGAAAAGCTCGATCGGTAATCGCACTGCCTTTATCTCCGCCCCGTCCTTCCGCGCCGTGACAGGATTCGCAGTAGGTCTTGTAGACAAGTCCCCCGCGCGCGGCGTCGCCCGGAGATTTTTGCAGGTTTTCGTAAGAGGGCGCCCGGACTCCGGCAAGAATTCCCGGGCGGGCCCAGCGGGCCCGGATCTGCGTTGTGATTACGTCTATCTGCTTGTCGGTCAGCATGCCGCCCGCGCTCCGGGCAAACGCCGGCATGGACGTTCCACGCACACCCTCCGCCGTGACCTTGCGCATCGCCGCTTCCTCCGCGATCGCCAGGTACACGGGATCGCCCAGCGCAATGGCCGCGCCGCCCCGTCCATCCGTGCCGTGACAACCGGCGCAATTTTCGGCGTACAGAATCTTGAAGTCCAGAATCTCATCCGGCGCCAGCGTCTCTGAATCCTTCCCTGGCCGTCCATGCGAGAATTCGCAGCCGCCCAGCAGCAAAGCTCCGAGCGCCAGCGAAATGCATGGATGCAATAATGCTCTCAAGGACGCTTTTCTCCGCTTTCCTTTCGCCGCATCATTCCCGGCGCTTCAATCCCCGCACGCACCGCAAACGGCAGATTCTCGCGCGTTGGAACCCGCGCCTGGCGGACGACCACAAGACCCGCAACAACCCCGAACCCGATCTGCGAAGCCATGAACCAGAACCAGTTGATGTGGCTCCCGAGCACCGGATTCAACAAGCCCAAAATCGAGTACAGCAATCCCGACCACAGCACGGGAGCGATCAGCCCGCCAAGAAGAATCGGCCGCCGCGGAAACATCGGAAGCATCGCGCCGTAGAGCAACCCGACGAGCGTCGACACCAGGCCGTGCAAAACCAGCGCGGCCAGAAACGGGCCCGCATGAAACGCGTTCAACTGCGCTGGCTCGAGATTCAAAGATTGCGTATAGATTCCGGCCGCAAGAAGATTGATCGGATACCAGATGCTTCCCGTCTTCAGAAGGCCGTAGATACACGCCAGCACGGCCATCGCCACGCTTCCCGCCCAGCCGCCTTTCACACCGGCCGAGATCGGGTAAGTTTCAAGCGGCAGCCACGCGCGCACGATTGCTTCGTCAACGTGAATCCGCTCGACGCGCTGGCGCTCGGTGGCGATCGAAGCCTCCTCAGGCTCAATGTCCACCACTTCTTCGTGCTCTTCGGGAAGCACCTCCCGAAACCATCCAACGCAACCCGCCAATGACAACACCAGACCGAGCACGCTCACGGATACGTTGGTCAGAAGACCCGCAAACAGCAGCGTGAACCCGAATCCCAGAACTATCGGCCAGGCTGTGGGCGCCGGCAATTCCATCCGGGTGGGATTTCGCGTGCCGCGTTCCAGATTTTCCGCAGACAGCTCGGTGGACATTGCTTCTCCTCAACGCCCCAGAATGTAAACCACCGTGAACACCACAATCCAGACCCCATCCACAAAATGCCAGTACATCGAAAGCACTTCCACCCGCGCGGATTGTTCCCGTCCGACGCGCCCGGCCAGCCCGAACAAAAAAACGGCACTCAACAGGATCAAGCCCACGGTGACGTGAAACGCGTGCAGCCCCACGAGCGAATAATACGTAGTCCCGAACAGATTCGTCGAAATCGTAAGCCCATGCCCGTAGATCAGCCGGTGCCATTCGCGCCCGGTGCCAAACAGGAATAAACCGCCCAGAAGAATCGTCAGAAACCAAAACCCAAGAAAGGCCCCGCGACTGCCTCGCTCGAGCAGTCTCGACGCGAAGTGAATCGTCAAGCTGCTGGACAGCAGGCAAATCGTGTAGAAGATGGGTGTCTCCAGCACTTCGCGCGGCGTCGGTCCGGTCATGCTTTTTCCCGCATAGTAAAGATAGGCCACCACAAAAATGGTGAAGATCGCCGACTCCGCAATAATCAGGCAGGCCATCCCGACCTTGCTCCGATAGGGAAGACTCCAGGTGCCGGGTGTCTGGGCTATGGGTGTGGTGATTGCACTCATCCATTACTCCCGTTATTCATAACGGCTATCCGGATCTTCGGGATGCTTCTGATCCCAAAGCGGGCGACGGCTCCGGACCGCCGGTATGACGGCGAAATTGTAAACTGGCGGGGGCGAACTTACGGACCATTCAAGCGTCCACGCGTCCCAGGGATCGCTCCCTGCCTTCCTTCCCTTGAAATAGGAAAGTACAAGGTTCGCCAGAAACAGCAGCGTGGCGATGCCCTGGATAAATGCACCGACCGATACAATCACGTTCCAGCTATCCCAGCCGCGGCCGGGTTCGTAGGTGTAGATGCGCCGCGGCATGCCCAGCACGCCGGGAATGTGCATGGGGTCAAACGTCAGGTGAAATCCGACGACGAACAGCCAGAAATGCAGCTTGCCCAGCCTTTCGTTCAGCATTCTTCCGGTAATTTTTGGATACCAGTAATAAATCGCGCCGAAAATACAAAACAGAATCGCCCCCACAATCACGTAGTGGAAATGCGCCACCACAAAGTAGGATCCGCTGAGCTGCCAGTTGAACGGCGCCGTGCCCAGCATCACGCCGGTAAGGCCCGCGATCAGGAACTGGAACAGGAACGCGATCGAGAACAGCATCGGCGTCTTGAACTGGATCTTCCCGCCCCACATCGTGCCCAACCAGTTGAAGATCTTGATGCCAGTGGGAACGGCGATCGCCATCGTCGTCAGCACGAAAAAGGTATTCGAGGCGGCGCTCATACCGATCGTGAACATGTGATGCGCCCACACGCTCATGCTGATAAACCCGATGCTCACGGTTGCCGCCACCATCACCGGGTATCCGAAAATCGGTTTGCGCGAGAACACCGGAATGATCTCGGACGCAAACGCAAAGGCGGGAATCACCAGGATGTAGACTTCCGGGTGTCCGAAAATCCAGAAAAAGTGCATCCACAGCGTCGCGGACCCTCCCGCCTGGGTATCGAAGAAATGGCCCCCCAGATAACGGTCCACCAGCAGCATGATCTGAGCCGCCGAAAGCGGGCTGATCGAAATCAAAACCAGTCCTGACATGACCAGCGTCATCCAGGCCATCAGCGGCATGCGGCTGAGCGTCATCCCCGGGCACCGCATCGAGAGGATCGTGGCAATGATATTGGTCGCCGTCCCGATGCTGCCGAAACCCGACACCAGCACCGCAATCGTCCAGTAGTCCGCGCTGTGGCCCGGCGAAAACGCGCGCGAGGTCAATGGAGCGTACGCCCACCATCCCACGTCGGGAGCATTCCCCGCGCCATAGAGGCCGCTGCCCCCCAAGAAGCTGAAGTAGAGAAGCAGCCCTCCGAATGCAGTCAGCCAGAAACTGAACGCATTCAGCCGCGGAAACGCCATGTCCCGTGCGCCGATCATCAGCGGAACCAGGTAGTTGGCAAAGCCAAACATCACCGGCATGATCACGAAGAAAATCATGGTGGTTCCGTGCATGGTGAACATGCGGTTGAAAACCTGCGGCGAAACAAAGTCGTTGTGCGGGCGCATCAACTGGATGCGGATGACAATCGCTTCGAGTCCGCCGATGAGAAGAAACAACAGCGCATAGAGAATGTAGAGAATTCCCAGCCGTTTGTGATCAACCGTGGTGATCCAATCCTGCACTGCCTCCACCCACGGCCGTCCAGCGGCTCCCGCAGCCCTGATGGTCATTGCATCCGATGACATCGCTTTTCTCCCAGATCTCCCGCTATCGCAACGTCTCGAGGTACCGCACCAGCGCGTCCTGATCGCTGTCGCTCAATTTCATCGCCGGCATCAAAGAGCCGGGTTTGATCATCTCCGGATCCTGGATCCACATGCCAAGGTTCTCCGGAGTATTTTCGGCCGCGCCGGATGCGATGGTTCTCCGGCTCATCATATGCGTGAGGTCGGGACCGAATCGGCCCGTCGCAAGGGTGCCCGCCACCGCATGGCAGTTGACGCATGCAGTCGTTTCAAACACATGCCGGCCCGCGCCCACGTCCTCCTCCTGTTTCGCCGGCTGTTTTTGCGCGTTCACCCACGCCTGAAAATCTTCCCGGCTGTCCACGAACACCTCTAACAGCATCTTCGCGTGCTGCGTGCCGCAATATTGCGCGCATTGCCCCAGGAAAACGCCCGTCCGGTGCGGGTCCATCCACATTGTATTCACTCTGCCCGGAATCAAGTCGGTCTTTCCCGCCAGCTGCGGCACCCAGAAACTGTGATCCGTGTCCGCGGAAAGCAGCTTCAGGTAAGTCGGCGTGGGATTCGCCGGATCGCTCACGGGAATGTGCAGTTCGTTGGCGGTCACCACGCCAAGCGCCGGATAGCGGAATTCCCACCAGAACTGGTGCCCGATGGCTGTCACCTCCACCACATTCGCCGGTTCTGGCGCGTCCTGAATGGCGCGGATCACCCGCGTCGTGGCCAGGAACAGCACCACCACGATCAGGATCGGAATCACGGTCCATGCCAGCTCAATCTGCGTGCTGCCATAGACCTGGGGCGGCTCGTGGGGGGAATCCGTCGTCCGGGCGCGATACTTCACAAGTACATAAACCAGCAGAACAAATACCACCAGGAAGATCATCCCGGTGATCGCCAGAACGAAACGTGACAGATGAAAGATCGAATCGGCCGGCGTCGAGTGCGGCTCGAAAATACTGGGAATGGGGTTATCATCCGGAATGCTGGCCGTCGACAAATCCGCGGCGAGCAGCAGCCCAAAAACCAGAAGCAGAATTGCCACGGCTCTCCGCCGGACACTTCCCCATTTCATTCCCCGCAGTTTCAGTCTCATGCTTTTCCGGTTCTCCCGGGAGTTCGCCCCTGACTCATTTTGGAGGCGCATTGACGACTACGATTGGGGCCTGCACTTCAGTTCTTGGATGAGATGCTGACCAGGTCAGATTGGCTAAGGAAATTATTGCCCGGTCCAGAGAAAGTCGCGTGCTGATTGCCGGATGAACGAACGGATGGAACTCGGGGGTCCCGCCAGGACCTAAACCTGGACCGCGGGATAGTCCGTGCGGCCAGATTCCTAGCAACTTACTGGTTCATTGCGCCTTAGCGAGCCCGAGAACACTACCCAACTGCCACCAAACGTTCGCGTAGGGCACCTGATTGGGTTAAATGCCCAAAGCCCCTCGTCGGAAAACGGGCAGATGGTCTCACAGCAATCGAGTCGAGTCAACAGTGTCAAGCCTCTTTTGTCAAGCCTCTTTAGAAATGTCCCCTTCCTTACCTCATTAGAAGTGTCCCCTTTCTTTTGATTCTGCTGTGTTCCATGAAACTCCATCACGCAGTATGGTAACTGTGTGAGCGAGCACGACGACAACCTACAATCGGGACTCGACGGAACTGCCAGATTCCAGATTCTCCACGCCGCAAGGCAACTGATTGCAGGGCAACTCGGAGTGATAGCAGCATCGCGGTTATTGAGTCACTTCCGCCACGAAGCGGAGCCGAAAGTTGCAGAAGTGCTCTTAACCTTTGTTGGAATCGACTCCGAAACCGACGCACTTCCAATCGGTGCAGTCCGGGAAAATTGGAGTCCAGAAGCACTAAAGCGCAAAGACCGCGAGATTGCCGAAGCCGAGCAGTTCTACCGAGAGACTGCGCTTAATGCTGCTGCCGAACTCCTGCGGCTACTTGACGTACCTTCTTAGTACGAACCTTTCCGGTTAGAGCGCTTTCGGCGCAGTATTTCGGACTTCACTGGAGAAAGTTCACGCAGATACTCACAGGCTTGCGAATAGCTGACCTCTCTCCAACCGCTCCACCTATCGACAACGTGGTATTTACCGCTCTTCTTGGCCTCTAAAATCCATTCTTCGCCGTCGGCACCACTGACAGTGTCCCATTTTGTTGGCAAGAACCAGAAGTTGGACTCATCCAGCAAGTCCTCGAATTTACCTACCTGCTCAGACGAGACCGATGCAGTTTCTTCCGCAAGAGCTGCTTCCGTTCCTCTGCTATTCGTCCGGAGTTTCGCAACCAATCTTCCAGTGCCATCTGGATTCACCACCAACCGAATGGCTAAACTGGGCGAGAAGGATGGTATTAACAGAAAGCGATAGACAACAGAATGTCTGGCTTTTCCTTCCGTGAGAGAGGGTTCGTTTAGTGCGCGAAGTTCGCTTGCGTACCACCGAGCCTCCCAGTCGCTGAGTTCGGGATATTGGCTGAACAGACCAACAGGAAAATACTGCGGATTCCTATCCGGGGGATTGACCTGTCTAATTTTCGGCCGTCTTGCGCTCGTTTGCCCGCAGGAAGAACTCACAGAGAGAAAGCAAAGAAACATGGAGAGCAGGAAACGCATTGCGTGCTTAATAGAACACGAGAGAAGACCCGAAAGTTGCTACTCACCGTGAACGAGGTCAGTGCCTGATAAGTTCTATCGGGCGACAATCCGCGGTCTATTCAAGAATCCTTTCTATGTAGGACAACAGAAATATAAAGCAGACAACGGAGAATCCGGCGTTGATAACCAATACCGGGCCTTTCCCCTTGGCAACAACTCCTGACGTTACTGTCGCAAGGACCGACAGCGCCCACACGTCTCTAAGACGCACCCAAAGACCTGGGCCAGGCATCATCCCATGCGGACTTCCTCTGCTCGCATTCCACGAGAACCAGAATGCGATCGCAGTGAGCGTTGCAACCGTTGCGAAAACTAATGCTAGCCAAATACAATACGAGCGCCAATTGACAGGCACTTGATGTTTCCGTTGAGCGACTGCGCTCCACCAACCGACCGTCAGCAACGTCACGGCAAGGGAAAATGGGATGAGAATTGTGGTATTTCATGACCTGAATCGGAGGGTCTGGCATGGACCGTCGAGATCTTTCCGTTGTGACCTGTGTCGAGGAGTTGTGGAAAGACCAGGTTATCGCCGCCGTGAATCTTGCTCTGACAAATTCCGGCATAATTTTGCTTAAAGAAAGAGACTTATCTTCTATCGAGAGAAGAGGTGCCTGAAGGGATCTGAAATTCGCGCTTCAATGCTTTCCCTTTGCTTTGGTCCACCGTGCCTTTGCAGCCTTTCGTGCAATCTGGCTCCGTCGCTCAGGAGTAAGGGCTTCGGCCCGCATTTTCGCTCCCTTTTTCCCGCCTTTTTTGCCGCCTTTGCGACCCATCTCCTGCATGACCTTCGAAATCAGACTGGGATCCATGGGTTGATTGTACCGGGCAGGCCCCAATTCTGACAATGAACGGCTCTTGACAACATTGCGGCAAACGCGCTAAGCTTATGCTTGCTACGCTTCAAGCATAGGAATGCTTTCGGAGCGCACGGCAAGCGGGACGCGCAGGTGTTATCAGCACCAACGCGCCCCTAACCAAAGTCGCCTGGATTAGAGGCAACAATGGCTGTCACAAAAGGTAATGCGTTCCCCTCACGGGCGCAACTCGCCCATCGCCGTTTCGTTTCCAACCCGCGATCCATACCTCTGCGTGTCGCGCATCCCCCTCCCGTAATTCTGTCCAAGTGAATTCGTTTGTCCTACCGCGTCGGCTCGCGGCTGATCGAGGATGTGTGTCTCGGCGCACCTATCAACTTCCGAACTCGCGGCCACCTCGCCGCTGAAAGGACGTTCAGTCATGGAAAAAGCACATCTGTATGAAGCACTGTATTTGGTGAACCATGGTATTGACGAAGCCGTTCGTGGAGTTCAACGCCTGAAGAAATCTCCCAAACTCTTCATGGAGACTTACCACAAGTCCATGGCCGGTCTCGAACGCCGTCGTTCGATGATCAACCTGCAATTCATGCTCGAAACGGGCAAACTGGAAGCAAACGATGAGTCTTACTTCGCGGAGGAATACAACGTCTGGCTTTCGGACGAACCGCTGACCAACGAAGAAATCTGTCGCCTGATGCGCGACGTCGAACGCGAGCGCAAAATGGAAGGGAAACCGCCGTTAGTGCAATTTCTTCCCCGGAGCAAACGTTCGAAGAAAACACGCAGGGGAACCGGAGGACTCCGCATCGGCCAAACAGTAAATAGCATTCAGCCACCCGCTTCGGGCATCAAGAGCGCAGTACCGGAGGACGCGCATGCCGAGGAAAAGAAGACCTAAGGTCGCGTCCACCGGGGATTCAGCCCCAAGTCCGATTACCGCGCAGGAGCGGAGGAAGCTCGACGAGCGCATCAAAAGAAAATACGACCGCTTTCGCCGCAGATATCCCGAGATTCACGACTAGGTCGTGGACTCTATCACTCATTCCATCGAGGGCGGGACCATGTACTTCACGGTGCGTTTCACGGACAAAACGGATTTTTCGATTCGTTCCGCGTGCAACAAGTTCGTGGTTGGTGCTGGCTTCTGTGACTTCAAGACTGGAGATTTCGAGATGATTCGGGAACAAATGAGGCCGATTTCGAGATGGGAGCCTGTCGCGGAAGTAGGTGACTGGGCAGAGAGAGGTCGTGAACAGTCCCGATCCCCCCAGATAGATAGAACACAATTACATCTCTGGTCAATCATATCTCATAAAGTATCTTATTTATTGACTACCGAGAGTATTTCGGTAGGATTTGATCGTCGAAAAGGCTCGTCAGCAACTTTATAGCTCTCACGAAGAAGGAACACTCCCCAAAATGACTTGCAGAGCGTCCCTAGTCGCTGCGTTTAGAGAACTCTTATGTCTTATGGGAGTATTCATATTTCTCGCGCTGGTTTCAGGAGTATCTGCTTACAGTTGTGCGCTGCAGCTTCCTAATCAGGAAAAGGTTCTTCCAGCGCTGAAGATTAGTGGTCTGAACGGTTCTGGAAGCTTGGCAGTGTCCTCCTCAAGCGTTGGAGAAGCAGTAGATTTTGTTGCGATTCTGAAGAATCAGGGTCCGTTTCCGGTTCACGATCTGCGCCTTGTGCATGTTGAACCGGCTGAATACTTCATTGAGCGTGTATGCTGGCAGCAAGGTGGCAAGGTTTCCTGCCAAAATGTATTGGAAAACTCGGCGACTATACGCCCTGTGATCGAGGGCGGCCAGAGCTTTACGATCTGGGGAGTAATTCGACCCGCGAGAGCGCACGAAAAAGGGAAAGTTACCGCCGTGCTGTCTTGGGTTGATGAGAGTGGTAATACTTCGGATATAGGAATTACTTTGGGTGATTTTGCCTCCCAGAATTGGTATGAACATTGGGGATTGCGATTTTATGGGTTTGTTAAGGATTTTGCTCTTCCACTTGTTTTCGTCGTTTTGGGAATTGCGTATCAATGGTGGGATAAAAGACGTGAAGTTGATCGCCAGGAGAAGGATCAGGAGCGAGCGCAGATTCTCCAAACTTGGAACAATATGTTGCCGACCAGTCATCAGTACGCGACCAAGCATTATATGCCTGTCGCCGCAGCCGCTACTGGTGTGGTGTCCGGGCTTGCGGCTTATGGCGAAGCGCTTGAGGCAAAGGATTCAATCAAAGCAGCTGAGTGGACAAACAGAGTTTTTTACACGATGGCTCTGCTGGGAAAACGTCTACGTCACCTGGGAGATGCAGTGGGAGGATTCTATTTCAAAGACCGCATAGGCGAGGAACTGGTTAGCGATAGCCTAACCGCCTTTAGAAACCATTACTACATGGCTAACGCAACAGTTCTTGAGAAATTTAGTCTGCTCATGGACAACGTTGAAGTGAACGAGACGTACGGTGTTTTTCTCAAAAAGCTCTCAGGGGTGAAGGATCCACTTTTAGAACCGATTTTCCAGAATGCGTACGCAGATTTTGTAACTTGGCTCAATTCGGGTCCGAATTACAAACTCTCACTCGGTAACTTACGTGCTTTTTTGGCCGTGTTGGAATACGAAATGAATCGACCCTATCACTTTTGGTATGGCCGTTCAGAAACCTTGAGACTGGACGAAGAAATTCGCGACACCCTGAACGAGTTAATTAAGACTACGGCAAAGAGGCCTGATAAGACAGGCTTCGACAGATTGGCCGAAGAATACCTAAGAAAAGGTTCTGGAAATCCCTAGCAGCGATCCGGAGTCATCGGGGTGGCCCGCATGGCATCAGCCTCACCCCAGTAAAATAACAGCCTGGATCTATTCGTGTCAATAGCCCGTCTCCCCACTCCAATCATCCAAGCACGAAATAACTGTATATAATTCAAGCACTTAACCTTGTCTCCCGGCTCGCCGCTGTCAGATCCTGCGAACCAGACCGCGATCGGTGGCCTCTGTGTTCTGAACAAGGAGCAAAACGAGAAGCATCCCCGTGAATGGAATCAGACCCGCGACGACCATGAGCGGATCGAAGAGATGAGTGCCGGTGGAGAGCCGCGCATCGGAAAGCCGGCCAGCCAGGAGAAACACAATGATGGTGCCGATGGCGGCGCCCGTTCCGCTGAATCCGCTGACGGAAGCGACCGAATCGCTGTGGAAGAGGTCCGAAGGGAGAACATTTGCGATGGTGGTAAAGGCGCCGTAGGAGAAAGTGGCAAGGGCAAAAAGAAGCGCAATCAAATAGAGATTCACGGTAAAGATTGTAGGAATGAGCAGGGTAACCCCGACACCTCCGAACACTGCCAGAGCTTTGCGGGCGTTGCCGACTGACCAGCCGCGCTTGATGAGATGGCCGGACATGCCACCGCCAAAAAAATTGCCCAGATCGGCGGCGAGAAATGGGATCCACACGGCAATCAAACCGCTCTTCAGAGAAATTCCCTTGGCGACGAGATAGATGGGGAACCAATCGGCGATGAAAAAGAAGACTGGATCGGGAAATGCGCGAGCGATGATGGTTCCCCAGGTCTGCCGCAATTTCAGAAGATCCCACCAGCGAGGATGAACCTTATTTTCGGAGCCGGGCTCTTGCCTGTCGGCAAGGACCATCGAGCGCTCGGCATCGCCCATGCGCGGATGTTCCTGGGGAGTGTAGTAAAGCCAGCGCCAAGCAAGCAGCCAAGGGATGCCCAAGAGCCCGGGAACAACAAAGGCCGTGCGCCAGCCGTAGCGGAAATAAATCCACAGTACGATGAAGGGAGCGATGGCACCGCCAATGGAAGAACCGCTGTCAAATAAGGCGGTGGCCAATCCGCGTTCATGTTTGGGGAACCATTCGGAAACGGCTTTGGTAGCTCCAGGCCAGTTTCCGGATTCGGCAGCGCCAAGGAGAAAGCGAAAGCCCAGAAAAGAGTAAAAGCCGCGGGCCAAAGGCGTCAGCAAAGAAACAAGCGAATACCAGGCCACAGTGATGGTTAAGCCGCGTCTGGTGCCGACGCGATCCATCAGGCGGCCGCAGAGGGTCTGGCCGATCGAATAGGCCGCACGAAAAGCAATCACGATCGCGGCGTAGTCCGTATTGGTCCAGTGATAGTCGCGTTTTAGAAAGGGAGCTAGCAGAGAGAGCGTCTGACGGTCAACATAATTAATGACCGTGGAGAGAAAGAGGAGCCCGCCGATCCACCAGCGGAGGTGGCGAATCGTGCGGCGCCCGCCGGAGTCATGGGGCGGTTCGCCGGAGTGGGCGGCCTGCTCCATCAGGAAGCCGTCGAAAAGGAAGAAGGGTGTGGCGTCATTGGTTACGCCGAAGCCGTAAGCACGGAAAGCGTGGCGGGGCTGAGCAAAGCGGAGGATTGCCGGTCGAGATAAACGACGGCGTTCGGATGATTTCGCAAGATCGAGGAAGGCGCCATCGGACTGATCGGTCCATCGAAACAGGCTTTGATGGCAGCCGCCTTTCGCGGACCGGGAACCACAGCGAGAATTTCCCTGGCTTTGAGAACCTGGCGCACGGACATGGAGACGGCTTGCTTGGGAACGGCCTCGAGATTCTCAAACCACCCTTCGGCCACCTGCTGCGCACGGCAGGCGTGGTCAAGAGAGACGATGATGTAGGGCTCTTCCGTCTCGAAATCGGCCGGAGGATCGTTGAAGGCAACATGTCCATTTTCGCCGATGCCCAGAAACGCGACGTCGATGGGTGAAGCGGCGATGGCTTTGCTGGCGCTTCGGATAACGTCGGCCGGGTCCTGACTTCCATCCAGGAGGTGAAAGTTAAGGATGCCGGTCTTTGAAATCAGGCGGTCCTGGAGGAATTTGCAGAAGCTTGCGGGGTGCGTCATCGGGAGACCAATGTATTCGTCCAGGTGGAAGAGTTCGACAAGCTTCCAGTCAATGCCGGGTGTGGCGTTGAGGGCTTCGAGAAATTCGAATTGGGATGCGGCGCTGGCGGCCACGACACGAGCTTGACCGCGGCTGGCAATTGCGGAACGGATAGCCGCTGCCGCCTGGCTGGCCGCAACCTGGCCAAGTGAAACTTTGTCATCAAGAATTCTCACAAGCATTCTTACTCCTCCTGTGGCAAAGTGCTTCGCGAAGCGGGAGAGCAAGCACGTGCGGTCTACGCGACCGGAAATCGGCTGCAATCGCCTTGACATCATATCAGACGCATGATGTGGTCATGCTTCCAGCCGGCACGGAAGGGCTGCGTGTTCGAAAAAATAGAAGCGAACTCGAGGACCAGCATGGAAAAGGAAAGTGCCGTGGGCAGAGCAATAGAATCCTGGCAAGCGCGTTCCGTCGGAGCGCTAAGGATATGCGCGCTGCTCTCCGCGCTTCTGCCATTGTGGCCAGTGAGGAGTGAGGCCCAAACCATTCGGGTGGACGTGACGCCCAGCCACGTCGTGAACTCGTTCAGCCCGCCCTATGCACTGGGCTCGACAGTAGATCGAGTGCCCAGCAATGCCACCGATCCATTTTTCAAACCGGAAGCGATTCGGAAGATCTTGTCGGCGGGATGGGGAGCCGTCAGCTATCGTCAGAATACGGATTTGTTTGTGCAAGCCTGGCATTGGAACCCCAAGGGAAGCTGGAGCGATCCAGCCGGCAAGGGCTATTTCACCGGCGACGCCAATCCGACGGAGATGATTCGACATTCCTATGGCTACCTCCTGCAGCACCGGGGATTCACGCGAAATGGAGGATTGGAAGATGAGCTTTTCTCTGGCCTGAACGACGGTGATTTAAAGACCTACTGGAAGAGCAATCCCTATCTGACGGAGACATTCACGGGCGAAGATGATGCGCTGCATCCCCAGTGGGTGGTGATGGACATCGAGTCCGTGCAAATCGTGAACGCGATCCGCATCGCGTGGGCCGAGCCTTACGCTCGAGTGTACGAAGTCGAGTACTGGTCGGGCACGGGCGATGCCATGGACGAGCAGGCTTCCGGCAAATGGAAGCGGTTCGCGTCAGGGACGGTAGAGAATGGGAAGGGTGGAACGGTCACGCTGCGGGTGGATCCAACCGGGGTTTCCGCGCGCTGGGTGCGTGTGTTGATGAGCAAGTCGTCCAACACCTGTGATACCCACGGAGCCGGCGACAAGCGCAATTGCGCGGGTTATGCAATCAAGGAAGTCTATTTGGGGATGGTCGACGAAAAAGGAGAATTCAAGGATGTGCTGAGGCACTCCAAGGACCAGAAGCAGTCCGCGACCTACTGCTCTTCCGTGGATCCGTGGCACGAGCCGGGCGACCTGTTTGTTGCCCCGGATCAGATGGCCTCCGGGGATCAGCCCGGGTTTGACCTGTTCTATACGAGCGGCATCACGCGAGGGATGCCCGCCATCGTTCCAGTAGCCATGCTCTATGGCACGCCGGAAGATTCCGCGGCCGAGATCGCATACCTCGAGAAGCGCGGATATCCCATTTCGTATGTGGAAATGGGAGAGGAAGCGGACGGACAGTACATGATTCCCGAGGACTACGGCGCGTTGTACTTACAATGGGCCAAAGCGCTTCATCGAGTGGACCCGAAGCTGAAACTGGGAGGTCCGGTTTTCCAGGGAGTCACGGAAGACATCAAGGTGTGGAAAGACGCTCGCGGCCGGGATTCCTGGTTCGGGCGATTTCTCGACTACCTGAGGGCCCATCAGCGCCTCTCGGACTTTGCGTTCATGTCCTTCGAGCATTACCCCTATGACGGCTGCGAGACACCATGGGAGAACCTGTACCAGGAGCCGGAGTTGATTACCCACATCATGCAGGTGTGGCGAGACGACGGATTGCCGCCCGGCATTCCCATGTTCGACACGGAGACGAACGCACATGGCGGCGAAGCGTCTGTGGAGGTGTTTGGTGCGCTCTGGCTGGCCGATTCGTTTGCGGGATTTCTGACGGCCGGCGGAAAAGGCACCTTTTACTATCATGCGCTGCCGTACTCGCCGCCGCACCCCAATTGCAAGAACAGCTGGGGGACTTACCGGATGTTCCAGACCGATGAGAAGTATGAAATCAAGACGCCGACGTCACAGTATTTCGCAGCCCAGATGTTGACGAAGGAATGGGTCGAACCAGAAGACGCCGAGCACAAGTTGTTCGCTGCGGCGGGTGACATCAAGGATTCAAGCGGCCACGTCCTGGTAACGGCCTATGCAGTACTGCGCCCGGATGGCCAATGGTCCCTTCTGGTCATCAATAAAGACCACGATCACGATCACGCGGTGCGCATCGTGTTCGAGGATTCCCAGGCCAAAACAAAGAGCGGATTTGCCGGGCCGGTAAGGATGATCAGTTTCGGAAAGAACCAGTATGAATGGCATCCTGCGCGGAGGAATGGCTACGCGGAGCCGGATGGGCCGGCAACGACATCTGACGTTCCGGGCGGAAACGAAGCGGTCTACAAGCTGCCAGCGGCGTCGGTAAACGTGTTGCGGGGGCGAATCGCGGTATCGGGAGCGAAGGAACGGTGAGCGCCGGGCGTCACTGGGCTTGCTCGACGGGCAAGGAATCCGCTGAAAGAGAGAAACAGAATACGTCGCTGCCGGCAGCGATGGCCACGTATTGAACTCCGGCAACGGAATAAGTCATTGGCGAGGCCCGCATCAGTTGGCCGGTGTTGAAATGCCAGAGGACACGGCCGGTCCTGGCTTCGACGGCTTCAAAGGAGTTCGAGTCGTCAGCGAAGAAGACCAGTCCGCCGGCGGTTGAGAGCGTGCCGCCCCAGGAATTTCCCCGGCCTATCTGCGGGTAGCTCCAGGCCCGCTTTCCATCCACCACAGAAAGCGCCAACAAAATTTTCTGCATGCGCTCACCAGGGGGAAGAGTTGTTCCGGTGTTGTAAAACGTCTCGCCCTTCACAAACTCTTTGGGCTTGGCGAGAAACAGATCGCAACTCTCGAGAGCCATTACATAGAACAGGCCCGTGTCCGGGTTATAAGACGGCGAAAACCAATTTGTGGCTCCGTCGATACCCGGACAGATGTTCGTGCCCTCCACAGTAGGAATTCGGCCGGTGAGGATCGGCCGTCCGGACGCGTCTATGCCGGTGGCCCAGTTCAATTTTTCCACGAAAGGAGTTGCGCGCAAGAATTTGCCGTTGGTTCTGTCAAGCACATAAAAATAACCGTTGCGATTTGCTTGAACCAGGAGATGCCGGACTGATCCGTTCTCCTCTGAATCCAGGAGCACGGGAGTTTCCGTGGCATCGTAGTCGTATACGTCATGCGGCGTGAATTGAAAATACCACTTCAATCTGCCTGTGTCCGCGTCCAGAGCCAATACGCAAGCCGTATAGAGGTCATCGCCGGGACGGGAATCTCCCACGAAGTCAGGCGACGCGTTGCTGGTGGTCCAATAGAGCGTGTTGAGTTGCGGATCATAGGTGCCGGGCATCCAGGTGGTGCCACCGCCGTGCAGATAGGAATCTCCGGGCCAACTCGAGGAACCAAATTCGCCGGGGCCGGGGATTGTCCAGAAACGCCACTTGGGTTTTCCGGTGGCGGCATCATACGCAGCTAGGAAGCCACGGACACCCGAATCCCCGCCTGAAGTGCCGACGATGACTGAATCCTTCACCACCAGAGGGGCGCTCGTCGCGCCATAATGTTTGGTTTTGTCCGCGAACTCCACGTCCCACAACAAATTCCCGGAACGAGCGTCCAGCTTGAGCAGGTGGGAGTCGTCGGTCTCGACGTAAACATAGTTCTGCCGGATGCCGACGCCGCGATTCTTGTGCGCGGCGGCATCGTCGAGAAGTCCGGAGCTGACCGGACGGCGGTAGTGCCAAAGCTGCCTGCCGGTCTGCGCATCCAAGGCAAAGACATCATTTGCGGAGGTGACGAACATCAATCCACGGACAACTACCGGGGTCACTTCGAGATTCTGGGAATTCCCCGGATGGAGCACCCAAGCGGCCTTCAACCTGGCGACGTTTGACGTATTGATTTGCTGGAGGCTGCTGTAGCGGCGTCCTGAATAGTCGCCATTGTAGGAAGTCCAGTTTTCGCCGACGGGCTGCGCCGCGAGATCCTCCGCCGTGACCTGCTCGGAAACTTTGGCGGGTGAACTGCCCTGTTGACCGAACGCGGAGCCCTGGCACCATGCGGCAGCGAGCATGAACACGAATTGTTTTCCGGCGCGAGATTTCATCTTAGCGGTCGTTTGGCTCGCCGATGCGCACTTCCTGGAGCGGTCCCCGGTCCACGCCGTTCTGATCCACCAGGTGCAGCGAGACCCGCGCGGCTCGTCCGGCGGGCGCCGTGTCCGCCTTCAGGTCGACAAGCTCCGTCGGAGTTACATCCGCGACTTGCGCCGCGCCGAGGCCAGCGCCCCGCTCGTCGTAGAAGTGAGCAACCAGGCGGCCAGCATAAAACACGCCGAAGGAACCGGTAATCCTGACTTTGCCGCTATCGGTCTGGGTCGCCCGGAGCGCGCGTAGCAAAATACCCGCGTCGGTCGCTCCGTGGATGTCGCTTTCTGTCCGGGTGGGAAACCAATCGGTATCGAACCGGCATTCCTCGCCGGGATTCAAGCGGCACATGGGGCTATTGAGTTCAGCCTCCATGTAATACGGGGAATCTTTTGCGCCTCCCACCGTAGCTTCGCCGTCGCTACTGAAATGGGGTTCCGGGCCATTGGTCCAAAAGATCACCGAGGCACGCCCCGGATAGGTTTTGCTTGCTTCGTACTGGAATTTCTCCACCATGGCAAACCGGCTGGTGCCGTCCACGACTGCCAACCAGCCGGCGACGGAATCAATCCACAACTCAGCCGCCCAATGCGAATAGTGCACGGCAAAGAGTCCATCGTCCCTGACGGAGACGGCCGGATTCTCGGCAGGTCCGAATCGGACGTGATAACGGAGGAGGTATCCGCTCGAGGGATTTGTGGGAGTGAATCCCCAGAGGTCGGGATTCCTCTTTGTGGGCAATCCTGAAAGGCTGGTGGAGTATTGCGAGACAGATTGCATGGACCACTCGAGCGTGTGTCCGGTGATATTTTTCATCCTGGCGCGGAATTGGATGCGTGGAGAGTCCGCGTCCAGGCTGATTGTGCGAGCGAATTGGATGCCGGTTTGAGGGTCCGCGGGGCTCGTCAGTTCGATCTCGCATCGTTGTCCCTCCGCGAGTTTTTTGAACGAATAAGGCCCGTCGTCCAGCAGGTCAGAGTTCCCCACCCAGTGCTGCTCATCCTGGTTCCCCTCCGGCAAGAGCCACAATTTGTCTCCGCCATAATTGAACCACTGGGCGGAGGTCGGAGGAAGATATTTCCCTCGAAGCTCTGGATTGACGAAAAGGTAGTCGTGTCCGGCGAAGGTCACTTGCATCAGCCGGCCACCATTCTGCGGCACCACGACGAGACGCACCCATGGATTGGAGATCTGTTGGGCAGACCACCCGAAGTAGTCAACCGGCCCCACCCTGCAGGCCGCCTTTGCTTGCGAACTATCCTGCGCGGGCCTTGTGCTGACACAACCAGCGCCTGCCAGACAGCAGAGCAGGAAAAGCCTTTCCGAGAGCCGCACCAGGCGATGCAAGTTCATATTCGAGCCTTCCGGGGGGCTGAAGTCCCCCAAACAAGTCCTGCCGCCAAAATGAGAAAGCCATCTCACCCTGCGAAAACGAAATGAATCGATATAAAACGAAGGAAAAGCTTTGGCGTCAGGCCTTTTCTATGGTAAATGAACTTTGCCGTTTGGTGGGCGCAAAATCGCACCGCGCAGAGGATCAGCCATGAGAATCGGTTTGCTGCTGTTGCTCGTCGCTCCCTGCCTCCCGGCGCAGGAGCGGAAGATCGACCCCACCTGGCTGCACCGGAACCTGCCCGAAGCAAAAGAGGCGGGGGCCAGTTTCCTAACCGACACTTGCCGCTACAAACCCCTGTTCGGCGAAGGGGACTCTGAAGCCAGGATTCTAGAGAGTGTTTCGCGGTTCGGGGAGATCGAAATCGCACCTCACGGCAGGTGCCAGCCGGTGGCCTACGACCGCGAAGAAGAGATCTACTTCGTTCTGAAGGGGATTGGCGTATTCCGTTATGGCGATGAGCCGCACGCGATCGGGGAGTCTGACTTTACCTACCTGCCGCCGGGCGTCAAGCACTCGGTCGCGAATGATTCGGGGGAGCCTTTGCGGGCGCTGGTGATGGGCTTCAAAATCCCCGCCAAGATTGCCATCAACACACCAAACCCGCATGCAAAGATCGTCAACCTCGATGACGTCAAGGAAGAAACGGTCGGCGGGCACCCCAGCTCGGTGCTCTACAAACTCCTGATAGGCCCACGCAACGGCAAACGGGACGCGCTCGATGAAGCCTACGTGGTGACGAGTTTTTTCCTAATGGACTTTGCTCCGGGTGGCACAAACTTTCCCCATCACCATCAAGCTGCGGAAGAAATCTATCTCGTCCTTGACGGAAATGGCGAAATGGCGGCCGGCAGCGGAATGGACGGCATCGAGGGCCGATTCCCGGCCAAGGCGGGAGATGCGTACTATTTCCGCCCCAACTGCACGGTTGGCTTTTACAACCAGAACAAGGCGGGAGCGAAAGCGCACATCCTGGCCGTGCGTTCGCGAATTCCCTTGCCCGAGGATCCTGACTGAGACGGCGGGCTCGATCGAGGGAGTTCTTAGCGACATAATGATTCAACTGATGGCCACATTCCACGGGAGGCTTGGCAATGATTCGTGAAAATTCCAGTCGGCGGTCCTTTTTTAAGATGATGGCAGCAGCGCCGCTGCTCAGCCAGATCGCAGCGCGCAACCTTTATGCACACGCGGCCACGGCCATCGGTGTGGATCCAGGGCAGCACGTTTACGCGCGCCTTGGCGTCAAAACGGTGATCAACTGCCGCGGGACATGGACCTATCTGAGTGGTTCCCGGGAGTTCCCGGAGGTCCAGCAGGCGCAGGAAGAGGCTTCCAAGTATTTCGTCAATATGATCGAACTGCAGCGGGGCGTGGGCCGGCGGTTGTCGGAATTAACCGGCGCCGAATCAGGCATCGTTACCTCCGGTTCAGCGGGGGCCATGGCTGCTGCAACGGCGGGCTGCATGGCCGGCACAGACGACCACAAGATCTGGCAACTCCCGGACACCACGGGCTTGAAACATGAAGTGATCATGATGGGAGGCCGGAGCGCGTTTGACAGTGCCATCCGCCTGACAGGGGCAAAGCTGGTGCTTGTTTATTCTCCCGAAGAACTCTCGAAGGCGATCGGCGAGACGACGGCGATGATTTACACGACGGACCTCGGAGAGAAACTAGAAGGACAATTAAAGGTAGCCAAGGACCGCAAAATCCCAATGTTACTGGATGATGCAGCGGGGATTCCTCCCGTCGATAACGCCAAGCTCTACGCAAAGATGGGAATCGACATGTACTGCTTCTCCGGAGGCAAGGGGCTGCGCGGCCCCCAGTGCAGCGGTTTGCTGCTCGGCCGGAAGGATCTGATTGAGGCGGCGTTGCTAAACAGCAGCCCGCGCGAGGGCGCTGTCTGCCGCCCGATGAAAGTCGGCAAGGAAGAAGTCATCGGGTGCCTGGCCGCGCTCGAAACCTGGATGAAGATTGACGAAAAGAAACTATACGAGGAATGGAATGCCCGCATCGATCGTATTCGAAAACTTGTGGAGACGGTGCCCCAGGTAAAAACAAGCACCTACGTCCCCGACGATGGAAACCGGTATCCGACGTTGAAAGTATCCTGGGATCAGGAAGCCTGGGGATTCACCATTGCCGATTGCGTCCGTGAATTGCGCGCGGGGGATCCGGTGATCGAGGTGCTTGGCACTGACAATCCCAGCCTGGTCACGGCGGTTCGTGAGGGGAATCCTGTACCGACTCGGAAGGAGCGCAAGGCCCCCGACCACATCGAGCTCGTATCCATGACCATCCAGCCTGGCGAAGAAATGATCGTAGGGGAAAGACTGCGATCGGTTTTGGGTGCAGCCCAGAAAAAACGCGCATGAGGAGGGTGCACCTTGTGCTGATGAAACGTATACGACGAGCGGCGGGAGTATTGATTCTGATGGCCGGGGTTGTCGATTGTTCCGGGCTCACCGCGCAAGAACGCGTTCGCGCCGTTGTGCCGCCGCAAACGACCAGCCCGGTCCCGTTCGTGTCGCCGGCCGTTGATGCCGGGGACTACCTTTACGTCTCCGGGCAGGGCCCTCGTGCCGCTGACGGTAGTTTGCCGTCAACCACTGCTGCAGAAGTTCGGCAGGCCCTCGAGAACATCAAGGCCATCGTGGTGGCAGCCGGCTTGACAATGGACAACGTGGTGTACACCCAAATCTATCTGACGGATGTAGGCAAACTGCAGGATGTAGATACTGCTTTTGCGAAGTACTTTTCCAAAGTTCCGCCGGCCCGGGCCGTGCTTGGAGTCGCCAACCTGCCCGATCCTCCGGTAGAGATCAATGCAGTCGCGGTCCGTGATCTCCGGGGCCGGCGCGCTGTTTTTCCGGCGAATTATCCGCACAGCGATACCTTCTCTCCCGGGATTTTGACGCACGACCGGCTGTTCATTTCGAGCATGGCCGGTATGGATCCGGCGAGCGGCAAAATTCCGGATGACCCGGCGGCACAAGTGGATTTGGCGCTCGATCGAATGAAGGCGGTCGTAAATGCAGCGGGACTGGAGTTGGGCGATGTAGTTTTCGTCAACCCGTATCTGACAAAAGAGATTCCCATGCGGCTTATGAATCAGCACTACGCTCGCCGCTTTGAATTTGGCAACACCCCGGCGCGGGCAACGATCGAAGTCTCCAGCTTGCCGGGCGGGGCTCACATCGAATACACGGGCGTCGCTGTGCGGGATATCCAAACCCGGAAGGCCGTGCGTCCAAAGAACATGCCGCCCAGTCCGACCGCGAGTCCCTGCGTGTTTGCCGGCGAGACATTATATTGTTCGGCCAAGAGCGGCTTTATTCCCGGCCCCCACGGCGGTGTGTATGCCTCGACCACGCCGACCCAGCTTCGCCAAACCATGCGCAACCTCCTCGATAATCTGGAGGAGGCAGGAATGGATTTCAGCCAGGTCGTGTCTACGACTGTCTATCTGGATGATCTTGCCGATCAGACCGAATTCGACAAGGTGTACGGAGAGTATCTGGGCCCCATCATGCCTGCGCGTACGACCATCGAGCAGATCAGCCCGGGAGATCGCAAGGCTGATAGCGAAGGACATTACTCGGATTTTGAGCAGGTCTCGCTTATCGCCGTCCGAACGCGGTCCAGTCACTAGGCACGAAGTGCGACTCAAGCCGTTACGACGAAAACCCGTGTTTCTAGCGGGACGGACCGTTTCGCAGCTCCGGCATGATTTCATAGGCCTTCTCGAATTCGGCGCCTGCTTCGGCCTCTTTTCCCGCCTTCTGAAGGGCCAGAGCAAGATTGTAGTGAGCTTCCGCGTAGCGGGGTTTCAGGCGCACGGCATCCAGAAACTCAACCTGCGCGCCTTTCAGATCGCCGGACTCGAGGAGCAGCAATCCTAAATTGTTGTGAATCTCCGCAAATTTTGGATCGCGCCGCAGAAGTTCCTTATAGACGTTCGCCGCGCCGACAAAATCGTTTTTCTCGCTGAGAACAAGCCCCAGTTCGACACGCGCATCCACGTATCGGGGATCGAGGCTGATTGCCTGGTCCAATTCCTGGACGGCTTCGTCCAAGCGCTGCAATTGAGCCAGTGCCAGGCCAAGATTGTAATGCGCTTCGGGCAAGTCGGGATCGCACATGACGGCTCGCTGAAACTCCGCGAGCCCCCGTTCGCGATTGTTCATCCGCCACAGGAGCGAGCCATAACTGGTGTGGGCTTGCGCATAATCCGGTTCGAGGGAGATGGCTTTTTCGTAAGACGAGGATGCCGAAGCCGGATCATTTTTGCGCTCCCAAACAAGTCCCAGGTAATAGTGGCTGGTTGGTAGTTCCGGACTTCGTTCGGCCGACTCCTGAAACAGTCGCAGAGCATCGTCCAGTTTTTGCTGCTTCAGCGCCTCCACGCCTTCGAGGATCAGCAATTTGGATTGCGCCAGCCGGGTGCGGAATTCGTGGAGGCCCTTCAGTTCGCTCAGTTCCTTTTTGGCTTCGGCATCCTCGCCCTCGGAACGCAAGGTAATCCCCAGGTTGTAGTGCGCCTGTTCAAAATCGGGCTTCAGTTCGATGGCGCGCCGGAAGGCCGCGATCGCGCCTGCTTTGTCGTCCATCGCCTTCAGCTCTTTGCCGAGATTGAATTGCGCTTCGGGATCGTCCGGAGCAAGCTCAACGGCTTTTCGGAACTGCGCGAGCGCACCAGCATGATCCCCTTGGCGCCGGAGAATTACGCCCAGCATCAGGTGCGCGCCGGCGTAACGGGGATTGGACTGAAGCGCACGGCGAAACTCCTGCGCAGCGGCTTCGGGATGGCCAAGTTGCGCTTCGACCAGTCCCAACTCGAAATAAATGTCGGCCGAAGGTTTAGCGGCAAGCGCTCGGCGCAACTCGCGCTCAGCGTCCTGGGGATCATTTTGCTGCACGTAGATTCGCGCGAGAAGCCGGCGTGCCTCCGTGTTTGCGGGATCAAGACCCGCCGCAACCTTTAACTCCTTGGCAGCTGCCAGTGAATCATGCAGATCGTAATAGGCGGCGCCTAACCCGTAGTGAGCCTCGGCCCATTTGGATTTGAGTTGTAAGGCTGCGTGGAACTCGGGCACGGCCTCGGCTGCGCGACCGCTGTATTTCAACGCGAGTGCCAGGTCGTAGTGCGTCAGAGGGTCGTTGGGTTCCAGGGCAAGAGCCTCGCGGTAATTCGCGATGGCCTGATCCCAGGATTTTGCTTTGGAATACTCGAGGGCCTGCTTGCGGAAGGTTTCCGCTGTCTGGGCGCGGCACGGCCACGGGAAAAGGATGGCCAACGTCAATGCGGCAATAGTTAGGAAAGCTCCCCGAGGTTGAAATGTGTAACGCGTCCAGAATTTGCGCTTGACCACTTTGGGATGCTTCCAGTTATTGGAATTGGCGCGCGTCCAGAGCTGCGCCGTCCGCCAGGCCGCCACTCAGCGGCGTGGCGAAGTGCATCCAGGAGCGCCAAGGAGCGCCCCTGCGTGCAGTTCCATTCTACCAGTAGAATTTCGCGCTGACCTGCCCAATGCGCGGATCACGCGCCTTGGTCACGACCCCAAAGCCCGTCGTATCGCTGATGTTTCCATCAGGATTCTCAAATTGCGCGTGGTTGAAGATGTTGAAAAATTCGAAACGAATATCGAAAGCAAAGTTCTCCTTGATTGTGGTCCGCTTCAATATGCCGAAATCGCTGTTGTTGAATCCGGGACCGTGGAAGAAGCGCCGGTTGGCGGTGCCAAAAGTTCCCAGAGTCGCGTTGGGAGCAAATGCGCTGGGCAGGAAGTAGCATCCATAACCGGTTTGGCTCGGATCCGGAGCAGAGGGATCGTAGGAGGGACAAGATGTATTCTGCTTTCGTGGGTCCCACTTGACAACCGGACCCACGCGATCCGGCATATCCGTGGCTGAGCTGCCAACGAGCGAGAAATCCCCAGTGCCTTGGTTAAGCTGAATGGGGAAGCCGGTGGAGAACCGCGTGATTCCCTGAATCTGCCAGCCTTGGGTCAAGCGTTTGGGCGCATTCGCGAATGCCCGGTCGAACGGGAGGGCCCAAATGTAACTGACGACAAAATTGTGAGTGATGTCGGTCGATGACAGCCCCCGGCTCAACTTCGGATTTTGGAAATTCACCAGGTCGTTGAAGGCCGAAGAATCGTCCAGGCCTTTGGCAAGGGTATATGCAGCCAGGAAGGTGAAATCGTTGGCTTTGCGCTCTACTGTGATTTGCGCGGCGTTGTAGATTGAATTGGCGCTCATAAGCGTATTGGTATTGTTGGAGCCAAAGCAAACCTGCGCCCCGCCAGGACAGAAGTTCGGATTTAAGATCGTCTGCCGGGTGCTGTAGACGCATCCCGGGAGGGGCGTCGGACTAAGCGTCGTACACGGAACGGTGGCCGACGGAAGCTGGAAAACGTCGTTCTCATTTCCAGGTCCGCAGCCGTTGGTTCCTGCGGTCACGTCGATAGCGTTTTGCGCGGTGAGTTGCTGGCATAGAGCGGCGGAGCCGGGGTTCGCTTCCCGCTGGGTGATGAGGCGGTGGCCCTCGGTTCCGACGTAAGCAACCGTGAGCACGGTTGATTTGGATAGCTCCCGCTGGATGGCAAGATTAAAGTGCTCCGCGTAAGGCAGCTTATTGTGAATGTCGTAACCTGGAAAAAAGTTAAACGGCTCGTAAATTGAAAAATCCAATGTTTTGTTCGATGGAGCGCCTGGTACTGGTGCAGTGAAGGGAAAACGTTGGTTCAAGGAGGCCCCGGTGGCCCTAACCCGGAAAGGTTCGTTGAACATGACCGAGACAGGCGAGGTCCAATACAGGCCGAACGGCGCGTCCGCCACCTCGTAAAACAGGTTCAGGTCCTCGACTGAGGTGTAATAGAGACCGTAGGACGCCCGGATGCTGGACTTGCCCGGGCCGCCAAATACTTTGCCCAATATCCCGTCTGAAAATCCCGGCGAATATGCCAATCCAAGTCGTGGACCGAAGTTGTTGTATCTCGTCGGGGCGAGGGTCTTCGGAATGCCGGGGTCGCCCGGGAATACCAAGCCCGTGGGAGAGAGCGGGAAAGTGGTGGACTGCAGCCCAGGAACGAACGTCTGAATCTTCCCCTGCGTGTCGTACCACGGCATGCTCACTTCCCAGCGCAGCCCCAGATTCAGCGTGAGATTGGATTTTACTTTCCAGGAGTCCTGGAAAAAAGCGCCGCCATAGCGTGTGCGCGAATCCAGGAACTGTTCCGCGGCCTGGGTGTAAGGCGCGCTGGTGGTTGACGTCGCGCCGAGGAGGTAGTCCGCAAACGCAGCTCCCGTCACCGTGCCATCAAATGTGAAGCCCCCATTGGGGTTGGCAAAGTTGCGTTCGTTCACTTGCAGGTAGCGGAATTCGCCGCCAGCCTTCCACGTATGTTTGCCCTGGTTCTTCGAAAATACGTCGCTAACCGCATAGGTGGTATTGGGTTGGTAGGTATTGAGCGTGGGCACGCCAATGTTTAAGCCGTTGTTGCCGATGTTGGGAAAGCTGATCTGCGGCACATACTGCGGATATCCGGCCAGCGGGACAATGCCAAGAGTGTCGGCTCCGGTAATAAACCCAAGGTCAGAAAGGTTGGCGAAACTCCCAGCCGGGTTGTTTAAGTGGAGCGCAGTACGGAATACGCTGAGCCGCGCCTCGTTGACCGCTGTCGCTCCCAGAGTCTTGGTGTTGCTCATCACGAACTCTTGCGCCCTTGAAGGCGAAACCGTGGGAAAGCCCAGCACAGAGGCGAAACCGCCCTGTGAGGATGGTAAGAGTGCGGCTTGCAAGTTGGAGCGATCAAAATGGTAATACCAGGACCAGTTTCCCGTCTTCTGATTGTTGAAATCGACCCGCTCACCGATTTTGTCGTCGTTGGTGACGTTCCTCCCGCTGTTATTCGAATAGTTGTTCGCAGTTACTCCTGCAACCGTCGGCGGCGGAATATAGGGAAGGATGGCCTTCGAGGGTGCTGACCAAGCCGTCTGTGGAATCGAGCCGCCAGGAAAAACGCACCCTGTCACTGGATTCGTGCTGGCGCAACCGGGAAAACTGTAAGCTTCGTCCGGGCCCCCCTGCGGCGCCACGGCGTAACCCAGGCGCGTTGAAAGCACCTGTGCCCAGTACGATCCGGCAGGGACACAATTCGTTGTCGTTGGATCCTGACAGGTGCCAGTACCGGTGCCGTTCGGGGCCATGCTCGCGGGATCAAAATTGCCTTGACGCTGGTCTGTCGTGGGTACCGTAACCTGGCTGGCTTCCCCGCCTTTCACCTCGCGGGTGCCCTGGTAATCCGAGAACCAGAAAATTTTGTTCTTCCAGGCCGGCCCGCCCGCCGCGTAGCCGAACTGATTGCGTCGCAACTCGGATTTGGACCCGAAAAAGTAATTCTTGGCGTCCAGTTTGTCATTGCGCAGGAACTCGAAGGCATCTCCGTGGAAACCGTTGGTGCCCGATTTGGTGATGGCGTTGACGACCGCGCCGCTGAATTTTCCATATTCGGCGTCAAAGCTGTTGGTGATGAGGCGGAATTCTTCGATGGAGTCCAGATTCGGAACCAATCCCGCCCCCAAGTTGCGCCCCTCGCTGACGTCTCCGCCATTCACCAGGAATGCATTGGCCGTCTCGCGCTGCCCATTCACGGAGATGTTGCCGGGGTTCAAGCCGCCGGATACCGGACGGTCCTGCTGGATCGTCGCAGCGGTGGCGGGCGCAACGCCCGCCTGCAGGCCCAGAAGATCGATAAAGCTGCGCCCGTTCAGTGGGAGGGCGAGCATTTTCTTCGAGTCGATTACGTCACCAAGCTGCGTGTTTTCGGTCTGCACCTGGACGGCATTCGCTTCAACGCTGACAACCTCCGTGGCCGAACCGACACTCAGGGTCACGTCTACCTGCAGTTGGTCGTTCACTTTCACTTCGATATCTGTCGTATTGTAGGTCTTGAATCCAGAGGCCACGACGGTAAGCTTGTAGGTTCCCGCTGGCAACGACAGGATGTGGTAGGTACCATCTGCGGCCGAAATCGTTTCCAGTTTGAAATTGGTTTGTGCGTTGGTGATGGTGATATGCGCGCCGGCGACAACCGATTGCGAACTGTCGCGCACCGTGCCCAAAACCGAACCGGTCACGTCTGCACGCACGATCCCCGCGTCAAAAATCATCGCGGCAGCCAAAAACAAACCAAGAACGAAAAAACAATTACACTTTCGCATTAACCCTCCCCGGTGCGGGCAATCGACAGCTTTGAACTCACGTCGAGTGAACCCCAGACTAAGCTTCGCGACCCCAACGGCGTCGGCAGGTTTCTTGCCCTTCGAGGAGGCATTTCACCTGTCGAACGCCACTCCCATAGCGCGAAAACATATTCCACCCAGTGGAACCTGTCAAGCCCGGAATAATTTCTGAGAATGCCTGGGCGGTGCCCGGGCACGGTCAGTTCAATTGCCGCCACTATGTGATTTGTCTACGAGGTAAGGCACGAAACCGCGCGTAGTGGTTTTCAGGCGATACACGGATGTAGTGGCCGTGATATAGAGCGTGCCGAGGTCCGCATCACCCCAGGCTAGATTCGCTGGCTGTTCTGGCAAGAGAATCGTGCCCAAGTGACGCCCGCTGGCGTCCCAAACCCAAATCCCTCCGGGTCCCGTGACGAACAGATTTCCGTCCACATCCACTTTCATCCCGTCCGGCACACCTTCGCCCTTACTTCCAGGTTCTTCCCCAAATATGCGGCCGTTCTCGAGCTTTCCGCCGGGCCGAAAATCATAAACACGAATGTTTCTCTGTTCGCTGTCGTCCACATAGAACTTAGTTCCGTCCGGGGAAAAGGCCAGTCCATTGGGCTGCGAGAGTTCTGACGTCAGCAAGGTTACCCGCCCGCCGGGGTCCAGCCGGTAGACGCCCTGGTACGGGAGTTCCTTTTTCTCGCCCTTCGGCAAATCCAGCGTTGGATCCGTAAAATAGATCGCGCCGTCCGGCCCCGTCACGATGTCGTTGGGGCTGTTGAAACGCTTGCCTTCAAACCTGTCCGCCAGCACCTGAATTTCCCCCGCATGGCTGATGCGAATAATCGCTCGAAGGTAACTCGCGCAATCCAAAAGTTGATGCTGGCTGTCGTAGGTATTTCCGTCCGGATCGCCAAGAGAGACCAACTCTTCCCTTCGGCCGTCTAGATAGATCCGAAAAATCTTGTTGAGTTCTTCGTCGCTTACATAGAGGAAACCTTTCTGATCCCAAACCGGACCCTCCGTAAAACCCAATCCGCTGGCAAGTGTGGCCAGCTTTGCGCCGGGCGAGACGAGCTTCCAAAACGACGCTGATTCAGCCTTCATTTCGAACTTGCGTTGCTCGGGATGTGACTTTGAGGCCAATAGCCCGGCCAGGACCATGCCGAGGGAGACCAGCGAAAGGCCGCGCATTGCCAGTGGCAGCCACTTACTTCCGCCGCGCAGAACCTCGAGGGTTCGAGGTTCTTTGTCTGTTCTCGCCGGCATCCAATTCATCCTTTACGCCCCTGCGGTTTAGTATTCAAACTCATCTCCACGCTTCTGTTTGGTACGCGCAATGCTTGCCAGATACGCCACCAATGCGTCCAAATCCGCATCGCTTAACTTCGAGCCGTAGTCCGCGGGCATCAGAGATTCCTGGCGATAAGTGATCGAGGCCAAATCGGACTTCGAGAAGAGGTGGAAGGTTCCATCCAGAGATTGCAATTGCAGTGAAAAGTTGTCCTCGTTTCGCACCAGGCCGGAGTACGAGTTGCCGTCTTTGGCGGTGACTAGGGCAACATGCCCACGCGTCCCTGCGGTTATCTCAGGCTTCACGATCACGGCGCGAATTTCGCTCGCGGAATGGTTCTCCCCGTAATTTGAAAGGTCGCGCCCAAGAAATCCGCCGGCGCCGTCTACCATGTGACAGGCTGAACAACCGGCTTTGCCCCAAAAGAGTTCCTTGCCCCTTCCCGTGTTGCCCGCGACAGGCGCTAGAGGCCCCTTTCCTTGCAGGGACCGCAGGTAAGTCAATAGCGCGGAAAGCTTGGCGGAGCCAAGCGCCGCAAAGGGAGGCATACCTTTTTGGGGTATGCCTTCGCGCAGAATTTTCAACAGATCCTGGCCCGAGAGGCGCGTGACCTCTGGCCGGGTCGCGATGTCTGGCGCGCGCTCACCGCCTCTGCCATCCAGTCCATGACAGGGCGAGCAGGTGGACTCGAACGCGCGTTGGCCAGCAGAAGGCGAAGTGGCCGCCGGTGGACGTTTCGCTGCCTGTTTCTGCGCATCCTGTGCTGATGCAGAATGAAGCGCAAGGACCGCGAACGCGACGAAGGCCGCAATCTGGAACAGCTCGACTTTAATTTTAGACAAGGTCACACCTGGTACCTGATGCTGTACCCAGCCACGGACAATCGGAAATCCCCAACCGAGCCTCATAGGCTCGGGGAAAAACAGGGTCGCCCTGAAATATCGACTGAAGTCCAGTATCAACGAAAGGATTCACGATTTTTCAACTGGTGAAACTTGTGCTCAAGTGATAAAAACTCTCTGGGTTCGTAAGCAAATAGCCCAGCCGCAAGGTATGTGTCAATCATTTTCTTCAGAACAACGCGTGAATGGGATTTTTGCGACGCGCAACTTCCTGCAAGCACGGCGGAGGATATTGCCCCGTCTCGGGGCGGTGGCACATTGCAAAGCGAATTACAAAGGAAAGAACCATGAAACCGCAAGTTAGTCCTTGGCGATCTGGCAGCCGCGTATTTTTGCTTCTTTCACTAGCCGTCTCCTCGGTAAGTGGCGCAGCTTTCCTGAGCAGAAGGGTGCGTGCCGAGGCTGCGCAGGATACGTCCCGAAAGGATGACGCCGCCTTGATCGAATCGTTCCGGCACGTCGAAGTCGCTTCCGTCTCCGACGCGATGGAACAGATCCTCGGCAAAAAGCTCTACATGACGCACCGGATGCGCCCCATCTTCTCTAGCAAATTCGCGGGTTTCGCCTTGACCGTCCATCTCAAGAAAGAAGAGAATACGGACCCTGCGGCGCTCAATGGCATGCTTTCCGCCATTGACGAGGGGCCAAGGAATTCCGTGTACGTGATGCAGGTCGACGATGGCGCCGACATCGCCGGTATGGGCGGGCTGATGGGAACCGCGATGTCTGCTCGTAATTTCTCGGGTGCGGTAATTGACGGCGGCGTACGAGACGTGGCTTATCTGGGGAAAATCGGCTTTCCGGTGTTCGCCACGGGCATTGTTCCATCAACATCGGTGTCCCACTATCGCTTTGCAGGCGCCAACATACCCATTCAGTGCGACGGAGTGAAGGTGAGGCCCGGCGACGTTGTGGTAGCCGACGCCGATGGTGTGGCGGTCGTCCCCCGTGAAGCGGCGGAGAAGGTTCTTGCCCTGGCCCAGCAGCTGGACTTCAAGGAACATTCCATGTACCCCATCATCGAGAAGGCGCGGTCGATCGTGGAGGGCGTAAAGCAGTTGGGCCGCCTCTAGGCAACTGCTTGTTCAGCGAGGGTCGGAATTGAGGCTGGATTCTCTTCGGCGGCTGTAGTATATGTTTTCATGCAGTGAATTCGATTTTCATTTTGTTCGGGACAGGCGTATTGAATGGGCGTCCAAAAGCAGGAATATAACATCACTTCTCTGCAACGCGGCCTACGCATGTTGCAACTTTTGGGCCAGGCCGAGCGAGGACTCCCGGCGTCGGAAATCGCAAAGCTTTCCGCTCTTCCTGTCAGTACGGTCCACCGCTTCCTCGTCAATTTGGAAGCGGGGGGTTTCCTCGCCAAGGACGAGCTCAACAACTATCACCTGGGCGTGGCTTGTGTTTCTCTCGGCCAGGCAGCGCGCGAACAGCTGGATGTTCGCAAAGTGAGCTTTGCTCACCTGGAACAGTTGAACCGGAGTACGAGGGAAACCGTTCACCTTACCGTCCGGCACAAACTCACGGCTGTTTATATCGAAAAGATGGAATCTCCCCAACCTCTGCGGATTCACTCCCGGATTGGGGCTAGCGTTCCGCTCTACTGCACGGCGGTCGGCAAGGTAATGCTTGCGTATCTGGACCCGGAGGAGCAGGAGAGAGTTATCAATGAACTGGAGCTGCGCCGTTTCACGGAAAATACCGTTGGCAGCATTCAGGAATTGCAGGCGCAACTTGCCAGAGTAAGAAAAGACGGCTTTGCCTGCGACATGGAAGAGCACGAACCGCATATCCGCTGCATTGCGGCGCCGATCACCGACCACACTGGTGCGGTGAACGCCAGCCTGAGCGTGACCGGGCCGGCCGTGCGCATGTCTACCAATCGTCTGCGGGAAATTGCGCCGCTCGTTCGCGAAGCGGGATTAAAGATATCCCGGGAACTTGGTTTCATGGGGAACGCGACCCGCCCCGTTGCCACAACGCGCGGGACGGCGCAACGCGGATCCAAAGTTCGTACCGTCCATCCCGTTTTGCGCGCAAGAACCGCCGCAAAATAAGTGAATTTTTGATCGATCGGCGGACATCCGAGTTACGCATCAGGAGGCGTGAAGGCTTCATGAGTCGGAGAGGGCACTTCCTTCTAGAGGCGGTCCTGATCGGGTGCCTGGCCTTGCCGGGAAATCTTTCGCCTTCCGAGCAGGATTCCGCTTCCGTGCGTGTCGATGTCCAGCCGGCAACACTGCTTTCCCAGCCCATCGGCGCGAACTGGCCTTCCTACAACGGAGATTACACCGGCAGACGTTTCAGTTCGCTCGATCAGATCGACAAGGCCAATGTGGGCCAATTGCGTGTGAGCTGGGTGTTTCATGCGTCCAATTCGAACGCGCTCGAAGTCACGCCAGTCGTATATGAAGGCCTGATGTTTGTAACGTCGGCAAATGACGCCTATGCTCTGGACGCCCGGACGGGACGCATGATCTGGCACTATGCAAGGGCTGTCACTCAGGGTTTGATAGACGACGCTTCAGAACACCACAATCGCGGCGTTGCCATTTGGCATTCGCGCGTGTACCTGGAGACCGACAATGCCCATTTGCTGTGCCTCGATGCGGGTTCCGGCAACCTGATTTGGGATGTTGCCTACACGGACGGCAACAAGAATTACGGCGCCACAAGCGCCCCGTTGCTCGTAAAGGACAAGGTGATCGTCGGGACATCGGGTGGCGATGACGGGGTTCGGGGATTTGTTTCGGCTTACGATGCGGAGTCGGGAAGGTTAGCCTGGCGCTTCTGGACCATACCCGGGCCCGGCGAGCCGGGATCTGAGAGTTGGCCCGGCACAGCCTACCTTCACGGCGGCGGCACAACCTGGATGCCCGGGACGTTCGACCCCCAGTTGAACACTCTGTTTTGGGGAACCAGCAATCCCGCGCCAGACTTCAACGGGGACACTCGTCCTGGCGATGATCTGTACACGGATTGCGTCTTGGCCCTGGATGCGGAGACGGGAAAGCTGAAGTGGCATTTCCAATTCACCCCGCACGACCTCTACGACTACGACGCGACGGAAACTCCCATCCTTATCGATGCGGAATACCAGGGTCAGCCGCGCAAACTCCTGGTCGAAGCGAACCGCAATGGATTTTTCTATCTACTGGATCGTGTCGATGGGAAATTTCTTTCGGCTGTTCCGTTCGTGGAGAAATTGAACTGGGCCAAGGGAATCGATCCGAACGGCCGGCCCATCCTGACCGGAGTTGTGCCGACAGAGAAAGGCGCTCGCGTTTGCCCGGGGTTTTCCGGAGCGACGAACTGGTATGCGCCTTCCTACAATCCGTCGACCCGCCTTTTTTATTTTTTGGCGTCGGAAAATTGCAGCATTTACGTTCGAGGCGCCGAAAAGTTCGCTCCTGGACACATGTACTATGCAACCGGGGCGAAACGCAGTCCCGGCGACACGGGCAAAAAGATCCTGCTGGCGTATGACCTTTCCACTTCGAAGCCGGCCTGGAAATATCCGCAAGTGGGCTCCGGACGGTCAAGCGGTGGCACGATGACCACCGCGGGCGGCCTGGTCTTTTTCGGGGACGACTCCCAATCATTTGAGGCGGTTGACGCAAGCACGGGCACACCCCTCTGGCATTTCCATACCGGCCAAGCGATCACCGCCTCGCCCATGAGTTTCTCGGTGAATGGCAACCAGCACGTCGCCATCGCCGCCGGAAGCGACGTTTTCTGTTTTCGTTTGTGATTCGGACTCATCAGTTAAATTCAGGAGGCTACCGTGTCTTCAACATTCATCACTCGCAGAGGCTTCGCGTCGAAGTTCGCATCCCTAGTGGCCGGCACCGGTTTTGCCAGTTTATTCTCCGGTTCGGCTCCGGCCGCCGCGCAGGCTCCCAGCGGGGTCCAGAAGTTGAACTATGAAGGTAAACCTGCGGGCACAGGATTCATCACGCCTTTGATTATTCACAACGGAGTGATCTACATCGCGGGCCAGGGCGCGCATTCGCATGATCCGGAAGGCAAATTTCCTTTTGACATTGAGACCCACACTCAAAAGGTGATGGACAACGTTAAGACCCTTGTGGAAACCGGTGGCGGCGCGATGGACAGCATCCTGCAGCTCACCGTTTACCTGACCAAGATCGAAGACTACGACGGCATGAACAAGGTCTTCAAGACCTATTTCCCGAACGGAGGGCCGGCAAGAACAACTGTCGCCGTCGCAGCTTTACCTGGCCAATCGTTGGTCGAAATCAATTGCACGGCAGCGGTGGTTCGCAAGTAATCGCAAATTAATGGACCAGGAGAAACTATGAACTTCAGCGCGCAATGGACTCGCCGCGGCTTCATGACTGGGATCAGTTCGTTGACGGCAATGATCCTGGGCTCGAGAAAACTGCCGGCCGCCAGCCTATCGAGCTCGGCGAACGGAAGCCCCGTCACAGGTTTTGGTCAGACCGGGAATGTGTATGAGGAGCTGGGCGTTACCACTGTGATCAACGGCCAGGGAACCATGACGATGCTCGGCGGCTCGCTGATGCGCCCGGAGGTGGAATCGGTGATGGCCCTGGCCGGGCGCCATTTCGTCAACATTCCGGAGCTGGAGGTTGCCGCCGGAAAGCGGATCGCGGAAATGTTGAAGCTGCCGCCGGATTATTCCGCCCTGGTTACCTGCGGAGCCGCGGCCGCGATGCTCTCCGGGCTGGCGGGAATTCTTACCCGCGACAACCCCCAGTTCATCCGGCAGCTTCCCGAACTGACGGGAATGAAGTCCGAAGTCATCATCCAAAAATCGCACCGCAATCCGTTTGACCATCAACTGCGAGCCACCGGAGTCCGGCTGGTTGAAGTTGCCGACCGCGACGATTTGCGAAAGGCCGTCAGTGAAAAAACCGCGATGATGCATTTTTCAAATTTCGCGAATGCGGCGGGGCAGCTGAAGGTGGACGAGTGGGCGAAGCTCGGCAAGGAATATAAGGTGCCCACCTTTATTGATGCCGCGGCGGACACTCCCCCCGTTTCGCACCTTTGGGACTACGCCAACATGGGGTACGACCTGATCGCGATCAGCGGAGGCAAAGCCATTCGCGGCCCGCAATGCGCGGGGCTGCTGATCGGGCGCAGGGACCTTGTGAGCTACGCACTTTTGAACAACAGCCCGCACGAAGACACTCTCGGCCGCAGCCAGAAGGTCGGGAAAGAGGAAATTGTTGGCATGGTCAAGGCGCTGGAGTGCTACCTCCAGGAAAATCACGACGTGCTGATCAAGGAATGGCAGCATCGCCTGGAACTTGTTTCGGCGGAGGTTTCGAAAATCCCGGGCGTCACCACGAAGTTCTATGTTCCGGACATCGCCAACCACGTTCCCCACATGGAGATACGGTGGGACAAACGAATCTCTGCGACTCCCAGAGAGATCAACGCGGCGCTGCGCAAGGGCAAACCCGCGATTGTCCTGAGCACAGGAGAAGAGGGCGAAGTCCTCTCGCTGAACTCCTTTATGTTGCAACCCGGCGAAGACAGGATCATCGCCGAGGCGGTCGTGGCGGTTCTGAAAGCCCACGCCTCCTGAGGAATGGACCCTTTCGCGCAAATGAGGACTGCATGATGCCTTACCGACGTAGCCCACTCCGGGCATTTACTGAGGGGCATCGATGAGCGGAGTTGGAGCAAGCCGATTTCGCTGGCTGCCGGTGTTCTGGCTATTCGTGCTTAGCGGGATTTCCTTCCTGGATCGCGTGAATATCTCGATTGCGGGGAGTTCTTTGGCGGAGGAGTACCACCTCAGCCAGATGCGGCTCGGATGGGTGTTCACTGCTTTTCTGCTGGGTTACGCGTTGTTTCAAACGCCCGGCGGATGGCTGGTGGATCGGTTCGGTCCGCGGCGAGTCCTTAGTGCGGGTGTTGTCTGGTGGGGAATCTTCACAGCGCTGACGGCTTCGTTGCCGACTAAAGTTTTGGGCGCCGTGCTTTTTTTTATTCTGGTGCGCTTTCTCCTCGGCGCCGGAGAGGCAATCATCTATCCCGCTTCGAACCAGTTCGTGTCTCAGTGGATCCCTTCCGAGGAACGTGGCATAGCGAATGGAATAATCTTCGCAGGCGTTGGTGCAGGAGCGGGAATCGCCCCGATTTTTGTCAGCTATGTAATGGTCCATTACGGCTGGCGCTCGTCTTTTTGGATGAGTGCGCTCCTCGGGTTGCTCGCGGGAATCGTCTGGTATCTTATCGCGCGGGACAAGCCCGAGGCTCATCCGCTCGTGAACGCGGCAGAACTCTCGTTTATCCAGAAGGGCCGCGCGCCTGCTATCCCAGCGGGCTCAAGCGCGGAAAATTCTGGGCAAAACGACGAGGCTACCCTCCTTCTGCACATTTCCTGGCGCAGCATTCTCACCAGCAAAAGTATTCTGGCCGTCACGGCAAGCTACTTTTGTTTCGGCTACGTGGCCTGGATTTTCTTCAGCTGGTTTTACATCTATCTGTCCAAAGTGCGCGGTTTGGACATAAAAGCGAGCGCCCTCTATAGCGCCCTCCCTCCCCTGGCCATGGTTGCCTGCAGTTTGTCCGGAGGTGCCATCAACGATGCGCTTTCGCGTGCCTACGGCAAACGGGTCGGACGCTGCGGGGTCGGCTTTCTGGCGCTGTTTCTGGCCGCCGCGTTTCTGGTGCTGGGTTCGCGCGCGGCGAGCGCTTCCGTGGCGAGCATCGTGCTTTCCGGCGGCGCCGGTGCACTCTATCTTGCGCAAAGCTCGTACTGGTCGGTAACTGCGGATATCGCCGGAGGCAGCGCGGGCTCGGCATCTGGATTCATGAATATGGGCGCACAATTCGGCGGCGCCTTGACCGCGTCTCTCACGCCAGCGATTGCACAGCAGTACGGATGGAAATCCTCTTTCCTTGTCGCAGCTGTATTGAGCGTTGCGGGTGGGATCGCCTGGCTGCTGGTTGATCCGGAGCGCCGGTTGATCCCGATTGCGAATGTGGCGTCCTGATGGGGGATCGGAACGAAGCATGAGGATCAAAGCAAAGGAGCAGTGCCGGTGGGATCTGGTCAGCCTTGGCGAAGTCATGCTGCGGCTTGATCCCGGCGAGACGCGAATCTCCACGGCGCGCGAGTTTCGGGCATGGGAAGGCGGCGGCGAATACAACGTTGCCCGCGGACTGCGTCGGTGCTTCGGCATGGATACCGCGATCGTTACCGCGCTGGCCGACAACCCCGTTGGCCGGCTGATCGAAGACCTGATGTTGCAGGGCGGCGTAAGTCTGGAGCACTTGCACTGGGTGAAATACGACGGAGTGGGACGCACGGTGCGAAATGGCTTGAACTTCACCGAACGTGGGTTCGGGATGCGTGCCGCTCTGGGCTGCTCCGACCGTGGTCACACCGCTGTATCCCAAATGAAGCCCGGAGAAACAAACTGGGAGAAGATTTTTTCCGAGCAGGGAGCGCGCTGGTTCCACACGGGAGGAATCTTTTGCGCCCTTTCAGAGACCACGCCCCAGGTTGCCCGGGAAGCAATGGAAGCGGCAAAGCGCGCTGGAACCATCATCTCCTATGATCTGAACTATCGCGCGTCGTTGTGGTTGTCGAATGGGGGCAGGGAAAAAGCGCAAGCCGTCAACCGGGCACTGGTGTCATCTGCCGATGTGTTGTTCGGGAACGAAGAGGATTTTACGGCGGCACTCGGCTACGAAGTGGAAGGAGTGGATGAGGCGCATTCCAATCTCGATCCCGGATTCTTCCGGAAGATGATCGAGAAGGTGAAGCGCGATTTTCCCGGCCTCTCCGTGGTGGCTACCACGCTTCGCAACGCGAAAACGGCGACCCGCAACGATTGGGGTGCCATCGCACATTGGGATGGGAAATTTTATGAAGCGGTCCGTCGGGAGAATCTGGAGGTATTCGATCGAGTGGGGGGTGGCGACTCTTTTGCTTCCGGCCTGATCTATGGGTTGCTGGCGGGACGAGACATCGCCTGGGCGCTGGAGTGCGGCGCGGTTCATGGCGCGCTTGCAATGACGACACCCGGGGATACTTCGATGGTTAATTTAGAGGAGATTTTGCAGGTAATGAAAGGCGGAACAGCCCGCATCTCGCGCTGATATAGCGAACGCAGGCTTCCCACGCGGAGCAGCCAATGAAGGTGGAAGAAATCATTCGGCGAATCGGAGAGACCGGCATTGTGCCGGTGATTCGCGCGGCAAACCCCGCCGAGGCGTCGCGGGCGGTCGAAGCGGTCTGCGCTGGCGGAATCTCCATTGTGGAAATTACGATGACCGTGCCGGATGCGCCTCGAGTGCTGCGCGAGGTGGCCCGCGCGAACGGTGATTTTTTGATCGGCGCGGGAACGGTCTTAAACGCGAAGCAAGCGGAGATTTGCATCGATGCAGGTGCGCGGTTTCTGGTCAGCCCCGGCATGTCTTCCGAGGTCCTTCGCACTGCTGCGAAGCACGGTGTGCTGGCCATTCCCGGGGCATTTACCCCAACCGAAGTGATGGCGGCCAGGGAATTGGGTGCGGAGGTTATCAAGATTTTCCCGTGTGGCAGCGGCGGAGGCCCAAGTCACATCAAGGCGCTCAGGGCACCGTTCCCCGATTGCCGATTTATCCCCACAGGCGGTGTAACGCTGAACAATGCCGAGGAATATTTTGCCGCCGGCGCCTTCGCATTGGGAATTGGAGCGGAACTTGCCGATCTCGCCGCGCTCCGAAGAAACGAACCGCACAAGCTCACCGAGGCTGCCAAATCGCTTGCCGCGATAGTTGCCAAACACAGAGCCCAGATAAAGCCCGAGGCCTAGATAGCCTGGCAGTCCGCCCTCCGGGCGAGTGAGGTCGAGTTTCCTTTTGTTACTTATTGTTTCTTTTTATTTCGCTTCTAAGTACAATCCTTGCTGACCTGGAGTCCTCGGTTCGCTGAGAGGGCCCTGTCGCAGGTTTCTCGAAGGGGGTTACCACCAGAATGCGAAAAATGGTCGCCGGTTACAGAGAAATGTTTTTCCCATTCAGCATGGTTGCGACTGTTTTGTTCCTGCTGCCAGACCTTTCACTCGCCCAGGACAACAACCAGACACAGGTCAGCAATTCAAAGCAGGAGATCCAGTACAGCCAGGATCCCAACGCCAGCAAAAACATGACCTTGTTGCTGAAGGATTTCGACCCGAAGTCGATGATGCACGCCGAAGCCCACGAAGTTCCCCGCGCGAAGTTCCCTGTGATTGACATGCACAATCATGTCAACGACGCCGGAGGCATCCACGGCGAAGAAATTCCGCCCGCGGAATTGGTTCAGCGTATGAATCGCGCCAATGTGCAGAAGATCGTGATTCTTACCGGCATGTGGGGCGATAAATTGCAAGGCGTTCTGGACAAAATGGTGAAGCCTTATCCCGACCGGTTTATCGTGTTTGCTCAATACGATTGGAGCAAAATCGACGATGCGAATTTCACGGCAGAGATGGTGATCCAACTGGACGACGCCGTGAAGCGCGGCGCGCGCGGATTGAAAGTGCTGAAGGATCTTGGCCTGGGAGTACGCGACCGGACGGGAAAGCTGATTCCGATCGATGATCCGCGGCTTGATCCGGTCTGGGAGGAATGCGGACGATTGGGAATTCCGGTGGCCATTCATTCGACGGACCCGGAAGCGTTTTTCGCGCCGCTGGACAATCACAATGAACGCTACGAAGAGCTGATTACGAATCCTTCCTGGAGTTTTTACGGGCCGCAGTTCCCATCCAAAGAAGTGCTGCTGGCAGAACGGAACCACGTCATCGAAAAACATCCGCGAACTACGTTTATCGCCTTACATGTTGCCAATTGGCCGGAGAATTTGGATGTCGTCTCCGCTTGGCTCGACAAATACCCCAATATGTGTGTGGAATTTGGGGCGCGCCAGGCAGAACTTGGACGTCAGCCGCGGCGGTCGCGCAAATTCTTCGTCGATTACCAGGACCGTATTCTCTTCGGAACGGACAGCGAGCCGGAGGAAGCCATGTACGCCAACTATTTCCGGTGGCTCGAAACTGGCGATGAGTATTTCCCCTACTGGGGATATCCCGGCCAGGGGCGTTGGGAGATTTATGGAATGGAGCTTCCGGATGGGGTACTCGAAAAGGTCTACCATAAGAATGCGGAAAAGATATTCGCCCAGTTCAAGGGGTGGCACTGACATGGCGGCACTTGATCGTGATCTGCGTGAAGGAATGGCGTTGACCAGAGGTGATCGTCAGCGCTCGTTTATCACCGAGCTGTTTTTGTTCGGGCTAATTGTTTTCCTAGCTGCTGCAGGTTGCCAGAAGAAGGAAGAAAGTAAGCCAGCGCCATCTGCAGCCAAATCCGCGGTGATCGTGAAGGTTTCAGGCGAAGGCATGACCCTGAGCACACTCTCAACAGAGTTCCGGTTGACCCGCTCGGGAGCATTAACGGGCAGGCTTGTGGGTGCAAGCGGGCAGAACTCGTTGGAAGATAAATCTCTCGATTTCTCCCCCATAGTCTCGTCGTCGAGGAAGGAGCACGCAGGGGCGCAGTTCGATTTGGCTGGGGCGAAAGTGAGCGGTGCCTCCGGGAAACTAGGAGCATTGGGAAAGCACATCGAGATAACCGGCACAATTCCGGAAACGAACCTCGGAGAGACGCTCGATCTGGAGATCTACGACGATTTTCCAAATGTTGCGCTGCTATCTCTGACGATCCGCAATACAGGGCCAACGGATGTTCCGCTGGACTGGGTCAAGCTGCAGCGTCATCAATTTGTCAGCCCCTCCGACTCCAAGTCTCGCGTGGATCCACTGTGGACGTTCGAAGGCGCCAGCTTGAAGTGGGGCAAGGACGAACTTTTCCCGATGCCCGCACGGTTTTCGCAGGAAAACCCCTTCGGCGCACCGGTGCCAACGAAAGATGATCTTGGATATGTCGGCGGAGGTATCCCTGTCGTCGCGTTCTGGAGCCGCGAGGTCGGCGAAGCAATTGGCCACGTCGAGACGCTTCCTCTTACGTTGTCGATTCCTGTAGAGACCACAGCTGCAGGAAAAGTCGAAGCCGGTGTGCGCGTGCCGGCCGATACGATACTAAAACCGGGGGACGTTTTTTCCACCCCACGAACGTTTCTTGCCATTTATCGAGGGGACTTCTATCAGCCGCTGAGCCTCTGGTCGAAAATGCTGGCGAAAGAGGGCCTCGAAAAACCTCGCAACAATGATGAGAACTACGCCGTGAACTGGTGCGGTTGGGGCTATGAATTCGGTGTGACGCCGAAGCAGATGCTCGACACCATTCCCAAGCTGAAAGAACTGGGCATCCACTGGGCGACGCTCGATGATGGGTGGTTTAACAACTACGGGGATTGGCAGCCAAATTCGGCGGCATTTGCGGGGAATGCGATTCCCGACATGGTCAAAAAATTCCACGATCAGGGACTGAAGATGCAGGTGTGGTGGCTGCCGCTTGGCGTGGAAGACGGGCAGTTTGGCTACGGCGGGCGAAAATATGTCGTTTCTGACGTGGTGAAGCAGCATCCTGATTGGCTGATTCTCGACAAGAATGGAAAACCCGCGCGAATGGCGCGGAATCTGGCCACGCTCTGCCCCGCGGTTCCAGGAGTGAAGGAATATTACAAGGGAGTAACGGAGAAATTTATTCGGGACTGGGGATTCGACGGCCACAAGCTGGACAATATCTGGTCGACGCCGATGTGCTACAACCCCAGTCACCATCACAAGTCGCCGTACGACTCGGTCTATGCGATGGGTGATGTCTATAAAATCATTTTCGAGACTACGCGGGCCTTAAAACCGGATAGCGTGACGCAAAGTTGCCCTTGTGGCACGCCACCCAATCTTGCGTGGCTTCGTTACATGGATCAAGCGGTGACCGCCGATCCCGTCGGATCGATTCAGGTTCGCCGCCGTGTGAAAATGTACAAAGCGCTGCTGGGACCGGAAGCGGCCGTTTATGGCGATCACGTCGAACTCACTCGAATCAGGAACGCGTCTGGCGACAATGAGCAGGACCTCGGAGAAGATTTCGCGTCGACTCTGGGCACCGGCGGTGTGCTGGGAACGAAGTTCACCTGGCCGGACTACGGCGCAAAATTCAAGACCGTGTATTTGAATCAGGAAAAAGAAGCTCATTGGAAAGAATGGATCGGTTTGTACAATGAAAAACTGCTGTCCAAGGGCCAGTTCCTGGATTTGTATACATATGGATTTGATTTCCCTGAAGCCTATGCCATCGAAAAGAACGGTCACTTTTACTACGCCTTCTACAGCTCCGAAAAGGGGAACGGCACAAAAAAGGATCATTCCGGCCCGGAGGAGTGGAAGGGAGAGGTGGAACTAAGAGGGCTTCCCGCCGGAACGTTTCGGGTCACCGACTACGTTCATCACACAGAACTTGGAACGGTAACCGGACCTGTCGGCAGGTTAAATGCGACATTCACCGGAAGCTTGTTGCTTGAGGCCGTGCCGGTGCGGTAGACGGATTACCTCTTTTTTAGCCAGCAGGTTTGGAAGAGGCGGTTCCCGATTGGCCGTGGCCCGCAGCATGCTTGCGTAAGAACGCATCGCGGTGAGCCGCATCCCGGAATGCTTCCGTGCCTCCTGCGCGAGTGACGGAGAGCGCCCCAGCGCAGTTGGCAAATTTCAGACAGTCTTCAATCTTTGCCCCGCGGATGAACTGGTGGACGAATCCCGCGTCAAACGTATCGCCCGCCCCCACGGGATCGACGACATCCACTACCGGCGGAAACGCCAGGTATTTTTCTTTGCCAACGCGGGCCATGGCGCCTTGCGACCCACGCTTGATGACCAGGATCCGCACTTTCTGCGAGAGCGACTCGGCGGCCTGCTCCAAATCTTTAGCCTGCGCCAATTTGCACAGCTCCCTCTCATTGGGCAGAAGAATGTCCACATATTTAAGCAACAGTTGAATGTCTCCGCTCCAGCGATCTTCCGGATCATCGTTGGTGTCGAGCGAGGTAGTCAGACCCGCTTCCTTCGCTTTGCGAAAGATGTCGATCAGTTGCGGCCGGATCCCTTTCTGCAGGAAATACGAGGACAAGTGGAGATGCTTCGCGTTGAAGAGAAAACTTTGGTCCAATTCGCGTTCGGTCATTTCGTACATCGCGCCAGGATAGGTCAGGATGTAGCGATCCTTGCGCTGCGGGAGGATCACGGTGAGTCCCGTCGTTTTCCCCTTCAACTTCTTGATATGAGAAACATCCACTCCGCTCGCGGAAAGGCGTTCGACACAGATTTCTCCGAACGGATCGTCTCCGATGCACGAACTGAAGCCCACCCGGTTTCCGAGGTAAGAGAGGTTGTGGGCGAAGATTGCGGATGAACTGCCCAAAGTGATGCTGAGGTCTGAGGCCAGATGCTCGCGTTCCAGAACCAGGCTCTGCGGCAGTCCATACAAAATCAGATCGAGATTCAATTCACCGATTACGCTGACGTCGAAAGAGGCCAAGAAATCGTCTCCTGATGAAACTAGTCCAACACTACAACACGCGTTAGGTTTTTGGGTTGATCCGGGTTGAGTCCTTTGCCGACGCCGGTAAAGAAGCCCATCAACTGGCTGGGCACGATATGCGCAGCCAGCTGAGCCAGCTCATCGACAGGCAAGTTCAGCTCAATAACAAGATCGGAGGCCTTCTGGATTTTATCGTTCGCACGGCTACAAACGGCGATCGTTACGCCGCCCAATTCCTTCATTTCTTCCAGGACTTCAATCTCGGATTCCTGGCCCGGTTGGCTTAGGAAAAAGGTCAGGGCAGTGCGGGGTGTTATGATTGCCTTCGGGCCGTGGCGGAATTCCAATGTGTGAAAAGACTGACTGTAGGAGCAGGACATCTCCATAACTTTAAGGGCGCCTTCGCGCGCAAGACCGTGAAAGGGCCCCTGGCCAAGAAATACGTAGTCTTCAAAAGAATTCCCGGCAACAAAGACCTCCATTTGATCCGCCAAGGGGCGTATGCGCGGGGCGAATTGAGCGGCCATCACTTCAAGCGAGGTGCAGAACTCCGCGTTTCCTGCGTGCCTGGCCGCCATGTATTGCAAACTGATCAGCATGGACGTAAAGGATCGGGTCATCACCATGCTTTTCTCATCCGCTGTGTTTACCACCAACGTGGAATCACACTCGGCTTCAAGCTCACTCTTCTCCGCGCAGGTGACCCCGATGGTCGGTATCTGCATTTCTTTCCGAAGCGCATGGGCAGCACGTACCGCTTCCGAGGTGCGTCCGGAACGCGAAATCACAACAGCGTGCAAATTGGCGGCTTCAGAACGCGTCAGGACGGGATACATCAATATCTCAGATCCCGGAACCGCGCGAGCGGGCTCACCGGTCAGCAAAGTCCACGAAGTTGCAGCGGCGTCGGCAAGATAGAAACTGGTGCCGCATCCGACGAACAACCAGGACGCCTTTCGATTGTTGGCTCGGAGCATACTTTCTGCGAACTTGTTTTGCTTGAGTTCCTCTAAAACGGCTTGCCAGACGTCACCTTGCGACAGAATCTCTTTGTAGGTTTCCAGTTTGGCGTGCGCGGTTGATTTGATCGCCATGAATACTCTTTCCACATTTCGGATTTTGACGCTAAACCAATGTCACTTCGATATCCGCCTCACGGAGCGCCTTAAGGTCATGCTTCGAGACGTTCTTGTCGGTGATCGCTTCGTGTACGGAAGAAACGGGCATGATCAGCGACAAGCTCCGCCGACCAAACTTGCTGGAATCACAGACGATCACAGTGCGCCGGGCGGCTTCCGCCATCGCACGATTTACGCGCGCTTCCAGAATGTTTGGTGTGGTCAAGCCGTAACGAACGTCAAATCCATCAACACCCAGGAACAGCAGATCCGCGCTCAGCTTTCGCAGCGACTCTTCGGCCAGCGGGCCAACCAGAGAATACGAATTCTGACGCAAGACGCCTCCCGTGAGGATGACTTCAACCGGAGTGTCGGCAAGCTCCGCCGCTATGTTGGTTGCGTTGGTAATGATTGTAAGATTTTTGATATTCCGGCAGGCTCGCGCTATTGCCGTGGTGGTGGTGCCGGAGTCCAGAATGATCACCTGACCGGGACGTATCTTGCGCGCAGAGGCCGCGGCAATTCGAATTTTCTCCTGGTGGTGCTGGCGCTCTTTTTCCCGCAGCGGGCTATCTTTCAGAGCGCCGGTCTCTTTGGGCAGCGCCCCGCCGTGGGTTCTTTCCAGTTGGCCATCATGGTGGAGGGATTCCAGATCCTTGCGAATGGTAATCTGCGACGTGCGGAAGTGTTTGGAAAGTTCGCGCACCAGGACGCGGCCATTGGTGCGCAGGAGTTCCAGGATTTCGCGTCGCCGTTCCTCGCTCAGCATGTGACGGTGGCTCTAACCTTTCTTAAGGTATTACGCCAAATTCTCCACGCGAATCTGGCCTTTCAGATTGGCGATGTCTTCCGCGCGGGCGCAGCCAGGCCCCGGGGCGAGACAGTTGGCGGATCCGCATGCGGCCGCAAGGCGCACTGCTTCGCCTGGAGACAGTCGCTGCTGTGCGGCAAATGCGAATCCCGCCAGTGTAGAATCGCCACTGCCGACACAGGAGCGAGCGGACAACACGGGTGCATTGGCAACCAGTGTATCTCCGGTAGCAGAGTGCCAGATTAACCCGGCAGATCCTAAAGTGATCGCGCCTGCGCCTGCTCCTGCTTCGAGCATCGCGCCCAGAATTTCCTTTGCAGAGGACGGTCCGCTGATCGCTTGTCCGCTCCAGGACTCCGCTTCGCCTCGATTGGGCTTTACAAACTCCGGTTTGCCGGCCAAGGCCAACCTGAGTGGTTCGCCGCTGGTATCCACAAACACCCGGCTGTCAAACTGATGGGCTGATTCGATGAGGGTCATGTAGAGATTGGGCGGCACTCCTTCTGGAAGGCTCCCTGAAAAAATCACCGTCGGCTGCTCGCTGGCCTCGTTCAAGAGTATAGAGAAAGTCTCCTCGAACCGGCGAAGTTCCTCGGCGGTAATGTGTTGGCCGGGCTCCAGGATTTCTGTCACGCCGCCCTCGTCCGCGACAATCTCCAGATTCGTTCGCGTCGAGCCACCGGTCGGGATTTCCTGTACTCGGATGGCCAGCCCACGCAACCCTTCGACGAGTTGCTTGCCGGTCGCTCCGCCTGCAAATCCCAACCACAGGGGATCCGCCCCCAAAGTTTTGAGCACCATGGCAACATGGGCCGCTTTGCCTCCCGGAGCGGGACTTGCCTCCCTCGCACGATTTACGCTTCCAACCTGCAATCGCCCGAGCCGCAGCCGCTTATCCACCGCGGGATTGAGGCTGACGCAGAGAAACATCAATGGTTCCCGCTCGGGGCCGCGAGACCGTTTGAATCAAACCATGGCCTTGCGCTGCCCAGGCACTTATTCACGTTTTCGATGTTTCGAACACCCTCGCGTCCCAGCCAATCCTCAAGAGCGCGGGACCCCTGCTTCACAAAAATCTCGACGCCATCTTTCCACGTGGCTCTTCCGCAAAGAACTCCTGAAAATTTGGCGCCGGCTTCGGCAGCGAGTTGCAATCCAAACAGAAAGGTGGCGTTGCTAACCCCTTCGGAAAGGTAAATAAACGGAATCGAGGCGGACGCTGCGGTGAGCATAAAATATTGCTTCGCCTGCTCTCGCTTGTAAAGAATTTCTCCGGAAGGGGACGGCGACCCCTCGACAAAAGAAAGATTGACGGGCATGCCCACTTTCAATACATCCACATTGTATCGCGGCTTTGAAAATTCCTTCATGCCGGCTCTAACGACTTCGTGCTTGATCCGCGCAAACTCGATACCTTTTTCGTCCATGTCCTCCCCGTAGCTTACAAGTTCCAGGAAGAACGGCACATCCGAGGCGGCACATTCGGCCCCAACCTTTTCAACGAATGTGTATTTGATATCGTTGGTTTCCACGGACGAGCGGTTTGAATAGTACAAAAGCAGTTTCACCGCGTCGGCACCCGCCTCGATCAGGCGTTTGACGGACCATCCACCCAGCAAGCGCGGTATCCGGCCAGGCATATTCTTGTCGTATCCGGTTTGCTCATAGGCGAGCAGAAGCCCGGCGTTTCTGGCTCGTTTGCCAGCAGCGGGTAAACCATATTCCGGATCCAGAAGGATCGCACTCGCATGTGGCGTGAGAATCGCGCTGACTGCTTCTTTGAATTGCGAGAGATTTTCCGGTGGCACTTCCGCTGGCCGGACGCCCTTCGCCCGTGAAAACAAGCTCCGAAGGGCGCTGCGTTGGTCAATCGCCAGGGCGGCGATGATTCCGCGTGAATCGGCGACTGCCGTCAGCCCCTTCTGTTTTCCAGCGCTCCGCGGAGTTGGCATGGGATTCGTCTCTCAGTTCCCAACTACCCAGGCTACCGCACCTCGCTCGATCGGCGGGAGTTCGAACTGGATCGTGTCGGCGTGTTTTGTTCCCTGGAGAATCTGCGTTTGGCCCAAAAATGGAAGATAAGCCAGGGTATCTCCCATGCTGCTCGGAATGTTGATCTTCGTTCCCAAGACGGCCGTTGGAATCACGATTTTCCCGGGAACCAATCCGGTGAAGTTCGCGAAAAACAGATGGGGCGTGCCGTTGACTTCGCCGAAGTTCACGGCAATTGTTGGTGGCGCTTCAATTCCGATTCCGCTTTTCGTATCCACGAGTTTTAGGAATTCCGCCGGCATATCTTGTGAGCCGCTCAGGAAGTTCTTTTCCAGTTTGCCCAAATAGAGACTCGCAGGGCAATTTTCGAGGGATACCAGGTGGTCGGAAGCGGTGATACCGGTCAGGTTGTGACCAGTTGTTACTATGCGACCGCCACTGCCTGCGAATCGCCTAAGCGATTGCTTTTCGGTGTCGCCCAAGACTGTAACGTTCGGCAACACCAATGTCTGACCGTGAAACTGGGCGAGTGTCAGCGGTGTGATCACCTGAAATTCGCGGTGCGTTTGCAGGAGCAACACCAGTAGCCCGCGGTACGAGGGCAGAAATCCGCCGGGATCATAGTCTCGACTCTTGGGCGAGAAATACACACCCACAGGATGCATCGGCAGACGCGGCGAGTAGAGAACCTTTTCGTACTTTTCGATCCATTGAAACACTTGCGTCCGCGTCGCCTCGTCATTGGATCCAGCCATTGAGTGGCCCGGTGCGTCCCAGAAATTTGCGCCCGTCACAACTTGCGACATCGCCAGGTTCTTCATGGCTTCCCGCGGATCGACATTTTTGTCGCCGTCCCAAGAGTAGTTCAAAATCCAAGTTGCCTTTCCGTTGGCGAAAAAGCGAAACGTTAGCATCCCCGCCTGGTACAAGAACCAGTCCAGTTGGGAGCGCGAGGATGCCATGTGCTCGCCTTCACCGAACTCGTACTCGTGGGCAATCACATCCACGACCCCATACATTTGGTAGACGTCGGCTCCCACGCGCGTCGCTTCCTGCTCAATGCCGGGATAGATTTCCGGGATCACCATAATGTCCGGGTTCACATTCCGGGCGTTCTCGCGAATCTCCTTAACGAAATCCGTCATGGTCTCGATGCGAAAATCGATCCACTTGCGGAAATCCGGGTCCTCGAAATTGCCTAACTTAAGATCTTTTTTTGCATCCAGCCCGGTTTTTTCGCGGAATGCCGCAACCGTGGCGTCATCAAAACTCGCCCACGTGTTTTCCCAGCCGTCAAAGTGTGTCATCCAGTAAGGAATGTCCACGTAAATTCCATCGATTCCTGTTGAGGCGATCTGCCGAACGCGTTGCATGTACGTCTTGCGCCACTCTTTTGCATACGGGCTGATCCAGACATCTTCGTCCCCGGGACTGATCCAAAACGCTGCTCCTGAAGTGAAGACAGCGGGCTCCCCGGTGATTTTGCGTTGCAACCAATCGGGATGATCTTTCACCACCGAATGGGCGGACTTATCCGCGTTGGCGGTGATACATTCGGTCCCCGCGATGTAGACAAAGGCGCGGTTATTCGCCTTGTGTGCGGCATCCGCCACGGAGCGAATCGCCCTTAGCTTCTCCGTCGGATCCAGGAAACTCTCGTACCGCCCGGGAATGTCGTTGTCGACCTCGATGCCAAATACGTGGCTCTTCGTGGCATCCCGCACAATCGCTTCCGCATTATCCGACCGCAATCCGTACGCGCCGATACGCACGAAGTTCGTCCAGTTCTGCTCCTGGGCATCGGCCCCCGCCATTGAACCTAGGCAGGCCGCTGCGCAGAGTGAAAGTTTAATGAGTAGTCGCATTGGACTCACACGCTAGAACTGGAACCGCACGCCAAATTGCGTATGGCGCGGCGAATTCGCTGTGCTCGTTACCGTGCCGAAGCTCCCGCTATCCACGCTGGTGTTCGGAGCTGCAAAGCGCGGCGTGTTAGTGAAGTTAAAGAATTCACCTCGCACCTGAAGCGACATTCGTTCTTTGATCTGGAACTCCTTGGTGAAGGAAAGGTCCATGTTGTGAATCCCGTCGGTTCTCAAGGTCGGAATATACCGAGAGGCGTTGCCCGGAACTTCGTCGCCGGGGAAAGCGAAGCAGGAATTATTGAACACAGAAGGGTTGCCGACTCCGCTGAGTCCATTTGCGGCGGCCTGATGATAACTGATCCCGCTGCCGAGCAGGTAGGCATTGCAAAGAATGTTCGGTCGCTGATTACCATCCAAGAAGAGTCCGTTCGCCCCTTCCGCAGTGCTGAATGCGAGAGGTTGGCCAGTCTGACGCGTGATGAGGGCCGCAACCGCCCAGCCTCCGATTACGCCATCGAGAACCCGGTTCATATCCAGGCCAATCCAGCGACCTCGCCCAACAGGAAGATCCAGGATGGCAGCAAGCACAAAACGATTGGTAGCGTCGTTTGCGCTGATGGCATGTTCGGTCTTTAGCCGATCGAGTTGCTGGACGTTTCCCGCATTAAGCGTACCGACAAATGCGTTGAACCCGGCGGAGGAGTCATCAGTTGCCTTGGAAAGCGTGTAGTTGCCCTCGAAACTCATGTAATGATTCGCGCGCTTCTGAAAACGTATCTGCATCGAGTTATAGAATGCACTTGCGCCCAGATTTGGGAGCTGCGTGAACACACCGGGAAATTGAGGATATGGACGCAGCAAATTGATCAGGGGGATTTGTGACTGCGTGTAGAGGGACGACGGCGAATTGAAAAGGGGTGCAGGCTGGCCCGGAACCTGAACGAAAAGATATTGGAAGGGATTGTTCACCAACTGAGTCAGGTAAGCGGTCACGCAGCCATCTGCATCACAATTCGGATCCAACGCATGCTGTGCGGCTGAAATTTGTGATCGCTGATCGGATGAGAGGAAATTGCGGTTGCGAGTCGTGGTGACGTTGTCACCGCCCCAAGGTAGATGAGTACTGCGGCTCGCCGAATAGTCGACGCCAATGGTGATTTCCCAGGGGAGAAGCCTTTGAAAGCCTACGTTCCATTGATAAATCTCCGCATTGCGAGGCGTTTCCATGCCCAAATTATTACTGTTGGAAAAACCCCAATTGGGGTTTGCGCCGTACTGCATTCCTTGTGGAACCGGCAGCCCATTCGGAAATGGATTCTCCAGCGTGGCATTCCGTGTATTGAAATTGTTCAAGGTGAAAAATACGTTTCCACTGGAGCTAAAAGCAGTGCCTGTATATTGGAAGTTGGTGGCGGGATTCAATCCGTAGTAAATTCCAGCTCCTCCACGAATCACTGTGTTCGGATTCAGGGAATACGCAAATCCCAGCCGAGGGGCAAGGTTGTTGCGATCCACCGGCAAATGCCGTCCGAATCCTCTCTGGCCAACAAACAGGGTGGTACCGGTCAATGCTGTTGGCGTGACCGTTGACGGATCCAGCGGAGAAGGAAGTGGGACGGTAATCCCGGTGGCACCAGTAAAATCACTGTACTGCTGATGGTTGAATCGTTCTGTGTAAGGTGTGCTCCACTCATAACGCAGCCCAAGGTTCAAAGTCAGACGAGGGCTGACTTTGAAGTCGTCTTGAATATAAAACGCGGTTTCCCAGGATTTGTCGGCAACGCTGGGCTGAATGTTGATCTGGCTACTACCGGGATCACCGTAGCCCAGGAGCAGATCGGCAAACGAATTGCCTTGCCCAGTCGTATCCGTGGGAGACACGCCAGTGATATTTTGCGGGAAGTAGAAGAACCCGGTCGGATAGTTTGGCTGGCCAAAGTTGTTAAGAAACTGGCGCTGTTCAAACCCTGTCTTCAGCGTGTGTCTTCCACGTATGAACGAAACCGCCGAGGAGTAAGAAAACAGAGTGTGGCCAAATATTACATCCGTGCAGCACTGATTAAATAGGGACAATTGGTTCATCGGAGCCCCGAAATCCATCTGAATTGTGGGCATTCGGTCGAGCCCATTTGCTTGTTCGAGGATCGAAGGAAGCCCCACAGACGAAAGTGTGGGTCCAACGGAATGCCCTGGGGAACTCACCCGGTCCAAGGCGAAGCGGCTAGTCCAAAGTGTCGTTGGCGTCAGACTCCAGTTGAACTCGGCGCCGGCGTTGTGGACCACGGTGTCACCTGCCAAGCCATCGTTAATCGTATTTCCAACGGCATCTGTGCCATCAGCCAGAAAAAAGGGTGTGGAGAAATCGGAATACAGATGGCTGTAACGGCCAGACAGGTGCATCTTGTCGTTGAAGTGATGGTCAACCTTAATATCGTATTGATATCCGGAACTCGATGCGACTGTGGATTGACGATAGTTGAAGTTGGGATTTCCTTGGACGTTCGGCATTGGATACAAATTGATAATTTTCTGACCAATCTGATCAATCATGCCGGTGGGGATGACATTGGGCACCCCAGCAAGGGAATTGTGATTTGCGTCAAAGTTGGTGCTATCCCCGATGAACTGCTGCCGTTGCGTGCATTGCATGGTTGCAGGATCGTGGGTCAAGCATTGAGAAGGGTTGAAAATGGAAGTACTGTCCGCAGAGAAATTGCCAAGCCGTTCATCCGCGGTCGGAACATTGCCGGAAAAATTGACGGCGACATTGTCGCGGACTTTTTCAAGATCGACAAAGAAAAAGGTTTTTTGCTTGCGAATCGGACCGCCCAGAGAGAAGCCGTACTGGTCACGCAGATGGTCTGGCTTGGGGATGCCTGCTGCATTATTAAAGAAATCGTTGGCGTCCAGTGCGGAGCGCTGCCCGAACCACCACCCACTGCCATGAAACTGATTCCCACCCTCTTTCAGCACGAGATTGACGACCGTGCCTCCGTTATTGCCATATTCAGCGGAAAAGCTGTTGTTCTCCACTTTGAATTCCTGAACGATCTCCACGGAAGGCTGGTAGTAGACATTTGTTGTGCCACCTTCGCCCTGCTCCGGCGCACTGGTCAGCGCTCCGTCCATGCGTACTTCAGCGGTCGCGTTGCGTTGGCCATTAGAAACAAAGTTTGTTCCCGATGGATAAGAATCCTGAATCCCAGAACCTGCCGATTCCGTCACACCGCCGGCGAGAAACACCAGGCCGAAAAAACTGCGATCGGGAAGAGGGATATCGCGGACATATTCATTGGTGACATCGGTGCCGAGGCTGGCGTTGCCCGTATCCAGCAAGGGCGCTTCACCCGTCACCGTAACGCTTTCAGAGACGCTGCTGGGGGACAGAGTGAAATCGAGACTGGCCTGCTGGCTGACCGCCAGGATCAAACCCTTGCGCTCGCGCGTCCCGAGCTTCGGCGCCTCAACGCGGATATCGTAAGTTCCCGGCCGAATCCCCGTGAAGACGTAAACGCCTCGGCCGTCGGTCGCATAGGATTGGCTTACGCTTGTGGCTTGATCGGTAAGCGTCACCTTTGCGCCGGGCACCACACCTCCGGAAGCGTCTGTGACCACACCGGTCAGTTGGGCCGTATAAGTTGCCTGTGCTGCCAGTCGCGTCCCCAACCCGGACATCAAGAAGAAGATCCCGAGAAGTCCGATTTGCAAACTCCGAAAGCTGTGAAACACCCTGCGCATCCCCCACCCCCACGACCGGATTAAACTGGAAGGAGATCCGGTACCTTACGAGTCGTTTCGATTCATATCTTTTACTTTCCTTTCCTTCCGTTGTCAATCACCCATTTTTCGCCGGCGATCAGGTATGTCCTTTTGTTCCTTACTGATCTGGTTTTGCTACGATGCGCGTTGCAGACAGGTAGATTCAGTCTGCACGCTCCCAGGCCCGTTCGATAGCCAGAGGTGGTGCTCCTGGAGCATACCTGACCTGCCTGCAGCAGCTAGATCGGCCCAAGCTCAGGGCATCGCCAAAGTCGCCAAGGCTGCTGGGATTGAGCGCGAAAGTCTTTACCGTGCATTGTCGGTTCACGGCAACCCTCGCCTATCCACGCTAGTCGCCGTAACCAAGGCAATCGGGCTAAGGCTCACCGTCGAAGCCGCGCAATAATACGTAAATAGGTCGTCTTTGCGCGTTTTTCGGCGATTTTGATTTGAGTGCCCTCAGTTCCTAGCAGACGATTTTACCGAACTTTGGTTGACTCACAGTGATGAGTCAGATAGACTCCTCTTATGACTAAACGGCTGCAAGTGATCATGAAGGATCCGGAATACCGAGAGATTCAGCGCGCCGCGCGTTCACGCCATATGTCGATCGCCGAGTGGGTTCGGCAAGCGCTGGACCTTGCCCGCCGCCGCGAGCCCGTCGGCAGCATCAGCAAGAAGCTCGAAATCATCCGCGCGGCAGCACAACATGACTATCCCGTGACTGATATCGACGACATGCTCGCCGAGATCGAGAGGGGATACGGAACGAGCGCGCATCCGTGATTCTGGTCGACTCGAATATTCCAATGTATTTGGTTGGCGCTCCTCATGTCCACAAGAGTGACACGCGACGATTGCTCGAAAAGGCGGTCAGCGAGCGCCAGAGCCTGGTTACGGACGTGGAGGTTCTCCAGGAAATCTTGCACCGTTACGTTGCCATCGACCGCCGCGACGCAATCCAACCCGCGTTCGACGCTCTAATCGGCATTGTAGATCAGGTGCTGGCTGTTGATCGGCCCATCGCAGAGCGTGCGAAACAAATTGTCTTGGGGTATCGGCAGCTGTCTGCGCGAGACGCGGTGCATGTCGCCGTTATGGAACACCATGGAATCGAGCAAATCATGACCTTCGATTCAGGCTTTGACGGCTTCCCTGGCATTACGCGTCTGTCATGAGTAAAAAGCAAAGCGCTGACGCCAGGGTTTCTGGAGCGGGCGATGGGAATCGAACAAATCCGACTGAACCAAACAAAGGCGTTACCACCCGCTTTTCAGTCCAATTGGAGTCGAATCCGTCCGCACGCGCTACCGTAGAGAGTAAACTTGCTCCGTCCGTTATGGCCCTAACCGAGGGCTGCCGCGCCCTCACTCTTGGAGGGCTATCTGAATCGTGCGGACGAGAACAAAAAGTTTTCGAGTCCGATCCTCAAGAGAAAGCCCCTGGTTATATGGCAGAGGAGAAACTAAATGGAAACTGAAGTCGGCTATGGACTTTGGCGCCCTAGTTGTGTGCACTTACGTCGCCGATTGACGTCTTGAAGACTATCGCAATTATGGGCCCACCCGGCGAAGACGCATCGGGTTAGGCAGATCGGGAATACCGTGCCCGTTGTTTCGGAGCAGCTGCTTTGTGCCGGCGCACTTTCTTGGCATAGGAATCTCCTACTTTGCCAATATGGCTCAGTTCGACTTTCCGGTCCTCGAAATCCGCGATGATAATGAGGTTTCCGCCCATCGCGGACACGATTGATCGAAGTTGATCAACGTGGATGTTTCGATTCGATTTTTCGAGTTTTGATATCGCGGCTTGGGAAACTTTCATGCGTTCCGCGAGATCGACTTGGGTAACTTTCAAGGTGTCACGCAATTCGGCGAGTTCCATCGTTGCAATTTCCTTGATTGCCGCTTTGCGCGATCGAGCGATGGATTCCGGCGTCATCGTTTGCTTTGCGAGTTCACTAAATTTAATTCGCGCCATTAGAGAAGTTCCTCCTTCTTCAATTCAGCTAAATAGGTATCGTAAATCTTGTCTGCGGTGGCGATCATTTTCGAAGTCCAGTTCTTACCAGACTTAATCCCGCCAATTAAGAGGATCCCAGTCTGACGCGGGTCGAACGCAAAAAAATTCGGTACGGCTTGCCTGCAAATTGAATGCGCAATTCCTTCATGTTGGGATGCTTCGAATCTTTTGCCAGCGTATCAACTCGCGGCCTTCCAAGAGCTGGTCCCTTTTCTTCAAGAATCGTCACACCGACGGTAATAACCTCGTGCTCGGCGTCTGAAAGCTCGGCCCACCAGGCCTGAAATTCATCGGTCGTTTCTATGTCCCAGGCCGCAAACAGACTATAACTCTAGAGTTATACACAGTCAAGCTCTGATTCCCCACTTAAGTTGCCGATGTAAGGTATTGCGAAACTAAGAATCGGATGGAAGGCTCAAGAGCAGCCCGATGCAGTTGGTGGGCCCGCCAGGATTTGAACCTGGAACCAACGGATTATGAGTTCAAAGAAGGGCGAATCTCAATGATTCTGTGACCATCTACGATGGACTACTTCCGTCGTCTATCGTGGTCAATTCTCCGTTTCAGAACAGGCGATTTCTTCACTACCGTGACGTCCTAATGGTCAGATTCGAGTGCTATGGTTTGCGATGATTCATCACGGAGCGAGGGCAAAGAAATGGGTTCGTAGATGAGAAGAGCGGAATTCAAGCGTTGGAACGCACCCAGCCGATGTTGCCGCTGGGATTGGGTTATGTCGAAGGAGTGACTCACGATCACCCAACAAGCTCTTCGTCGGGGAACGTTTAGCAGCGTGAAGGAACTGGTCACTAAAATCGACCAATACGTCAAGAATTCCAACCGCCAGGCGCAGCCTTTCGTCTGGACCGCCACAGCGGATTCGATCTTCGCTAAAGTCGAACGACTATGCGAACGTATCTACGGGACAGCACACTAGTACCCATTTTCCCCCCGGGCCGTGCGAGTTTAGAAACAGTTATCATGGAGTCCCTCAGCCCTTTAATCTCGGACTTCGTATACTTGCATTATGTCTCTGTTCTCCCGCTCCAAGAATCCGCCATGGCTCGACTCTGCCCGCGAATTCTGCCGTGCTCGCAACATCACCATTGTGGGCTGGGGCCCGCGCGCTCTCGTGGTAGAAGCTAAATCCCCGGAACGCGCTGCCGAAATTTCTGGCCAACTCGCTAACCTCGGTTTCCAACGCGTCCCCGACCCAGACGACGACTACGCTGGCATTCTGACCCTCTCGCATCCTGAGTGATTGTTCTAATTTTGCTTCTGGCCGACTACTGATTGCTAATTTCTCGTCATTTGGAATCTTTGGTACGCATTGAGTCCCGATTGAGTCGGCTAACCGGAGAAGTCAAGTTCTATAAAAGGAGAAGTCAAGAAAAAAATCACTCCCGTGGCTGGAATTTTCCTTACTTCGCAGCCCATGTGAATGAACAAGATCTGTTCTGACCTGCCGCGCCAGGTGCTCGGTTGCTGGGATG
>JABCZN010000009.1 GCA_013289665.1 Acidobacteriota bacterium | reverse complement strand
CCCGCTACGCGCATGTTCTCGGATCAGTCTTCGCCACTTCGTCCATGCCTTCTTTGTACGTTTGGTCATGGCGTAACTTTGCGGTGCGACGGAATGTTTCACAAGATGGGGTTGGTTGAGCGCTCACAGTTCGATGGAGATGATGCCGGTTGTAAAAGCGCAATTACGGCAGAGAGAGGGGCGTTTCCCGCAAGGAAGTCTTTTGGCACGTTTGCGCTTTGACTTGGACACCATGACGATCTGTTTGCCCGGGGAGTAGAGAAAGTCTCCTTTGGCGAGACACCAGGGGCGCATTCGGGTGTCCTCCTCTCAATTTTGGATGCGTTTCGGGGACCTCGTCAGTTTGAATTTCCTTTGTGGCGCACAACGAGGCAAGGCTCCGAAATCATAGCCAAGTCGTGAGTCCACCCGATACGCAACAGGATGGCGCCTAATAGATTCAAGGTGGATTGCTCCTCAACGGCGCTCTTGAATGAGGCCCTTTCCTCCCATTCTCTGGGAAACAGTTTGAGCGCCATACGTGCAGACTCTACGTGAGTGGACTTGCCCACATGAGTCACGAAAGCTTCAAACAGCAAGAGGTCGCGCTCAGATAGTCGGTCGCGCCATCTGAAAGTCGGCCTCGCGGTCTGAGCGCGGCAACGCAGTCCGTGAAGGATATAAGGAACGACTACCAGTCCCTTGCTGAGCACAGCCGCCCCGGCCCCGGCTGAGAATGCACGGTCTCCATCGCCCTCACGCGCTTTGTCCAAATCGCATCGCTTCCTTCCATAGGGGACAAACATCGGGGCCTCAAATCCCAGCGCCAGGGGGCCTGTCTCCATCGAGCGCGAAAGAGCTTCGATACAGGAGTCGATATCCCCTCCCGATTCATTGACGGATGGTCCTTCGATCACCCATCCAAGGTTCTTCAAACTACCAACATCGACCACAGCGACGTGAAGCGATTCGCTAGTCATTGTCCATCCCTTGCGATTAGGCGACCCCCGCGATAACGCACGGATACCGCTCATTGTGCGTTATTTTAACGCTCATGTGCGATTCGATGTGCGGTAAGGAGTTTGGAATCAGGGGAGGGAGAAGGCACGGTGGCTCGACTGAGCCGGTTGACAGGCGTTTCTGAATCCGCCAGCATCAGCGCGGGGGTGTGGATATGTGCCTGAAGCTGATGAAGCAACAGAATGAGTTGCTTGAGCGCGAGAAGGCTCTGATCCGCAAAGATGATCTTCGCATTGGCGGCGCCTGCGCCAAGATTGCGCGGGCGTGTGGATCGTGTGACTGGCCCGCCGGTTCCCAGAGTTTTCGCGCTGTGGCGGTTCAAAGCGGGTTGTGACCCGGTTCACAGGCGGGTTATGCGGGTTGGTAGCCGAGATCGTCGTCGGACGACTCCTACTAAACCAAGTAGTCCGCTGCCGAGCAACATCAAGGTTGAAGGTTCAGGGACGTTGCCGGGGCAGGCATTCGCGCCATCGTCGTCGTCTTCCTGGTGGCATCCATTTGCACCGTACTGCACGAAGTCGCGGTTGCTTGGATTTGTATACAGCCAAAAATTCGTTACGCTCTGGGTGGTGCCACCGCCATATGCTCCATGGTTTGTAGCCAATTGATGCACCGATGAGAATTCACCAGGGGTTCCGATAGTAAATGTCAGAGTCGAAACAGAAGAAGGAGAGAAGTTACTGGTTAGACCCGTATCGTAATTTCCGAACCCGTTGCCCCAGGTCGCTACCGAGTAAATAGGGTCGCTGATATTCGACAGATTATTGAGGACGCCCGTTTGCGAGCCAAACCCGATGATATTGCCGCTGGTCGAGATAAGCCGCGCTGCAATACTTCCGTCAAGATTAAGTTTTAGTCTCAACGTCCCGGCACTGGGGACTTCGACGTAGGTACACAAGGGAGGCTGCGGGCACATATCTGTCGGGCCTCCTGGAACCGGAAGTCGGAAAATCGTAAAGTCCGCGGTTAGAGTGTCTGCGCTCGCGACGGCGCAAAGAAATAGCAAAACAAGAAGAGTACAGAATGCTTTCATTGTGTTCCTCTGATTTCGTCTTCGGGGACCGCTTCACTTTTACTCTTCGGCCAAGTAGAAATCAAGTGCTTGCCGCGTAGCTATATAATGGCGAAGCGCCTACCCTGCGCCCCGCCACAATCTCCCAACCCTCCAAATGCATCATTACGATGCGAATCCAGAAAAGCATAGGCGGCAAAGACTGTCACTTACGGGCGAGATTTTCAGAATAACGCGACTGTCATTTTGACGCATTCTTCTGCGAGCACAGACGACAGGCGAGACCTACTGGGGAATCAGAGTCAGTTGGTAATATTTATTTGCGGGTTTCGGACAGGTTCCTAGCTTGGCGCCTTCGGCATACTCGTCGTTTTGGACTTTCCCTTCGATGCGTTGATTTGAAAGGTCGTCAATCTCGAACCACAGAGATACTGAGCAGGGAGTGGGGAGGCTCTGATATAGCCACCTTATCGTGTAATTTTCAGAACAGGTTCCTACCCACTTTTCGCCTTGCTGTTTACCGTCACAGTTGAGATTCCGGTCCGTTAATAGACCCGGTACATCCTCGATGAAATTGCTTTTTATGTAGATGTGCTCTCCTAGAACTCGGACACTGTATTGATTCTTGTCTAATGACCCGGTCCATAGTTTTGGCAGTTCCGAGAAATCGTCTCCCACTTTCGGGATGGGGTTCTTCGCTTCACCGACTTGCCGTGGCTCAGGTGCTTGTATCGGAACGAAAGGAGAGACCTTTTTGGAGAGGAGAAGAGGTCGAATCAATTTCGACGGGACTGCAAAATTGAGGTTCTGCCCTCCCTCAATTTGAAGGGTAGTGACTCCTATGACCTGCCCGCGCAAATTCAGCAATGGGCCGCCGCTGCTGCCGTGGGAGATTGGAGCGGTGGTCTGAATTAGCCGAGTCTGATCCAATTCTCGGATGCTGCTAACGATACCATCCGACACCGTAGTTTCGAGTCCTAACGGGCTGCCCACCGCGTACACTTTATCCCCGATACCCACGGCATCTGAATCTCCCAGGGAGACATTCGTAAAATTTATCCCAGAGACCTGCAAGATAGCGAGGTCGTGCTCCTCATCCACAGCCAATGTTCCACGTACTTCGTAGAAGCCGCCGTCCGTGGTCTTGACGACTGCGGAGGATGCGTCCTCAATTACGTGGTAGTTCGTCACCAAGCGGCCAGTCGAGTCGATGAAAAAGCCGCTGCCCTGGTTGACCGTTTTTCCATCCGAAGTAGTCACTAATACAGACGCGATGGCCCTTGAGACCTTTTTAAGGTCTAGGCCAGTCTGGTTGTTTGTTTGAACGGTTCTACTAGGTTTCGGCCTCGGTTGCTGGCCCCCCGGCGACCAGCTTTGACTATGAACCGACACGGCGAGAAATAGCGTCGCTCCAACCACTGCGACGCTCTCTCTTACAAGATTACAGCGGAGCGCAAGAACAGTTCTGGACATTGTGGCAAAACCTCGCCAGTCAGTTGCGAGTAATGCCTAAAGACTCCATGAACTGGTGCTGGTCTGTCAATGACGATGGGCACGCGATGGGCACGGGGGGTGCCAATTGCGACCCTCGACAAGATACATGATCTTCTAGAACGTGGACGCCAAAACGTGCAGCGTAGCCTTTCCCGCTGTCTCATCCGTAGGCACGGCATAGACCGCCGTGCTGGCGATAATCCGCTAAAACACCTGACTGATTGCCCTAGCCGAGGCAGCCGAGGCGTCAGAGTCCGAAGGGTTCACATACTTTAGGGTTGAATCGAACGAGCGGTGTCCCAGGTGTTGACGGATGAGGAAGGCGTTGGCGCCGGCGTGGACCATCAGCATGGCCGCTGTGTGCTTGAGCGTGTGGGGATGCTGTAGGCTTCCTGGCAATCCAGCGGCCCGGGCGATCTCGCGGAACAATTTGAACACGGTGACACGGTTGAGCCGAGTGGATTTTTGCGAATTGAAAACGTACTCGTCCGCATCGGGTTTCCGCACATCCAACCATCCCTTGAGAGCGGCCGGCTCGTTGAACAAACTGGAACCCTTCACGCGGAGTAGCGTCTGCGTCGAATCCAGCGAGCCCTTGAGCCGCGCAATGTGCACCTGTTCCGTGCGGAAATTCACGTCAGAGATTCGGAGATTGCAGATTTCGCTTGCCCGCGCTCCGTGCGCGACGGCAAAGAGAAACATGGCGTGCTCCCGCGGGCCGTGCTCTTTCGCGGCCCGGAGGAACTTCTCGAGCTGGGCATTGTCCATGTACGAGATGCGCGTGCGGACCTGGCGAGCACGCGGTTTCAAAACTCGCCCGGGCAGTTCGATCACAGTGGCGGTGGATTGCATCGGATTCTCCTTTGGCCATCATCGGGCGCCGCATCACGGCGCGACCCGGGGAGTTCCCGGGTTTTGGCCTTACGCCACCGGTGCGGCTGAGTGCTCGCTCCCTTGAGCCGGTGGCCGGGGAACCAGAAGAAGCGGGGCAGCTTTCGCCACCCGCGTCTTGCTCTCGCAGGCTGATGAGTCTGATTCCCCTGCCTTGGCTGCGGCATGGACGGCGCGGCAGATGGCCTCGAATTGTGGGTGATTCGGGTTCAGCACTACGGGACGGTTGCCGAAGAATTCTTGGAGATCGCTTCCTATCCCCTGCACACGACTGGTAATAGCGAGAATGGTGCCGTCGATCTCGTTGCCGTCGACCGGGTTATCGCGAAGCGCGAACGAGAGGAAATCCATTCCCGACCGGTTTGCTTCGAGAAGTTCCTTCAGTTGATTGCCATCGAGGAACGGATTTGGAGCAATTTCGAACGTCAATTTAGCTTTCGTATTCATAGACGGGCTGGTGTCCTTTTGTCGGATTTTGTGTATCTCGCCAGGCTTTGCCATCATCGGCGCCGCGTGCCGGGCGTTTGCGGCGGACACGAGCAAAGGCGCTGAGGGACGCCGCCCGTGTTTCGGCATCAGTCTCCAATCATGGGAGGGGTAAGGCCATCCGGGACGGAGGCCGAAAATCGTTGAATGCGGTGAAGATGGAGCGGAGCATACGACAAACCGCTGACGAAGTGCTTTGCGGGGTGTACTGCAGCGTGTGATACTTTCTGCTGAATTGCCATGGAGCTAGACCTCCTTGGTGATTAGGGCTGCCGGGCAGGTGACACTGCGCGGCGGCCCGTTTTTTATAAACCTTTAGACTTTTTGCCCTTCTTCGGTTCCGGGCCGCGTTTGAGTGCGCCCTTCAACTTCCGGGCCTTCTCCACATCACCCGCAGCCCACAGCCTCACCGCTACACCGTTGCGAAGTTTGGTCTTCGGGGCGGAAAGCTTCCCCTCTTTGATCCAGTACTGGAGGGTCGCCCGCGGGACCCCAACCTCTTCGGCGACTTCAACGGTGCTGAGCAGTTTGGAACTCATCGCGCGCGAAAATAGCAGTATACTTGACACCTGTCAAGTATTTTCTCGCTTTTTTCTTTATACTTGGCAAAGAGTGTGTTAGAGATTTGGGTAGCAGTCTGCGCGCCGGGAAAGTGCGTGGGCGAACTGGAGAATGCATGAGGCACGTAGGACCGTATCAGCGGCCAGCACCCCCCAAAAAGCCACTTGGCCTAAACGGGCCAAGGGTTATTCAGAAACCCCTCGTTCCGATGCATGAGATCCAAGCGCAGGAACAACGTCTACTGGAAGACATCAAGGCTAATGGGAATATCCTTGGCCTCACAGCCAAGGTCAGGAAACCGGGGCGGCCTTCAGTCTATAAGGAACCGATGACGCCAGCAGAGCGACAGGCTAGGCGACGCGAGCTTCAAGCACGCGATAAGGCAATTCGAGACACTTTGAACATCGGAGATGCCCACGGAAAGTCTCGGGCTGAAGTAAACAGCGGGGGGTACGACTCCGCAAAGATCGATATTATGGGGGGCCTCCAAGAGATGGCAGAAGACTCCGGGCGTGGATCTAGCGGCGAGTCCGATGGTCATTCATCCGATTCGGACGTAAGAACTTATGAGGATTCGTTCGACGCCGGCGAGTTCGACGCTCGTGGCGGAAATTTTGAAGGCGTTGACGTCCAAAGAATTCGCGTACATGGGCTTGAGTTCGGGGATGAGGAATCTAACCGGCGGCGATTTGCCGAGGACGAACTGAGTAAAATGATCGGGGAGTATTTCACGTCGCCCGATAAGACGCCCTCAGCGTCTTGGATCGCCACGCACATTGGAAATAATTCTGTTCAATCGCACGAACGCCCGTCGATCACCCTGACCTGCAAGCTGTGCGGCGACTCAATGGAGGTCATCGAGGACGCCGCGGACCACTTGCGGGTAGATCACCGAAACGTCGTTGCCGAATGGTTTCGACGTCTGAAACCACCTCGGGAGTTTCGTGACAGGGGTGATTTCGTAACCGTAGTCATTCCAAGAAAGCGACAAAGTCTTAAAGGTCAGAGGGTTAACAGTATTTGAGAGCGGCCCGAGGGACGATTTTTTAGTAACGCTGCGAATAGATGAGAGAGCCTTAAAAGGCTTCTCCAGTTCCAAACTTTCCCAGGTCATCCCACCAACGAGGTGAGTGACCCTGACGCCGTCTGGCACCAAAACCGGACGGCGTTTTTGTTTTGAGTTCGCGTGCAAGAAATTGCAAAAACAGGAGGCTGATGTGAAATACCCAAACGTCCGGTATGCGACTTTCATTCGCGGCCTGACGCAGCATCAGCTTGCCTCCTCAGTGGGAATTAGCGAGTCGCGCTTGAGCCGGTGTGGGAGAGGAATCGGAGAGTTCACCCCTGAGGAGCGGGCGCGAATTGCGCGTTTCCTGCGATTCGACGAGCGGTGGCTCTTCGAGCGGCCGAAGCCGCGGTTGTCTAAACCTTTAGAAGATTCGCCGGTGGCAATGGCGTAGGAGGATGGAGATGGGAAAGCTTTTGGATGCAATTCGCAAAGAAGAAGCGCAGGAGCGTCGAGCGGCCAACCGTACCGCTGTGGGTGAGACCCGTCCAGCCGGACGCGGTTCGAATCTAAACAATTAGATAAACCGAAGGAGCTTGAGGCGTGGATAACCAGCAGCGGTCGTGGAATTTGCTTTTGTTCTTGCTGCCACAGGCAGCCCGTAATGTGCGCGAAGTGCTTCGGAGTGCAAGGGCCTCGGTGCCGGAGAGCGCGCCGATAGAAGAGAAGGCTACATTTGCCCTGCAGGAGGACTTGCTCGGCAAATTCTACAAGGCCATCGAGGTGATGAGCCATGATGGGTGGGAATTCGCAGACGAGCGGTTAGAGGACCTGATCGCGGAATGTGAAGAACTGCGCAGGACATCGGCCCGCCAATCCAATGACGAGTCGATCGAGGAATTTCGCAGCAAGTTGGATGAGGCCTTCCTTAGAGCGGCAGACAATCCCCGCAGCAGTGAGGCGATATCGAAGGCGCTGGAGGGTGTCGACCCGACGCCGACCGACGGAGAAGACCAGAATGGCGAAGAAAAATAACTCGGCGAAGGGCGAGAAGCTCACGCTCAAACAGAAGAGGCTCGTTGAGGCATTGCCCACGTCAGACTCGGTGGCAGAGGCGGGTGAGAAGGCTGGCTATTACGATCGGAAGACAGCACACCGAGCCCTTAAGAGTGTCAGTGAACGCGCCCCAGAAGTCCTTGAGAGGCTCGGACTCACGATCGAGCATGTGGCAGACAAATGCCTACGCCCCCTCCTGGAAGCGAGGGAGACGAAGTTTTTTGCGAATGCCGGGATTGTGCTCGATACAAGGGAAGTTGAGGCCCTTGACATCCGAATCCGGGCGATCGAGGTCTGGGCACGCCTGATGGGTGCATACACAGCACAGAAAGTGCAGCTAAGCGGGGGTCTTTCCCTCGATTTTAACCATGTCAGCGACGATGAACTCGACCAAACAATTTCCAGCCTCCTTGAGCCACCTCAGCCGGGGGCAAAGAGTTGAACTGAAAGCCGCCCTCGAAGAGAGGGAGCGGCGCCGCTGCGCGCGAGATGCCGAATACTGGCTATTCCGGTACGCAAAGACCCGCGACGAACACGACCCCTCGATAGCAGCGAAGCCGTTCCCCGATAAGGAGTACATCCGGGAGTTGGTGCGCTTCTGGCTCGCCAGCAAGATGAACATCATCGAGAAATCGCGCCAGATGATGTGCTCGTGGGTGCTCTGCAGCCTGTACCTCTGGGACGCGCAGTTCGGCGTGAATCGCCTGAGTTTTCTGAGCAGCAAAAAGGAAGAAGACTCCGACCGCCTGATCCAGCGCTGCTACACAGTGTGGTCGAATCAGCCGGCGTTTCTCCGGGAGGCCTATCCCGCGGAATACAGTTTCTGCCACGTCAAATTCAGGCTGCCCGGTGAGCCCGACTCGTTGCCGTACAGCGAATTGTGGGGCATTGCCCAGGGCCCCGACATCATTCGCCAGCACGTGGGCTCGGGACTGTTTGTCGATGAGGGCGGCTTTCAAAATGATCTTGCGTCCCTCGTGGGCGCCGCGAAGCCCATGCTGGTTGGTGGCGGTCGACTCAATATCGTGTCATCTGCTTCTCCGGGCTTCTTTCAGGAATTGGTGGAGGACCGCGTTCGATGAAGGGAATATCCACGCGCACAACGCGCCTCGGCTTCCACGTGCTCCGGCTTCATTACTCAGCGGACGCAGATAAGGATCCGGCCACCGAGCGAGGTAAGTGCTGGTACGACGAAGCGCGAAAGGGAATGCCCGAGGCGCGATTCAGGCAAGAATACGAACTGGACTATGGTGCCCTCAGCGGTCAGTTAGTCTTCCCGACATTCGAAGAGACCATCCACGTTGTTCCGGACCAATTTCCCATCGACCCGAAAGTTTCAACGCTCTGGATGGCGTGCGACCCGCACCCGCGGACAGCCCACGCGTTTCTCTGGCTCGCCGTGAACAAAGAGGGCGAGATGGGTGTGGTGTGGTCCTGGTGGCCGCAAGAACGGCATGAGCGCGAAGCTCTCATCGTTAAGGACTACGCGAAGAGCCTCACGGAAATCGACGAGAGCCCCCTGGGCCTGAAACCTTACTACGAGTTGATGGATGTCGCCGGCCGGTCGTTCAACGCCACCGAGGAGTTGAGTTACTTCGACGTCTACCGGAATGAGGGCAGGTACTTCCAGCCGGCGAAGAAGAATCGCGACCTGTCGGGCTACGACAAAATCAACGAAGCGCTGAAACCCAAGGAGTACACGGTCGGCAACACAATCGAAGAATGGCCACGGCTGACGATCTGGAAGGGGTGCGGAGATAACGACATCCTGGTCCACCAGCTCAAATCCCTCCGATACAAAGAGTGGAAGGGAAACGTCACCGACAAGGACGCTCCCGAGGAACCGCAGCAGAAAGAGCGGCACCTGATCGACTGCCTCAGTTACATCCTTCTCGACGGCCCGGAGTTCGTGAATCAGGAGAAGCGCGTGAGCACGTGGAAGCCAAGGTACCCTCGCATTGGTTGGTGAAGGCAACAAAGAGCGTCTAAGGTTGCATTCTTCGGATTTTCTCACCTGTAACTGACTGACTTCAGGATGGGCGCTGGATGGGCACTTTTTGTCAGTCCTAAAAGTAAGGTTGCATTTACACGGAAAACGGAATGGAAGGAAGGGAAGAATGAAGACAGATCCCCGAAGTCTCCCACCACAACTCCCCCAGAGTCGCACGACCCGCCTTGATGTCGCCGCCTTCCTGCTGGTCCGCGGATTCCAGATAGCACTCGTGGACCTCGCCGGAGGCACGGCCACCTTCACCTTCAATGACCCAGAGCAGCGAGCCGACGCCGTCGTGCGCGAGTTTTACAACGGCGGCCAGGTCGTAGCCAGTGAATATGCCGGCGCACAGAAGCAGGTGCGCGATCTGATGTGGGAAGCGAAACGGCGCGCTTCCTGAAAATTCGTAAGGAACGGATAGGAGACTACATGCAGCGATTCAGACACCCGAGTAACCTCAGAAATGATCCCAAATTCCGCGCGATCGAGAAAAAACTCGACGAGGCAGGGTACGCACGAGGAGTGAAACTCCTCGAGATCGTGGCCGAAGTTGGCGGAAAGGGCGAAGAGTTTTCTCCCGAGTTCACCCTCCGCGATAACACAGACATCGCGTGGTTGGCCGATGAGTGGCGCATTTCCACGAAAAAGACTCAGGCGACTCTCGAAGTTTTTGCCGGAGTGGGCTTAATCGACCCACAAGCGTGGAGCGAGCAAATAGTTCGCATCCCCTTGTTGAATGACTGCTTAGACGAATACACGCAGCGACAGCAGAAGGCGAGAAACTCCAGACCAACTCCAGAGTCACTCCAGAGTGACTCTGGAGTTTCTCCGGTGATAGCTCAGACAAAAACCGGACGCACTCAGGCTGAAGCCCCGAAGAAGGACGACGCTGGCTCCGTTCCTACTCAACCCCAGGTGAAAGTGCAGACCGCGTGGACACCGCTCGCCATCTCTCCGTGTGGAGCGATTCAATTCAAAGAAATCTGGGAGACCACGTGGAACGGCCGCGGCGAATCCGAGTTTCTCTCCGACGTGATGGCCCGATGCATTGAGAATTGTCGACTGAGCGGGGTCGAAGTGCCGGAAGCTTTCCACGAGGCCAAGCGGGAGGCCGAGCAACGAGAGTTCGACGAAGAAGTAGGCCCCTACCTGAGGCAGGAGTAAAGCGGTGGGTGCTGGTGCTAAATCGAATGGCGGATTGGGATTCTACAAGAGGCGCCGTGGCATCCTGGAGCACTTAGAAGCTGGAACCATCAGCCTCCTGGATCTGGCGGTTCACGATTACCTCAACCTGAAGGCGAACCTCGTAGTTGGGAGCGGTTCATCACTACCACCAGGCGTGTGCATCACATCGGCGACGGCAATACACGCTACGTGTCCGAGCCAGATTAGTGAACGCGCAATCCAGCGTTCACTGGAACACCTTGAAGAAATAGGGTGGATTAGGCGATGGAATGTGCGCGGAAAGCGCGGCAATTATCCGATCTTAGTTTGTCGGGCATCTGTCCATGATCTGTCGGGGAACGAGTTCCGTGTAAAAGGAGAAGCTACAACGGATTGGCGCAATCCTGCGCTTGAGCCTGTCGGTGAACTGTCGTCACTTTCGTCTGGAGCTGACGCGAAGCTGTCGGGTGATAGAGAAGTAAGAACTGAGAAAAAAGAAGGAGAAGAAGCTGCGATTACCGCTGCCACTCCCCCTAAAGGGCAAACCAAACCCAAACCACACCACAGTTGGAAAGCCGTTGGGCTTAAGCCCTGCGGAACCCTGAAATTCTGCCGAGGGTGGGAAGTCTTCTATGAAGCTGCACCACCGGGCGAAGATCTGGTTGATTTGATGGAAAGTTTTATTCAGTACTGCCAAGCCCAAAAAATTCCCGTCCCACCGCAGTTCTATCGAGCGAAGCACAAGCTGGATGCCGAGGATGATGGATTTCCAACTCACGAGGTGCCAGACAGAGAACCTGGGCCACTAGCCAGGATGCCTAGCGGGGGGCCGAAGTATAGCGATTATGTGAAGGATGATGCCATCTCCAAAATTCCGGGGCCGACAATGCTTCCTCCGGAGTATCAGCGGTAAGCACGACAATTCGAAAGGCCACCCGCGGCGGCTTGACGCGAGCTGCGGCCCGGCGCCCACCGGGAATCGTTTTGTGAAAGGAGAATTGGGGCTGTGTGTGACTGAAAGAGAAAAACTTGGAGCGAAGCTCCCACCGGCGTTACGCGAGTGGGCAGACAGGGTGATCATTCCCGCGCTCGCGCGAGAATACCTCGCCGAGCGGGATGCAAAGCAGATTGCGAAACAGCCCTCCCGTGTGGCAGAGTTCCAACAGATGAGCAGGCTATCAGCCGAGGTGACACCGTGATCCTTCGCTGCGCCATTTACGCCCGCTTCAGCAGTGATCGGCAATCCCCCATCTCCATCGAAGATCAGATTCGGAAGTGTCGCGAGTACGCCAAGCGCCAGGGCTGGACCGTGCTCGAAGACTGCATTTTCACAGACCACGCAGTCAGCGGAACGAGTGCGGAGCGAACCGGCCTCCAAAGCCTCCTCTCCGCAGCCGAACAGAGCGATCGAGCATTCGGGGCAATTCTTATCGACGACACTTCGCGACTCACCCGGAAGCTGGCTGATGCGCTCAACCTGTACGAGCGCCTGACGTTCGCGGGCGTCCGTTTGGTAGCCGTGTCGCAGGGCGTCGACTCGGACAGTTCCCAGGCTGAAATACTCTTCGGCGTGCACGGCCTGATCGACAGCGTGTATCCGCGCGAGCTCGGCCAAAAGACTCACCGAGGGATGCAGGGCTGTGCCCTGAAAGCACTTCACACCGGCGGCCGCGTGTTCGGCTATCGCAGCATCCGGGAGTTGGATGGCGTGAAGCTCGAAATCGTTGAAAACGAAGCGGCCACAATTCGGCGTATGTTCGAGATGTACTCCAACGGCTACTCTCTGAAGCGGATCGCCCACGCGTTGAACGGGGAAGGCATGAAGTCACCCCAGCCGCAGAAGGGCCGAGTGAGTCAGTCATGGTGCGTGTCATCGGTTCGCCACATCCTGAAAAATCGGAGATACAGTGGGCAAATCATCTGGAACACGAAGCGCAAAGTGCGGGTGCCGGGAACGGGCAGGAGAATTTACCGCCGTCGACCTGAATCAGAGTGGGTTATCACACCGGTGCCGCACTTGCGAATCGTGACCGAAGAATTGTTCGCCTCGGTGGAGCGGAGGTTTAAGATCACCCAGAAGCTCTGGGGCGCTGGAGTTGAAGGCACGGGATTGACCCGGGGGCAGGCAAAGCAGGTCTATTTGTTTTCTGGCCTCCTGATCTGCGGTGAATGCGGAGGTAGCATCACACTGGTGGGTGGGAGAGCCAAGACTTCCAGGTCGGAATATGGGTGCTCCCTTCACACCCAGCGCGGCGACAGCGTTTGCAAGAACGACCTGCGGATCCAGCGCCAACAGTTGGAAGATCGCCTTCTTGCTGGGCTACAGCATCGCGTGCTCCGGGAAGATTTGATCGATTACGTCATCGCGGGGCTTCAAGAGGAGATTCGACAGCGGCACAGCGCCTTCGACTCTTGGCTCAAAGCGCTCCGTGAAGAGAAGCAGCGAATCGAGGTGGAATTGAAACGCCTGGTCGAGATGATTGCCACTGGAAGCGGATCGCAGAGCGTCATGGCTGCAATCACCGAGCGCGAAGCCAGACTCCGGGAGATTACCAACCAAGCCATAGAGGCAGGCCCCGGCTCGGTCCAAGAAAAGCTCGCCGAGTTGCGTGCGTTCGCTATTTCCCGCCTTAACCGTCTACGGGATGTGCTGGCCGACCCCAAAGCAATCCACGAAGCGCGAGCACTCCTGGCTGAACAGGTGGGCAAGTTCACCTTGGAGAGAGTTTCAGAAGGCGGGAAGATCAGCTTTAAAGCCAATGGGGAGATAGACTTCTTCGGAGAAGAAGCGTTTACACAACTGAGTGGTGCCGGGGGCCAGAATCGAACTGGCTACGCCCGCCTTTTCAGGGCGGCGCTCTACCAATGAGCTACCCCGGCAACTCAACTTTAGTAGTTTAGTGTTCGCCCCCAACGCTGTCAAATTCCGCCATTTTTTTCCAATTCTTATGGCGTGGCCGCTTTCTGCCTGCCGGAGGAGGGAGGCGGACGTCTTTTGCTTGTCCCGCATGGTCCTACGGGGCGGGCATTTTTGATTTTTTGCCCCTGACCTACACCCACGCTAAAATAATCCTGATGACATCCACACATCCAAAATCCGCAGATCTGATCCTCCAACTCGACGCACTGGCCAAATCCGCCGCGTCCGGCGAAGCCCTCATGAAATCCATCGTCGCCCTTCTCCACGAAGAGCTCACCCGCTACAACTGGGTCGGCTTCTACATGCTCGAAAGGGAAGGCGGCGACACGCTCGTACTCGGTCCCTTCAAAGGCACCATGACTCCCCACACCCGCATTCCGCTCAATCAGGGCATCTGCGGCGCCGCAGCCTCCAGCGGCAAAACCGTCGTCGTCGACGACGTCAACTCCGACTCCCGCTATCTCGCCTGTTCCCTTGAAACCAAATCCGAAATCGTCGTCCCCGTCTTTGTCCGCGGCAAAGTCGTCGGCGAACTCGACATTGACTCCCACTTCCTCGCTGCCTTCGGCCCCGACGATCGCAAACTCTGCGAACACGCCGCCACCACCCTCGGCAAATTCCTCGAATCCCGGTAGCGCACGAATTATCCTGTGGGTGTGGGGCGGCTTTACGCCGGCCTCTTGGGTTTCTCTTCTCCCTGTGCACAGCCGTTTCTGACTGCGCTCTCGGTGGCTACCATCCCGATGAAAACAACCGCAACGCTGAGCTCATACTGATCTTCTGGTATTCGGAGTACGCTCTCGCTGCGCGTTCTCGAATCTGCTCAGCCGTCTCACCCGCCATCCAACCGTCCACCGCATCCTTCAGCGTGTACGCTTCGGGCGCCATCAATCCCATGGTCCAAAGAATCGGCTTTGCTCCCGTCGGCCTCAGGCTAGGACCGAAGCACGCCTTGCTCTCACACGCGAGGACGATCGCCTGTCGCTCGCCGACCGCCTTGCCCTGAAACTTCCCCTCGATCGCGAAATCCATCAACCCGTCATGCCCCACGTAAACAGCCAGGTCGGGCTGGGGAGAGATCTCCAGTTCCTTTCCATTCGCTCCTTTCACATGAATCGCCTTCTCGTCATTTATTCCAGCGGCCGCCTGGGAAAAATCCACAATCGCTTCTTTGATCTCGCGGCCCTGATACGCGTCAGCAACCAGATATACGTTGTGGCTCGCGTCGTAGAAAACGGCTCGCTGTAGTACTGCCGCGCTAGGGTTCTGAATCACAGCAATTTCGTTCCACTCTGTACTTTTCCGGAAATACGTACGCACCCAGTACGCTGCGCCCCAGTACAGGTTTCGCCCGGGATCGTCCCCATTCCCCAATGCCGCTGGCACGGGCACAATTCCCTGATCTACGTTGTCCGCCAGCGCCACAAACACATGCACTACTCGCGGTCGCTGCTGCCCGCAGACGCCCACGGCGCCGCACACACACGTTACACAAATAAGGAGGACCCTAAGGGAGGCATTTTCCAATCGGGGATACCCCCGGCGAACAGGGTCGGCTAGCAGTCCAAGAAATCCTTGTCGAAAGCGAATCATGCAGCCAAGAAAAATTGTAGAGGGAAGCCGTTCGTAGCTACCTGTTATCTGATCCCTACTATCTGTTATCAATCCCAGTCCAACGCATCACTCATGCTTGAGAATCATCAAACTCCTTCATCCAGCTCCGATCCTTCAGCATCTCGCGCGGCCGCGTTCCATCGGGCGGCCCCACAATCCCGTCCTTCTCCATCAAATCGATCAAATGCGCCGCCCGCCCATATCCAATCCGCAATCTCCGCTGCAATGTCGAAGTAGACGCCCGCCCCATCTCGCAGCATATCCGCACCGCATCCTGGTACAGATCGTCGTCCACATCTTCCCCACCGGCGTCCGCCTCCCCCACGCTCTGTGAACCGCCGCCTTTCGCGCCACTTGAAACCTTCCCGTCCTCGTCCTTCGGCGCCTCCAGCAAGGCCTCGTTGTATTTCGCCTGCGCCTGTTGCCGCCAAAAATCGCACACGCTCGTAATCTCGTCCTCGCTCACCAACGGCCCATGAATCCTGTGCAAGCGCGCCGACCCCGCCGGCAAATACAGCATGTCGCCCTTGCCCAGCAGCGACTCCGACCCATTCGAATCCAGAATCGTCCGTGAGTCCACCTTGCTCGCCACGCGGAAAGAAATCCGGGCAGGGAAGTTCGCCTTGATCAACCCCGTAATCACGTCCACCGAGGGCCGCTGCGTCGCCAAAATCAAATGAATCCCCACCGCGCGCGCCATTTGCGCCAGCCGCGTGATCGATTCCTCCACATTGTTCGTGTCCACCATCATCAAGTCCGCCAGCTCGTCAATAATGATGATCAAATAGGGAAGCGGCTTGTGCTCGCTCTCCGCCGCATTGTCAAACAGCGAAAGCGGTTGCTGCTTCTGAAACGTCCGGTTGTACTGGTCAATATTCCGCACGCCGCGCTGCGCCAGCAACTTCAGCCGGTTCTCCATCTCTCGCGTCGCATTCCGTAGCACGTTCGACGCTATCTTCGGGTCCGTCACCACCGGCGCGATCAGGTGCGGAATCCCCTCATACAAATTCAATTCCAGCCGCTTCGGGTCCACCAACACCATCTTCACTTCGTCCGGCGTCGCCTTGTATAGAATCGACATCATCAACGAGTTGATGAACACGCTCTTGCCCGTGCCCGTCGAACCCGCAATCAGCAAGTGCGGCATTGAAGCCAGATCCGTAATCCGGATTCGCCCATGCAAATCACGTCCCATCGCCAGCGTCAGCTTGCTCGGTGAATTCGCAAACTCCGGAGCCTCGATAATCTCCCGCAGCGCGATCGTTTCCCGCCGGTCGTTCGGCACCTCAATGCCAATCGTCGATTTGCCCGGGATGCGCTCGATCAGAATCGACTCCGCCTGCAGCGCCAGACACAAATCCTCCGTCAATCCGATAATCCGGCTGTACTTGATCCCTGCTTCCGGCTTGAACTCAAACGTCGTCACCACGGGCCCCGGGTTAATCTGCGTCACGCGCCCTTCCACGTCAAACTCGTGGCACTTCTCTTCAATCGCACGCGCCCGAAACTTCAATTCGTTTTCGTCCAGCTTGTGACTGCCCTCGCCTTCGCGCAGCAGGCTGATCGACGGCAGCTTATAGTTCGCGTTCCCTTTGGCAATCTTCGTCTCGCCTTTACCCTGAGCGCCAGCAAAGGCTTTCTCTTTATTCAGCACCATAATCGGCGCCTTATGCTTCAGGTCCTCTTCCTCGTCGTCCTTCTCCTCCACCGCTGCGGCCTTCTTCCTCTTGAAAATGTCGCTTAAATCCTCCAGCTTGATACCCTTCGGCTGTTCCGGCTCCGCTTTGCCCGCGATCTGCGGAGCCACTGGCTTGCGTCCCACAATCCGCCGCTCTTCGACCGCCCGCCGCATCCGCTCCTGCTCCCGCTCTTCCCGCCAGTCCTGCCAGCGTGCCTGAGCCCGCTGCAAAATCCCCATATTCTCAATCTTCCCGAGCGGCCCTTTCGCACCGCTCGCCCAGGCATGCGCCCCGCTGAAGGAAAATCTCGTGGCCATAAACAGCGACACGAAAAAGAGGGTGAGGGCCACCAGCGCTGCACCCCAAACATTGAATCCGCTTCTAAGTCCTTGCGAGACGAGTGTGCCCAACAGTCCCCCAGCGGGCACCGCGCCACGTATGTCTCGGATCCGGGCCATAGCAAACAGGGAAGGGAGCGACAACATCAGCAACACATAACCGGATATCGTCGCGACCTGTGAGTCAATCGCCCGGCTCCGGCACCAGCGGTAACCAAGAATACCCACCGCGACGGGTACCAGGAACGCCGCAAACCCAAAAAACTGAAACAAAAGGTCGGAACTGTACGCACCGACGGGACCCATCAGGTTTTGCGCGACGTGATCCTCTCCGCTCGCAGCACTCACGTTGAAGGCCGCATCCCGCGGATTGTATGTCAGCAGGGACAGTGCCACCAGGACAGCCGCAACGATGCACAAAAACCCAATCAGTTCATTCAGCCGTTTATTTTCGGTAGGTGTAAGGAAGCGCACAAAATTCTCCTCAGCTCCGATGCAGCGGCCGTCTTCTGAGACCGGCGCATTCTTTCCGTCCCGGGTGGTTCTGAGGGACGGGCGCTATCGGTTTTGCCTTTGTAGAGGCCGAGCTCGCTCGGCCCGCTCTTATAGCTGGGGAAGGCTGAGTGTATACGAGCACAACAATTCCGCTGTGTCGCTGAACAGGAAGCGGCGCTGTAGCCCCTGCTCACGAGGAACGTCCAAATCATAACAAACTCCGCGGCCCGCACAAGCCCATCTTCCACAGTGTTTCCAATCTCATATCCCGCCAGCTGTCGCGGCCACCTTCCCGCGGCCTCGCTCTCCAGTAGCACGGGCTTCAGCCTGTCCCCTTGTCTATGATCTTCTCCCTGAGCTCTGAGGCGCCTCGGCTACCTCTGCGGGGAACTCTTTTCTTTCTCTTTCAACCCCGCCACATAAATCCCCGCCACTCCATGCGCCGTTTGCTCCGGCTTCGCATGCCCCGAATCCAGATTAGTCATCACAATCACCGTCAGCTTGTCGTCTACGTATCTAGAAATATTCATCGTAAACCCCTGCCACGACCCGTCATGCTCAATCAACCGGTGCTCATTCACCTCGCTCAAAAACCACCCAAACCCGTACGGATAGGTCTTCCCATCCTTCAACCGAACCGGCGTCCACATCTGCTCAAAACTCCCGCGCTTCAGAAGCTTCTCTGTATAGAGCGCGGCATCCCATTTCCCCAAATCCACCACGTTTGTATACAACGCTCCATCCGCCGTAGTATTCAGCGTCGCCGACACCCACTCCTGATTCTTGATCTCGCCCTTCACCAGCTCATACCCGCTCGCCCGGTTCGGCACAATATCCGCCTCGCTGATAATCCGCGTAGCGCTCATCCCCAGCGGCCGAAAAATCCGTTCCTGCAGAAAATCTCCATAAAATTCCCCGGTCAACTTGTGAATCACAAATCCCAACAGCACATAACCGGTATTGCTGTATTTCCATTTGGACCCGGTCTCAAAGTTGAGCGGTAGCTGAATCAACTTCTGATACAACTCCGCCTCCGTATAATCCCCGCGCAGGTTGATCAAACCTCCCGCCTTCGTGTACGTACTGTCGGTATAGTCCGCGATCCCCGATGTGTGCGTAAGCAAATTCCGCACCGTCACGTCTTTCCAGGCCGGCGGCGTCCCCGCCAGATACTTGCTCAACTTGTCGTCCAACCCAACCTTCCCCTCCTCCACCAGCATCATAACCGCCGTAGCCGCAAACTGTTTCCCCACTGACCCCGTCTGAAACACCGTTTCCGGCTTCACCGCCACATCCAACTCCAAATTCGCCAACCCATACCCCTGCGCCTTCACCACCTTCCCGTCCCGCAAAACCGCCAACGCCAACCCGGGTATCCCGTGCTCCCGCATCTCCGCCCCAACAAACGCATCCACCCGCCCATCCACATCCTGTCCAGCTTTCGCCCCATACGCCAGAATCAGACCCAGCCCAATCCCCACCAAAACGCCCACACCAACTCTCAAACGACGAATCTTCATCGCGATTCCCACCTCCCACCCTCCTCTGCGACCTCTGTGCTCTGACTTCCGTGCACTCTGTGAGAACTCTTCCTCTTCTTTGCGAACCCTCAGCGAACTCTGCCTCTCTGCTCACCCCATCCGCGAAGCAAAATACAAGACCACCACCCCCAAAATAATCCGGTAAATCGCAAACGGAGCAAATCCCCTCCGCCTCACATACCCCATAAACCAGGCCACCGATCCATAAGCCACCACAAACGACACCACAAATCCAATCCCCAGCACAATCCATCCATGCCCATCAATATGCGAAACCGAAATCCCGTCCCCGTGCTTCCCCACAACCGACTTCAACAAGTCATAGCAAGTAGCCACCACCATAGTCGGTATCGAAAGAAAAAACGAAAACTCCAGCGCCGACGCGCGTGACATCCCCGCCAACTGCCCCCCCGCTATTGTAGACATCGACCGCGAAGTCCCCGGGAACACCGCCGACAATATCTGGCACGCCCCAATCCAAACCGCCTGCCTCAGACTCATATCTTCCATATGCCAGGTCCGAATCACGCCGCCGTCCGCTCCCTCTCCAGCCGCCTCTGCCTTCGAATTCCGGGCATCCACAAACCACATCACGATCCCGCCAATCAGCAGCGCGCTCCCAATAATTGTCAAACTCTCCAGATGCTTCCCAATAATCTTGGTCATCAAAAACGCCGGTATCGCCGTCACCACAAACGCCATCAGAACCAAACTCAACGGATGCGTCAGCACCGTCCGGTCCCCGCGCTCCCCCTTAGGAAACGTAGAGAGAAACTTCAGAATCCGCTCCCGAAAATAAATCGGTAAAGTCAGTATCGCCCCCAACTGAATCACAATCGTATACATCTTCCAATACGAACTCCCCAAATCAATGTGCAGGAGCGCCTCCGAAATCCGTAAATGCGCCGTCGAACTAACCGGTAAAAACTCCGTCAAACCCTCTACCACCCCCAAAATCACACTCAGTAAATAGTCGCTCACTCAGCTCTCCTGGTAGCACAGGCTTTCGCCTGTCCTCTTGGGTTTCTCTTGCATTTGTCGCACATCCATTCCTGGCTGTGCTCTTGCTTATTTCTGCCATCCAACCGCCTCAAAAGCGTGAAGCGCCGGAGGCGCGGCAGAGGTCGGGCCAGTCCGTGGGCTGGGCATAAAGACAAAAAAGTCCTCAAGCGCCGCAGGCGCGACACTTTCTTTCCGAACCAAAAGAAAAACCTCTGCCGAAATGCATTCCGATCTTCCTCGCACGGTTTTCAGATTCCCTCTTCTGGCACAAGCACACCTGGTTGTGCTCTTCGGTTACTCTTCTCTCTGAATCTCTGCGTTATCTTTTTCCCAATTTCTTCCTCATCTCCCACGCGTCAATCTTCCCCAAATAATATTTCTTCACCACCGCCTCCGTACGATATCCATGCCGCTCCCAGAACGCAATCCCGCTCTTATTCTCCACTGACGTTTCCAGCAGCACCGACTGCACCCCCTGAAACGCAAAATGCTGCTCCATCTCCCGCAAAAGTATCGTCCCCACTCCCCGCCTCCGGAATCCCTCCGCCACATCCAGCGTAATAATGTGCCCCAGTGGCGGATTCTCCTCCGCCAGAATGAATCCCGCGATCTGTTTCCCCTCCTCCGCCACCATGCAGTCCGCCCCCGGCAAACTCAGATAATAATGCAGCGACCACTTACTGTAGGAAATCCCCGGCGGAAAACACTCCTGGTCCAGCTTGTGCAGCCGCGCAAAGTCCTTCGCTTCATATTGCCGCGTAGTAATCGCCATAAAAAAGTAGGGGCCCAGCGCGCTGGACCCCTGACATTCCCCGCAGCGGTCACCTTCAGGTGGCCGCGTCTTCCCATGTAGGGGCCGATCTTCAGATCGGCCACCTTTGGGGTGCTGTAGCTCCGCTACCGCTCCGCGATCCGCAATTCAAACCCACAACGCTCTGAATCCTCATCCAGCTTGAATCTTTCCTGGGGCCGGGCTCGCCCGGCCCCCAGTTAAGCTGACGGCTGTAGACTGTTGGCTGTCAACTCTCCTAAAGCTTCACCGTAACCGTCTTAACCTCCGTATAATTTGCCAACCCATATTCTCCCAACTCCCGTCCCAGGCCCGACTGCTTAAATCCGCCAAACGGCGCAGCGGCATCGAACACGTCATAGCAGTTCACCCACACCGTCCCCGCCCGCACGCCATCTGCAATCGCATGAGCCTTTGTGATGTCCTGCGTCCAAACCGCTGCCGCCAATCCATACACCGACTTGTTCGCCCTCTCCACAACTTCCGAAATGTCCTTGAATTTCAGGATCGACATCACCGGCCCGAAAATCTCCTCCCGTGCTATCGTCATGTTGTCCTGCACGTCCGCGAACACCGTCGGCTCGATAAAATATCCCTTGTCGCCAACGCGGTTCCCGCCCGCCAGCAATTTCGCGTTTTCCTTTTTTCCGGTCTCGATGTAACCCATCACCTTATTAAACTGGTCCTGGTCCACCTGCGGTCCCTGCTCCGTCTTCTTGTCAAACGGATTGCCCACCGTCCGCTTCTTTGCTCGTTCCACGCTCTTCGCCACGAACTCGTCGTAGCACTTCTCCTCCACAAACAAGCGCGAACCCGCACAGCAGCACTGGCCCTGATTGAAGAACAGCGCAAAGTGCGCCCCTTCAATCGCCTTGTCCATATCCGCGTCCGCAAACACTATGTTCGGGCTCTTCCCGCCCAGCTCCAGCGTCACCCGCTTCAAATTCGAATCCGCGGCCCCCCGCATGATCAAATGCCCAACTTCCGTCGATCCGGTGAACGCCACCTTATCCACATCCATGTGCCGCGCGATCGCCGCGCCTGCCGTAGGCCCATACCCCGGCAGTATGTTCACCACGCCATCCGGGAATCCCGCCTCCATCATCAATTCGCCCACGCGCAATGCCGTCAACGGCGTCTGCTCCGCCGGCTTCAGCACCGACGTGCAACCCGCCGCCAGCGCCGGCGCCAATTTCCAAGCCTGCATCAACAGCGGAAAATTCCACGGAATAATCTGCCCCACCACGCCCACCGGCTCATGCTTTGTGTAGGTAAAATACCGCCCCTGCACCGGAATCGTCTTTCCCTGAATCTTGTCAGCCCACCCGGCGTAATACCGGTAGCATGCAATGGTCAGCTGCAAATCGGCCGCCAGCGCCACCTGGTACGGCTTCCCGTTGTCCAATGATTCCAGTTCGGCCAACTCTTCCGCGTGTTTCTCGATCAAATCCGCCAGCTTATTCATAAGCACGCCGCGCGCCGAAGCCGACATCTTCCGCCAAGCCCCCTTTTCAAACGCCGCCCGCGCTGCCGCCACTGCCTTGTCTACATCGGCCGCATCCGCCTCCGCCACCTGCGTAATCACTTCGCCTGTCGAAGGATTAATCGTCGGAAACGTCTTCCCCGAAGCCGCATCCACCCATTTCCCATTGATCAAAAGTTTCGTTGCCGTTACCTTCACCTTAGGTTCAATCACTGTAGTTGCTGTAGCCATAATCTTTCCTCCTTCTCCGATTCCTGTGCTTTTCTAGGCCTGTCCGCCTCAGGCGGACAGGCCGCTCTTCCAATCTCTGTGTAGTGGCCGATCTTCAGATCGACTACCTCTGCGTGGGATTCCAGCCTATACCCCTGCGCCCCCAGAATCAATAAACCCGATACACCCAATCATTTTTCCGACCAGCCAAGCCCCCAGCTAGCGTACGCTTTGGCCTGTGCTGTTCGCCTCTCCCCATTCTTTCCCGCCTTCCTCTCCCGAGCGCTGCTGCGCTAGACTCTAGACATCACCAAAGATTCAAGTCCGACCCAACACCTTGTCCAGAAAACGCAAAAATTCTCCGAAAATCTCCCAGTCACCCCCCGTCGCTCCACGGTCCTCGGTCACCTCTGCTTCTCCCGCGCAACGCTCTTGCTCTCGCACCCGCTTCCTGCATCTTTCGATCCTCATCCTCCTCTCCCTCGCCCTCTACGCCCCCACCCTCCGCAACGACTTCGTCACCGACGACAAACTCCAGATCCTCCAAAATTCTCTTGTGCTCGAAGCTAAAAACCTCGGTCAAGCCTTCACCGGCGACGTCTGGTCCTTCGCCCACAAGAGCAAGGAAAACGCCGCCTACGGAAGCAACTACTATCGTCCGCTTCAACCGCTTGTCTATACGGCCGAGTACCACATCTTCGGCCGTAATCCTCTCCCATGGCATCTTTTCAATGTTCTACTGAACGCCGCGGTTGTCGCCGTTCTCTACCTGCTCGTCGCTTCTCTTGCCTCACCAACCCTCGCGCTTTGGACATCCCTCTTCTTCGCCCTGCATCCCATGCATTCTGAACCCGTCGCCTGGATCGCCGCCCTCCCCGAACTCCAATGCGGCCTCTTCCTGCTTCTCGCCATGCTCTTCTACGACCGCGCCCGTTCGACACAAACACCTCTCCCGCCTCTCGTTCTGAGTGTTTTGTTCTTTCTCGCCGCTCTATTCAGCAAGGAACCCGCGATTCTGTTTCCCGCCATACTCCTCGGCTACGAATTCCTTTATCCGCGCAATCGCATCCCTGTCCTTCGCTCGCTCGCTTCGCGTCTTGCACCCTTTCTGGTTGCGCTGCTGGTCTATCTCTCCGCACGTAGTTACGCTCTCGGAGGCTTTTCTCCCCACTCCAGCATCGATCGGCCCAGGCTCTCCCTTATGCAGCTTTTGTTCGCCATTCCCGCGGTCTTCGCGCGTTACGTCGGCAAACTCCTCGTCCCCATCCACATGAACTACTTCTACGCGTTCCCGATGCCCTACACCTTCACGGTGTGGGCGCTTGTGGGATTTATCTTGGGACTCCTCCTCGTCGCCGCCATTCTCTATTTCCGATCCGCACAACCCGCAGTTTCCTTTGCCCTGTGCTGGTTCGCCTTCACGTTGGCTCCCGCGCTCAGCCTCAATTCCGTCGCAGCAAACTTCTTCACTGAACGCTATCTCTACATTCCCTCTGTAGGTTTCTCCATCCTCGCCGCCGCCCTCACCCTCGCTATATATTCCGAGGTTCGCTCGGCCCCGCTCCGCTTTGCCCTCGGCGCCGCTCTAGCCGCTGTGTTTGTCTGCTACGTTGTCCAGACCGAGCGCCGCATCGCCATTTTCCACGACAACTACTCCTTGCTCTCAGAAACCGTCCTCCGCTCTCCGAACTCGTACATCGTCCAGGGTCAGCTAGCCTCCGCCTACTACGACCGCGGCGACCTGGATCACGCCCTCGAACATGTTCTCCTTGCCCTGCAGTTCAATCCCGCCTACGAACTCGGCCAGATCAACGCCGCCTGGTATCTCACCGACAAACGCGATTACGACGCGGCCATTCCGCACCTTAAAGAAGCCATCCGCCTCTATCCTGACTACCTCATTCCCTGGGTCAATCTCGCCAAGGTCTACACTCTCCAGCAAAATTGGCAGCTCGCTCGTGCGACTTACCAGCACGCCGCCACGCTCGACCCCGGCCAATCCACCTACTTCCTGCAACTCGCCTCTCTTGCCGCCGCCAATGAAAAAGCCGCAAGCGCATCTGCCGCTCTGCAATCCATCCAAAACACGGACCCCCGTGATTTCGCCGCTTTGGTCCGTCTCGGCGACGCTGCCTCGCAGGTCGGCCAGTGGCAACGCGCCGCGCAAGCCTTCGCGCGCGCTTCGGCCCTGCGCCCGGCCAACCCTACCATCCTCGATAAGTGGGGAGTTTCCCTGCAATACGCGGGTGATCCCGCTCGCGCCGTCGAAGTCCTCCAGCGCGCCGTTCAGCTTCAACCCGATGCCTTGTATGTACGCCAGGCCCTCGCCAACGCCCTGGCTGGTTCGAACCGCTTCGCTGAGTCTAGCGACCAGTTGCGCAAGATTCTTCAGCTCAATCCTGCCTGGGAAAGCGCCGATCAGGTCCACCTCGGCCTCGCTGTCAACGCGGAAAAATCCGGCGACCGCACAACCGCCATCCAGGAATACCAACGCGCCCTTGCGCTGAATCCGACCCTCGACTTCGCCACCAGGCGCCTCGTTGCGCTAGCCGCCCAAAAGTAGCGGCCCCGACCCGGTTGGGGCCGCTACTTTTGCGCGGAAGCGAAGCTTCCGCTTCTAACAGTTCCGTCTCACCTTCCAGTCCAAGTTCAGGCAGGCGCAGCCCGTTTCGCCACCACCACTCCCCGTGTAACCACCACGGACATCACCAAGCTGCACGTCAACAACGCCGCCGCCAGATAATAGGGCGCGCCAGGCAAATGAATCCGCGCCGTCGGTGAAATCGCTGCGGAAAACACCTGCGTAAACAACAGTGGACCCAGCATCCCCGTCAACGCTCGCAACGAATTGATCGCCCCTTGCAATTTCCCCTGCGACGTCGGATCCACCCGTTGCGACATCAGCGACTGCACCGAAGGTCCCGCCACTCCCCACAACGCAATGAATGGAATCGCCGCCAGCATTTGCCAGCCCTTCCATGCCAGCGCAAATCCCGCGAATCCCAGTACACCCCACAGGAGTCCCGTCACCAATCCAATTCGCTCTCCCACCTTTTTCACGTACGGTCCTACCATCCCGCCCGACACAATCACCGCGCACACCCCCACCAGCGCCAGCGAGATTCCCACGCTTTTCGTATTCCATCCAAACCGATACTCGGTGTAGAGCACGAACACGTTTTGCAGCGCCTGGTGTGCCAGGTAGTAGAGAAACACCACGATCGACAACCCCGCCAGCTCCGGATGCGACCGCAGCAACGTCAGCGATCCCAGCGGATTCGCCATGTGCCACGCCGATTCCGACCGTCGTTCCTTCGGCAACGATTCCGGCAGCACAAACAGACCGTAGAAAAAGTTCGCCAGGCTCAGCACGGCGGCTGCCCAGAACGGCGCGCGCAAATTGATTTGACCGAGCAATCCGCCCACTGCCGGCCCCACCACAAATCCCACGCCAAACGCCGCTCCCAACATCCCAAATTTCTTGGCGCGTTCCGCGGGAGCCGTGATGTCCGTGATGTAGGCAAACGCCGTGGACACATTCGACGCCGTAATCCCGGAAATCAGCCTCCCCACAAACAGCCATCGCAGGGAAGGCGCCATCGCCATGAAAATATAATCCAGCCCCAATCCCAGGCACGAAATCAGGATCACCGGACGCCGCCCGAACCGGTCGCTCCACGCCCCCAGCACCGGCAAGAACAGGAATTGCATCAGATTCCAAGCGAAACCGAAATACCCGGTGACCGCCGCCGCCTTTGCCATGTTCCCGCCCTCAAACGCAATAATCAGGTTCGGCAAAACCGGCGCAATAATCCCGAACGCCAGAAAATCTAGCGTCACCGTAACAATAATAAATACAAACGCCGCCCTCGACCCCGTCACCGGATTCTCGGGGCCCGTCGCGCCGCTGCTTGCCACAGTCCTCCCCGCTTGTGTCATAGGTGTTCGATTCTAGCCTATGCTTCCTGAAGCCTACTTTTCTTATTTCCGATTCAATCCAGGCGGGCACTTTCACTGCGTTCGAGGTACCAGTCATCACCGCTCGTACTCATCTTCCCTGCGAACCCTCTGCGTCTCAGCGTTATCTTTTTCCCCTCTTTACTGCCACCGGTCGCTGGCCACTCCTCTTATACTTCCAGAATCACCGGCAAAATCAACGGCCTTTTCGATGTCTGCTTATTGATATACCTCTTCAAATCCACGCGGATCTTTTCCTTAATCACCGACCAATCCGCCCGCTCTTCCAGGTTAGACATTTCCACCGTCCGCGCCACACACTCCCGCGCCCCCGCCAGCATCTCGTTCCCGTTTTCGCTCATCAACCCGCGCGTAACAATCTCCGGCGCCGATTCCACCCGCCCCGTATGCTTGTCAATCGCGATGATGGGAATCACCACGCCCTCTTCCGACAGATGCTTCCGGTCGCGCACCACAACCTCTTCAATCTCCTCGAGCGAACCGGAATCCACCAGCACCCGCCCCGCCGTCACCGGATCACGCCGGAACGCTCCATCTTCTGTAAACTCCACGCACTTCCCATCCTCGAGCAGCATAATCTCGCCGCTCACCACGCCCAATTGGTGCGCCAGCGCCGCGTGCCGGAACAAATGCCGGTACTCGCCATGCACCGGTATGAAATATTTCGGCTTCACCAGTTGCAGCAGTAGTTTCTGCTCTTCCTGGCTCGCGTGCCCCGAAACGTGGATCGGCCCCGACGAGTTGTCGTAATAGACCAGCGCCCGCCGCCGGAACATGTGATCCAGCATCCGGAAAATCGCCTTCTCATTGCCCGGAATAATCCGCGCCGACAAAATCACCGTGTCATTCTCATCGATCGTCACGAACCGGTGATTGTCCACCGCAATCCGCGACATCGACGACATCGGCTCGGCCTGTGATCCGCTCGCAATTATAATCAGCTTCCGCGGTTCGAAGCCCCGGATATCCTGCGGTCGCACCACCATCCCGTCCGGAATCCGCAAATATCCCAAATCGTGCGCAATCTCGACGTTGTCCACCATGCTGCGCCCGACAAATGCGACCTTCCGTCCTACGCGGTCCGCAATATCAATCACCTGCTGAATGCGGTGCACCGACGACGCAAAACACGTCAGCACCACCCGCTTCGGCGCCGACCGCGTCAACTCTTCAATCCGCGGCGCCACCACCCGCTCGGACGGCGTAAATCCCGGCCGCTCCACGTTCGTCGAATCGCTGAACAGCGCCAGCACGCCTTCGTTCCCATACCGCGCGAACGCATGCAGATCAAACTGGTAATGGTCCACGGGAGTCTGATCGATCTTGAAATCTCCCGAATGAATCACCACGCCCACCGGCGTCCGTATCGCCAGCGCCACGCAGTCAATCGTGCTGTGGGTCACCGGAATAAACTCCACTTCAAACGGCCCGATCTCCACCAGCCGTCCCGGCACCGCTTCAAACAGCTTCGCCGAATCCAGCAGTCCGGCCTCCGCCAGCCGCTTCTTCACCAGCGCCAGCGTGAACCGCGTCCCATAAATTGGCACATTCAGGTCGCGCAAAATGTATGGCAGCGCCCCGATGTGGTCCTCATGCCCGTGGGTCAGCACAATCGCCCGCACGTGCTGGCGGTTCTGCTTCAGGTACGTGATGTCCGGAATTACCAGGTCCACGCCCAGCAATTCGGACTCCGGGAACATCATTCCCGCGTCCACCACCAGAATGTCGTCGCCGAACCGGAACGCCATCATGTTCATTCCGAATTCGCCAAGCCCCCCCAGGGGAATAACTGTGAGTGATTGTTTGCTCTTGCTCAATGAAGGTTTCTCTCCACAACCGAACCTTGAATCGTATCACACCGCGCCGCGCCCCGCCCTCCAGGAGCACAGGCTCCAGCCTGTGTTCTTGGGTTTCTCTTATCTCCGAAGCGGCCACCCTCAAGTGGCCCGCTCTTGCTTTGGAGTGCGGCAGCTCTGCTGCACTCACCCCTCAAACCCGACCACCCGAACTAGCCACCATCCACCCAAACGCCCCGCCACAAACAATTCCCCATCTTTCCCAATCGCTGTTATATTTCTACCGATCCGTACGTACTCCTACCAGAGGCACTCCGCCGCCTCTTCGAAACGTCAAAAAAGGGAAGGGACCTATCAAGATGATCAGAAAATCCAGCGTCGCACTAGCCCTAGTCTGCGCGCTCCTCTTTGCATTCACCGTGCGCGCTCAGGACCGCACCCAGGCCGATAAAGACAAAGCTCTCGCCTATCTCGAATCCACGAAAAATGACGTCCTCGACGCCACCAAAAACCTCTCCACTGCGCAGTGGAACTTCAAAGCCGCTCCCGATCGCTGGTCCATCGCCGAATGCATGGAGCACATCGCCGCCGCAGAAGACTACATCCGCGGCGCCGTCGAATCCGGCGTCATGAAAGCCCCCGCCGTTCCCGGCCGCGACATCGCCGCCATTGACGCCGGCATCATCGCCAACGTTCCCGAACGCAAAAACAAAGTCCAGGCCCCCGAAGCCATCAAGCCCACCAACCGCTTCGGTTCTCCCCAGGCCGCTATAGACCACTTTGTCGAAAGCCGCGCCACAACCGAAAATTTCCTCAAGACCACGCCCGGCCTCCGCGATCACGCCGCCGACAGCCCCACCGGCCAAAAGTGGGACGCTTACGAATTCATCCTCTTAATCGCCGCCCACAGCGAGCGCCACACCAACCAGATCAAAGAAGTAAAAGCCGACCCCAACTACCCCAAATCCTAAAACCGAGGAGCGGCTGAGGCCCGCTCGCTTTCCTATATCTTCATCGGAGGCCCCAGGTGCAGGTTTTGCACCCGGGGTCTTCTCTTCCGCGCGCACTCTGCGCTCCGGGCGCGCTCCGCGTTATCTTCTTCCGTTCCTCACTCGCCAACCCTCCCCTAACTCTTCCCCCCAAAAAATAGATGCGCAATCGACACCAACAACACCGCCCCAACCGTAGCCGCCGCCAACGAATACATGAATGTATTCGCGCGTCCCCCAATTCCCAGCTGGGTAAAAATCCATCCGCCAATCACCGACCCGATCAACCCAATCAAAATATCTCCAATACACCCAAATCCCCGCCCCCGTGCCATCTTTCCCGCCAACCAGCCCGCCAGCAACCCAATCAGCAACCACCCAATCAATCCCCTCTGCCATTCCACAATCACCACTCGCTGCTGTAAAGCAATCATCCCTAGCACCTCGATCATCTCCACCCCTCCTCTGTCTCGCCGCCGTTCTAGGGCCCGCCCATCGTGGCAGGCTTTTTTTCTCTCGGGTTCTACAATCCAGCGATGGACTTTCGAGCCAGCCTCCTCTACTTCATCTTCTCTCTGAACCCTCTCTGCGCCCTCAGCGTCCCCGCGTTATCCTTTACTTTTCTTCCACCAGTCACCAGCCACTATTCACCACCGCCCGGCTCTTGCTGCGTCATGCAATGCAGCGTCCCCAACCCCAGCACCAGATCACGGCAGTGTATCCCCACCACCTCCCGCCCAGGAAACAATTTCCCCAGCGTATCCAGCGCCACCCGATCCTTCGCATCATTAAACGTCGGCACAATCACAATCCCATTCGCAATATAAAAATTCGCATAACTCGCCGGCAACCTCTGCCCATCAAAATAAACCGGCGCCGGCATCGGCAAAGTTTCCACCTGCAGCGCCCGCCCATCCTGATCCCGCATTCCCCGCAAACGCCGCAAATTCTCCTCGAGCGCCAAGTAATTTGCCTCCGCGGGATTCTCCTCCACAATCGTCACCACCGACGTCTCATTCACAAACCGCGTCAAATCGTCCACGTGCCCGTGCGTGTCATCCCCCGCAATCCCGTTCCCCAGCCACAAAACATTCGTCACGCCCAAATATTTCCGAAACACTTCCGCATAATCTTCTTTCCTAAACCCCGGATTCCTCTGCTGCACCTTGCTCTGCAAACACTCTTCCGTAGTCAGCAAAGTCCCACGCCCATTCACATCAATCGATCCGCCCTCCAAAACGACCCGCCGCCCCTTATGCTCCGGCAAAAATATCCGTCGCTTCCGCCGCGCGTTCAACTTCCGCACCACCTGGCTATCCTTCTTATGATTCGGATACTTCGCCCATCCATTAAACACAAAATTGCTGTAAGCCACCTCGCCCGCCGCATTCTTCAGGCAAATCGGCCCCGAATCCCGCATCCACCCCCGGTCCGTAGGCACCACAAAAAACTCCACCGACTCCAGCTTCGCCCCGGCATTCCGCAAAATCCCCCGCACCCGCTTCTCCGCCGCGCGATCCTCTACCAGCAAAAAAATCTTTTCCACCTCAGAAAGCAACCGTACCATCTCGGCAAAAGCCCACGGTATCGGCGCAAATTTCCCCGGCCAATCCGTCAACTCATGCGGCCATCCCAGCCAAGTCCCCTCATGCCTCTCCCACTCCGCCGGCATCTGAAACCCCATCTCGATCGGCGCCTTCTCCCCGGTCTTCGCTTTTATCAACGAATGCCACCTCTCCCTGAACTTCAGAGTGCCCCACCTGTTGTCCGCCGCAGCGGACAACAGGGTGGGCTCTCGCGATCGAAATGCACCCAATCTCTCCTCTTGATTCCTGCCGTTCTCTTCCGAGCGCCCTCTCCGCTCTCCAGCGCACCCTCCGTTAAACGCTTTCCTCTTTCCGTCCTCTCCTCACTCTTTCCCCAGCCACCTCTGAGTCAACCCTCCAAACGCATCGATCCTCCGGTCCCTGAAAAACGGCCAATTCCTCCGCTGCTCCTCGCTCCTGCTCGGATCAATCTCCACCACCAAAATCTCTTCCTTGTCGTTCGAGCCCTCCGCCACGACCTGTCCCGCCGGATCCGCCACAAACGAATTCCCCCAAAACTCAATGCCCGGATCCCCCTTCTCCGGCTTTCCCTCATATCCCACGCGATTCACCACTGCCACAAAACATCCGTTCGCAATCGCGTGTGCCCTCTGAATCGTCTTCCACGAATCCAGTTGCGCCGCCCCCACGGCTCGCTTCTCATGCGGATGCCACCCAATGCTCGTCGGATAAAAAATCAGCTGCGCCCCCTGCATGGCCGTCAGCCGCGAACCCTCCGGATACCACTGGTCCCAGCAGATCTGCACGCCGATCCGCGCGTATTTCGTATCAAAATTCAAAAATCCCAAATCCCCGGGTGTGAAATAAAATTTCTCGTAGTAAAGCGGATCATCCGGAATGTGCATCTTCCGGTATTTCCCCAAATACGCTCCGTCCGCATCCAGCACCGCGCAAGTATTGTGATAAACCCCCGCCGCCCGCCGCTCAAACACCGACACTACCAGCGCCACTTTCTTTTCCTTCGCCACCGCCGCCAGCCGCTCGGTGGTCGGTCCCGGCACCGCCTCCGCCAAATTAAACAATTCCGGATCTTCCGTCCGGCAAAAATATTCCCCCGCAAACAATTCATGCAGGCAAATCACCTGCGCCCCGCGCCCCGCCGCCTCGCGAATCTTCTCCGCCGCCCGCGCCAGATTGTCTTCCTTGTTCGTCGTGCAGCGCATCTGCACAAGCCCCACAGCAAATTTGTCGCTCATGCCCTCAATCCTATCACGAACATTTTTCTCTTCTCCCCCTCTCTTCCTTCCTCAGTATAGGGCTGGCGTTTAGGGCAGCCGCCTGGGTTTCTCTTCTCTGCGAATCTGAGCGTCCTCTGCGTCTCTCTGTTATCTTTATCTGCGTTCCTCTCTTCACGGGCCACGGGTCCGCGGCCCCGGTCCACTTTCTTTCTCCGTCCTCCTTGCATTCTCCCTCTCCACTTCTAGTACACTACACATACAAATTTTATTCGCTCTACATCATCGCGATCTTTTACGTTCCGTCAGGAGAGTCGATGGCCAAAAAGCCAAAAAAAACCGTCACGGGTCGCGTCCTTCACGACCCCGTCAGAGACAAACTCCGCCCCATCTTTCCCCTCGACCTCTCCAAGATTAAAACCATCGACGATCTAGTCCGCGCCATGGGCAACACCGCTTATACCGCTCGCCAGGTCGGCGACGCCGCCGACGTTCTCGAAGCCATGGCTCGCGATAAGGACTGTTTCGTCGTCATGACCCTCTCCGGCGCTCTCACCGTCGGCAAAATGGGCCTAGTCTTCTGCGATCTCATCGAATCCGGCATCGTCAAAGCCATCGTATCGACGGGCGCCCTCATGGCTCACGGCCTCGTCGAAGCCACCGGCCTCTCCCACTTCCGCTACGATCCCTCCAAAATGAACGATAACGAACTCTTTCTCGCCGGCTACAACCGCGTCTACGATTCTCTGGAACCCGAGACCAATCTCGATCACGTTGAAGAAGTCGTCGACGCCATCTTCGAAAGCTGGGATCCCAAGGAAGTCGTCTGCAGTTGGAAACTCCACCGCCGCATCGGCGAATATCTCACGAAGCACACCACGGGCCGCGGCATTCTCCGCTCCGCCTACGAATGCAACGTTCCCGTCTTCGTCCCCGCCTTCTCCGATTCCGAACTCGGTCTCGACTTCGCCCTCAACAAATACGGCCGCCAGCGCGACAAGCGCCCGCTGCTCCGCTTCGACCCCTTCGAAGACTTCGAAAAATTTGCCGACACCATGATGGCCACCAAAAAAATGGGCATCTTCACCGTCGGCGGCGGCGTCCCGCGCAACTGGTCCCAGCAATTCGGCGTCTACGCCGAACTAATGGCCCGCCGCGGCTACAAACAGCTTCCGCTCAAGCGCTATTCCTACGGCGTCCGCATCTGCCCCGAGCCCGTCCACTGGGGCGGCCTCAGCGGCAGCACCTACACCGAAGCCGTAAGCTGGGGAAAATTCGTTCCCCGCGAAGAAGGCGGCAAGCTCGCCGAAGTCCTCGAAGACGCCACAGTAGCCCTCCCCCTGGTAGTAGGCGCCGTCCTCGAACGCCTAAAATACTTCAAGCACTAATTTTGAGTGCGGGAGCGAAGCTCCCGCTTTTAGGGCTGCCACCTAAAGGCGCTCTTCCGTTTCGTCGAACCCTGGCACAGCCACTCCCGGCTGTGCTCTTGGGTTTCGCTTGAATTACTCCGTCATCCCGCCCGGGGTGGCCCCACGTTTTCTTTCGCGCCGCAGGCTGGCGCATCGGGCCGCGGAGCGGAGGGACGACAACCAACGGTCTCCCGAGACCTCTTCTCTGCGAACCTCTGCGTTCTCCGCGCCTCAGCGTTATCCTTTTCTCTCTTCTCTCCTCCCCATGCTATATTTCTCCTCTCAATCCCGCACCAAACGAGAAAACCATGAAAACCAAATCCCGCGCCGCGCTGTTCCTCCTTCTTCCGATCTCTGTAATCGCTCTCCGCGCCGCCCAAAAGGAAACCCCCATGCCCCGTCACGCCACCGGCTCGTTCGAAGTAAAAATCATCCCCCTCGACCCGGCCTTCAAAGCTGAAGACAACTCCATCGCCCGCTTTTCTCTCGACAAACAATTCCACGGCGCCCTCGAAGCCACGAGCAAAGGCGAGATGCTCTCTGGCGGAGGCACCGTAAAAGGCTCCGGCGGCTACGTAGCCATCGAGCGCGTCACCGGCACCCTCGACGGCCGCACTGGCACCTTCATCCTCCAACATAACGGCACCATGCAAAACGGCGTCTACCACCTGAACGTAATCGTAGTCCCCGACTCCGCCACCGCCCAACTGACCGGCCTCCAGGGCTCCATGGAAATCATCATCAAAGACGGCAAGCACTCCTACGAGTTCACCTACACCCTCCCCGGCTCCATTTAACGCGGGCAGTGTACCAGGGCTTCTCGCCCTGAGCGCCTGCGAAGGGTTTCGCCGGCTTCTTCTAGTTCTCAACTCTGGCTTCTATTCGTTACAATGACCCTTGGTCAAGATTTGTCTCATGCTCTGAAGCCACAAGTTTCAACTTGCCGCACTTTTCTCCCTCTTCTTTGCCCAAATCTCCATCACCGCTTCTCCCAACCAGTCCATCTGGTCGAAGAATGCCGTCAGTTTTCCTGTTGCTTGCTGCAGCAATTCCCGACCTGCGCGCCAAGAGGTATCTAAGCCGTTCAGGATTATTTCCCCAGACGGAAACAGCTACGTCCAGGTCGAACACAAGCGCAATCGTCCAAACAAGGATTCTCCGGTCGATCTCTCGGCTGTCAGGGGGAAATCCTCGGGAGCGGCGCGAACGCATGGTCCCGTTGAGGATGAAGTTCTATGGTCTCCTGATTTGAAAGGGTTTGCGATCAGCGGAAGTTGCAATCTAAATTCCGATTACCACTTGTTCGTCTATCTCTTGAATTCTTCGGGACTCATTCAGATCGACCCCGAACGCCCGGCCCTCCGCGATATGGGGCGGAGTTTTCCACCCTGCCGCGCGCTAAACGCGACAGACGAGTGCCGCGACATCAAGAGGCATCCTTTCCGACCGGATTGGCGTCGCTGCCATCGATTGGGTGAAGGATTCTTCGTCGATCGTTGTAATGGCAGAAATGAACGAAAGCACTAGAGTGGGCGGTATTCCAGGGCAGGTCCTCGGCTGCGAAATCGAAATCCCCACCGGCAAAATCCTCGACCGCATGGGAGCAGGAGAATTCGCCGAGCGCTGGCAGCACAGCATGGCCTGGAAATTTGATATCCCCGATCCGCCCGAATACTCCGCTAAATAATTCCACCGGCAGAGCCAGGGGAGGGAATCGACCGTGGCGCAGCCACTCTTGGCTGTACCCTTCACCTCTCCGCTTGTTCCCCCGTACAAGAAAAACGGCCCGCCATTTCAGCGGGCCGCAAACTCTTCACTCATCTCCACTCACGGCTCAATCATCATCCCCAATCAAAAAAGCCGCCGTCAGCACGGTCGTCCACAATCCCCGCTTATCCCCCACCGCCGACTGGGTAATATTCATCGTCCTTACGATCTTGTTCGAAATCCGATAAACCTCTTTCTTCTCGTCCCACGAAAGATCCGGATCAAACTCCACGTTCAGCGTCGTCGCCAGCATTTCCGCCGCCAACTCTTCCGCGTACTCGCCCGCCACCTCTTCCGTCTCGCCAAACGAGTGGTGCTCGCTCAAATAACCGTACATCGGCCGCTCGCTCGGCAGCGCCAATCCAATACTCGCCGCGATCAGCCGGTGCGGCTCCTTCGTGGAATTCTCGCTGATCACCGTAAACGCCACCTGCCCCGGCTTGATCAGCTTCAATCCCTCGCTCCGCGAAATCAATTTGCAGTTCGGCGGAAAAATCGAAGACACGCGCACGATGTTGCACGCGGCAATTCCGGCGTTCCGCAACGCGAGCTCGAAACTCGACAGCCTCTCGCGATGTTTTCCCACGCCTTTGGTCAGGAAAATCTTCTTTGCGACAAACGCCATAGTGCTGGGTCACCATCCATGAGTGATTTCGAAAAAATTTCTACGTCCTGTGGAAAAGTAACAAGTCTCTCTCTGAGTGTCAATGCAATATCACCTGAAAATTCCGCGAACCCACGGCTTTTCACCCCGAGCGATCCTCGCGAAGTGTAGGTCGCCTTCTTTCTTCCGCCGTCACCGCGCTCAATCACCAGCACATCAATTTTGTCTGAAATCAAAAAATAGGAAGGACTCTTTACCACTCACCACTGCTCTGCAGTCCGATCTGGCCGCTGCGCCGCTTGCTTCTCTGCGTTATGCTTTTGCCCTCTCGACTGGTCGCCGGCCGTGGCCAGTTCCCCTACTCTCCCGCCAGATACCTCACCAATTTCCCCAACGCCCCGCACAACGCCAGCACTTTTCCCAGATCCTCCGTCGTGAAATCCGCTCCCGACTCCATCACCGTCGCGCCTTTCCGGCTGATCTGCATTACTCCCACCACCTTTCCCTCGCACAATATCGGCGCGCTGATAATTTTCTGGATCGATTCTCCCGTGGTCGTCGCCGTCTTCACTCCTTCAAACACCGTCGCGTGCCTGGCCGACGTAAAATTATTGTTGATCTCCGGCCGGTTCTCCCGCGCCGTCCGCGCCGCCAGCGCCGATGTGCTCGACATCGGTATGTATCCCACGTTCTTCAGCGCTTGCGGCACCAGAAAATGCAGGTGCTTCCATCGCGTGGACACTCCCAGAATGGCCACTTCGCCCGTCTGCACTCCCACATTCTTCGCGATTTTCTCTGCCATCACGGGGAGCGGGATTTCCACCGGCGCCGCGCCTCCCACTTCCAACGCCTCCGCCAGTCGCTCTAATTCCGTCACCAGACTCGAGATCATAATTGGAATTTTCTCTACCTGTCTGCAGGCATTGCGCGGGTCCCTGCGGTGCCATCTCCGTCTGTTCTTCTCTAATGTTCTTCGCTTTTTCCCTGCCCCGCAAGAATCTTTCGAATCCTTTGTGCCTTTCTTACACCAGCTTTTCCAGCGGCCGCCTTCTCTGGCGGGCGCCGTTGTCTCGCGCGCGAATTTCCGCCAAACACTCTCGCCTGCTAAACTTGCAAGCTCTTTCCCAACTCCCTATACTGTTTATGCTGCAAGTCCATCGCGTCCTTCTTTCGCGCTCCACAAGAATTATTGGGACTCCTGCGGCGGAGAGGGCATGTCTTCCACGGCAACCCGGCCTGATACAAATTATCTTCTAAGAAAACTTCATTCGCTGTCCGGAATCGTTCCCGTTGGCGCTTTCCTCGCCGAACATTTCTGGTCCAACAGCGCCGCCCTCGTCTCGGCCGCAAAATATGACGAAGTCTCCCGCGACCTCCAGACCATCCCCTTCCGTCCCTTGGTCGAATGGGCCTTTATCTTCCTCCCCATGCTCTACCACGCGGGCTACGGCATCTATATATGGATACGCGGCAAATCCAACATCTCCTCCTACCCCTGGGTAGGGAACTGGCTCTACACCACCCAGCGTTACACCGGCCTGATAGCCTTCGCCTACATCGCCTGGCATCTCTACACCCAGCGCTGGCTCACTCACGGCAAATCCACCTATGCCGAAGTCGAACAATTTTTCACCAATCCCTACTTCCTCCTCTTCACCGCCATCGGCGTTCTCGCTTCCTCTTTCCATCTGGGCATCGGCATCTGGAATTTTCTGTGCAAATGGGGGTTGGCAGCCACCGTCAAGGCCCAGCGTGCCGCCGGTCAACTGGGCTTTGTCGTCGCGTTCACCTTCAGCCTCGTCGGCGTTCTGATTCTCATCAGCTTCCGCCTCGACTGGCATCCCTTTTCTTACTACTGGCAAAAATGACACAACCTAAAATCATCGTCGTTGGTGGTGGTCTGGCCGGACTCATGGCCACAATCCGTGTCGCCGAATCTGGCCTCCCGGTCGATCTTTTCTCCATCGTTCCTGTGAAGCGTTCCCATTCCGTCTGCGCGCAGGGCGGCATCAACGCCGCAAAAAATCAAAAGGGCGAAGGCGACACCACTGCCAAGCATCTCGACGACACTATCTACGGCGGCGATTTCCTCGCCAATCAACCTCTCGTCAAACGTATGTGCGACGAAGCCCCCAACATCATCGATCTCCTCGATCGCATGGGCGTCATGTTCAACCGCACGCCTGAAGGCCTCCTCGACTATCGCCGCTTCGGCGGCACTCTCTATCACCGCACCGCTTTCGCTGGCGCCACCACCGGCCAGCAACTTCTCTACGCCCTCGACGAGCAGGTCCGCCGCCACGAATCCGAAGGCAAAGTAAAAAAGTTCGAAGGCTTCACCTTTCTCTCCGCCGTCCTCGACGACGCCGGCGTCTGCCGCGGCATCTCCGCCATGGATCTCCGCTCCATGGAAGTCAAAATCTTCCCCGCCGACGCGGTCATCTTCTGCACCGGCGGCATCGGCGCCATCTTCGGCCGCTCCACCAACTCCGTCGTCTGCACCGGCTCCGCGCAAGCGGCTCTGTTCCAGCAGGGCGTGGATTACGCCAACGGCGAATTCATCCAGGTACACCCGACTTCCATCCCCGGCGAGGACAAGCTCCGCCTGATGAGCGAGTCCGCCCGCGGCGAAGGTGGCCGCGTCTGGGTTCCGCGCAATCCAAACGATACTCGCCCCGCAAAATCTATTCCCGAAAGCGAGCGCTTCTACTTCCTCGAAGAGTGGTATCCGAAATACGGTAATCTCGTTCCGCGCGACATCGCCACGCGCGCCATCCACCGCATCGTCTATCAGGAAAAACTCGGCATCAACGGCCAGGCCGCCGTCTATCTCGACGTCTCCCATATAGACAGCGAAACTCTCGACCGCAAGCTCGAAGGCATCCTCGAAATCTACGAAAAATTCTGCGGCGTGGATCCCCGCAAAGAACCCATGAAAGTTTTTCCCGGCATGCACTACACCATGGGCGGCATCTGGATCAATGCGGTAGATCAAGCCACCAATGTGCCCGGCATCTACGCCGCCGGCGAATGTGAATACCAGTATCACGGCGCCAATCGTCTCGGCGCTAACTCGTTAGTCAGCTGCATCTTTGGCGGCGGTATCGCAGGCACTGCCGCGGTTAAATACTCCAACAATCTCGAGAAGGGAACTGCCTCCGTTCCCTCCACCATCTTCGACAGCGAAAAGAAACGCCAGGACGAAAAAAACCAGGCCCTCCTCAGTCAAGACGGCGCCGAAAACCCCATGACCATCTGGAAGGAAATGGGCGAGATCATGACCGAGCACGTCACCGTAACTCGCATCAACAAAAATCTCGAACTAGCCGACAGCCAGCTTCGCGCCCTCCAAACCCGCTATCGCAAAATCAATCTGAGCGACCGCACCAGGTGGTCCAATCAAACCCTGAACTTCGCGCGCGAACTCGAAAACATGCTCCTCCTCGCCCGCGTGGTCACTCTGGGCGCCCTCGCCCGCAACGAATCCCGCGGCGCCCACTACAAACCAGATTTCCCGGAACGCGACGATGCCAACTGGCTCAAAACCACCCGCGCCAAATTCAAAAATGGCGATATCCAACTAACTTACGAGCCGGTCGACATCTCGCTAATTCCCCCGCGCGTCCGCAAATACGACGCCGCGAAATAGAATTCTTTGCTTTTCTAGGGGCGGGGCTTGCCCCGCCCAAGCCCGTTTCCTGATCGCTGTTATCTGTTCGATGATCGCGTTTTGCAGATTGCTGATTATTTCCTGACCGAGGACTCATGGCCGAAAAAAAAGTAATACTCAAAATCAAACGCCAATCCTCCCCGGGCCAACCCGCCCACTGGGAAGAATTTTCCCTCCGCTGGCGCCCCTCCATGAACATCATCATCTGCCTCCGTGACATCGCCGAAAATCCCGTCACCCGCGACGGCAAAAAAACCACTCCCGTCTCCTACGACTCCAACTGCCTTGAAGAAGTCTGCGGCTCCTGCGCCATGGTCATCAACGGCAAAGTCAAAATGGCCTGCTCTGCCCTCGTCGATCAGCTCACGCAACCAATCACCATCGAGCCGATGACCAAGTTCCCGATCGTTCGCGACCTCGCTGTCAATCGCCAGTTCATGTTCGATTCCCTCCAGCGCGTAAAAGCCTGGATCCCCATTGACGGCACCTACAGCCTCGGCGAAGGTCCCCGCGTTGCCCCTGAAATCCAGGAAAAAGGTTACCCGCTCTCCCGCTGCATGACCTGCGGCCTCTGCCTCGAAGTCTGCCCGCAAGTAAACTCCGGCAACAATTTCGTTGGCGCCGCCATCATCAGCCAGGTCCGCCTCTTCAATATGCACCCCACTGGCGCCATGCACGCCAAGGAGCGCATCCGGGCCCTCCAGGGCGAAGGCGGCATCGAAGAATGCGCCAACGTCCAAAATTGCGTCCAAGCCTGCCCCAAAGCCATCCCCCTGACCGAATCGATAGCCGAAGTAAACCGCGAAGCCTGGAAACAATCCCTCGTCGGCTGGCTCCTCGGCTAGGAGCAGAGGCTCTAGCCTGTGCGCTTCCGCTCATGTCTACACGTGAGCGGATCCATGCGCTTGAGGGCGCCCCAACGCTTGCGGTGTCTCCGAAAGGGTGGGCTCTGATGCTCCCACAGCAGCCAATTCCTGCTCTTCCCCTTCGCTGCGAATCCCGGGCGTCCGGGGTTCACCCCGACCCGGTCGGGGCGTCCGAGCGTTATCCTTAATCTCCCTGCTTCAACTTCGAACTTTCAACCCTTAACGCTTCTGCTACTCTACTAATTCCAAATTCCAAAGGAGCCCCATGCATCGCCCACCAGGATCTCTCTTCGTCTCGCTTCTGCTACTCTTAATCATGCCCAGCCTCGCCGCCACCCAATCGATCTCCGACCAAGCCAAAAGGCTCCAATCGACTTCCATCGTCATCGACACCCACGACGACACCACCCAGCGCCTCCTCGACCCCGGATTCGATCTCTCCGTCCGCCATAACGACGGCAACATAGACATCCCTCGCATGAAAGAAGGCGGCCTCTCCGCCATCTTCTTCTCCATCTGGATCTCCAGCAAAATCACAGGCCCCGATGCCGTCAAGCAAGCCATCGATCAAATCGACGCCGTCCGCGAAACTGTCCGCAAAAATCCCGACCAATTGCTGCTCGCCACCTCCGCCGCTGACATCCGCGAAGCCAAAAAGCAGCACAAAATCGCCGTCCTCATGGGTGTTGAAGGCGGCCACATGATGGGCAACGACCTCTCCGTCCTCCGTACCTTCGCCGCCCTGGGTGTCCGCTACATGACCCTCACCCACATGGACAACAACGAGTGGGCCGACTCCTCCACCGACAAGCCCGCCCACAACGGCCTGACCGACTTCGGCAAAGACGTAATCCGCGAAATGAATCGCCTCGGCATCATTGTCGACGTCGCCCACGTCTCCGACAAAACCTTCTACGACGCGCTTGAAACCAGCAAAGCCCCCATCTTCAGCTCGCACTCTTCTTGCCGTGCCCTCTGCCAGGCTCCCCGCAACATGACCGACGACATGATCCGCGACCTCGCCAAACATGGCGGCGTAATTCAGATCAACTATCACGTCGGCTTCCTAAGCCAGGAATTCCGCGATTACGAAAAAGCCCACCCCGAAGCGGAAAAGGAAATTAACGAAGAAGTCAAAAAACGCTGCGGCGACAACGAAGCCTGCAAACTAACCACCGGCGATCAAGTCGTCCGCGACTTCATGCAAGCCGGCAAGCTCCCCAAAGTGGACTGGACCGTCATCGTCGACCACATCGACCACGCCGTAAAAATCGTCGGTGCCGACCACGTAGGCCTCGGCTCCGACTTCGACGGCGCCGTAATGCCCCTCGGCATGCAGGACGTCACCCACATTCCCCAAATCACCGACGCCCTCCTGAAAAAGGGCTACTCCGAATCCGACATCCGCAAAATTCTCGGCGAAAACACCCTGCGCGTCCTAACCGAAGTCGAACAAGTAAGCCACAACCGGAACAAATAATTCTCCACGCACACCCAGGGGCGGCCTGCCTGTCCGAGGCAGGCCTTGCGCCGCCCTCTTTGTTTTTTTTTTCGTTCCGCCACGGAACAGATGGCCTTGAGGGTGCCCTTGGTTTGTAAGGGCGGGCTCTTGCCATCGGACATCGCCAAACTCCGTTCTTCCTCTTCTCTGTGCGCTCTCTCCCGGTTCTCGGTGCTAAATCTTTTTCTTTTTCCCCTGTTCCTTCCTCTTCCCCCCAAAATATGCAAAACTAATCCTCGCAAACATCCATCACCACCCATCAAAACTTACCGGAGGCCGACGAACCATGCACCTGAAAACCTGCGCGCAACTCCTGGCCGCGCTCACACTCGCGATCCCCACCCTCGCGCAAACCCCAGCCCCTGCCACCAAACCCAAATCCACCGCAACCACCGCCGCCAAACCAGCCGCCCCCACCTACGACCGCGCTCTCCTGAAACCCGCCCTCCTAAAAGACCAAGCCCCCGAAACCTACCAGGTCAAATTTGTTACCGAAAACCGCGATCATGCCAGTGGTGAATTCACAGTCACAGTCACCCGCGCCTGGGCTCCCCTCGGCGCCGACCGTTTCTACAATCTCGTCAAGCACCACTATTTCGACAACGCCCGCTTCTTCCGCGTCATCCCGAACTTCGTCGTCCAGTTCGGCCTCAGCGCCGATCCCACCGTCAACGCCGCCTGGGAAAAGGCTTCGATAAAGGACGATCCCGTCACCCAGAAGAACAAGCGTGGCACTCTGGTCTTTGCTACCGCAGGCCCCAACACCCGGACCACGCAACTGTTCATCAATCTCCAGGACAATTCCAGAGATAATCCGAAGCTTTCACAATCTCTCGACGCCGGGGGTTTTGCTCCGTTCGCGGTTGTGGATGGTAATGGCATGAATGTTGTCGACTTGTTGTACGACCAATACGGCGCAGCCGCTGGAGACGACCAGGAAAACATCACCAAGGGCGGTGAAAAATACCTGGCCGCCCACTACCCCAAGCTCGACATCATCAAATCCGCCACCCTAATCGGCGCTGCCGCCGCCCCCGCCAAGCCCGCTGCCAAACCCTCCGGCGCAGCCAAGCCTGCCGCCAAGCCAGGCACCGCCACCGCCCCCAAACCCCAGCAATAATCTCGTAATCCGTTCTAGGGGCCGGGCTTGCCCGGCTCTGTTGGGGTAGGCTTTCATTCCGAGATCCCGGCCGCGACGTGCCTCGCCAGGACGGAAGGGCCCAGCCAACCAATCAACCCCTCCGCAGGCAAAGGCACGACCACCCGCCTCCTGCTATCGGTCATCTGCTGATTGTTATCCTCCTCCTCTCCATGTATCTAAATCCCCAATCCACTGCATCCAATATTTGAGCCGCCACGCGGATTGACATCCTTGTCCTTACCGCGTAGCCTCTCTTGAATATGATGAATTCTCGCCAGATCTGTTGTCGTGCCGCGGTAGCCTGCTGTTGCTGTCGGCTGCTGAGATCTGGCCAGAGGTGCTTTCGAATCTAGATATTTTTGAACTCTAAGCTTCGAAGCCCACGTGCCAGATCACCGGCAACGTGGGCTTTTCGTTTTTGTTCAGGCTTTTCTAGCAGCGGCCGGCAAGTGTGGCAAAGGCACCTGTTGCCTGTGCTCTCGGGTTCGCTGCGATTGAAAGGGAACATCACCACCAATGCCCGACTTAAAAGAAACCAAAGCCCAGCGCGTCGAGCGCCTGAAACGCGCCAAAAATCCGTGGGACCACCTCGACGAAATCCGACAATTCGCCCGCCAGGGTTTCGACTCCATTCCCCCCGAATGGCTGGGGACCTACTTCCGGCCCTGGGGCATTTACACCCAAGGTGACGGCGTTGGCGTAATCGGCGGCAAAAACGGTGAAGGCAAAGCCGTCCCTTACTTCATGGTCCGCATTCGCATCCCCAACGGTCTCCTCACCAGCGAACAAGCCCGCGCCATCGCCGATCTCTCAGACCAGTTCGGCAACGGCGTAGCCGACATCACCGTCCGCCAAAACGTTCAGCTCCATTGGATCCGCGTCGAAAATCTCCCGGAACTTCTCGAACGCCTCTGGTCGGTAGGCCTCCGCACCACCGGCGCCTGCGGCGACGTAACCCGCAACATAACCGGCTGCCCCCTGGCGGGAATCCATTCCCACGAACTAGCCGACGTCTCCTCGCTAACTCTTGCCTTGGATAAGGAACTCGGTGGCAATCCCGACTTCTACAATCTCCCGCGCAAATTCAAAATCACCATAACCGCCTGCCCCGACTGGTGCTCCTACCCCGAAATCAACGACATCTCCTTCACCGCCACTCTCAGAAAATCCGTGGGTGCCGTACCCTCCGGTTTTGAGGGTGCGGGTTTTGACTTTTCTTCCTCTTCCTCGGGTCACGGGTCGCCGGCCCCTGACCACCACCCCTCCGGCGTCGGCTTCTCCGTCCGCATCGCAGGTGGCCTCTCCACCGAACCCCATCTCGCCGCAAGACTAAACGCCTTCATCCGCTGGGAACAAGTCCTCCCCGTAGCCCGCGCCATCGCCGAAGTCTTCCGTGAAAGCGAAGTCCTCCGCCAATCCCGCGAAAAGGCCCGCTTGAAATTCCTTTTCCTCCAACACGGATGGACCGCGGACTCCTTCTTAGCCGCCATCGAATCTAAGCTAGGCTACAAACTCGATCCCTCCGCTCCCGAACAACTCCCCGCCTCCATCCATCGCGACCACCTGGGCGTCATCCCGCAAAAGCAGCCCGGCCTCTTCAGCATTGGCGCCAGCGTAATCCGCGGACGCATCACTCCCGCACAAATCCGCCTAGCCGCGGATCTGGCCGAACATCATGGCGACGGCCATCTCCGCGCCACGCTCATGCAGAATCTTCTCCTAATCAACATTTCCGAATCCCGCGTCAACTCTGTCGTCCAGGAACTCGTTGCCAACGGCCTCCCGGTGGAAACCAACGCCTTCGTCCGCGGCACGGTAGCCTGCACCGGCTCCGAATTTTGCAAACTCGCTCTCACCGAAACCAAATCCTACGCCCGCTGGTTGACCGAGCAGCTCGAAGAGCGTTTCCCCGGCTACCAGGAAGACCTCAAGCTCCACATCACCGGCTGCCCCAACTCCTGCGGCCAGCACTGGATCGCCGACATCGGCATTGAAGGCAAAAAAATCAAGCAAGACGGAAAGATGATCGACGCCTACTACTTCTGCCTAGGCGGCAGCGTAGGCCAATTCGCCGCCATCGCCCGCCCTGTAGGCTACCGCTGCCTCGCCGACGAAGTCCCCAACGCCATCACGCGCCTCCTGGCCGACTTCCACGCCCATCGCCATCAGGGCGAGCCGCTGCAAAAATTCCTGGCACGCCACTCCACAGAAAGCCTCCGCGCCATCCTCTCCGGCCAACCCGCCGCCCAAACCGAATTCGCCGTCCGCGACGTCCCCGCCCATCGCGTCCCTCACTCCATCGAGGACCGTCCATGACGATCAGAGAAAAAATCGTGGGTGCCGCACCCTGCCTTTCTCGGGGTGCGGGTTTTTCTATCCTAGCTTCCCGAACGCCATCTCCCGTGGCACAGCCGCTCCTGGGGCTCCCGGGTTGTTCTGCTCTTGCGCTCGGTTGCTTGCCCTTTGCGCTTTTTGGGAAGGATGGGCTCTTGCTGTCCTCGGCGCATTCTCTGCGCCCGGTGCGTCTCGGCGTTAGATTTTTTCTTTCTTCTCTCAATCTCTCCTGGAGACCCGCCTAATGTCCCTCTTCCCCGCTTTCCTGAAACTTCACTCCCGCCGAGTCCTCGTGGTCGGTGGCGGCTCGATCGCCGCCCAAAAAATTCCCGGCCTGCTCGAAGCCGGCGCCCAGGTCCACGTAGTCTCCCCCAAACTCGCCCCCCAACTGGCCGAATGGGTCCGCAACCAACAAATCACCTGGTCCCCCAAGCCCTTCGAACCCAACGATCTCTGCGGCGCCTTCCTCGTAATCGCCGCCACCTCGATCCGAGACCTGAACGCAGCCGTCTACAATGAAGCCGACCGACGCTCCATCCTCTGCAACGCCGTAGACGACATCGACCACTGCCACTTCTACTACGGTTCGATCGTCCAGCGCGGCGATCTTCAAATCGCCATCTCCACCAACGGCAAAAGCCCCGCGTTGGCCCAGCGCCTCCGCAAAGAACTTGAAGACCAATTCGGCCCCGAATACGAATCCTGGCTTGCGTGGCTAGGCGCCGCCCGCGAAGCCCTCCGCGCCCAATCTCAGGATCCCGAAGCCACCAAGCATTGTCTCCATATCCTGGCCAGTAAGCCCATGTTCGAACGCTTCCTCAAACAAGCCACCTCTACAGACAACTCCGAAGGAGCCGCCTGATGTCCAAGCCCATCCATTCTAAAACCCTAGGTGCCGCACCCTCTGATTTTCAGGGTGCGGGTTTTGACTTTTCTTCCTCCGACTCATCCGCTGGCCACCACTTTTCTTCCAAAGTTTTCCTAATCGGTGCCGGCCCCGGCGATCCCGAACTCCTCACAATCAAAGCCCTCCGCATCCTCCAATCCGCCGACGTAGTTCTCCACGACTCCCTCATCGGCCCCGAAATCCTGAATCTAATCCCCCCCACCGCCGAACGAATCGACGTAGGCAAACGAGCCGGCTTCCGCCTCCTGATCCAGCAAGACATCAACTCGCTCCTCCTCGCCAACGCCGCAAAGCACAAAATCGTAGTCCGCCTCAAAGGAGGCGACCCCCTCCTGTTCGGCCGCGCCGCCGAAGAAATCCAAGCCCTCCGCGAAGCCAAAATCAATTTCGAAGTAGTCCCCGGCATCTCCGCCGCTTTCAGCGCAGCCGCAGCCGCAAAAGTCTCCCTTACCGATCGTCGCCTATCCTCCCACGTCCTCTTCACCACCTTCTCCCGCGCCCCCGAATCAAAGTTCCTCCCCGGCATCGGCCTAACCGCCGACACCACGGTAGTCGTCTACATGCCCGGCCCCAATTATGCCGAAGCCTCCCGCTGGCTCCAGGACGCCGCCGTCTCCCCCGCGACACCCGTTCTAGTAATCTCCAGAGCCTCCCACCCCGATCAATCGCAACAAGCCACAACGGTAGCTGGCCTCAATCAACTCGCTCCGCTCCCCGCGCCCGCCCTACTCCTAATAGGCCGAGTAGCCGCCTCCGCCAACGCCTGCGCCACCCTGTCCGATGCCGCAAGCACCCACGACTTTTTCCACGACGCCGTCGAAGGAGGTCTCCCCAATGTCCGCATCTCCTAAATGTAGGGGCGGCTTTACACCGCCTTCTTCTCTCGCTTTTGTAGGGGCCGGGCCGTTCTTCCAATCGGCACTCACTCCCGCAAGCAGATTTTTCTTCGAAGGAGAAACACAATGAGGAACGACAACTCGACTAGCGCCGCCAAGACCAACCCACGCCTCTCGCTGGACACCTGGGCCGTCCTAATCGCCCTAGCCGCCGCCATCCTAATCCGCGCAGGCGTAATCCATCGCATCCCCTGGTAAGCGGGGGCCGCACCCTGCTGTTTTCAGGGTGGGGTTTTCCGCCCCGTGTAGCGGTCACCTTCAGGTGGCCCAGCCGGGTGCTCCAGAGGTTTGAAAGTGCCTGAGGCCATCCGACAAGGATGGCCGAAGGACCTCAACCGAAACGAAACCCGGCGGTGCTGTTCGCGCACCAACGCCGACAAACTCAGCAACCAACCGCTTCCTGATCGCTGCTCACTGTTATCTGTTATCCGATTTTCAAAACCAGAAGGGAACTAAACCATGGCCGACTCCATCGCGCTCCCCCAAAATCCTCCCATCTCCATCTCCACCAAATTCCTCCGCCTGATCCCCGGCGTAGCCCTCCTCGCCGTCATCGGCTTCGCCGGCAAACTCCTTGAAAAAAATATCAACCTCTACGCCAAGTCCCACCACTGGACCATCCCCAACATCGAATACGTCCTCTGGGCCATCCTCATCGGCCTGGCCATCTCCAACATCTTCGGCCTCGCCAGAATCTTCAAACCCGGCGTCGCCACCTACGAATTCTGGCTAAAAGCCGGCATCGTCCTCCTCGGCTCCCGCTTCTTGCTCGGCGACGTCTGGAAACTCGGCAGCGTAAGCCTGCTCCTCGTCTTCATCGAAATCGCCGGCTCCCTAGCCTTCATGACTTTCCTCGGCCGTCTCTTCCGCCTTCGCCCAAAACTCACCACGCTTTTAGCAGTCGGCTCCGCCGTCTGCGGCGTCAGCGCCATCATCGCCACCAAAGGCGCCATCGAAGCCGACGACGAAGACTCCTCCTTCGCCATAGCCGCCATCCTAGCCCTCGGTGCCCTCTCCCTCTTCACCTTCCCGCTAATCGGCCACGCTCTCCATCTGAGCGATCACGCCTACGGCGCCTGGGCCGGCCTCGCCGTTGACAACACCGCCGAAGCCACCGCTGCCGGCGCCCTCTTCTCCGACTCCGCCGCCAAACTAGCCGTCCTCGTCAAAACCACCCGCAATGCCCTGATCGGCTTCGTAGTCCTCGCCTACGCCATCTACTGGGCCAGCCGCGGCCAAGCCCAAGCCGTAACCAACAAAGCCGCCTTCCTCTGGCAAAAATTCCCGAAATTCGTCCTGGGCTTTTTACTAGTCTCCGTCCTGGCAACAGTCGGCTTCTTCACCAAGGACCAAAACACCAACCTCGCCAACCTCTCCCGCTGGGCCTTCCTCCTAACCTTTGCCGGAGTCGGCCTACGCACCAACTTCCGCGAAATGCGCCTACAAGGCCTCCGCCCCTTCGCCGTAGGTTTCATCGGCGAAATCGCCATCGCCGCCTTCACCCTGGCCCTGGTAATCGGCGCCGACCGCCTCTTCCACTTGTAGCGCTGACTTTTATGTCAGCGCTCTTCGCCTCTTGTGGCACAGCCATTCCTGGCTGCGCTCCTGGGGTCCTCGCGCTCTTGTAGGGGCCGGGCTCGCCCGGCCCGCTCTTGGGTTTCTCTTCGCTGACGTAGGGGCGGCTTTACCCGCCCTCTTGGGTTCTTCTTCTGTAGTGGCCCATCTTCAGATTGGCTCTTATGTTTTCTTCCTTTTTGTAGGCCGCTCAGAAAAAACGCGGCGCTACAAAAAAAGAGGGGCACGTTATCGGGCGTGCCCCTCCGACTCTCCTCTGCGAAACTCTGCGCTCTCAGCGTCGCTGCGTTATCTTTTTCTCTCTTTATCCGTTCTCTCCCTGCCCCTCACCGCCCCGCCCCCGGCTTCGCCCAGAACGCCACTCCACCCCCGCCCACAAACCGGTACGCCCCGTCCACATAAACAAAATTCGCAATAAACGAAAATTTCTGATCGTGGCTCCCCGACCGGAACTCCAACCGGAACTGTTCCACAGCTATCGGCTTCACCGGTTTAAAACCATACCCTCCCGTACTGCCTTGCCCCGCGCCACTGTCCCCCCGAGCTTCACATCGCACCCGGAACCGGCTCCCAGGATCCGCCTTGTTCATGTCTTCAATCAGCGAAGCTTCCGCTTCGCTCATTTCCCGATCGTAAGCGGCAACCAGCTTCGCCGCATCCTCCGCCGAAAAATGTTCCCCAAACCATTCCTTCGCTTTTGGCAAGCGAAACACGCCAAAACTCTCGTCCATCCCCTTGTCATCGCCCCTCTGGTAAGCCTTCAAAAAACCCTCAAACTGCTTCTCCAACCCCTGCTCATTTTGCTTATACGTTTCCCCGGCCGGGCTCGCAGCAGCGTTCAGCACCGCTATTGCTAGCACAGTGAACGCGGCAATGAATATAATGTGCAGTTTCTGGCGCATCGCTGCTTCTTCTATGATCCCCGTTTTCTCTCGCGTAAACACTCCTGAATCCGTGCCAGCTATCGATTCACCCCAGATCGCGGCTGTAGACCTGGCTCAAGGCAAATTTCGATTTGGTTTCCCTCGCAATCCACAAATCTGAAAAAGCTATTTCCCGCCGAATCCTGCTCAATCGCTCCAACTGCAATCCCGTTGGAAGCAAGTTTCTCATGCACTTCCTGCAATCTTCTGGTGAAAATTACAGGATGACGCCCTGCATAAACATTACTGTGCCCTTCGGGAATCTTCACAAGAAGAATCAGGGGGACTAGGTCAAATTCCCCACCGGGATATCCAATTTTCACTTCGGAAACGTCGGTTCTCTTCGGCTCGTGGTCGAGCTCCAGTTTGTCGCAGTACCACGCGACCGCTCGCTCCATATCCCGCACGCCGACCGATATCGCTGGCCCATAAATCGTCTTAAAGCCAAGCAACTTCCTGAAGTCCACCAAAACCTCACGCTCGTCAACGATCTATCCTGCCACGCGCGCCTCTGTTTTCTATCCTTCGCTATTTCGATTTCCTCATCCTTCTTCCAGTTAAATCCCCAACACTCCCACCAACTCCTTCACGCTCCCCGCCGACTTCTGCAGCGCCACATTTTCCTCCGCCGTCAACTTAATCTGAATAATCTCTTCCGCGCCGCCCGCCCCCAACTTCACCGGCACACCAACAAACAACCCTTTAATCCCATACTCGCCCTCCAGATAAACCGCGCACGGCAGAATCTTCTTCTTGTCTTTCAAAATCGCTTCCACCATCTCCACCGCCGCCGCCGAAGGCGCATAATACGCCGACCCCGTCTTCAGCAAATTCACAATTTCCGCGCCGCCCTTCCGCGTCCGCTCCACAATCGCGTCAATCCGTTCCTTCGGCAGCAAATCCGGCAAAGGAATTCCCGCCACCGTCGAATACCGTGGTAGCGGCACCATGTCGTCTCCATGCCCGCCCAGCACAAACGAGTGCACATTCTCCACGCTCACCTTGCACTCCATCGCCACAAACGCGCTCATCCGCGCCGAATCCAGTACCCCCGCCATTCCCAGCACGCGGTTCTTCGGAAACCCGCTCACGCGAAACGCCGCCTGCGCCATCGCATCCAGCGGATTCGTCACCACCACGATGATGCAGTCTGGCGAGTGCTTCACAATCTGCTCCACCACCGCCTTCACCACGTCGTAATTCGCCTTCAGTAAATCGTCGCGGCTCATCCCCGGCTTCCGCGGAAATCCTGCCGTAATCACCACCACATCGCTGCCAGCCGTAGCGCTGTAATCTCCATTAGCCGTGGAAATTCCCGTAGCAAACGAATCCGTCCGCGTAATTGGCGTCGACTCCACCATATCCAACGCCTTTCCCGCGGGCGCCCCCTCCAAAATATCCGTCAACACCACATCCGCCAGCTCCAGATCCACAATCCTCTGCGCCGTAGTCGACCCCACAAATCCACCACCCACCACCGTAACCTTCTTCCTGCTCATCTTCTTCTCCTCGGTCCTAATTCCTTCTTTTCTTCTCTTCCAAACTCTGTGAACTCCGTGTTCCTACCTCAGTGCACTCTGTGTTAAATCCCACGTTCGCACATCCCGGTGGTAAACAATCGGCCACGAACGCCCGACCTTTATGTGACGATCCCTCTTCCCATTTTCTATTTTCCAAATTCCATTTTCCAACTACCTCCCCGCCGCCAATCCCACCATGTTCTCAATAATCGCCGACGCAAATGCGCTCGTCCCCAACTTCGTCCCGCCGGTCATCAACCGCTCCAAATCGTACGTCACCCTCTTCTGCTGGATCGTCTTGGCTATCCCATCCTCAATCAACTTCGCCGCTTCCTTCCAACCCATAAACTCAAACATCATCGCCCCGCTAAGCATCACCGAACTCGGATTAATCACATCCTTATCCGCATACTTCGGCGCCGTCCCGTGCGTAGCCTCAAACACCCCATACCCATCGCCAATATTCGACCCCGGCGCAATCCCCAATCCCCCCACCTGCGCCGCGCAAGCATCGCTCAAATAATCCCCATTCAAATTGGGTGTCGCCAGCACGCTGTACTCATTCGGCCGCAGCAGCATCTGCTGAAACACCGAATCCGCGATCCGGTCATTCACCATCAGTTTCTTCTTCCACTGGCCCTTCCCATGCGAGCTCTCAATTGCATCCAAAGTCCGCTTCACCTCGGCATAAATCGCCTTCTTAAACTCCTCCGTCGCCTGCTCCAACCCCGGCTCGATCATCGCCGCGTTTTGTTCCACTGTAAGCTCCGGATTCTTCTCCAAATTGCCCAGAATCCAGCTTTCCCGCTCCGTTACCGTCTCAGCGCGAAACTCCTCCACCGCCAGCTCATAGCCCCAATCGCGAAACGCGCCTTCGGTAAACTTCTGAATGTTCCCCTTATGCACCAGCGTCACCAGCGGCCGCTTGTGTGCCAGCGCATACTGAATCGCCCGCCGCACCAGCCGCTTCGTCCCAAACGGCGAAATCGGCTTGATTCCCACGCCCGAATCCATCCGGATCTGTTTCTTCCCTCCGCTCAACATTTCCTTGTTCAAAAATTCCAGCAACTTCTTCACTTCCGGCGTTCCGCTCTTCCACTCAATCCCGATGTAGACGTCTTCCGTGTTCTCCCGGAAAATCACAACATCCATCTTTTCCGGCTCCCGAACAGGGGAGGGAACTCCCTGGAAATACCGCACCGGACGCACGCAAGCATACAAATCCAGAATCTGCCGCAGCGCCACATTCAGCGAACGAATCCCGCCCCCCACAGGAGTAGTCAGCGGCCCCTTGATGGACACCCGAAAATCCCGCGCCGCATCCACCGTCTCATCCGGCAGCCACTGCTTGAACGTATTGAACGCCTTCTCTCCCGCAAACACCTCAAACCACGCCACGCGCCGCTTCCCCCCGTACGCCTTCTCCACCGCCGCATCAAACACCCGCCGCGACGCCTTCCAGATATCTCTCCCCGTCCCGTCGCCCTCAATAAACGGAATAATCGGATTGTCCGGCACCTTCAGCGCGCCGCCTTCATACCCGATCCCCTTGCCATCCCCCGGCACCGCCACCCCGTTATAACTAGTCTTCATAATTGTCCCCCGGCTCCCCGGCCTTCCTGGCGGCCGCCTTCTGAGGCGGGCGCCTGTGTCCGTTCTCTTAATTCCTGAATGTAGCGCCGGCATTCGAAGCCAGCCCCCTGCTCTTCCTCTTTCTCTGCGCTTCCTCTCTGTCCCGAGCGTCTCTGCGTTGGGATTTTCCCTCTTCCCCACGCATGCGACCAGCGCCCATCACCGAACCCAAAACAATATCACACCGCAACCCTCACCCCGAAATTCCCTCATTCCCCAAAAATCTTGTCCGACTCCCCATTCTTGAGTTATCTATAATCATGCCTCCCTCCAAAATCCAGATCCGCCAGCTAACCCCCGCCGACGCCGAATCCTTCCGCGAACTCCGCCTCGAAGGCCTCCGCCTGAACCCGGAAGCCTTCGGCAGCACCTACGAATTCGAAAGGGATGAGCCTCTCACCCGCTACACCGGCTGGCTAACCAACTCCGCCGTCTTCGGCGCCTACCAAAACTCCGAGCTGATCGGCACCGCCAGCTTCACCATCGCCTCCGGCCTCAAGGAATCCCACAAGGGCCTCCTCCGGGCCATGTACGTCCGCCCCGCCGCACGCCGCATGGGCGCCGGCCGCCTGCTCGTCCAGGCCGTAATCGCCACTGCCCGTCAAAAAGTAGAACAAGTCCAACTCGCCGTAGTCAGCGACAACCAACCCGCCATCCGTCTCTACCAAACCCTCGGCTTTCGCCCGTACGGCCTCGAAAAAAACGCCCTCAAGCACAACAACCAATACGCCGACGAAATCCTAATGTCGCTCGACCTCCCGTCACGCTACCCAAACAGCGGAACTTGAGACTGCCCCTTGGCTTTTAAGGCTGGGCCCTGACCTTCGAAAGCCACGATCTCACTTCTCCGAGCCCTCTTTGACCCTTCTGCCAGCTCTCGGGTGTACTCTACTCTTCCTCTCCTCTGTGAATCCTCACCGCACTCCGCGTGTCTGCGTTCGGTCTTTACTCCTCCTGTTTTCTGTTTTCCGATTCCCGTTTTCTATCCATGCACCATCGAGCAATCGCCCGGCACTCCTTCTGTCGTATACTTTCCAAGTTTCATCGTCTCACCTCATTTTGGAGGCCTCTCATGATGCTCGATTGGAATGAATACCATAAACAAATCGGTGCCCAACTTTCCCAATTCATGAAACTCACGCCTGATTCGGTCCGCGGCTACCAGACCCTGTCCGCCGCCAACGCCAAGGACTCCAAGCTCGGCCCGAAAGTCCGCGAACTCATCTCTCTCGCCGTCGCCGTCACCACCCACTGCGATGGGTGCATCACCATCCACACCGATAACGCCCTCAAAGCCGGCGCCACCCGCGAAGAAATCGCCGAAGCCCTCGGTGTCGCCATGGCCATGAACGCCGGTGCCACCCTAATCTACTCTCTCCGCACCCTCGACGCCGTCGACGCCCGCCTCGCCGCAAAGTAGTCGCTTGTAGCTCGGGCCTTCAAGGCCTGAGGCTTGCCCATCTCCCAGGCGGCGAAGGCGCGGAACAAGTCAGCCTCGGGCGCCAGCCCGGGGATCCAATCACCAAAACACAAAAGCGCTCTAGCCAGGCGCGGCACGCTCCTCTTCGACAAGACCCATGTCCACACCAATTCTCAATCCCCCAAAACCAGGGCAGGGAACTGCGGCTCAGATTTTGCTTAGAATAAAAGCGGCGTCAGGACCGACGCCGCTCTGAGAAATACGAGGTCAGCAACGAAAACACAAACAACCCAAACACAGCCAAACCGAGAATCATCACCACCATCGGCTCACCCCCCCAACACCTTTATCCAGAGCAAGCCTCCTGCCATCTTCCAGCTCTTCCTTTACTTCAACTTACGTTCTTCTCCATCCAACTTCTGTCCCCGCCAGACGACATTTCTGCCATCCAGTTCACACGCCCTTCAATCGAGTCCTAGAACTCCTTTCCCAGTACCCGTACGCTCCAATTTCTCCTCTTCTCAGCGGCTTCTGCGCGCTTCCTCGGCAGAAGGCGTTTACGCCGACCTGGTCGGGGCGTTAAGTTCCCTCCAAAAAGAAGAACGGCACAGTCCGAACCGTGCCGCTTGCCGCACCCTGCTCCCTGTCCGCTTGAATCTGTTCGCGCCTTCCCGTCTCAGCTCTTATTCAAGTGTATCGACCCATCCCCCGTCCGAACCACAATCGTCTGCCCGCCGCCATTCATCTTCCCCAGAATCTTCGTCGAACTAAACGTCCCCTCCACCATCACCGGAATCCCCAAGCTGATGCGCCCATCATGCGTGCTAGCATCCAGGTTCGCCTGCATCTCCCCCGGCAAATCCAGATCCACACTTCCATCTCCCGTATGAATATTCCACGCCGAAGCCACCGTCGACCCCTTGCCCGCCCGCGCGGTCACGTTGCCATCCCCCGTCCTGATACTCAGCGCGTCAAATCGCCCTTCCACATTCACGTGTCCATCGCCCGTAGTAATCTCCGCCCGGCCATCCAACGCGCGCCCCTCAATGTGCCCGTCGCCCGTGTGCAGTCGGATATTCCCCTTCGCTCCCTGCACCGAGATATGCCCATCGCCTGTCTTCACATCCAGATTCCCATTAATCGAATCCGCCTCCACCGACCCATCCCCCGAAGTCACCTCCAGATCCGCGTTCTTCGGCATGTGCACTTCCACCCGCAAGCTCGAGTGCCGTACTCCAAAATTGAACCAATTTCCGCCGTGCGTCCGCGCCGTCACTTCGACCGAATCCCCATTCTGCGAAGTGCTAACCTGCAAATCCCGATCCAGCTTGTACCCGGTATATTCGACCCGAATTTCCACCTGCTTGATATCTCCTGTGGACACCCTCACGGACCCATCATCTGTCTGCACCCGCACATGAGCGTGCCCCGACACAGCAAAAGTCTTCGCCACCTCATCTGCGAGCACCCCGCCCGGCACCAGCAGCATCCCCCCACAGAACAAAGCCCCAAGCAATACCACGTGGTGAGCCATCCGTATCCGCATTCCAGCCGCCAGCATCGTCATGCGCCGCTCCAATCCTCTCCTCATAAATAGGCCTCCGCAACTCGTCCTGTATCCAGAAACGCATTTCCCCCGCAAAATGTTCCCTGTGGATTTCCCGTCTTTTCCCGGTCGAGCTGGGGCACCGGGGTGCTTGAGGGTGCCTTTTGCGCCGCCCGGAAAGGGTGGGCTCTTCTACACCAACGCCGCCCACCGTCCGTTCTCCCTCTTCTCTGCGATCTCGGCGCCTCTCTGTTCAGCCTTCTTTCTTCTCCTACTTCTTGGCCGCCTTCCTCTTACTCCCCGGCTTCTCCCGCAACTCCTCCAAAAACTCCTTCGTCGGCAACGTATTAATCACATCCTTCTTCTCCAACCACCCCCGCCGCCCCATTACCACCCCGTACCGTATCAACGATAAATTCCCCGTATTATGCGAGTCCGTCGAAATTACCACCTTCACTCCGCGCTCCTTGCACATCCTCAGATACACATCCTTCAGATCCAACCGGTCGGGATAGGAATTGCACTCCATCGCCACCCCGTGCTTCGCGCATGCGCCCAGCACCTTCTCCATGTCGTAATCAATCGGATCCCGCCGCAACAGCAGCCGCCCCGTCGGGTGCGCGATAATTTGCGTGTACGGATTCTCGATCGCCGCCAGCATCCGCTCGGTCATCGCCGCCTGCTCCAGATTGAAATAGGAATGGATCGAGCACACCACCACATCCAATTGCGCCAGAATCTCATCTGGATAATCCAGCGACCCGTCCTTCAAAATATCCACTTCCGACCCCGCCAGCACCCGGATTCCCAGCCCCTTCTCGTCCGCTGCCCGCAAATTCTTGATATGCGCCGCCATCCGCTTTTCATCCAACCCATTCGCCACCGTCACCGCTTTCGAGTGGTCCGTGATCGCGATGTAGTCGTGCCCCAGCGCCCGCGCTGCCTCCGCCATCTCCTCAATCGAATTCTTCCCGTCACTGGCCGTCGTATGCATCTGCAGGTCGCCCTTCAGATCCCGCAGCTCAATCAATTTCGGCAGCTTGTAGTTTTCCGCCACCGCAATCTCCCCCGTGTTCTCCCGCAATTCCGGCGGCACATACTCCATCTTCAACTTCGCGTAAATCTCCTCCTCCGTCCGCCCCGCCACCCGCCGCCCTTTCTTCGCCTCCTCCTCTCCTTTCAAGGGGCCGGGCTTGCCTGCCTTCAATCTGTCCGAAGGGCCCGGCCCGCTCTTGGGTTTGCCTTTTCCTTCTTCGCCTTCTCCCAACATCGCCAATTCATACTCGTTCAACGTAAACCCCATGTCGTTCGCGCGCCCGCGCAAAGCCACGTTGTGTTCTTTCGACCCCGTAAAATAAAGCAGCGCCGCCCCAAAATTCTCCTTCTCCAGTAAACGCACATCCACCTGCAGCCCATCCTGCAGCGTGAAACTAACCTTGTTCTCGCCGTGCGCCAGCGTCTGGTCAATCCCCGGAAACTTCAAAATGTGCGCCGCAAGCGCATCCACTTCCTTCTGCTTCGTATGCCCCGGCGCCAGGGTCACCAGTAAATCCAGATCTCCCACGGTCTCCTTGCCTCGCCTCAGCGAGCCCGCCGGTGTCACGCTCTCCACGCCTTTCCCCGCCTTCCCGATGTGCGCCGAAATCGCAATCGCCGCCTCTTCTCCCCGGCTGATCAAAAATCTTCCCGACGACTTCTTGAACACCTCCACCGCCTTCAAAATATTCTGCTCGCTCTTCTCTCCAAATCCCGGCAAATCCCGCAGCTTGCCTTCCTTCGCCAGTTTCTCCACGTCCGCCACGCTGCCCGCCTTGAACTTGCTCCACAAAAAAGCCACCTTCTTCGGCCCCAGCGATTGCAGATTCAGCAAATCCAGAATCGTCTCCGGATATTTCTTCAGCAATTTCTTCCGCAGCGAGTAATCGCCGCTCTCGACGATCTCCTGCAGATGCTCCACCATCCGGTCGCCAATCCCCGGCAACTCCGTCAACTTCTCCGGTGTAGCCACCAACTGCTCCACCGACTCCGGCAAGCTGTCAATCAGTTCCGCCGCCTTCTCATAACTCCGGTAGCGCCCGATGATCGCCCCGTCAATCTGCAAAAGTGACGCGGTCTCCCGCAAAATCCGTGCAATCTGTTTGTTGTCCATGCCCGCAATTATATTCCTCTCCGCCCCCAGGTAGCACACGCTTTAGCCTGTGCTGTTCGGTTCCCTGTGGCACAGCCATTCCTGGCTGTGCTCTTGGGGTACCTCTTCTCGACGACCTCAGCGTTCTCAGCGCACTCAGCGTTAATTCTTCTCCCAGCTTCCTGTTATCTGTTTTCCCCTAACTCTCGGCAACTCCCCAATCTTCTTGCGACCCCAACAAAAAAAACGGCGGAAGCTTTCACCTCCGCCGTCCCGATCAGATCCAAATTCTCTATCAGGCGCTTTTTTTCACCTCGGCCGCCTGCGGTCCTTTGGGTCCCTGGACTATCTCAAATTCGACCGGATCACCCTCCTGCAACGTCCGGTAGCCATCCCCGGTGATTGCCGAATAGTGTACGAATACATCGGGCCCATCTTCCCGGCCTATGAATCCGTATCCTTTCGAATTATTGAACCACTTTACTGTTCCTTGCACTTCGTGTCTCCTTTGGACGGTGACTCTGGGGGCGGAATACCTAGACGCGCCGCCATGAGCACGAATTGCGCGGAGTGTATCAAACTGGACTTCGGAGTCAAGCGAACTCTAACGACTTTCTTACACGCTTGTGCATATTTATACGCTTTTCAACGGTTGAAACCGTCAGGGAGGGGAAGCCTACCGCAAAAAAGTAACGTAATAGAAAATCCCGGCGATGGACTTGGCGTCCCGCAATCGTCCGCTTTTGATCATCTGTTTCAGTTCTTTCAGCTTGAACGGCCGCACCTCGATCTTCTCGTCCTCTTCCGGCTGTGCCTCTCCTGCCGTCAACCCCTCCGCAAGCAACAGGTACATCCGTTCCTCCAGAAATCCCGGGGTTGGGAACACATCCAGGAAAACCTTGAATCGTTTCGCGCGATATCCTGTCTCCTCCAGCAGCTCCCGCGCCGCCCCCTCCTTCGGCGTCTCCTCCGGCTCCTTGCGTCCCGCCACCAACTCCCACAAATACTGCCGCGTCGCATGCCGATACTGACGAATCATTACAATCCTTCCATCTGGCAGTACTGGCAGCACCACTACCGACCCCGGATGCGTAATCACCTCACGCGTCGCCCTCAACCCGCTAGGCTCCACCACCTCATCCCGCCGCACCCCAAACACCTTCCCCTGATAAACCATCTCACTCCGCAAAATCTCAGCCGGCCCCTTGCCCGCCTTCGCCTTCGTCACAATTCCTCCAGTCCATCGCCCCGAATTCTAATAGCGTCTGTCATCCTGAGGCTATCCGATAAGGATAGCCGAAGGACCTCAACCCATGCGTCTTGACGCCCAACTTCTGACGCTGCCTTTCTCAGTGCTCTCTGTGTCCTCCGTGGTGAGAACTCTTCTGAGCGACCTCTGCGCGCCGACCTCAGCGCCCTCTGCGTTAAGTCCCCTCTTCTTCCTTCGGGTCACTGGTCGCTGGCCATCGGCCACTGTATACTTTCCCTTCACCCCAATGCCAATCAACACCATCATCGTCGACGACGAAAAGCCCGCTCGCGAGGAACTGGCTTTCCTCCTCAGAGCCTTCCCCGAAATCTCGCTAATCGGCCAGGGCAAAAACGGCCTCGAAGCCGTAAGCTTGATCAAAGAGCACAATCCCGACCTCGTCTTCCTCGACGTCCAGATGCCCGGCCTCGATGGGTTCGGCGTCCTGCAAAAGCTAGTCGAGCGGAAACTCAAAGTCCCCCACGTAGTCTTCGCCACCGCCTTCGACCACTACGCTGTCCAAGCTTTCGACGTAAACGCAGTGGACTACGTCCTAAAACCCTTCGACAAAGCTCGCCTCTCCAAAGCCATCACCAAAGCCAAAAAAGAGATCGAAGCCCACACCAGCACCACCGAACGCCTCGAGCAGCTAGTCTCCCAGCTCTCCGCTCCCAAATCCTCCTCCACGCAACCCAGCAAAATCCTCATCCGTTCCCAGCAACGTATGCTCCTGGTAGATGCCGAAGACCTCATCTTCGCCTCTATCGAAGGCGGCCTCATCTCCGTCACCGCCAAGGATCTTGAAGGCTCCTCCAACTACCGCACCCTTGAAGAACTTCACGCCACCCTCGACTCCGACTCTTTCTGGCGCCCCCACCGCTCCTACCTCGTCAACATTCACCACATCCGCGAAGTCGTCCCCTGGTTCAAATCCAGCTTCATGCTGAAAATGAACGACAAAAAATCCTCCGAAATCCCCGTCTCCCGCCAGCAAACCAAGCGCCTCCGCGAACTCTTCAAACTCTGACCGATGTTTTCTGGGAGCTAAAGGGAAAACGTCACTCCAATGATTAAGCCACCGACACCTCTAGAACGCCTCATTGGGTTTGTTGTACTGTCACTTCTTTGGATACTACTCGATCAAGGTTTTGGCTTTCTCTTCCCGTCGTGGCGCCGTAGCCTCGCTCACTCCATAACGGAAGGTTGTATTTGGGCAGCACTTATGGTTTTGTTTGCGCCTGCATTGACGGGATGGTTTCGAGCTAAGTAGTGAATCGCCTCGGGTGCCGCACCCTGCGGTTTTCATGGTGCGGGTTTGGATTCAACCTCAACCTCGCCTTCAACCCGGCCGCTCGTCGATTCTTCCGTATTTATTCCCTCATCCCCGCCAACCTCTTCCCCCGCACCTTCCTCAACTTCGAGAAAAATCCATTCGCCCGCGCAATATCCTTCGCGATCTGGGCCTTCAACTCCTCCACCCCGCCAAACTTCTTCTCCTCCCGCAATTTCTTCCAGAACCGCACTTCAATCCTCTTCGGTGAAAAATTCCCCGAATAATCCAGCAAATGCGTCTCCACCGTCAGCCCCGTTCCATTGAACGTCGGCCGCATCCCCACATTCGTCACGCTTCGGTGACTGTTCGGTTCCCCCTCCAGCACCGTCCGGGTAATGTAAACGCCCCGAGCCGGCAGCAACTCCTGCTCCGGCCGCAAATTCAGCGTCGGAAACGTAAATTTCCGCCCCGTCCCCGTCCCCGCCACCACTTCGCCCGTCAACGCAAACGCTCGCCCCAGCATCCGCGCCGCCCGCGTAACTTCGCCCTCCGCAATCAGTTTCCGGATCACCGTGCTCGACACAATCTCCCCATCCACCACCACCGGCTCGTGCACGATCACATCAAATCCATCCCGCATTCCCAACTCCCGCAAGAGCTTCACGCTCCCCGCCTGCTTGTGCCCGAATCTAAAATTATCTCCCACCACCACTGCGCGCACCTGCAATTGCGCCACTAAAATCTCGTCAACAAAATCCTCCGGCGACAACTTCGCCAGCTCCATCGTGAACGGCAACACCACCGCCGCCTCCATCCCCAGCGCCCCAAACCATTCCACTCTCTGCTCGTTCGTCGAAATCCGCGGTGGCGCCGCCTCCGGTCGCAACACCTTCAGCGGTGGCGGCTCAAACGTCAGCGCCGTAGCCACCGCCCTGCTCTGCTTCGCCAGCCCAATAGAAAACTCCAACACCCTCTGATGCCCCAAATGGATCCCGTCAAAATTCCCAATCGCAATCACACTACCGCGGCCTCGCCCTGCTTCTTGTGGCACAGCCATTCCTGGCTGTGCTCTTGGGGTACTATTTTCTGTGGGTGCCGCACCCTTGGTTTCCCCTCTTGTTTTTTCTTCATTTTCTTCTCCAAATGTCTCCGCCCACGCCTCCCCCGAAGTAAACACCCGCAACCCACCCGCCGGCCGCACCCCCACCCCCCGCGCCTCCGTCCGCACCTCAAACGTCAACCCGTCATAAGCCAACTGCACCTGCGGGTACCCCGCCTTCCGCAACCGCTCATTCGTTGCCGCATGCGCCAAATCATGCGCAATATGCGTGAACCAGGCCCGCTTCGGTTTCAACCGGTCAATCAACGCCAGCGACTGCTCCACCGTCATATGCATCGGATGCGGCACATCCCGCAGCGCATCCAGAATCAAATCATCCAATCCCTCGAGCAGCGCCGCGCTCGAATCCGGCAATCGGCTGAAATCCGTCAAATACGCCGCCCGCCCAAATCTATATCCGAGCACTTCCATCTCCCCATGCACCAGCGGCACGGGCACAAACCGCACACCCATCAATTCAAACGGCTCCTTCACCACATGCAATTTCACGCTAGGAATGCTGCTCAACGTCGGCTTGTCGTCAAACACGTAGGCAAACGCCCGCCGCAGAATCCGAAACGTCTCTTCGTTCCCATACACCGGCATGGCCGCCCGCTGCTTGAAGTTGTACGGCCGCAAATCATCAAATCCCAGAATATGATCCGCATGCCCATGCGTAAGCAAAACCGCATCCAGCCGGTCAATCCCCGCCCGCAAAGCCTGCGTCCGGAAATCCGGCGTAGTATCAATCACCACATTCTGCTCGCCCCGCGAAAGCAGCAACGAAGGCCGCAACCTTTTATCATGCGCATCGGCCGACTCGCACACCACGCAATGACACCCCAGGGTAGGCACGCCCATCGACGTCCCCGACCCCAGCACCGTCACCCGCATACGGTCGCTACTGATTTTCGCATTCGCCACAGCGCAATTGTCCCATACCCCCACCGTCCATTGTAGGGGCGGAACTTGCTCCGCCCTGTCGGGTTCTCGATCAACCATCAAATCCAAAATGAACTCGAGGGTGCCCCGGCCTTTGCCCGCCGCGGGGGAGGAAAGGCGGGTTCTGACGATCCCACCTCTCCAAATCTCTTCTTCCGATTTCTCAACTCTGTGCTCTCTCTGGCGCCCCGGTGTTCCCTCTGGGTGTGTAAACTCTTTCTTTTTCTCTCCCAAAAACAAAAAATCCCAAGTGCCGCCAAGCAGCACCCGGGATCCCTACCCAAAACTGGTCATCCTCAAACGCATCCGACAGGGACGCGTCAGGGATCTCAACCTAAATCAAACCACGGTCAATAATCCGTATGCTCTTACTGATTACTGATTACGATCGGCTGTTTGCTGTTTACTTCTTCCTCTCCCCCTTCATCGCTCCCTGCACCTGCGCCATCTGCGCCGCCATCGCCTTGCTGATTTCCAAATACGTCATCTTCAACTTCCCCAGTAGATCCAGCAGCATCGAGTCCTCTTCCGGCGCCAGGTTACCCTTCGTCTTCACCTGCAGCGCATCCAGCATGTCAATCAGCTCCCGCGCCGCCTCCGGATCAATCACCGGCTCGCCCGTCCGCGGATCCGCATACGCCCCCAGCACCATCGCTGCATTGCTCCCGATCATCCGCACCAAATTCTCAAACGCCGGCACCTTCTTCGGCGTCTCCGCAGGAGGAGCCGCCGCCGTCTTTGCATCCGCCGCCGCTTGCGCCACCGCCTTTTCCTTCACTACTTCGCGCTGCGCCTCGCGCTCCTGCTCTTCCACCACTTCTTTGCGCATCTCGCCCTCGGCGGTAAACGGCCGCCGGTCAATCACCTTGAATCCCTCATCCTGCTTATGTTCAGACACGGTAGTCTTCCTCTTCCCCAGCTTCTCAAGTAAGCAACTCCCCCTCAGTTTATCACGGGAAGGGAACACCCCCGCCACCCACCCCCCGGTTCGCACAATTCTCCCCTCTTCTCTCTGAACTGGCGCGTCCCGAGCGAACTCTGCGTTAAATCCTTCCGTTCCTCTGCGCACTGTGTGCTTTCTCTCCCCTGTCCGCTGCGCTAAATCCTTTTTCTTTTCTTTTTCCGCTCCCGCTTGCGAAACCTCTTCGCTCACATTAAAGTAATTCCCTCAGGAAAAAACGTGCGCATGCCTCCGAAAAAACTCTCTCGCCCCCGCAAAAAATCAAGGCCCAGACCACGCCACGCCAAAAAATCCCCACGCCCGCAAGATCCCGGTCCCGCCTTCGCCCAACTAGCCGCCGTAATGGCCCGTCTCCGCGCCCCTGGCGGCTGCCCCTGGGACCGCGAGCAAACCCACTCCACCCTTCGCACCTATCTCGTCGAAGAAGCCTACGAAGTCCTCGACGCCCTCGATTCCCGCGACGACTCCAAGTTCGCCGAAGAACTGGGCGACCTCCTTCTCCAGGTCCTCTTCCATGCCCAAATCGCCGCAGAAGACCGCCGCTTCACCATCAACGACGTAATCCGCGAAATCCACGACAAAATGATTCGCCGCCACCCCCATGTCTTCGGCACCGCCAACGCCAAAACCTCCGCCGAAGTCCTCCGCAACTGGGAACTCCTGAAAAAACAAGAGCGCCAATCGAAATCTCCGAACAACTTTGTGGGGGCCGGGTTCGCCCGCCCCTCTTTGAATGCAGAGCCAGCTTTGGCTTCTGCACGGCACGCCCTCCGGTCTTCTTCCGACTCTGAATCCTTGACCTCCCGCACTTCCTCTATGTCCTCAACTTCCGATTCCGCATCCTTGCTGGACGGCGTCCCCCGCACCATCCCTGCCCTACTCGAAGCCTTCCAACTAACCCGCAAAGCCGCTCGCATTGGCTTTGACTGGGACAACGTCGAAGGCATCTTCGACAAGCTCCGCGAAGAATCCACCGAACTTCGGGAAGTACTCCAGAAAAAAGAATCTCCCGACCGTATCGAATCCGAGCTTGGCGACATCCTCTTCGTCGCCGTAAATCTCTCCCGCTTCCTCAACGTCGACCCCGAAATCGCCCTGCACAAGGCCAGCGCCAAATTTATCCGCCGCTTCCGAGAAATGGAGGAAATCGCCCGCGAGCAGGGAACCACCCTCTCCGATATCCCCCGCCCCCAACTCGAATCCCTCTGGAACGAGTCCAAGCAGCGCGAACTCCCCAGGGCCTCCGCAAAATGAAGCCACTCTTCTCTCCGACCTCTGTGTCCTGTCTCTGTGCCCTCTGTGTTAAACCCTTTCTCTTCTCCGCCGACCTGGCTGTCGACTGTCGACTGCCAGCTTCGTCATGACCTCCCAAATCCAAATCCGCAAATGCACCACCCTCCCCGACTTCCGCCGCTGCGTCGAAATCCAAAAAGCCGTCTGGAACGAATCCGACCTCGAGACCGAACCCTACACTACCTTCGTCGTCGCCGGCCAAACCGGAGGCCAAGTCCTCGGCGCCTTCGACGGCCCCGTCATGGTCGGCTTCACCATGGCCCTCGTCGGCTTCCACGACAACGCGCCTTACCTCCACTCCCACATGACCGCCGTCCTCGCCGAATACCGCAACCGCAAAATCGGCCGCGCCCTGAAACTCTTCCAGCGCGAGGAAGCCCTCAGCCGCGACATCCGCCGAATCGAATGGACCTTCGACCCCCTCGAAACCCGCAACGCCCATTTCAACCTGAACCGCTTGGGCGCCATTGTCCGCACCTACATCCCCAATTTCTACGGCATCACCTCCAGCCCCCTCCATCGCAACCTGCCGACCGACCGACTCCTGGCCGAGTGGCACCTCGACTCCCCCCTCGTAGTCTCCGCCATCAACAACCTCACCCCCGATCCCACCGAAGCCCCCGCCACAATCCATATCCCCAAACTCGATCCAACCGAATCCTCAACTGCCTCCATCCAATCCAGAATCCGTTCCGAATTCCAATCCTGGTTCTCCAAACGCTACGCTGCCACCTCCCTCCGCTTCACCCCCACCGGCGCCGACTACCTCCTTCAACCCTGGTCGGATTTCTAGCCCTTTTGAGTGCGGAAGCGCAGCTTCCGCTTTTGCGCCATTAGCCCCGTTCCCCGCTCCAACCAATCTCGAAATCAGTGAACCCAGTTCGACTACTCGCGAAATCTGACGTTCCGTCCTTGTGGCCGAGCGATCGCTCGCTGTGTTGTTGGAATACTTTTCTCCGCGCCCCCTCTGTCCGATCTGAGCGTCCGGCGTTTACCCCGGTCTGGTCGGACGTTAAGTTCTCTCTTCTCTTCGCCTCCTGCTATCGGATCGCTGCTGTCTGTTATCCCCTAATTCAGGCTCCTCCACCCTCACGAATTGCGTCATAATAATTCCCTAATGCAAATCCGCTCCCTCACCCTCCGCGAAATCCACCTGAAACTCCTCACTCCCTTCGAAACGAGCATGGACCGCGTCACCGAACGCCGCATCCTCCTCGCCGAACTCAATCTCGATTCCGCCTTCGGCTGGGGTGAATGCACGGCCGGCGAAAATCCCTTCTACTCTCCTGAAGACACCCAGACCTGCTGGCACATCATCACCACCTATCTCTGGCCCATGCTGAAAGGGAAGAGCATCGACTCCGCCTCCGACATCTGGCCACTCCTCGAACAGGTCCGCGGTCACACCATGGCCAAGGCCACGCTCGAAACCGCCGCGTGGGACGCCGAAGCCAAAGTAAAAAATCTTCCTCTCTGGAAATTGCTTGGCGGCACGCGCGAAGAAATCCCCTGCGGTGTCTCCATCGGCATAAAGGAAACCGTCGAAGAACTCACCGCCGCCGTAAAAAAAGAACTCGACTCCGGCTACCAGCGCATCAAGCTGAAAATCAAGCCCGGCAAGGACCTCGTCCCCGTCCAGCACATTCGCAATCTCTACCCCCGCATCAAGCTTTCCGTTGACGCCAACTCCGCCTATCGCGCGGACGATCTCCATCTCCTCCAGCAGCTCGACGCCTTCTACCTAATGATGATCGAGCAGCCTCTTGGCTGGGACGACCTGTTTGGCCACGTCGCCATCCAGAAAAACCTGCAAACCCCTGTCTGCCTCGATGAGTGCATCCACACCTATGAACAAGCCGAAGCCGCCATCTCCCTCGGCGCCTGCAAAATCATCAACGTCAAGCTCGGACGCGTCGGCGGCCACCTGCAGGCCAAACGCATCCACGATCTCTGCGCCAAAAATTCCCTCCCCGTCTGGTGCGGCGGCATGCTCGAATCCGGCGTCGGCCGAGCCCACAACATCGCCATGTCCACCCAATCCAACTTCTCGCTCCCCGGCGACGTCTCCGCCAGCGCCCGCTACTGGCACCAGGACATCATCACCCCCGAAGTAACTGTAAGTCCCGAAGGCACCATAACCGTCCCCACCGCCCCCGGCATAGGCTTCCTCCCCAACCTGAAACGCATCGACACCCTGACCACCCGCAAACTCCATCTCACCTGATTTTTTTTGCCCAGCCCTGTCGTCGACTACAGCCTGTGGTTTCAGCCCGTCTCTCGCATCCGGCGCGATGAAGCCAAGACTCAACGCCAACGCGATTACGCAAATCTTTGCGGTGGGACCGACGTCCGGCTTGCCCACCCGCTTTATTAAGCGGAAGTTTCGCATTCGACTGGATCTGCCCGACACTCGCCTCGAAGATCTTGCCGATACAGATTGAACCCGCGCTCTTCGCCTCCTGCGATCGCTCATATCTGCTATCCATCCGTCTCTCTTTCTCGCATATAATCCAAAAAATGTCCGCGCTCCGCCCACGCCCGTGCGCATAGAACCCTCCGACGGCCACCGTCCCTCCCGCTCCATCCTCGTCGCCTCTATCACCCTCATCATGGCCATCTGGGCCGTCAACTATCTGGCCGTCAAGTTCGCTCTCCGCTATCTCCAGCCGCTTACTCTCGCCTCATTCCGCGTAGTCGCCGCCTCCCTCTTCATGCTCGCCATCTACCCAATCGCGGCGCGCCTCCCCGCCTTCTCCGCCGATCTCAGAGCCCACAAGCAGCCGCGCACGCTCCGCGACCTCTTCACCTTCGCGTATCTCGGTTTTTTCTGTATCGGTCTAAATCAGATGTGCTTCACGGTAGGTCTTCGTTACACGAGCATCGCCCACTCTTCTCTCATCCTCGGCATGGGGCCAATTTACGCCCTCGTCCTCGCCGTCCTCTTCCGCCTCGAAAAACTCACCCTCGGCAAAGCCCTCGGTATGGCCGTCTCGTTCATCGGCGTGGCTATCCTCGCCTCCGGCTCCGGCGGCGTCTCCCGCCACTCGCCCACGCTCACGGGCGACTTCATCACCCTATGCGGCTCGCTCGCCTTCGCCCTCTATGTCGTCCTCGGCAAGCGCGTGGCAGGGAACTACGACGCCCTCACCATGACCACCTGGAACTATCTTTTCGGCGGCTTGATCATTCTTCCCATCGCCATCAATCGAGCCTTCGCCCTCGGGCCTCTCTCCAACTGGCAATCCATCCCCTGGACCGCCTGGGTCTGCCTCGCCTTCACGGCCATCTTCAGCTCCACTCTCGCCTACCTCTTCTACTTCTGGCTCCTCCGCTACCTCGAAGCCTCCCAACTCAGCGCCTTCTCCTACCTCCTCCCCGTCTCCGCCACCATCCTCGGCATCCTCTTTCTCAATGAACGTGGCTCCTGGTCCGAACTCTTCGGCGCCGCCCTAGCCCTTCTTGGCCTCTTCCTAACCGAATCCGCCCGCTCCTCCTGAGCTCAAATTCGCGACATCCGTCTTGGCCGCTGAACAACGCGAAAAACAAATCTGTCATCACAACTCGCTGGTACGATAAGCCACCACCACGCATCAGAAAACAGTCCTTGCTCTGATCGCCTGTTTCGGATCTACCATCATCTTCTTGCCGGATCGCGCGAACCCTTGCGTGTGCCTACCGCGCGGCGATAACCAGAGGGAAGATGCGGCATTGGCTTATGCGGAGGCAGCGGTTGTTTTCGAAGGAGAAGTGGCCAGCGCGAGAACGGAAGGCGAAGACGTCATCATCATGTTCAAGGTGCCGGCAGCCTACAAGGGCCTTGATAGCGATTCGATTGAGGTCATAGAGCGGTATGCCTACTCCGACTGTGGTTTTGGTCAGCCGCACAACGGCATGATATTCTTCATTTACGGTTTCCAGGACAAAAGCGGCAAAATCTTCATCGGATCCTGCCGGCCTATTTCTCCCGGAGAGGCTGGGGCGGATATTCGCTATGCCCGAGGAGAGTCGCCAACCGAAGATGATCTCATCCCCTTCGACGAAAAATTCCGCTTGATGATGCACCCCAGCCTCGCTTCGCAGGGAGCCACGCTGCGAGGCAAGGTTGTGAGTCTCACCCCACCAGAATCACCGAATGCCTATCTGACCGTTTGGGAAGTCAATGCAAAGGGCCATCGCCAGAACTTGATCGCCGGTCGTCAGAAGGTCCATCCTGACGGCTCGTTTCAAATCAGGTTCCTTCCCGAAGGAACCTACTATGTTACTGCCATCGACTATCACCCGACTCCGAAGGGAAGAGGCGTCGGAGAGTACGGAAAAATCTCGCTCGCCAAAAAGCAGAACCTGACCATCCCCGAAATTCGGTTCCGCCCCGAGCCATTAGGCACCATCACCGTTAACGTGGCCGCTCCTCCCGAACTCCACGAAAGGATTTTTGTTTTGGTGCGCGATGTAGAAATGGACTCCCTGGAAGGGAAGCCCTACGCCCACAGCGGGACTTCATATCTTGATGAGGAAGGTGTGGCGCATTTCAATTACCTTCCCTCAAGCCGTCCCGGACCCACGAACGCGCCCGTCTCGTGCTAAAGGGTGATTCCGCGGAATGCGCCGTCACGATGAAAAAAGCGAACAATTGACATTCAGGTCGGCCGGGCGCTGGTCGCCCGGCCCTTTCGGGCGTCTATTCTCCGCGCCCTCCGTGCTCTTCCCGAGTGTCTTCTGTGTTAAATCTCCTCTCCTCACTGGCCGCTGGTCGCATGCCACTGGCCCACTCTTTGGTCCCTCACTCCTTAATCTTCTGCACCTTGATCACAATCCGATTCTCCGACGGCCGCATCAAGTAACCCTTCACCGTGATCCGCAAATTCTCCAGCTTCTGAAACTTGTGCGGATCCCCGTCCACCTCGACCGCCTTCGTCATCTTTCCGCCAATGTTCATTTCATTTGGAAGGTGAATCTCCCATCCCGTCGTGTCCGTCCCAACCGCCGACACCTTCACCAGAATCCCCGTCACTTCCACAACCTCCGGCTTGTCCTGCGCCGCCGCCCAAATCCCAACGCTCAACATCGCCACTGCGATCAACATTCCGGGAATCGCGAACTTTCTCATGGTCCCCTCCTCAGGTAGCGCGAGCCTAATCAACTCTCTCGCCGGAGTCAATCCACCCCTGATCGCTCCACCTTCCAGCCTCCTGTTCTCTGATCGCTGCTATCCGTTAGCCTGTTACTGATTACCGATTACTGATAACGCTTCTCAACCTGTGCTAACGTAACCTTCGCCCAAAATTCCATCGGAGCCACACACGTGCCCAATATTCCCCTCCGCAACGGCGGTCCCTGCGCCCGCATCGCCGTCATCCCCGGTGACGGCATCGGCATGGAAGTCACTCCCGTCGCCGTCAAAGCCATCCAGGCCGCCGCCACGAAACACAATCGCCCCATCGAATTCGTCCACTTCGATTGGGGCGCCGACAAATTCCTGCGTGAAAACATCACTCTTCCCCCCGGCGCCGTCCGAATCCTGCGCGATGAATTCGACGCCATTCTTTTCGGGGCCCTAGGCGATCCTCGCGTCCCATCCAACCAGCACGCCGCCGACATCCTCCTCGGCCTCCGTTTCCAGCTCGATCTCTTCGTCAACGCCCGCCCCACAGAACTCCTCCACCCTCGCTACACCCCGCTCCGCGACATCACGACCAACGACATCCGCCTGATCGTCTTCCGCGAAAACACCGAAGGCCTCTACGTCGGTATGGGCGGTTTCTTCAAGAAAGACACCCCTGACGAAATCGCCGTCCAGGAAGACGTCAACTCCCGCAAGGGCGTCGAACGTATCATCCGCCACGCCTTCGACTACGCCCAAGCCCACAAGCTCAAGCGCCTCTGCATGTCCGACAAATCCAACGCTATGACCTACGCCGGTGACCTCTGGCAGCGCGTCTTCAAATCCGTCCGCGCCGAATATCCCGACATCGACTCCCGCCACCTCTACATAGACACTCTCGCCATGGAACTCGTCCGCGACCCCCGCCAGTTCGACGTCATCGTCACCAACAATCTCTTCGGCGACATCATCAGCGACCTTGCCGCGCAACTCGCCGGTGGCCTCGGCCTCGCTCCCTCCGCCAACATCCATCCCGGCCGCACCTCGCTCTTTGAACCGGTCCACGGTTCTGCCCCCAACATCGCCGGAAAGGGGATTGCCAACCCCTTCGGCTCCGTTCTAACCGCTGGCTTGTTGATGGAATTTCTGGGCTGGAACGACGAAGCTCAGCAACTAAAACAATCCGTAAAATCCGCCCTCGACGACAACATCACCACCCGCGACCTCGGCGGCTCCAGAACAACAAGCGAAGTCTCCGACTACCTCCTCAACCAAATCTCCAAACGTTCAAGTAACACTTGAACCCTGATCTCTGTTGCTTAAACTCTCGGTCTTCTGGGTCCCCGCTGCGAACTCTCCCTTAAATCTTGCCTTTCTCCTCCTACCTCTTCTTCGTTGCCCATGCAATCACCACTCCCATCAAGAAACCCCCGATATGCGCCCACCAGGCCACTCCCCCGGCCGTCGCCATCCCCAATCCATTGATCCCCGCCACAAACTGCAACACAAACCAGTACCCCAGAATCAAAATCGCCGGCACCGGAATCAGAAAAATAAAAAAGAACGTCAAAATCTGGTGCCTCGGGAACATCACCGCGTACGCCCCCATTACCCCGCTGATCGCCCCGCTAGCCCCCAAAGCCGGGATCCCCGAACCCCAGTTGAACAGCACATGAATCAAGCCCGACCCAATCCCACACAATAGATAGAAGAACAAATACCCGATATGCCCGAAGGCGTCCTCCACGTTGTCCCCGAATATATAGAGGAACAGCATATTCCCCAGCAGGTGCATCAATCCGCCATGCAGAAACATGCTGCTGAATAAAGGAAACAGCGCTACGCTGGCCGGCGCATGCCCGGCCAGAAACGCCGGCAACCGCGCCGGTACAGTGGCATTGGCCAGCAGGAACGCCTTGGCCGCGTGAGGCGGCAACGTGATTTGATAGAAAAACACCAGCACGTTCGCCGAAATCAGCATCACATTGACAAAAGGAAAAGTTCGGGTCGGATTAATATCCTTCAGCGGAATCATTCAGCCAGTGTATCGCGCCGCGCCCCTTTTCGGTGCAGCAGCGAAGCTGCCGCTTTTGCGGCGTAAGGATCCAAACCAAAATCAAAAATGAGACTCGGTGTAATGACCGCAAAAGCGAAGGCTCCGCCTCCGCAGTCAAAAAAATTCCCATTCGCCAACCGCAGGAGTTGGCCGCACCGAAGCTCCTCACGAGCGACGGAGGCGCGGAACAATCGGGAGAAGAAAATGGCCGCAATTCCCGCAACCTTAAAGTATTACTTTCAATGTCGGCGTGCCGACATTCCTACCGATACTCCTCGCAAAACCGTGGCCCATCCCCCCCGAGCAACTGGCAACCACGACGGATCTCATCGGTAATCATCCGGCAGGAGTTCTCATCGTTGCAGCTCGCGCGGCTCCCCGGGACAACCTGCTGGCATTGCCGCTCCAGTTCATCCGCCCTCTCTTGTCCAATCGAACGGTTGCAGGCCCTTCCCGGACGGCGCTCTTCTCCATGCCCTTCGTAGCGACCCGTCGCCACAAAATCCGCCCCGCACCCATGGTCCACCCAGATCCCGCTCTCACTGGCTCCCCATGAATATCCCCCCTGGCATGCCGTCCCGCTGCGCTGCTTCACCATCTGCACTCCGCCCCGCGCATCCGCCTGACAGAAATTCCTTTTTCCGTCATCCGAAGCACAATAAAGCGACTGCGCAGGTCCGCCCTGACCTCTCGGATGTTCCGGCCGCTCGTTTGGCTGCGCCACAAACTCCGCCCGGCATCCATGGTCCACCCAGATCCCTCGCTGGTCGAAGCCCCAGGATATCCCTTCCTCGCAAGGCGTCTCGCTGTGCTGCCGAATCAGGTCCACGTCCCCACGCGTGTCCGCTTCGCAGTAGTGCCGCCCTCCGTCGTCTGACGAGCAGCGCACAATCGACTCGCCTCCCCGGTTTTCTCCCGGCCTCTCGAACTCCACACGGAAGTACGCCCGCCAGCTGTGATCCACCCAAATTCCGCGTTCGTCATAGCCCCATGAATGTCCCTGTTGGCAAGCGGCCCCGCTGGTCTGTTTTTCCAGCACCACGCCCGCTCGCCTGTCCGCCGGGCAATATCGCCGCCGTCCGTCATCAGGAAGAGCAGGGAACTTGCCTGCCCCCACTCGATTGGACCTGCGCCTTCGCCGTTCCCGCCCACACACACACCACAACCAGCACCCTCAGAATTCGCATATGGATCTCCGTCTTCCAGGCCTTCCACTTCGTCAAAAACCTGGACCGCCTATCTCCGCCAAACCTACTCCCCGTCCCCGGGAACCTCAATCCATTATTTCTCGCCTGTGGCCGACATTGCGCGTGCCCGAATTCTCTGGAAGCCCTGCACGAAAAGGGAAGCGCAGCGCCGCTGCGTCCTATAATTTCATCCCGGGATTTTCCTGGTTAACAGAATCTTTCTACCCCAATATTCGCCCTGAGATCCCGCCCGATCCATGAGCACGCTCCTTTTCATTGCGAACGGCGAAGCGGCCGCTTTTCAGGCTGCTGCCCCTGCTCCCGAACTCACGGTCCACGCCAGAGTGTCGGTGCAGTTCGGTAGGTCACCCCTTCAGGGGTGAGGGTTTCTACCGCACCGGCAAGACCCTTCCCTCGCCCATCAGCAGCACTCAGGTCTTCACGGCCTGAGCTTCAAGGAAGGCCACATCTCCAAAAATGTCGGCTCGCCGACATTGAAAGTAATACTTGAGGGTTTTCCCGCTTTTAGAATTGCGTTTGAGCCGCGCCCCCGCCGCCATCCCCACTCCATTTCTTCCACAACCGCCCCACGCCAACATTGCGATGCTCCCGCACCTGTGGTATCTAATCTAGTCCTGCATGTGCGTCCCGCTTGCTCAGAGTCTTTCCGGCAGAACTCTTTCCAAGCGTTCGCGCCGACATTTCATGCCTGCCCGCGAAACGGAAGCCATCATCCTCAAGACCTTCGCGCTGGGCGAGGCCGATCGTCTGGTCAGTTTTCTGGGCCGCACTTCGGGGCGCATGCGGGGAGTAGCCGCTGGCGCGCGCCGCATCAAGAACCGCTACGGCTCCACGTTGGAACTGCTCGCGCACGTGCAGCTCTGGTATGTCGAACGCGAAACGCGCGACCTGGTCCGCATCCAGCAGGCCGAGTTGCTCGAGTCCTTCAACAAGTCTCAGAGCGACTACGAGCTCTCGACCAGCCTCGCGCTGGTCAGCGAAACCGTCGAACTCGTTCTTCCGGAGCACGAGCCGTCCGAGCCGATGTTCCGGCTCATTCTGCTCACGGTGCGCGAGGTCGAACGCCGCGGGAACGGCATCCTCCCGCTCAGCTACTTCGCGTTCTGGACTGTGCGCCTGGCGGGCTGGTTGCCGCGCTTCGATGTCTGCGCCGAATGCGGCAAGCCGTTCGCGGATCGCCCGGCCTTTCAGTCGGCCTCGCATCCCGGCCTTGTCTGCGGAGAGCATCGCCGCTCCGGCATGAAGCCGGTTTCAAGCGATGCGCGCCATCTCGCGGAAGTCTTCACGCGGGAAGGGTTGGCCAAGCTGGACGCCGCGCTCGAATCGCAACCCTGGGCCAGGGAATTGCGCGAAGCGGCCCTGAACTGGATCGAGCATCACACGGAGCGAAAGCTCCTGACGCGCGAACTCTTGGAGACGCCGTAAGAGAGCATCGCAGGTGCGGCCATAGCCCGTCCCCATAGGGGCGAGGCTTTAGAAAGTGCAAGCAAGACCGCGCCGCAGCAATGGAAACCCGCAGGCCCGAAGGCCCGAGCTACAAAGCAGGGAAGCAAAAGGTTCTGGAGATGCCGTGAACTTTAAAGTAAAACTTGAAGGTAAGGCAAAGCCTAGAGGGCTCACCTTCCAAGAGCTCATCCTCAAGCTCATGCACTTCTGGGACAACCAGGGCTGCGTCCTCCAGCAACCTTACGACACCGAAGTCGGCGCCGGCACCATGCACCCGGAAACGTTTCTCCGCGTCCTCGGCAAAGATCCCTACCGCGTCGCCTTCGTGCAGCCCTCCCGCCGGCCTGCCGACGGCCGCTACGGCGAAAATCCCAACCGCCTCTACAAGCATTTCCAGTATCAGGTGATCCTCAAGCCCTCGCCCGCCAACGTCCAGGATCTCTACCTGCGCAGCCTCGGCGCCATCGGCATTGACCTCCGCGCCCACGACATCCGCTTTGAGGAAGACAATTGGGAATCGCCCACGCTCGGCGCCTGGGGCATCGGCTGGCAGGTCCTTCTCGACGGCCTCGAGATCACCCAGTTCACCTACTTCCAGCAGAGCGGCGGCATTGATCTCGACCCCATACCTGTCGAAATCACCTACGGCCTCGAGCGCATCTGCGCCTTCCTCGAGGACGTTGAAAGCGTCTACCAGATCCGGTGGACCCGCGACAAATCCTACGGCGATATCCGCCTCGCCGAAGAGCAGCAACTCTCCGAATACAGTTTCGACCGCAGCGATGCGAAAGCCCTGCGCTCGGAATTCGAGCTGCACGAAAAGGAGGCCAAGGAACTCCTCGACGGCTGGAAGAAACGTGAGGAAACCGTTGGCGCCTCTCCCGCTGCCCTGAAGCGCTACCCGATCCTGGCCGCCTACGACCACTGCCTCAAGTGCTCGCACCTGTTCAATCTCATGGACGCCCGCGGCGTAATCTCTGCCACCGAGCGCGCAGCCCTCATGCAGCGAGTCCGCACCCTCTCCTGCCGCGCCGCCGCTGCCTACCTCGAGCAATCCACGGGCGCCGCCCCCAAACCCGGGGTGCGCGCATGACCGCAAGGAATGCCTTAACTCTCGGCGCGCCCCGATTTCGAGTGCGGGAGCGAAGCTCAGGCACTCACGACGCAGGCCTTGGCGCAAAATGGCCATTCTGGAAAGGGGCCCACGCCGAGCCATCCATGAAATTGAAAACAGATTGTTTGGTAAAACCTTCAAGTAATACTTTCAATGTCGGCGCGCCGACATTTTCTCCGGCATCCGGGTGTAGAGGCGGGGCTACGTCGCCTGCTTCGCAATCTCCTCGAGTGGCCGACCCTAGAGACCGCCACTCCAGCTCCCGACACCCGGCGCATTCAGCGGGGTCACGATGACCTCCTCGAAGAAGGGAGCAAAACACTCCCCCATGCCCAAGTCCTCCGCCGGACACGATCCCCGGGTCGAGCTCCTCTTTGAAATCGGCGCCGAAGAAATTCCAGCCGGCATGCTCCCCCGCGCCGTCTCCGAGTTGAAGTCCATCCTGGAGCGTCACCTCGCCGCCGAGAATTATCTCGAAGGCGTCACGATCGAAACCTTCGGCGGCCCCCGCCGCCTCAGCGCCTCGATCCGCGGCCTAATCGCCAAGCAAGTCGACGTCGAGAACGAAGTCACCGGCCCGCCCAAATCCGTCGCCTACGACGCGACCGGCGCCGCCACCCGTGCCGCTGTCAGCTTCGCCGAACGCCAGGGCGTGCCGCTCCACCAGATCTATCTGGTCGAAACTCCCAAAGGCGAATACATAGCCGCCAAAGTCACCAAGCGCGGCCGGTCCGCCCATGAGTTGTTGATGGAAACCCTTCCCCGCGTCATCCACGATCTGCCCTGGCCGCGCACCATGACCTGGACAGGACTGGAAGGTGCGCGCTTCATCCGCCCCGTCCGCTGGCTCGTAGGCGTCCTCGACGGAAAGCCGTTGAAGTTCTCCTTTGGCGGCATCACCGCAGGGGATATCACTGTCGGCCACCGCTTTCTCGGCAAGTCAGAAATCCGCGTCAGGACCTTCGCGGACTACGAGAAGAAGCTCCGCGCCAACGGTGTCATCGTCCGCCCGGCCGAGCGCCGCGAACGAATCGAGCGCGAACTCGCCAGCTACGCGAAGCGCACCGGCTTCCATGTCCACCCGGATCCCGAACTGCTCGAGCTGGTCAGCTATCTCAACGAGTTTCCGCATGTCATCGAGGGCAGCTTCGATCCCGCGTTCCTTGAACTTCCCGACGAAATCCTGATCACCGTGATGCGCGGTCACCAGAAATATTTCGCCGTCGAAAAGCGCAGCGGGGAACTGGCGCCACATTTCCTCGCGGTCATCAATCTCGCCAAAGATTCCCAGGGCCTCGTGCGCGCCGGCCACGAACGCGTCCTCCGCGCGCGCTTTGCCGACGCCCGATTCTTCTGGGAGTCCGATCAAAAGGTGCGCCTCGCGGACATCCTTCCGAAGCTCGACAGGATCACCTACGAATCGCGCCTGGGTAGCTACCACGCCAAGGTCGAACGCATGCGCGCCATCGCCCGCTGGCTGGCCGAGCAGTGGTTCAACCTCGGCATGATTCAGGCGCACGTGGCCGATGCCGACCGCGCAGCGGAACTCGCCAAGTGCGACCTGGCCACGGAGATGGTGCGCGAGTTCACGGAGCTTCAAGGCATCGTCGGCGGTCTTTACGCCCGCGCGCAAGGCGAACCCGAGATCGTCGCCGATGCCGTCTATGACCATTACCGCCCCGTGGGCCTCGATGACCCCATCCCGCGCAACCTGACTGGCTGTGCCGTCGCACTGGCCGACAAGCTCGATTCCGTCGTCGGCTGCTTCAGCGTAGGCGTAATCCCCACGGGTTCAAGCGATCCTTACGCGCTTCGCCGCGCAGCGCTTGGCATCGTCAAAATCATCCTCGACCAGAAACTCCCGGTATCCCTCTCGCTCGCCGTGGGCGCCGCCTCGAAGGCGCTGCTGACGAACCCGCCGAAGAAGACCGTCACCCTTGCCCAGGAGCAGCAGATTCTCGACTTCCTTCTCGACCGCGCAAAATTTGTTCTCAAGGAAAGGTCCGGCTACGCCTACGACGAAGTCAGCGCGGTCTTCCGCGCGGGTTCCGACGACCTGGTAGACGTCGAGAAGCGGCTCAAGGCACTCAAAGCCATCCGCAAGACGCGCAACTTCGAGCCACTGGCCGTCTCCTTTAAGCGTATTCGCAAGATCCTCGAAAAGGCCAACCTGTCTGCTGGCGATGTGCAGCCTGTAAACACTCAGATCTTTGATAAGGACGCCGAACGGAATCTGTACGCGGCTGTACGCAAAGCCGCCGCCAGCGTCGTCGTAGATAAGCGGATGGGGAAGTATCAGGAGGCGCTGGAGCAGATCGCCGGCCTCCGCAAAGCAGTGGATGCCTTCTTCGAAGAAGTGATGGTGATGGCTGAAGACGAAGCGGTCCGCAGGAACCGCCTGGCTCTCCTCGCGGAAATCCTGCGCGAGTTCACCACCATCGCCGACTTCTCCGAACTGGGCGGCGAAGTGTAAGGGCATTTTGAGTCGGGCAGCGAAGCGTTCGCTCTTGAGGAGTAGAGAATCGAGCCAAAACTACAACTTGGTGCCGATCGCAACCCCTTAAAAGCGGCGGTTCCGCCCCCGCACTCAAATGGAAACCTTCAAGTATTACTTTAAATGTCGGCGCGCCGACATTCCCGGGAAGTGAACCTGTGGCGGCGGGCCTTAAGACCGGCCAGCAGAAATTCGCCGAAGCGGCAAGCTGCTCGAACGAAGTTCGCAAAACATTTTTTTCGGCGCCCCCTGCGCCTTGCGCTCCAAACCCAATTGAGCCGCGGGCCGGGGAAGCCAGTAAACGCAATAATGAATTCAAGCGAGGCTTAAAGTGAAAAAGTGGGTCTATTTTTTTGGTGCAGGAAAATCAGAAGGTGACGGCGAATGGCGGGATCTCCTGGGCGGAAAAGGCGCGGGGCTCGCGGAAATGACCCGCATCGGGCTTCCCGTTCCCGCAGGGTTCACTATCTCCACAGAAACGTGCGACTACTTCTACAAGAACGGCAAGAAATATCCGAGTGAGTTGAAAAAACAGGTGGTGGACAACGTCAGGAAACTCGAGAAGGTCGCCGGCAAGCGGCTCGGCGATCCCAAAAGTCCGCTGCTCGTCAGCGTCCGCTCCGGTTCGGCGCGCTCCATGCCCGGCATGATGGAGACGATTCTGAACCTCGGCCTGAACGACAAATCCGTGGATGGACTCGCAAAAGCCACGAAGAATGAACGATTTGCATACGACGCCTATCGCCGCTTCGTGCAGATGTATTCGACCGTCGTGATGGGCATGTCGAAAGAGGATCTCGAACACCGCCTGCGCGCCATGAAGCAGCGCCTCGGCGTCAAAGAGGACACGGCTGTTCCGGCCAGCGGCTGGATGGAACTAGTCGCTGAGTACAAGCGATACTTCAAGGAAAAGTCCGGCGTAGCATTTCCCGACGATCCGATGGAGCAGTTGTGGGGCGCAATCGGCGCCGTGTTCGGTTCTTGGATGGCGGAGAAAGCCGTCACTTACCGCCGGGTCGAGAAAATCACAGGGCTGCTCGGCACCGCCGTCAACGTCGTGCAGATGGTGTTTGGCAACACCGGCGACAATTCCGGAACGGGCGTCTGCTTCACGCGCGACCCGAGCTCCGGCGAAAAGATCTTCTACGGTGATTACCTGACCAACGCGCAAGGCGAAGACGTCGTGGCCGGAATTCGGACTCCGGTGCGCCTTGCCGAGCTGCAAAAGATCATGCCCAAGGCTTACGCGCAGCTTGAAAAGGTTCGAGTAAAACTTGAAGGTCACTACAAAGACATGCAGGACATGGAGTTCACCATCGAGGAGGGAAAACTCTACATGTTGCAGACGCGCACCGGCAAGCGCACGCCCTCCGCTGCATTCAGGATCGCCATGGACATGGCCAACGAGAAACTCATCAGCAAGGAGGTATCGGTCCTGCGCATCAAGCCAGAAGACATTGATCGGCTTTTCTATCCGGTGATCGATTCGAATGTGGACAAGAAGACGCTCAGCAGCAAAATCGTGGCGCACGGCATAGATGCCGTGCCTGGCGCCGCCGTCGGCAAGGTCTGCTTCTCGGCGAGCGAAGCGGAAGAGTGGGCCGCGAAGGGCGAGAAAGTGATTCTCGTGCGCCGCGAAACCAGCCCCGAAGATGTCGGCGGCATGGCCGTGGCGCAGGGCATCCTCACCGCCACCGGAGGCAAGACTTCTCACGCCGCCGTCGTTGCCAGAGGATGGGGCAAGTGCTGTATCGTCGGGGCGGAAACCCTGGACATCGATTACAAAACCAAAACAATGAAGGACGGCAAGAGCGGCAAGGTGGTGAAAGAAGGCGAATGGCTGACGCTGGACGGCAGCGAAGGCGTGGTTTATGCCGACAAATTGCCCCTGGTGACGCCGGAATTCCCGAAGGCCTACCAAACGATCATGAAGTGGGCCGACGAAATTCGCAAAATCGGAGTACGCACCAACGCGGATACGCCGCAGGACGCGCGCAAGGCGCTCGAGTTCGGCGCGGAAGGCATCGGCCTGTGCCGCACCGAGCACATGTTCTTCAACGACTTCGAATTTCCCGAGAAGAGCCACGAGCGGCAGCGCGCGATTCAGGAAATGATCGTCGCGGAAAACAAGGAAGCGCGCGTGAAAGCGCTCGACAAGTTGCTGCCGTTCCAGCGGCGCGACTTCATCGGCATCTTCAAGGCGATGGACGGCCTTCCGGTTACCATCCGTTTGATCGATCCGCCGCTGCACGAATTCGTTCCGCACGAGCGCGACAAGCAGGCCGAACTCGCGAAGGAATTGGGCATTCCGGTCGAGACGGTGGCACGCCGCGTGGAGCAGTTGCACGAGGCGAACCCCATGCTCGGCCATCGCGGCTGCCGCCTGGCGATCACCTATCCTGAAATTCTGGAGATGCAAGTGCGCGCCATCATCGAAGCGGCGATCGAATGCCACACGCAGAAGGTTAAAGTAATACCTGAGATCATGATTCCGCTGACTCTCGACAAAAAAGAGATGCGGATTCTTGAGCAGGCCACGCGCCACGTCGCGGACGGGCTGATCAAGGCCGCCGGCGTGAGGATTCCTTACACGGTCGGCACGATGGTGGAGCTGCCACGCGCCGTTTTGCTCGCCGACGAAATCGCCGAGGTCGCCGAATTCTTCAGCTTTGGCACCAACGATCTGACGCAAACCGTGATGGGACTCTCGCGCGACGACGCGGGACGCTTCCTGCCCGACTACGTGGACGAAAAGAAGGCCGGCATTTTCCCCGGCGATCCGTTTCAGACGCTCGACATCAAGGGCGTGGGGATGATGGTTCGCATGGGCATCGAAAAGGGCCGCAAAACGCGTCCAAAACTGAAGATTGGAATCTGCGGCGAGCACGGCGGCGATGCGGAAAGCGTGAAGTTCTGCCATCAGGTTGGCATGGACTACGTCAGCGCTTCGCCATTCCGCGTGCCGATCGCGCGGTTGGCAGCGGCGCAAGCGGTGGTGGAAGAGAAGAAGGCCGCGAAGAGCAAACGCAAGTAGCACTTTTCCGTGCGGCAGCGGAGCTGCCGCTTTTACGGTTGATACTTGAAGGCCAGATGATAAGTTGGTCTGGAGGGCTAGACCGTAAAAGCGGAGGCTTCGCCTCCGCGCGCAAAAGGGTTTCCTTGTGTTCCTAGGTCTGCGAGTTGCGGCTCTAACGGTGGCGCTCCTGCTCGCTGGGAGTCTTGGCGCCGGCGGCCTGCTTGCGCAGGCTGAGACGGCGCTCACCCTGCGGGGCCGGGTGCTGGACGAGGACGGACTGCCCGTCGCCGGGGTTCAAGTAAAACTTGAAGGTTTGCGAAAACCCAAAATTTCCGCGTTGACCGACGACGCTGGGTATTTCTCCATTCCAAATCTCTCGCCTGGCGAATACACGGTGCGGATGGAGAAGGTGGACTTCTTCGTTTTGAGCGGCCAGGCCATTCATGTGGCCCCCGGCGCCACGGAATTTTCCTTCACGCTCAACCACATCCAGGAAGTGCGCGAAAAAGTGGACGTGGTGGCGGACCCTAACCGCATCGAGCCCACCGAAACGACGCAATCCGCAACGCTCACTTCCACGGAATTCTTCTACATTCCCGTGCCCAGCTCCCATGATTACCGGCAGAGCCTGATCGCCCTTCCGCAGATCGTCCGTGATAACCAGGGCGTGCTGCATGTGGCTGGCGCCCGCGAGACGCAGGCGCTCTATTTAATGGATGGCTTTGAGGTCGGCGACGCGGTGAATGGAACGTTGACGATTCCCCTCATTGTGGATGCGTTGCGTACCGCGGAAATCGAAACCGGAAGATACGGCGCGGAATTTGCGCATCCCGGCGCGGCCATCCTGAAGTTTGAAACGCCCGAAGGCGACGACCACTGGCGCTTCAATGCCACGGATTTTGTTCCAGGACTCAGGTCGCAACAAGGCGTGACGCTTGCGAACTATTATCCGCGCATCACGTTTTCCGGGCCGCTGGTGAAGGGAAAACTCTGGTTCCTGCAGTCGTTCAGCTTCGACCACACGCTGAACATCGAGCGGGACATTAAAATGGGCAATAACACCAGCGAGCAGTGGAGCGGCGACACATTTTCGCGTCTCTTGTGGCACGTGGCCCCGAACGACAGCCTGCATTTGACCTTGCTCTACAACAACGAAAGCGATACCAGCGTGGGACTCGATTCGCTGCACCCAGAATCCACCACACTGGACGAGCCCAGCGACCGGATTTTCGCTTCGATAAAAAACCAGTTGTGGTGGAACCACACGCTCTTTGAAGCGGGCTTCGCCGAAGACCGCACGGTCCGCGATTTCGATCCGCAAGGCAACGGGCCTTATCTTTTGTTCGTGAATGGCGCGAAGGGAAATTTCTTTCAACGTTCGGACCAGTCCAGCCGCCGCCACCAGTTTTTTGCCGACGCCATCCGCCCGGGCTTTCACTGGTACGGATTGCACACGATTTCCGCGGGCACAAATATTTCTGTGGTGGTGCTGAACCAGTCGAGCCAGCGCGGCGAAATTCAGGCTTTCAACGCGGCGCAGCAGCTGGTCCGGCGGACGACGTTCGCGGGAAATGCGGTTATTGACGTGGACAACACGCTGGCCGGCGCGTTCGTGCAAGATAACTGGAGCCTGAGTTCGCGCTGGGTCGCTCAAGTTGGCCTTCGCGGCGACTGGGACCAGTTCGTGCGCGCGGCAATGGTGCAGCCTCGCGCAGCCGTGAACTACCTTCCTTTTTCTGACGGCCGCGGAAAATTTTCCATCGGCTGGGGAATTTACAACATCCCGCTCAGTCTTTCCGTGCTGGGGCTGACGCAGGACCAGCAGCAGGTGGACACGCTTTATTCTTACGGCAGCCAGTGCAACCCCCCGCAGCCGGTGTGTACAACGGGCCCGGCGACCAGCACGTTTCTGATGCCCGCGCACGGCTTGCAGCAGCCGTTTTTCGATATCACCAGCGCCGGCTGGCAAGAGCGCATCTGGGCTCAAACCATCGTTTCCGTGGAACTGCTTGCGCGCAACGGCCACCGCGAACTGGCCTTCGAGACTTTGAATCCGGGCCCGCAGCTCGGCAGCGTTTTTCTGTTGCAATCGACGCGCCGCGATAAATATCGCGGCGCAACGGTGGCCGCGCGGCACACGTTTGAAAATGGCGCGGTGCTGTTTGGAAGTTTCACCCGCTCGCGCGCAAACACCGACCAGGCGCTGGACCCGGTTCTCGGCGCACTGTTTTTTCAGTCGCAACAGGGTGCGCCGCTTTCCTGGGACGCGCCGAACCGCGCGCTCTCCTGGGGCACGGTGCCGACGCCGTTCTGGGGCATAGATTTCGCCTATTTTCTTGAATACCGCACCGGTTACCCGTTCAGCGTGGTGAACCAGCAGCAATCCCTGATTGGCGCGCCGAACAGTCTGCGCTTTCCGGACTACGCCAGCCTGAACATCAGCCTCGAAAAAAAATTCCGGTTCGGCAAGTATTTATTCGCGGTGCGCGGTACGGTGATTAATCTCACGGGCCGGCAGAATCCGAACGTAGTGGTGAACAATTTTGACGCAAAAGAACCGGGAGTTGTGCCGGGCTTTCTGAATTTTTCAGGTGGACAGGGCCGCGCGTTTACCGGACGCCTGCGGTTTTTGGGGAAGCTATAGCTTTCTAGCGGCCGGTCTTAAGACCGGTCGTTACAAAGACAAGTGCGGCGCGGCAGTGATGCCGCTCGTGACCAGGAACCACGTCACCGAAAGCAGCAACGCCATGATCACGGAGACTCCGGCGAAGATTCTGGAGTTGCGCGAAACGCCGTCGCGACGCATGAGCAGAACCTGGCCGACCATCAGCACCACGCAGACGATGCCGATCCCGGCAAAGGAAATGATCCAGAGAATGCTCGGAGGTTGCGGCGCCAGAGATGGAAAGTCGGGGTATCGGCTCCTGAGCCAGGGATCCAGCCAGATGTTTTCGACCGTGATGATAAACAGGCCGGTCGTGAGCACCCAGGTGAGGCTAAGTGTAAGTGACTTCCGGATTCGGGGCTGGAACGATTGGGAAGCCATTTGTTCCCTCGGAGCGATCAGGGACCTCTAGACTGTAATTCAAATTGGATTCAGGCTCCAGCCCAAAATGGAACTCAGGCGTGACCACTTTCAGTGGTACTAGAGTAGGAGTCAGACGAGAGAGATTTTCTCTGTCCAGGGGTCCTGAGGAGGCGTAGGAGGCTCTTCTGAAGAAGGAGCTGGGGGGTTGCTGCTCAGGGCTTCAAGGGGAGCGGCGACCACCGGAGGAATGTCGGCCGGACCGGGCAATCCAGATTGCGCGGCTTGGACGGCGGAACCGGGGTCTGGAGGTTGGGCGGCAGGGGGAGAGATGTTGCGCGTGTCAATCGGCAGCAACGAGGGGTTTTGCGCGGCCCATTTTGCAGCCAGGCCGTTAAGCGGGCTTTTGGTGTTGTACTCCTGATAGGTGATCATCCGGCCGATGCGGATGATCAGGTCGTCGAGGCCTTCAGAAGCCGCCCAGAAGTCGCCGATGCAGACCATGGAGTCGTCGAAATTGGGGTGGAAGACAGGGGTGAGCATGCGGCACTGCGGAGCGCGGCGCGGGTAGCCGAGCGAAAGATTGACTTCGAGCACATGCACCTGGCGCTCAAGAATTTCGCCGCTAGGCGCGACGTACAGGCCGCGAAGATTATAGGTGAAACGATAAATTTCCGGCGGCATGCCTGCGGTGCCGCTGATCTGGATCAGCGGCCAGCCGGCCAGGCGCGAGGTAAGCGTCTGGTGGTCAAGAAGCAGTCGGCGTGTGCGCGGCGAAGGCATCGGTCCTTGTGTTCCTGTTGCTCAGCTCAGAATCCCGGTCCTTTTCCACTGGGCGATGCGGTTGATATGGTACTGCAGGTAGATGGTGCTGAAGAAGAAAGTCATGACGCCGCTTAGGGTGAGGGCAATATTTTCCTTCGAATTGTAATGCTCTTCCATCGCCTCCCTGATTTTGAAAATGCCGACGATGTAGGCGATCAGACCCGCGAAGATCAGAATCCCGCCGACGCCCTCCGTCGCCGCATTCCCCCGGACCGCGCCAAAGCCCAGAGCCAGGGCGCCGGCAACAAATCCCGCGGGATACATGGCAACCAGGACCATGGCCTTGTTCGTGCCGCTCAGGCGACGCGCCCAATTGGCCAGAATCAGCGTCCACACCCAGTTGAAAAGAAGCCAGAGCGAGTTTACAAACACTCTTCCCACCACCAGCAGCACCAGCAGGATGGCCCAGTGAAGGTTGGGAGGCAACGGCACGGTTTCTGCCTGGGGGGCCACCGCCACCGGCGCGGCCACAGGCGCGGGAATATTTCCGAGGATTTCTGAGACGGGAACCCAATCCGCGAGGCCTTCGCTCTTGGCCAAATCGGTGGGGAGGATTCGCCCGGCCTGCGCGTATTCCTGCATCTCCGCCAGGCTGTACGGACCAAATTTCTGTTCACCGCGTTGAACGAAGTATTCCATTGGCGTTTGGTCCTACGATTTGAATTTGACTCCCGCGCTGTCGCGATCCACGGTGCAAACGTCGATGACGGCCCAGACCCAGCTCATGATTCCGGCGAAACCCAGGGTGAAGGCAGTCAGGCAAAGCTGCCCCACGGCTTTGCGCTTGTAGCCGGCGTAAAAATTGTGAGCGCCGAAAAAGCCGAGGAGCGCCCCGAGAATGATAAAGGTGCTGCGATTTTTTGCGTTGGGATCGGGCTCCAGATCGAAATCGAAGGAAGGCGCAGTGGAGGAAGCCGGAACGGGCACCGGTGGGGCGTCAAAAAACATGCTGCCAACGCCGACGCGCGCCACGGGGCGCGCCACCTGGGGCGCGGCGGCAGCGGCGCCGGGGGGCAGAGGAGGCGGCGCAGCCTTGACCGGCTTCGGCGGGGCCTTGGGACCGCGGCCCGGCGGCATCAGCCCGATTCCCGGAAGCATTTGGGGCAGATTGCCGGCCGTGGGAGCCGGAGGAGCGCCTGCAACCGGAGAGGCGATGTCACGGCGGGTGACGCTGACCTTTTGCTCATCGGCGGGCGCGGCACTGCAGCCGAAAACGGTGCAGCCGCCGTTTTCTGTGTAGCAATCGGCGTGGTGCGGAGTGCCGCATCCGGTGCACAGGTACTGCTCGCCCGAATCGGGTTCAACGGGCGTGCGGCAGTAGGGGCAGACGGCGGCGCTCATGAGCGGTGGCGCTCCTTGTAGCGGAAAGCGTAGCGGCCGATCTGCAGCAGGTCGCCGTCCTGCAGCACGCGTGTGCTGACAGGGCTGCCGCCGACGTAGGTAGTGCCGAGCGCTTTCAGTTGCACGCGCGAGCCGCTGACGGCAACGACCGCGTGCTGCGGCAGGATGGAAGGATCCTTGAAGAGGTAGATATCCGACTGTTGCTGGCTGCCGATGGTGCTGAGCTGTTTGTAGAGAATGAACTGCTTGCCCGCAAGTGGACCGGAGGTGACGTAGAGCCAGCGATCTTTCAGCGCGCTTTCCACCAAGCCCATGGCAACGCCGGTGGCGATGCCCACAAGCGCGAAGCCGACCGCGCGGCTCGGTGCTCCGCCCTTGGTGGCCATGGCGATGGGGTCGAAGATGATTCCGCCAAGCCCCGCGCCGAGCAGGCCGCCGATGATCCCGTACTTCGCCTTTCTGAACGACTGGCCGACGATCCCGTAAATCGTGCCGCCGGCCGCGCCGAAGACCGCCCAGGCAAGCCCGCGCGCAATCCACGCGGCGGGATTCCGGTAGGAGACCACGCCCATCTGCGCACACATGGCAAGGCCCAGGTTGTAGATGATGTTGGCGACGAACTCAAAAATAAAACCCAGAATGATCCCGAGGGGCAGGGCCAGCACGCCACGCAGAAAGGCCTTCGCGAGTGAGCGCTCAACGATACTTTCTGAAACGCCGAAGCCGATACACATGAAGGTGATGATCGCGGGAAGCAGCAGCAGATTCCCCCAGCGGTTGGGGCCGGCCCCATCCACGAAGCCCGGTTCGCAAAGAGCCCAACCGAGCATCGCGCCGATCAGTCCGGCCATGCCGAGATAAAACCAGCCTTGCAGGAGAAAGCTGCCGCGTTCATCGGCGACGATGGGCGCTTTGTCGGCGGCATCGTTGATGGAGCCATAGGATTTTGCGGCCGGCGCGCCATCGGATGCCGAAGCAGGGCCCGGGCCCTCGACGGGAACGACGACGCCGGCCAAATCCTCCGAAGTGATGCGAAGGGGTTCTTTGTCGTTATGGCTGGGCATCATTCCCCTTTGTTTGCGGCTTGCCGGCAGCGGGCGCAGCGGGCGCCGGCGAATTGCCTGGAGCCGGAGCCGAATTGGGAGAAAGGGAGTTGAGGAAGTTGCGGTCCATAAACTCCTTCAGAGGCCGGCCGGTCTGCGGATCAACGGGGACCGGCAACACAACAATATGCGGAAGAAAATACCAGACCAGGAGCCCGCCGATGAGCAGCACGGCAAGGTGAGAAAAGATCATGGTGGCGGTACGCGCGAGCTTCGAGAGATCTTCATCGGAGCCGGAATCGTCATTGTCATTGCTTTTGGCGTTGCGGACGGTCTCTTCTTCCCATTCGGAATCGGGATCCGGAGAGCGTCTCGGCTCGGGTTTGTTTGCGGCGTTGGCGGGTTCGCCGCCGTGCGCGTCGGTGAAGGAGAAACGCGGGATGCGTTCGAGACGGCCGCTGTGCCAGCCGAAGCAGCCCTCTTCATCGGAGTGCGGGTCGAAGACCCAGGCGACCTGCTCGGGAGCGGAGAAAAAGTTTTTGTGAATGAAGGTGTCGTGATCGGAAAGAAAAATGCCGAAGCCGGGATGCGAGTGATACCAGCCGACGATGCGCTCGTCAGGGAAGTTGCGGTCCTTGATTTTGTAAATGTGCTCCCAGGTGTCTTGCGTGAAGGTGACGTGCGCGCCACCCTGCGCTGCATTGGCACCGCCGATGCTAGCGCGGACGTGCGTGCAGCCGTCTTCAAAGCCGCCGATCAGCACGCCGCAGACTTCCGTTTTGAGATTCGAGCGGGCGTGCTGACGAATCTGGCGCGCCACTTCCGTGCTGATGCGGACGTTGGCGTGTTTGTCCTTTGCGGATTTCGACATCACGCGCCGCCCTGCGTCAGCGGGCCGAGGACCTCGGGAGCGTCGCCGGCAAGGAGGTAGCCTGTTTCGCGGGAGGAAGTGCGCGCAGTGAAGATGTCGAAGGGAGGCAGGCCGAGTTCGCTGAGTTTGCGCGAGCCGTAGGATTCGCGGCCTTCGTAGCCGTGCAGCGTGTGGACGACGCGCATGTGGCCGTCGGCGCGGCAGCGGCCGGCTTCATAGCTTATGGAGCCGACGGGAACGAAGAGAATTTCCTCCGCGGCGCAGTGCGGGCAGACCAGTTTGTGAAGAACGTCGCGGCTGAATTCGATGGTAAGTTCGCTGGAGGCGAGGTCATTCGAGGCGCGTTGCCACAATTCGTGCAGCGTGAGTTCGCTGGAGCCCTGCGGCAGGGAAACGACCGAGGGCAGCGTGTAGTGGCTCATGCAGTCGGGATTCACCGTGTATTCGACGCGATAGGAGGAGTGCTGCAGGCCTTCGAAGACGAAGCCGCCTCCTGAAAGCGTGGGCAGTCCGTGGAGAAGTTTCACGGCTTCCTGAACCTGGATGCCGGCGACGATGGAAGAAATCGTGGGCGTGGTGGGGACTTTGCCTTCGGCGACTTCTTCGTGAGTGAGAAGGTTGCAGGACATGCGGCGCTCAAGGATGGCCCAATCCACCTCGCCGAGCGTGCATTCATAGCAGGGAGCCGCGCCGGGAAGAAAGACGCGGGCGACGCCGTTGATGCCTTCGATCGCGCCATCAATCCAGGGGCGATTCACTTTCCATGCGGACCGGTTGATCCACAGGCGGGCTTCGCGATTGTCGAGGCCGGCGAGAATCAGGTCGCAAGAGGCGAAGAGGCCGAGGCCGCACTCGCGCGTGACGTTGGCGACGATGGGCTGCAGCAGGGCGTCGGGCGCGATGGAAAGATACGCGCTGGCTGCGGCGTTGACCTTGAAATCGCCGATGTCGCTGGTGCGAAACAGAATCGTGCGGGAAAGATTGGATTCGTCAATCTTATCCATATCCACGATGATCACGTTGCGGAAGCCGAGGAGCGCGAGATTTTTCAGAATTTCATTGCCGAGCGCCCCGGCGCCGATGACCAGTACGCGTGCCGCCGCAGGTTTTTCCTGGTCCCACCACGGGATTAACCGGAGGCGGCTGTAGCGATCTTCGTGGAGGTCGCTTTTGGAAATGATGGTCATGGGCGGGTGGCGGGCTCAGCCCGCGGTGATCTCCGGTTGCAGGCGGAGGATGTCGCCGTCCTGCACCTGGGCTTCGGCGAGGGTTTGCGTGTCCTGAATCTGGCGGCCGGAATTTTTGTGATGGAATTTGTAGCTCAGCGGCGCGCCGTCGGGGCCGTTGGTGGGGAGACGCAGCTTTTGTATCAGCACGGCGATGATTTTGTTGCAGGGCGCATCGTCGGGTAGTTCCACGGGGACACGCTTATTTTCCGTGGAGTCGTAGACGGTGACGTTGATCGTGGCCATGAACCGTTGTCTCCCAGGGCGCGAATTATTTCGGAGCCTTCTTTGTTACCGCGGAAAGAAAGTCATCGAGGTGCTTGCGGCCGCCGGCAGAAAAATCCCAGCGGTCGGGATCGAGCACGGCGTCGGCGCGCACGGCGAAATTGAGGTTTTCGGCGTTGGGGCTGAGGTTGCGGTCGACCATGGAGGTGACCACGCCGAGGAGGTTGCCCCGCTCGTCGTAGACGGGGCCGCCGCTGTTGCCGGGGCTGACGGGAGCGGTGATCTGGATGGCGTCGTTATCGGCGCGAGAGATGATGCCGGTGCTCAGCGTGAAGCGAAGTCCCTGCGGATGGCCGATGACGAAAATATTTTCGCCTTCGCTGATTTGTTTTTTTGGCTCGACGGGCTGAACAAATTCGCCGCTGCCGCTTTCGCGCGGGAGCCAGATCAGGCACAAGTCGAGATTTTTGTGGCGGGCAATGACGTCGGCGCCGGCCCAGGTGCCGGAAGCCATGGCGACCAGCGCGCGGGCGCCGCCCCGCTGGAATGCGGATTCGTCAATCACGTGGCGTGCGGTGACCAGCAGGTAGCCGCTCGAAGTGGCTTCGAGAAGGACACCGGCGCCGAAGCCGTTGGATGGAACTTCGTTGTGATTGAACCAGGTGCGCCGCGCGGGAGTGATTACCGCGACGAGTGGCTTCAGCGCTTCGGAAATTTCCCTGGCGGACATTGGGATGGATGTAGGAAGAGCGGGGAAGACGCTTTTGGCGTCGAGTTCGCTGAGGCTTTGGCTGACGATGGCGGGGAGCGGAACGAACGCGACGCTAAGGACGGCGGCGGCCGAGGTCAACATGCCGCTGATGATCAGCAGGGTGGAGAGAAACGAAAGCCAGGCGAACCGGGTGCGTGGCGGCAGTCCGCGCATGGCCACGCGAACGATCAGCGTAACGATGCAAAGGACGGGGAGCAACAAAACCAAAGGCGAAACCGCGATTTTTGCCCATAGGGGAACGGGCGGCGGGAGCTTAGGCTCCAGGCGGGGCGGCTGATCGGGCGCTGGCGGGGCGACTGCGGAAATTTCGCCAGACCCGATGACGATTTTCTCCATTGAGTCCGTGGCCGGTCCTTTGTGTGAAGGTGCTCATTATTCAATAGTGCCTAGGAAATTACAACTGCCCGGGGGTGCATGTGAGAGAAATGCGTTATTCGCAGGGGTTTTGTGCATTTTCAGCCAGCCGTGCGGATGGTGACCTGAGGACTTGCTCTCTAACTGGACTTTGGTCTGGGTGGGGCGTCGGTTTTTATGCCGTTGTATCTGCGCACAACCGACCATGCCACGCGATCTTTGAAATTCACCCCGATAAAACAGCGGCCGTCCGCCAGCCGCTGGCAATAGACGACGCTTCCCTGGGTCGTTTGTTCATTGAAAGGAGTGATCGCAATCTCCTCACCGGTCCGCCAGGGGCGCTTGGAGAATACGCGGGCCCCGTGTCCGCTGACGTTATCCGTGTAGGTCCACTCTATGCCGTCGGAACCTGGGAGCTCCAGATTTGCGAGGCGAACCACCACAATCATTGGTAGTCGCCGTTCCGTCCTGCCGTGGAGCGCTTCATCTTCATGCATGCCGCTTACACCCTAACTGGGCAAACCCTGAGGTGCTGCGGGGCCCTCGTTTCTAAGGAGGACGATCACCCGGGTTTTTGCTTGCTCGAAACGACTCACATGGCGGGCTGAGGGTTCCCGTTTCCCTACAGGCGATCGGCCGATTCGCGGTCCCCGGGAACCTTGCATAGCCACGCTGGGTCCGCTCTTGTGTACTATTCGTCCTTGCCTCAAACAATCGAGTAAAGACCTTAGTACCTTTTCGGCTGACCGCGTTGGCGCTGGGACAGTGAGAGGCGGAGTTCCTGCGGCGGCAAGCAGCATTCCGAAGGGAAAACTACTGATTGGCCTGGTTTGCTTCGTGGACGTATTGGGCGAAGCGTGCAATGCCGGCGAAGATGAGCAGATAGAAAATGAATTCGACGTTAGAGTGCGCCAGGCCGTTGGCGATCAGCACGAGGACGCACAAAACGCCGGTATGGATGAGGTAGCGGCGGAAGGACGCGGTGACAGGGCCGACAGCATCGTTTAGGGGCAGTCCCGGGAAGGCCGGCTTGGTCTGGCTGGGCCTCCAGTAGACAGAATGGAAATCCGATTGGGCGAGGTAGTCTTCCCAGGTGCCGTGAAGATCAAACGCAACGGAGTAAGCGAGATTGGTGGTGGTCTCTGACGGCGTCCAGTTGTCGCCGATGACGCGCTGGAGGCGATCCACCTCCACGGTGGTCAGGAATATCTTGTAGCCTTTGAGTTCGTGGAGAAGCCTGCGGCCTTCCGCAGTGAGGCTGCGGAGTTTGATGGGAAACCAGACGTTGACGAAGATGGCCAGGAACAGTGTGAACAGAAACGTGTTCGGATATTCGCGGGAAACTCCGGAGATAATGCCGGCGTAGGAGATGTAGATGAAGATCAACACGGTCATGAGGCTTTTCTGCTGCGGGGAACTGCGGCCACGGAGAGCGTCGCGTACGTAGGGTGTAAAATTGGCGAAGAGCACGCCGGCAAGGATCGTACCGGCGAAAATCACGGAATAGGGGAAGACCTTGCCGGCGGAAGACAGAAAATAGATGGAGAAAGCCGCGGCAGGGATGGAGAAAACCAAATGACGGGTGAAGAGTCTGCGTTCGTAACCGGTGCGCAGCGCCTTCTGGATGGCGCGCAAAAGGGCCGCGAAGCCTTCGCCGGCGATGGGGTGCAGGAGATAGGAGCCTTCGGGAACGGCTTTGTCAACCCACGGATTGGGAACCGGCCGGTCGGCGACAGGCGCGAGGCCGAACATGACGCGGAAGGCCAGATCCTCTTCCGCGGGCAGACCGGACGGAGGAGTGTCCAAGCGCTTGGTGATGAGATAGAAATTGTCGAGGCACTTGATGGTGACGAGGCCGCGGGCGGCGAGGCTCAGCACTACGGCAGCGACGGTTTTGCGATCGGAATCGCCGGTGAGCAGGAAACGAAGCTGTGCGGGCGAAAGATTTGCCGGAGGGGCGTACTGGATCACGACTGCGGCGGAATTGCGCCTGCCCGTGAGCAGAGCGTAGGCAACGAAATAGGAAAGAATAAGTATGGCGTCGACGAGATAGAACTGCCGCGGGTCGGTGTCGGGACGGTCCGATGTTCCGGGAGCGCCCGAGGGAACTCCGGAGGGCAAGACGGCGACCTGTATCTGGGAAGCGAGTTCGCGTTGCGCAGGCATCGTTTGCGGGCAGAAAGACGCCAGAGCGAGGAAGAGAATCGAGCGACGAGGGTAGGCGAGGAGCCGCATTTTGGGGTTTCCTCGATGATAAAAGGCGAGGGAAGTCTTTCGCGAGCGGAAGAGTGGGGCAGGGTCTCGGAGTGGTAACGGGCGGCGGGCGTTTGGGCTCCAGGTGGGGCGGTTGATCGGGCGCTCGCCGCCCGCGACTGTGGAAATCCGGGCGTGACCCGATGACGATTTTCTCCATTGAGTCTGTGGCCGGTTGTCCTGAAGGCGCTCATTGTTTCAATAGTGCCTGGGAAACTACAGATGCACGCGAGTGTATGTGATAGGCAGTCCTTGCTCGCGAGGGTGTGGAAGTACTCGAGGGCTAGTGAGACGGTTTCCGAACTCCGACTGATGCCTTAATGTAGAGCCAAGTCCCGTTGGGGAAACGATTGGCAAATGTCACTTTCAGAACGAAGAACCCGCCGTCAGCTACGCACGGCGGGTCCTTAGGATTTGGTTATGTCTCGGTCTAGGCTAGAAATCGCTTCAAATTGAAGCACACCAGCGTAAACAGGCCGCTTCCCAGCATGAGGAGGATGGAAGGCTCGGGTGCTGCGGTGATGATGCGGAGATCATCCGGAGCGCCAAAGGTTTCGTCGAGATAGGTGAGTGTATCACCGGAAATATTGATGGTAAGGGAATCGATCTGGGAGCCAAACTCGAATCCTTGCCCGACTGCACTTGTGAAGTAAGTCGTAGTTGGCGAACCCAGGGCAGAGTTTGTTGCGACAAGGCTTGCGTCAAGTCCCTCCACTCCAAGAATGGCCGTCGAGAAGGTGATGGATCCAGAGTATATAGTCCCAGAACTATCTGTTGCATCGAAACTATGTAAGTAAAAGGAGCTTACGTCGGTTCCCGCCGCGATCGTACCGGGCGTGAGACTGGCAAGACTGTTGTACGTGCCAGACGCACTGATATCCACACCGAGATCGGAAGTCAGAATGCCCGATTGTTCAGCAAATACAATCGAATTAGTTCCAGTTCCCGTTTTGACCGAAGCTGGAGGCGAAACAACAGTGGCGCTTCCAGTGACGCTGGTTACCTGCGCTTCTGCGGCGCCAGATAACACCAGCAAACAAAGACCGAGCAGAAATGGTATCCCCCTCATCGCGCCCTCCTAATTGTTCAATTACCCGAGGCAAGTTCCGTGGGAAGTACCTGATGGTGCACACTTTGACCCAGTCAGCAACCCTTCCCGGGCAATCCCGGTTCCAAACCTTGGCATGGTTGACACTGATAACCTATCGCCGTTCAAAGAGTTGGAGCTGACTAAGGAATGCGGGGATGGGGCCAGGCAATAGTTTGCACAATTCAAGAATATCATTTCTATAATGCAGCACATTGTTGCACCCAGCTGCTCGAGTTCGTGCGCGGACGTGCTACCCTTCTTGGGATTTTGGCGTTTAAAAGGGGACGGGTGTGCGTCTGGACGCATCCGGGCAAAGTAAAAAATAGGATAGGACAGAGAGGTCAAATGAGAGTTTCGCAGAAGGCTGAGCGGATGATGAAAACTGGACTGTGGGTGGCGGCGGTCGCGTGTGCGCTGGTGGTGGGCTGGCAGCCGGTGCGGGGGCAGCAGACGGCCGCGGAGTCGCACGGCGTTGTGGTGGGGAACATGGACCCGGCGGTGAAGCCGGGGGACGATTTTTTCCGGTATTGCAACGGGGCGTGGCTCAGGAAAACGGAGATTCCGGCGGACCGGCCGAGCGTGAGCGTGTTTGCGACGCTGGTGGACAAGAGCAGCCAGCGGGTGCGGGGATTGATTGACGAGGCGGTGGCGGCGAACGCGCCGGCTGGTACGAACACGCGGAAGATTGCGGACCTCTACAAATCGTTCATGGACGAAGCGGGGATTGAGGCGAAGGGGTTGGCGCCGCTCGAACCTCATTTGAAGGAAATCGCGGCCATCAAGGACAAGAAGGCGCTGGCATTTGCGCTCGGGGAAACTTTGCGCGCGGATGTGGACGCGTTGAACAACACGAATTTTCACACGGAGAATTTGTTCGGACTGTGGGTGGCGCCGGACTTCAACGATTCGGAACACTATGCCGCATATCTGATGCAGGGCGGATTGCAATTGCCGGACCGCGAATATTACCTGGGACAAAGCGAGCGGATGAAGAATCTGCGCACGGCGTATCAGGCGCATGTGGCGGTGATGCTGAAGCTGGCGGGATTTTCGGATGCGGAAGCGCGCGCGGCGAAAATTGTGGAGCTGGAGCACGCGATTGCGGAGAAGCATTTGAGCCTGGCGGATAACGAAAACGTGCACAACGCCAACAACCCGTGGAAGCGGACGGAGTTTGCCGCGAAGGCGCCGGGTCTTGATTGGGCAGAATATTTCCGGGGCGCGGGACTCGAAAAGCAGGAGAGCTTCCTCGTGTGGCAGCCGACCGCGTTTGCCGGTGAATCGGCGCTGGTGGGCTCGGTGCCGCTGGAGACCTGGAAGGATTGGCTGGCGTACAGCTTGATCGAGCGATACCCGAACGTGCTGCCGAAAGCGTTTGCCGATGAGGAGTTTGCGTTTTTCGGGAAGACGCTGCAGGGAACAACAGCTCAGCGGCCGCGTTGGCAGCGCGCCGTTGGAACCGTGAATCAGCAGCTCGGCGATGCCGTCGGCGAGATGTACGCCAAACAATATTTCCCGCCGGAATCGAAAGCGCGAGTGGAAAAGATGGTGGCCAACATTGAGGCCGCCTTCCGCAAGCGGATTGACGCGCTGACGTGGATGGATCCCGCGACGAAGGCGGAGGCGCAGGCAAAGCTGAATACGCTTTACGTGGGCATCGGCTACACGGAGCACTGGAAGAACTATGCCGCGTACGAGATAAATGCCGATGATATTTTCGGGAATTTGTGGCGCGGCAGTTTGTACGTGTATCACCGGGAAGTGGGGCGACTGGGGAAGGCGGTGGATCGCGAGGAGTGGACGATGACGCCGCAGACGGTGAACGCGGTGAATTTGCCGCTGCAGAACGCGCTGAGTTTTCCAGCGGCAATTCTGGAGCCGCCGTTTTTCGATGCGAAAGCCCCGGACGCCTTTAATTATGGCGCGATCGGAGCGGTGATCGGGCATGAGGTGAGCCACACGTTTGATACGGAGGGCGCGGCGTTCGACTCCAAGGGCCGGGTGCGCAACTGGTGGACGCCGGCGGACCTGGCGCATTTTGAGGCTTCGACGCAGAAGCTGGCGGAGCAATACGACACCTACAAGCCGTTTCCCGACTTGGCGGTGAATGGCAAGCAGACGCTTGCGGAAAATCTTGCCGACGTTGCGGGGATTGCGGCGTCCTATGACGCGTACCATGCTGCGCTGGCGGGGAAGACGCCGTCGGAGCAGGCCGGTTTCAACGGCGACCAGCAATTTTTCCTGGCGTACGGACAGACGCGCGCGAACAAGCCCCGGGAAGGCTCGCTGCGGCAGCAGGTGATGACGGATCCGCATGCGCCGTCGGAGTACCGGACAGACACCGTGCGGAATATTGATGCGTGGTATCCGGCGTTCCAGGTGAAGGAAGGGGAGAAGCTGTATCTGTCACCGGCGGAACGGGTGAGGATTTGGTAGATGAGCTGAATCTGACGAGTGCAAGGGGGGAGAAAGATTTTGCCGCAGAGGTCGCTGAGGAAGAGGCAGAGAGAGAGCTGAGAAACCCAAGAGCACCGGCAGGAGTGCCTGTGCCACAGGGGGCGGACTAATCCTGGAACTTGGTGAAGAGGTTGTTGAAGGATTCAGCTAGGGTGGGGTGTGCGAAGACGGCATCGCGCAGGGTGGTGTAGGGGAGTTGGCCCATCATGGCGATTTGGAGTTGGGCCATGATTTCGCCGCCTTCGATGCCGAGGATGGCGGCCCCGAGGATCTGGTCGGTGGTGGCGTCAACGATGGCTTTCATGAAGCCGCGGGATTCGTCCACTTCGAGGGCGCGGGCGACGTAGTTCATGGGCATTTTGGCGATGCGGACGGCGAGGTTTTGCGCGCGGGCTTCGGCTTCGGAAATGCCGATGCGGCCGAGTTGCGGATCAATGAAGACGGTGTACGGCACGAGGCGATTCGTCGTGGAGGCGTTGCCATTTTCGAGCAGGTTGGCGCGAAGGATGCGGAAATCGTCGTAGGAAATGTGCGTGAAGGCAGGGCCTCCCTTGATGTCGCCGAGGGCGAAGATGTCTTTCGCGGAGGTTTCGAGTTTTTCGTTGACGCGGATGAAGCGGTGGGCGTCGGCGGAGATTGCGGCGGCGGGGAGATTCAGCGTGTCGGAGTTGGGAACGCGTCCCGTGGCGACGAGGAGGTGGGTGCCTTCGAGCTTGCGGGATTTTCCTGCGGTGCGGAAGTTCACGGTGATGCGATTGCGGGAACCCGAAACTTCCTCGACGGCAGAGTCGAGATGGATCTGGATGCCGTCTTGCTGAAGGATGCCGGCGACGGCTTCGGCGATGTCTTTGTCTTCACCGCTGAGGAGTTGCGGGGCGCGTTGGAGGATGGTAACGCGACTGCCGAGGCGGCGAAAGAGTTGCGCGGATTCCAGGCCAACGTAGCCGCCGCCGAGAACGAAGAGATGCGCCGGAACCTTGGCAAGTTCCATGATGGAGGTGCTGTTGAGGAAGGGAACCTCAGAAAGCCCGGGAATGTCCGGAACGGTGGGGCGGCATCCGGCGTTGATAAAGAAACGGTCGGCGGTGAAATGGAGTTCGCCGCGCTTGGGTGTGCGGACAACGATGGATTTGGGGCCGGTGAAAGAAGCTTGACCATAGATGAGATTGAGGTTCCTGGTTTTGGCGATGCGGCGCTCGCTGCCGGAGCGAAAGGAAACGACAATGTCGCGCTTGCGTTTGCGGACCCGCTCCATGGCGATGCGCACGGCGCGGGTGTGGACGCCGTAATCGGGGCCGCGGCGGGCAAGATAGGCGACTCGTCCGCTGGCGACCATGGTCTTTGTGGGGGTGCAACCTTCGTTGATGCATGTGCCGCCGACGTGGATTTTTTCGATAAGCGCGGTGCGCAGGCCAGCACTGGCGAGGGCCTGGCAAAGGGGCGTGCCGCCCTGGCCGGAGCCGATCACAATGGAGTCGTAATGCTGCGGGGGAGGCATAGGGGCGACGCGGAGAAGGTAGGACAACCGCGGAATAGTGTCAATTGTCAGAAAATGGAAGATCGAAGTGGAAAACGGGAACGGAGTAGCGCGTAAATTGGGAGAATCATTCGGCTGAACCCGCCGGGATGAGCAGAGTTAACGCTCCCGGCTAGATCTCGGGAGGTACCGGCGCATAAGGATGGCTCAAAAGCCAAGGCTTCCTGAAAGGATGATGACTGTCGGGGGTGCGCACGAGTTCTAGTGATTAACTGGCCCAGGCGCGGGCTTGCTGAAAGGAATCCTCGGTCAGCCACACGTCTGGGTCGGGTTGCATGACGTGGCTAAAGGCCTTGTGGGCTATGGGCTTGTCCTGGAAAACCGTGGCCATCTCCGCGAGGCGGTTGGCGTTCAGGTCATCGAGTCCATAGGCTGTCTGAAGATTGGCGAAACCCAATTGCAATTTCGGCCAGTCGGCGGTTTTCATCTCTTCTATATAACTCCCGCAATAACAGGCCGGCATCCAGACCACCTAGTTGAAGAAATTGATGTTGCGCCAGACGCCGGCGATAAAACGGCCCCGCTCCGAGCGGTTTATTTGGGCGAGCGATTCCAGTTCAGCGTAGTTGCCCTGCTCCAGCAGGGAGTGGACACGCTCCCCATAAGCCATTTCCGCGGTATCCGGAGACTCGGGAAGGGCAGGCGCGGGAGTGCCCTGATGGCCGTGACCATACGCGCGAATGATCTGCATGACCGTTTCCATGGGCACGGCGGGTGGTGCTGCCTCGGCGCGGCCGCAGGTCGCCAAACCGAGAGCCACGACCAATAGCAGAAGCAGAAATTCGGCATGCGCGGGTCGGGCGTTGTGGATTGGTGGCATAGGACGATAGTAAAGAGTTAGATAAGACAAAGAAACTGTACTAAAGGGCTGTTGGGGCGAAGAACGAAACAGGTGGAAAGGTGCTGGTAGGAAAGTACTAGAAAAGGGCCGTGGAAATGGTACCGGCATGCTATTCGCGCCGGAGAGGGGAACCTGTAAGATTCAGGGAGATTTGGAAGTGGTTCGTGCCGGTGGTGTTGACTCCGGGTCTCGCGCGGCGGCGGGAAGTCGAGGGCACGAATCCGAACGACGGCCAGAGGAGTGACAGATGGCGATAATGCACTGCCGGAGTATCGAGCGACGGAGAACGGCGCGGGCCGTGGTGAGCATCCAGATGGAAGTCACCGGCGTGAGCGAAAGCAACGCACCATTCAAATTTTCGACGCGGACGATTTCCGTGAGCCAGCATGGCGGCGTGATTCTGCTGGAAGCGCCGCTGCCGGTGGGGCAGAGATTTGAGCTTGTGAATGAGTTCAACAGCCGGAAGGCTGCGTGCCGGATTGTGACGGTGCGCCTCGGCAAAGACGGGAAGCTGCACGGAGCGTTTGAGTTGCATTGCCCGGAAGGGAATTTCTGGAGCATGTCGTTTCCGGTGGCGGGAGCGCGGCCGATGAAAAGGGTGTTTGTGGCGAAGGGCGTGGTGAGGTAGAGGGAGAAAGTTTCTGCAATCAGTAATCGGTAAGCAGTAATCCGTAAGAGGCGAACGGATAGTAGCGATCAGATCACAGGAAACGCGTGGCAGCTGAATCTACGGTTTGCGGTCGACGTCGGGTAGCTTATATCCACTGACAATTTGAGACGGGGAGTTTTCTGGACGGAATTGGTGTGTTTGGGCGATGGTTTAGTCGCGGTGGTAGAGATAGATCGACAGCAGCAGGACCGAGGCGGAGGAGGTGAGAACCAGGGCGCCGATCAGGGAGAGGCGGGAAATGTAGTCGGCGTCGGTGGTTTGAGTGACCAGCAGGTAGACGAATTCATCGAGGAGCAGCGCGCTGGCAACTCCAAGAATGGCCAGGGTGGTGAACCTGAACCAGCGGGCGCGGGGCGGGAAGGCCAGGAGGAACGCCGCGGGCAGGATGAGAATTGCTCCGAAGAAAAAATGATGGACGAGATGGCCCCCCGGATAGACGTGGCGGACTCCGCCGAGATGGAGGGACAGGCGGAGGCCGACGAAGGTGATCCACATCGCGGAGAGGATGAGGAGCACAGATTGTTTCGGGGTCGGCGGCGGCGGAGGCGTGAGCAGATTATTCATGGAGCGCGTGCAAGGATAGCCTCTCCCGGGGCGGTTGGGAAGATGGCCTGGTCCGGAAAGGTCCGATCGAACCGCGAGCCGTGGTGTTGGCGCTGCGGATGGCTTAGAGTGGGGAGCCGTGAGCGGGGAAATGACAAATTTGTGCGTGGTGCTCGTAAGGACGCGGAATCCGCTGAATGTGGGAGCGGTGGCGCGGGCGATGAGCAATTTCGGCGTGATGGAGTTGCGCGCGGTGCGGCCTTATGGGAAGGCGTGGAGAGAAGCGAAGTCAGCGGTGGGCGCGGGTGAGTTGCTGGCGCGGGCAAAGGAGTTTGCGGACTTGTCGGAGGCGGTGGCGGATTGCTCACTGGTGGTGGGAACGACGGCAGTGGGGAACCGCGAGATGAAGCATCCGTTGCGCGGGTTGGAGGAGGGAGCGCAATTGATCGGGAAGCGCATGAAGTCGGGGCGCGTGGCGGTTTTGTTCGGGTCCGAGAAATGGGGATTGTCGAACGAGGATTTGAGCTACTGCCATTGGTTGATGCGCGTACCGACGCGGGTAGAGCACCGTTCGATGAATCTGGGGCAGGCCGCGGCGGTGGTGATGTATGAATTGGGAGGTAGAGGAAGTAAAGGAGGAAAAGGAAGTAAAGGAAAAGAGAAGGTGATCGACAACGATAGTTTGAAAAGCGGCGCTACATTGAGGAAACAAGAGAGGGAAGAGTTTGCGGAGATGGAGACTGTGGAGCGGATTGGGGAGGCTTTGCTGGAGGCGCTGCGAAAGAGCGGGTACATTGCGGCGCGGGGAGAAGTGAAGGCCGAAGAGAAATTGCGGCGGATGCTGCGCAGATTTTCGCTGGAGGTGGGTGACGCGGAAGTATTGTTGGGGATGGTAAGGAAGATATTGTGGAAGCTCGAGCAAGACCGATAGCAGAGAGCAGCGGCGAGAGCAGAGGGTGGGCGGGAGACAGCCGTGGGCGATGGACTAGATCAGCTCGGAGAGTTGGTTGAGGGCTGAGGGGCGGCGGATTGGGGGAGGCTGCCTTGTTGGAAGTTGAGCATCTGCTCGAAGTGGATACCATAACCGATGTCGCCATTGCGAAGGCTGCATTCATGGACGACGCGGTCGGTACACTGAACGTCGGTCCGCGGGCTGCCGGAAAGAAAAGTGGGCACACGAAGGGTCATGGAAAGCGGCGTGCCGACACTTAGGGGCAGCGGGGAGCCCGGAGTTGCGGAGAAGACGAAAAAGCTCACAAAGGCGCCGTAAGGGAGCACCAGACCCAAGATGAGTACCGTGGATTTGTTTCTTGGAGACATGGGCGAATATGGCAAGGCTAATCGCGGAATGTGAGCTGAGGCAACTGTATGAATGGCACAGAGCAGTTAAGGAGTCACGGGCAGCCGGAAGAAAGGATTGGTCGAACTTGTCTGATACGCAAGAGCGGTGGCAGAGCTCCATTCGGCAGGCTCAGGGCAAGCCCACTCCAAGGCTTGTCCACCTGAAGGCGGACGCAACGCTACTCAGGTGGGCATTTTGAGGAAGAAGTAGATGCCGAGGAAGAAGAATACCAGGTCGGGGGACCAGGCGGCCAGCATGGGGGGGAGTTGGCCGATACCGCCCATGGCCTCGAGGAGCGCGGCTATCGCCCAGTAACAGATGCCGATGGCGACGCCCAGCGCGATGCCGCCGATGGCGCCGCGGCTGCCGACCAAAATGGCGAAGGGAATCGCGAGCAGCATGCTGATGGGGGCGATGAGCGGGTAAGCAATTTTTTTGTGCCATTGAACGGTGAGCGAAGAGACGTCGAAGCCGGCGCTTTGCAGGCCGAAAATGTAACGGCGCAGGTCGCGCCAGCTCATCTGGAAAGCCTGAATCACTTCCCGATTGAAATACGAGGGAGGCTCGACGAGTTCCGGCAGGTAATTGACTTTGAAAGGCGCGTATTTTTCGACCGTTCCGCCGGCGAAGTCGCGGACCCAGCCGGATTCGAGTGCCCAGGTTTTTTCCGTGTCCAGCCATTGGGCGCGATTGGCGAAGACGCGGCGCTTTATCTGAAAAGTGACTGGATCCAGCTCGATTACGCTGAGGCCGCCGAAAAGTTTCTGCTTGGGATCGAAGATGTCGTAGTTGTAAACCTTGGAATTTTCACCGAAAATCCAGCGCTGCGGGCGAGTGTAAGTTTGCGCGGGCTTGCCTTTAATCTGGTTGCGAAGCGCGTCCTGGCGCTGGTTGGCGTAGGGGAGATAGGTATCGTCGAGAACGAGCAGCGCCGCGGCCAGCACAACTCCGGCGAGAAGCAGCGGAAGGGCGAGGCGGTAGAGGCTGATGCCGCTGGCCTTGAAAGCCACGATTTCGTTGTTCTTGCTGAGGACACCGAGGGTGACGAGCGTGGCCACGAGAGCGGTGAGCGGCGTTAGCTGGTAGACGAGATAGGGAATCAGAAAGCGGAAATAATCCACGACGACGAGGAAGGGAATGCGGTGGCGGGCAATGTCGTCGAGAAGCTCGAAGAACGTGAAGGTTTCAAAGAGCAGGATGAACGCGCCGAGGTTCAGGAGGAAATAGTAGGAGAAGCGGCGGAGCAGGTAAATATCAATAATGGAAGGAAAGTTGGAGGATGTGAGTGGAAACGGTTCGTGCGCGGCTTCGCCATTCTCTTTACGCGGTGCGGTGCGCGCCTTGGCGCGCGTGCGGCGCTGGCGAACCAGGCGCCGCCAGGCGATGAACCGCGCGACGAAGGAAAGCGGAGAAGGCTCGCTCCAATAGCGTTCCATGCGGGGGAGCAGCGCGAGCCCGGCTAGAATCAGAATGACGTTGGCGGCCCACATGCCGGCGAAGGGCGGAATGACGCCCTGGCGTGCCAGGCCGGCGCCCATGATGAAGAGCAGATAGTACCCCGCGATGATCAGGACAGAGAGCAGCGTGCCCGCAGCGCGCCCGCCGCGGCGGGGTTGCGCGCCAAGCGGCACGGCGATCAGGGCAAAAGCAAAACACGCGAAGGGAAAGGCGAAGCGCTGGTAGAGTTCCACGCGGGCATCGCGCCAGCGAGGGCCGCGATCGTGCCACAGCTCGGTGAGCGAGCGCTCGGGGTTGCTGAGGACGCGGACCTTGTCGCTATCGAGCGAAGTGAACTCAATGGGCCAGTCGCTGCGTTCAAAGGCGGTGACGGAATATTGATCGGGATTTTCGCGCTGGAATTCGTGAGTAGTCCCGCTGTTCAGATGGAGTTCGAGTTTGCCCTGCCCGGGTTCGGCGATGACGATGGCGCCCTCGGCCAGAGTGATGCGCGAGCCACTTTCCGCCCCGGTTTCGAAAAGGAAGACGCCATGCCAGTGGGTGCCGCTGGCCGAGACGTCGTTGATGTAGAGAACCATGTGGGGGAATCGCTCGTCGAAGACGCGCGGCTGCACTTGAAAAGAGATTTGGGAAGCGATCAGGCCGGCTTCGATGTCGCGAAAGGCGCGAAGGCTGCGTGGGGCGAGGACGACGGTCATGAGGAGGGTGAGAACCGCGCCGGCTGCGGCGAGAAGGCCCACGGGGAGGAGGATGCGTTTGCGGCTGATGCCGAGGGAAGTGAGCGCGATGATTTCGCTGTCCATGGACATCCGGCCGAGACCCAACAGGACGCCGATGAGCACGGCCATGGGAATTGTGAAAATGAGGATGCTGGGGATGATGCAGAGGAATAGCGCGAGAATTTGCGAGCCTGAGCCGGAGTGGCGGACGAAGAGTTCCATCAGGCGGACGAGTTTGGGGACGAAGAGGACGAAGGTGAAAATGAGCAAGCCAAGAAAGGCGTGGCGAACAATTTCACGAACAATGTAGCGATCGAGGATACGCATGACGGGAAGGGGCAGTGTAACATGGGGAGGAGTTTCCAGAAGTTGATAAGGGTCTGCGCCCGGGCGTTACAGCGATGTTGCGCGAGCGGAGCGAAGGAATCAGTGAACAGTAATCAGTAACCTGTATGAGGCGATGAGATAGCAGCAAGCAGATAGCAGGAAGCGAAGAAGGGCGAGGCTCAATCGTTGAACCGTTTGGTGGTTGGGTTTAGCCCGTAAAAGCGGAAGCTGTGCTTCCGCACTCAAAAGTAGGAGCGCCCGCTCACCGCGGCGGACGGGCCCTACACAGGCGGGAGCTACAAGGGGATGAATCGGATTCATTTGGTGGTGCTGTGGCACATGCATCAGCCACAATATCGCGATCCGGAGTCGGGGCAGTATGTGCTGCCGTGGACGCGGCTGCACGCGACGAAGGATTACTACGGCATGGTGAAACTGATGGAGGACGTGCCGGGGTTTCATGCGACGTTCAACATGGTGCCGTCGCTGTGCATGCAACTGGAAGAGTATGCCAGCGGAGATTTCAAGGAACCCTGGTTCGATCTGGCGTTCAAGCACGCGGACGAGCTGACGCGGGAAGACAAATGGGAGATTCTGGCCCGGGCCTTCCAGGTGAACCACGAGCGGCTGCTGACGCGGTGGCCGAGATTTCTGGAGCTGTACGACTGGTCGCGGGCGGCCAGCGGCGGGCAGGCGCTGATCACGTTTCGCGCGCGAGACTGGCGGGACCTGCAGGTGCTGTCGCAACTCGCGTGGATGGACGAAGCGTGGTTCACGAAGGATCCGGTGGTGAGCCGGCTGGCGAACCGCGGAAAAGATTTCACGGAAAAAGACAAAACGGAATTGAAGACCAAGCAACTGGAGATATTGGGGCTGGTGCTGCCAGCCTATCGCGAGGCGGCGGCGCGGGGACAGATCGAACTGAGCACGACGCCCTATTACCACCCGATCCTGCCGCTGGTGTGCGATTCCGACATCGCGCGCGTGGCGAATCCGGGGACGCCGCTGCCCAGGCGGGCGTACCGACATCCGGAAGATGCGCGGGAGCAGTTGCGGCGGGCGAAGGAATATCACCAGCGGGTGTTTGGTGCGAAACCGGTGGGGCTGTGGCCGAGCGAAGGTTCGGTCTCCGACCAGGCGATGGCGATTGCGGCGGAGGAAGGATTTCAGTGGTTCGGCACCGATGAAGGAGTTCTGGGGCGAACACTGAACGTGGGATTCTTCAGGGATGCCTCGGGAATTGCGGCGAGCGCCGACCGGTTGTATCAACCGTGGCGATTGCAGATGGCGAACAGGGGAATCACGGGACTTTTCCGCGACCACCACGTTTCGGACCTGGTGGGATTCGTCTACAGCCGGATGGACAGCAAGGCCGCCGCGGCGGACCTGCACGGCAGACTGAGGTACATCGGCGAAACGGTGAAGAGCGAGAAGCCGTTGACGGTGTGTATTTTCCTGGACGGTGAAAATGCCTGGGAATATTACCCGGGAAACGGGCGGGAATTCTTACGCGAGTTTTATCAGCGTATCGCGGGTGATGCGGATTTCCGCGCGCTGACGGCGAGTGAAGCAATCGCGGCAGCGGGAGACATTTCTGTTACCAGCACGATTTTTCCGGCTTCGTGGATCAACGCGAATTTCGACGTGTGGATCGGGCATCAGGAAGATGTGACGGCGTGGGATTTATTGTGGGATGCGCGCGAGGCCTACGGGAAGGCCTTGGACGCGCGGGAGAAAGGGCGGGAAAACGCCCCGACGAAAGAGGCGCTGGCGGAAGCGCTGGAATCGGTACTGACGGCGGAGGGCAGCGACTGGTGCTGGTGGTACGGGCCGGAGCACAGCACGGCGAATGACGCGGAGTTCGACGCGCTCTACCGGAAGCACCTGACGGGGGTCTACCTGGCGCTAGGGCAGGTGGCGCCGGAAGAGTTGGCGAAGCCGATCAAGCGAATGCCGGAGCGAGCGTACCAGTCGTATCCCTCTGGGTTCCTGAAGGTGAAAGTGGACGGGGTGGACTCCAGCTATTTCGAGTGGCTGGGCGCCGGCGTGTACTCGCCGGAGCGGCGAGGCGGCTCGATGCACGGGCGGGTGTTTTTCCTGAAAGAGCTGCGATACGGATTCGAGGAAGACCGTTTCGTTCTGCGTGTGGATTGCTTCCCGGAAAGCATCGCGGAGCTGGAGGATGCGGAGTTTCGCATCGTGATCGGAGCGAAAGAAGAATTGGCGGTAGTGGTGAAGACGGACCGCGGACGAGTGAAGGAATTTGCGGTGGAGAAAGGCAAGGTATGTCTGCTGAATCCGAAGGAATTGGCGGAGGCGGCGTACCAGCGGCATCTGGAACTGGCGGTGAACCGCGAAGTGCTGGAGTTACAGGGAGTGACGAAGATCACGGTGGGAGTGGCGTTGTGGCACGGGGGGCTGCCGATTGACGTGCTGCCGGCGGAGGGATTTTTCGACGTGCAACTGGGGGAGGAGCACGCTGCGTGGCCGGTGGAATCATAGAGCAGAAGGTGCATGCCGGGAAAATGCCGGTAGAGAGAGGCTACTGATTGGGCACCGACGGAGGGCCGGGTACTATGGTGAAAGACAGATTCTCCTGAAAAACTAGGGAAGCGTGAACCCTGGCGCAGGCGGAGAAGTCCGTCCGGCGGTGGGGAGAAATTACGTGTGCACAGGGAGTGCGCTGGCGCCGCGGAGCAGAGTTTTTCCGAAGCGCGAGCAGGGAACGAGAAGCGTGGCATCCGCGACGGACGTGAACACGAAGGCAGGGAAAAAGGCGAACGGAGAGATTCCGCAGCGATCCATGCGGCCGAATCCCGTTGCGCTGGAAGTGCCCGTGAGTGTTGCCGGAGCGCGGCCGATTGCTTCGAAAGACAACCGAGAACTCTTCACGGAAGAAACCACCACCGTACTGGTGTTTAAAGATGGGGCGGTGATTCAGCTTTCCGCTGCCGTGGCCGTCGGACAACTGTTGTTTCTTACGGAAAAACGATCGAAGAAAGAAGTGGTTTGCCAGGTGGTGCACAAACGCAGCCACCGCCCCACCTCGTGTTTTGTGGAGTTGGAATTCACGGAGCCTGAGGAGAATTTCTGGGGCGTCGCGTTTCCGGCGCAAGACGATGGCGGGCAAGTTCCTCCGGCCGCGGAAGCGGTGGAAGCGGAAGAGACGACGGAAGATGATCCAAACGAGCCGGTGGCCGCGCCAAAAAGTGAAGACGTGGCGCAGCTGAAGGATGAAGTGACGGCGCTGAAGGCGCAGCTGCAGGAGTTGCGGGGAAAGCAATCTTCAGGTGACAAGGATGCGGTGGCGCGGAGATTGGCGGAGGCGGAAGCCTCGGCACGCTCGGCGGCGGAAACTGAGGCCAGGCAGAAAGCGGAAGCTGAGGCGCGCAAGAAAGCGGAGCGCGCGAAAGCCGAAGCGGTGCCCTGGTCGGCGGCGGATATCGAGGCAACGCGGAAAACGGACGAAGAGGCGCCAAAAAAGACGGAACCCGCGAAAGTGGAACGCGAAAGGGCGCCGGCGACAGTCGGGATGAAGCTGCCCAGCGCGGCCCCTGGGGCGGCGACGCCTGCGGCACCGGCGCCGGGAACACAGCACGCGCCGGCACCTGCACAGAAAGAAGCGATCGATCCGCTGGAGGATTTGCTGCCCAAGCCGGCGCTGGACTTTTCGCAGGTACCGAAGCATGTGGATCCGAACGATCCCTTTAATATTTACCGGCCGGCGCGGGATCGGGCGGGCAAGCGGGAGATTTTGGCCGGTGCGGCGGTGCTGGCAGTGCTGATGATCGCCGGTGTGGGCGCGTGGTACAAGAACTTGCTGCCGTTTCTGCACCGGGCGCCGAAGACGAGTGTTGCGGCGAACGCAGGAGAGGCGGAGAACCCGGCAAGTGCAGCCGGTATCGTCAGCGGAACGAATGGCGGTCCGAATGGTGCGACAAACGCGAGCGGAGGAAACGCGCAGCCGGCGGGAAGTTCCGCGCCGAGCGGAACAGCTTTGACCCCTGAGCCCGCGGGGCCGACGACATCGATGCCGGTGGCAACTCTGCCGGCAGTAGCGCCGCCAGTGGTTGCGCCGATGGTGGTGCCCGGAATCGAATCGCCCGCGGAGAGGGCTACGTTGGCGGAGAAGCCCGGGGCGCGGGCGGCTGGCTCGGTGAAGACAGGTGTTGGAAAGCCGGCGGTGGCGAAATCGGGAAAGAATCGTGGGAAGGCGCAAACGAGCGGGGAATCGGCGCCGGTGCCGGTTGCGCCAGAGGTTTCCGTCTCCGATCAACCGATTTTGCCGGCGAAATTGTTGAAGCCGGTGCAGCCGATCTATCCGCCGGATGCGATGCGGAACTACATCACCGGCGATGTGCGCATCGAAGCGGAAGTGGACAAGCAGGGGCACATCGGGGCGATGAAGGTTTTGCTGGGGCCGAAGCAATTTCGGCAGGTGGCGATGGACGCGCTGCAGCAGTATGAGTACGCGCCGGCGACGCAGGGCGGGAAGCCGGTGGCGTCCAAAGTGACGGTGACGATTAAGTTCTGGTTTGATCCGTAGGAAGAACGTTATCCGTAATCAGTAAGCCGCTGAGTAGTTGCCCCATGAAGTGAGCTGACCCTAATTTTCCGATAGGCAGCCATCGAACACATTGTCACTCAGAACCTATTCGATAAGGTTTCTGGATACCGGTGGCGCTATCGGTGAACTGCAATCGCCGGACTGCAAAAACCGGCTATAGGCGAACAATCCCAACGTTTCAGTTGTGCACATACTCCAAGTGGAGGTCGTTCGCGCCCGCCTCGTGCGGGCGCGAACGATGACAAGCTTTCCATGCAGCGTAGAGGTGGAAGCTCTGCGCTACTTAGCGACTTGCGGCCTTGGTTCGACTCGGACCTTCCGGAAATCCGTAGTGCCTGTCTTTTCGGCAGTTTCCGGGGCTGCGGATTAGGGTAGGGAGCGTCAGACCCTTTGGGCGACAGCCGGGGCGGGCCGGCTGGGTGTCTCAAATCGAACAGCGCGGAAGGCGTAGCCCGTATATATTTTGATCCCTACCCAGCAAGCTTAAGCTGAAATTTTGGCCTAGAAACTATGAACACCTCGGATGCCGGCATTTCAACGAATCTCTCCATGCACTCTTCCACGAACAACTTCTCCGGAGTTGTATTGTCCTCCAGCGCGGAAATTCGCCGATTAGGAGAGGTGGCGAGACCGTTGATTCAGAAAGACGAGGCAATGCTCGATCCGCAGTTTTTTCTTGCCTCCATGACCAAAGGATGGGGGCCCAGAGTCGTGACTGTATACAACGCCGGCGATTTGGTCGGGATCATGTATACAAAAGAAAGAGTTATCTCCGGCATCCCCACCGGAATTGTATACGGCGACGGAAGTCTGGGCGGCATCCTGCTCTCGAATCCCGTGCATCAACAGAGCGCATTCCGCGCTGCGACGGAGATGTTGCTTGCGTCACCGGGGATTCGGGGTCTGCGGCTGTTAGTCTTGCGATCCAGCGGCGAATATGACGCCGTGACGCAATTGATCGCTTCCAGGTCTGTCGATGGAAGGTGTTCCTCCATTGAAAACAACTATGCTCAACTTTGGAAAATTCACGATCATTTGCCTCTGGCGGCCACATATGAGCAGTTTCTCGAGGGCCTGGGCAGCACAACACGACACAATTTTCGCTATTATCGGAGGCGTTTCGAGGCATCCGGGAGTGCCTTTATAGAGATTCTCTCGATGGACGAGTTCCGTGCCGTGGCGCGCGAACTGCGGCCCAAATCCAAATTTACGGCACAGTCGGCGCTGGCGGACTTTGAGAATTGTTTGGACATGGTGACGGCAACAAGGCGGCCGCTGGCTGTAGGCCTGAAGCATCGCGACGGAAAATGGCTGAGTGTGCTTGGAGGATGGTATAGGCCCGGTGGGGCGGTGTTGCGCTTCCAGTGCAATCACGATGTAGACTTCAACGCCGATTCGCTCTCCACTGTGTTGCGGGCCTACCTCATCGAGCATCTGATCCGACTGGGACTGAAGGAACTGGTGATCTGGGGTGGCACCAGGGCACCATTGTCGCGCTATGTGTCCAATCCTCCCGCGATCGGGGTACGGCTGGATGTACCGTCGTTTGCCTGGCGTGCAGCACGGATGTGCATGGCAAAGGTTGGACCGCACCTCCCGCGGCGGCTGGCCAGCGCGGTGCGATGGATCTGCTGACCGGTGACAGGCTATTTTGCGATTTGGGTTTTTAGTTCGACCTGGACTTGCTGGAAGTCGGTGGCGCCAATGTTTTCGGCGGCGTGGGTGACGGCGTCGCTCCAGCCCGCGGTTCCGGCCTTAGGACTGCGTTCGATCACTTTGCCGTCCGGCAGGGTGATTTTCAATTTTCCATCCGTTAGAAAATAAGAGACGTTTGCGGGATGCGAATGCATTGGCGCGACCTGGCCGGGCTTGAAGTGCACGGCGAGGACGCGAACCTGGTCGTTCTCGAAGATGACCGTGTGGCTGTCGCCGGCGACCTTGATGACGTCCTGGGAGGGAGCGGGACGCACGGCGGCGTAGACCGCAGTGGCTGTCAGCAGAGTTGCGCCGAGAATTGCTCGCGAAATTTTCATAGTGTCTCCTGTTGGGATGGAATGATTGTTGAGAGAATCTCCGGTGTGGCGGAGGCGGGGAGATGATACACCGGGAGTTTTTGCGGGGGTAGAAGGGAAAATTGGTTTTGGGGGATTGTGGGAGTCAGGGAATTTGGATGGCTGGGTTTAGTGCGTAAAAGCGAAGGCTTCGCGTTCGCACTCAGAAGGAAGAGCGGCTCGTCCGCCGCGGCGGACGAGCCTACAATCGCAGGCGCGAAATGAGACTAGATGCAGTTGCCGGCGGAGTTGGACCATTCGAGTTGGATGGTGTAGGGGCCGAGCTGTTTGGTTTTCCAGGCGCAGATGTCGCCGATTTCGCCGTTGCTGTCGTCGTACCAGCCTTGGCCGGGGATAGGGTCGGTGATGGCTTCGCAGAGTTCATGGGAACTCGTGGAAGTGAGGGCGGGGAGGAGGGCGATTCCGCCGAGGCAGCCGGGGCAGCCGGGGAAAGGCATGGCGGCGTAGAAAATGTCGTCGGGCGTGGCGTCATGGTAACCGCAGAAGTCCTTGCAGCTCGCGGCGCCGCCCTGTTTCACCTGGGTGCCGGGGGGGAAAAAGACGAAGTAAAGCGAATTGGCATTGGCGGGCGGAATCGTGCCGTTTGCGAGTTCGGATTTGAGCAGTGATTGAATCGCGGAATCCTGGACGGATTTGCCGGGCTCGGAAGTCGCAAGGATTTTTGTGCCGATGCGCTTGCCGTGGCCGATGGATTTCCCGGGGACGCTGTACTCGGCGAGCTGGTCGAGAAGCTGGCTGGTCAGGATGAAATCGAAGAAGGAGTTCATCTGCTGGCTGAGCTGCGTGTTTGCGGCTTCCTGCCAGGCTGCGCCCCAGAATAGGGTGAAGAGTTCGACGTTGGTGAGGAGAGGGCCGTTGCGATAGGTGAGATGTGGCGCGGGGGCGGCGGCATCACGAACGTGAGGATGAAGCGGCACGATGCGGATGGGCGATTTGGTTTGCGATTTTTCAGTCGAGTGATTGGTCTTGCTAACGGCACGCGTGGACATGGTTGGCTCCTTGCCGGACGGTTGCACCAGGCTGGGGAGGAGTGCGCCGGAGGATGACAGGCTAGCGAAGAGAAATGAGGAAGTAAATAGGACTGGTGAGTGACAGATCGGAATCGGAGTAAAGATAACCCGGAGACGCCGAGGGTGCTGAGGTGTCGCAGAGAAGAGGAAGAATGTAATGGCCGGTCTTATGACCGGCCATTACATTAGGAAAGGGGCTCTAGTTTGCGTTGGAGACCGATGGTTGGGTCGTGCTCGTTGCTGACGATTACGAGATCGTACTTGAAATGTTGGCCGCCGCTGCCTTTGAATTGGGAGCCGGGAATCCACTGGCCTCCGACGAGGGGAGTTTTGGTGACATTTTTGACGGGCTGGCCGTGCCAGGCGATGGGGCCGACGATGGAGTTGTAGTTGGTGGTGAGGATGGAGTCGCGAATGGCGGCGGCGGAATTGATGTCCTTGGTGCGTTTGAGGACGTCGAGGGCGACTTCGAACAGGGCGTGCAGGTAGCCTAGCGGCTGGGTCCACTGCTTTTTGGTTTCGTCTTCGTAGGCGGCGCAGAGTTCGGCGGAATTTTTTCCGGTGAGGCCGGAACTGAAGGGGAAACTTGGCGACCACCAGACTTCGGTGCTCAAGCCGGCGCCGCGACCTCCCAATGCTTCGACGGCGGTGGGGAAGAGAATTCCCTTGGCGACGCTGGCGATTTTCGGTTTGAAGTCTTGTTCGCCTGCCTGTTTCCAGAAAGCGGCGAACGCCGGCGGAGGAAGTACCCCGGAAAGAATTTCCACGTTCGCTTTTTTGAACACGGCGATGTGCGCGGAATAGTCGGCCGAGGAAGTTTCGAAGCGGCCGGGATCGACGAGTTTGAAGCCTTTTGCCTGCAGCGCCGGGGGAAAACCGAACTTGGCGTCGGAGTAGGCGATGCCTTCGGGATCGCTGGGCCAGAGCGCGCCGACGACTTTGTTGGTGGGGATGGATCCCCACATGGCCGTGAAGACGGCAATCAGATCTTCGAGCCCCCAGAAAAAATGGTAGGTCCAGTCGAAACCTTTTTCAGGCGTGCCGCCACGGCCGAAGAACCAGGATTGCCATGGAGCGTCGGTGGTGATGCACGGAACACCATTTTTCTCGCACTGGTCGCTGACGGGATTGACGGTGGCGCCGGTGCTGGAAGCGACCATCAGGTCCACGTGGCCGGATTGGATCAGGTCGGAGGCGATTTCGGCGGCGTGTTTTTGATCGGACTGGCTGTCTTTTTCCAGAATCTCGACGGGATATGTTCTGCCGTTGATCAGGATACCGTTGGCTATCACCTTGCGGATTCCGGCGAGGACGAAATCGTTGCTTTCGCCGAAGCGGGCCAGAGCTCCGGTGCGCGGGCCGATGAAGCCGATCTTGATCCCGCGGTTTGCGGCTCGGGCAGATTTTCCAACCAGGAGATTTGGAGCAGCCACCGCAACCACAGCGGTTGCCGCGGCGTCCTGAAGGAAGCGCCGGCGGCCGGTTGCGGCGCGGCTTTTTTTGTGTTGCTTCGGCCCAATTTTCGACTGGTCGCTCATGCGCATTCTCCCATCCAGAGGATCCCGCGCTTTTCCGGCGCGTTTAACTGCTTGCCTTGCAATTGATTCAACCGTGAGGGAATTTCCGTAATTGAGTATTGCTCCTCCGGGGCGGGCAGACAAAGGGATTGTCGGGGAGATGGGCGGTAAAGTTACTAGGAATCGAAGGGTGGGCAGACGAAATTCTTTCGAGTGATTGTGTGCCCTACTGGGCGGGGGCGAGGAACGTGTCGGCGCAGAGAAATGCGGTGAAGGGCGTGCCTTGCTTGATGACGGCGTCGGTGCCCCGCCGAAGTGCAGTCAGCGGGCCGACCACGGGGATCAGGATGCCTGCGTTTGGAGGCTTGGCCTCGCCTTCGCGTGCCGCTTCACCGCGCAGGCGGATGAGCGTGCCGTTCAGGTCGAGATAATCCACTTTGAAGGAGAGAACGCCGGGGAGACCGAACGCAGTGTTCTTGTCGACTTGAATTACGGTACCAACGGCGGCCGTGCCGGTCTTGATGAGGATGACACCGTCCTGCTGGACGTCGCGGGTGACAGTCGTGGGAATCTGATCGCCGACAGATGCGCCGTGAGAATTCACGTCAGCGGCAAAGGCGAGAAGCACGGGCGTGCCTTGTGGGAGGAGAAGTCTTTCGCCGGGAGGAACTTGGGGAGTGACGTCAATAGCTTGTGATTCGGCGGGAGCTTGCGGGGCGGAATTGGAATTGTTGACCGTGTATTTTCCGGAGGCGACGAAGCTGCGCTGAAAATTGGGAGCGATGGCGATGGCCTGGAGCGTGGTGGTGGAGGAAATGGTGATCGGGCCCATGTAACGCTGCGAGGCGGCGGTCGGAGTCCAGCCGTCGGTGGTGTAGTAGATGATGGCACCGCGGGTGGCGTCGGTGAGTTTTACTTTGGTGGAGGCAGAGTAGGCGCCGGGTTTGACGGAAAATTTTGGTGTGGAGGTGAGGCCGAAGTACGGCTGGTAAGACTGCGCGTTGGCCGCGTGTGTCGCGTTCTGCATGGCCCGCTGCGCGTCTTGCTGCGCTTGTTGCGTGGCTTCGATGGCGAACTGTTGCGCCTGTTGGGCCTGCTGCATGGCTTGCTGAGCGGCCTGCGCGCCGGGGTCTTGGGCGGGGGATGATGATGAGGTGAGAAGTAGAAACGAGAAAACCGTTAGAAGGTTTCCCATGAGGACCTCCTGGTTTGTGGGACGTACGGCGGTGGGAGTGGGTTGCAGGATATTCGGCTGAATCTGATTCGGAACGGATTTAACGCCGAGGCCGCTCAGGCACAGAGGGCAATGAGAAGAGAAGAGCGCTGGCGAGGAAGCCAGCGCTACAATTCCGCGGAACTTCCGTGGCGAAGACGAATGGGTTCGGATGCGGATTGGTTAGAAGAGTTTTACAGCAAGGCGCTGGGGGGTGTTGCCTACGGGGATTAGGGTGATTAGGGAGTCGGTGCGGAGGCGGAGGACGGCGAGGTCGCCGGAGGATTCATTGACCACGAGGAGCATGGAGGGCTCGGCTACAGATTGCGGGAGGTCGAAGCGCATGGCGTTGGGAGCGGCGCCCACGTTGATGGGCTTGCCGATGCGGCGATTGAAGATATCCACTGGGAAGACGCGGCCGGCGGCGCGATCGGCGACGTACATTTCGGAGGCGTCTTCCCTGAGGACGGCACTGGCGGGAGCGGAGCCGAGGAGCATGGTATCGCCGACTTCGTGGGTCCAGGTGTTGATGACTTGGAGGACGTGGGCTTCGGGAGAGATGACGTAGAGTTCGCCGCCGTCGGGTTTCATTAGCATTTGCGTGGGGCGGCCGGCAAGTTCGAGATCGGCGAGCAGGACGGCGCGACGAAGATCGACGACGGAGAGGCGATTTTGCGAGCGGCTCATGACGAAGGCGATGGAGCTGTCGGGAACGATGGCGACTTCGTCGGGCTGGGGGATGACTTCGATGACCGCGCGCGGCTGGAGGGTGCCGGCGTCGTGAATGGTGAGCGAGGAGGAGCGGCGATTGACGACCAGGATGAATTTTTGGTCGGGTGTGATGCGGGCTTGCACGGGTTCGAAGCCGGTTCGGGCGCGGCCGAGGATGGAGCGCGAGGCGGTGTCTATGGCGAGGAGCTGGTCGGAGGCGGCGGAGGTGGTGTAGACGCGGTCGCCGTTGGAGGAGAAGTCCAGCGAAAGCGGCGAAGGGCCGACGGCAATTTTGGCGATGATTTGCGACTTGCGTGCGTTGAGGACGAAGACGTAGCCGCCGGCGCTGCTGACGCCCCAGATTTCTGGGCGCTTGGCGTGTTCGCGCAGGTCGGAGATGGCGGGGCCAACGGGAATTTTGTTGATGACGCGGAGAGAGGCAAGATCGACGACGGTGAGCGAGCCGTCGGAGGTGGAGATGTAGGCGTTGAGGTGAAGATCGGGGCGCAGGATGGAGGGGCGGTGCTCACGGAGAAGTATGACGAGAGCGAGAATGAGAAGGAGGGCGAGGAGGAAGTAGACGCGGAAGTTTTTGGAGTGGGGCATGAGGGAAGTCTACAGTCTACAGTTTTTGGATTGGAATGAGGATAACAGATAGCAGCGAACCGATAGCAGGAGGCGAAACAGAACCCGAGACCCACACGCAACACCAGCGTGTGGCGCACCCGGCCAGAGGAAAAACAAGAAGAATTAGAGATTTTTCTGTGCGCGAATTGCCCAGGCGCGTGCGGGAAGTTCGATTGTTCCCTGGGGGTTCGCCGGGAGTGTCGCCCTCAGTCGCTCGCGAATCGCTGTTTGGGTCTGTTGATTGCGCGAAGCGAGATAGCCTGGCGCCGACCCCTGCCCGGTCAATAGCGGTTCCCAATAATCGTCAAAGCTGGTGAAACGTGTCATTACGTCAATCGCGTGCGAGGTCAAGCCTTCCAGCTTTGCTTGTTCGAAGAGGCCGCGGAGTCCTTCTGGCGTACACATTGGGAAACGGTGCGCCTGGTCGAAGGTGGCCGCTTCGCTGTCGATGGCGAGGGCTGCATCCCAGAACTCACGCAAGAACCTTGCTTCCTGGGCGTAGTCCCAAACGTAAACAGCGATGGTGCCATCCGGCCTGGTGACACGGGAAAATTCCTCGAGTGCCCTCCTCGGACTTGGAAGGAAGTTCAACCCCAGGCCGCAAACCACAACATCGAAACTAGAGCCCGGGAACGGAAGGGCCATTGCGTCCGTGGTCTCGAAGAAGACGTTGGGTTGCGCAGATCGCTGGCGAGCGAAACTGATCTGGTCGACGGAAGCATCCACTCCAACGACAGTGGCGGGCGCGTTGCGTTCAAGAATCGATTCAGTTATTACGCCGCTCCCGCAGCAGACATCAAGCCAGCGCAGACCCGCGGGTAGCTCCAGCCAGCCTAGAAATTCCTGGGCCACCAAGCGGCTCCACCGCCCCATCCATTGGTCGTAGTACGCTCCCGAAGTCCATTGATCCATGTTCGTCGATTTACATTATTTACGGAATAGCTGCCAGAGAAAAGATAAAGGTGCCCTGGTGCACGAAGGTCCTTCCTGTAGGCAGCCCGTGATTTGCTTTTGGGGCAGTAAGGCCTATGCCAGACGATCTGGGCTAGTTGACGTGGCGGTGGAGGACTTGGGCAATTTGGCGGATTTCGGCAAGGAGTTCGGCGAATTCGGAGGGGAGGATGGATTGCATGCCGTCGGAGAGGGCTTTTTCGGGCTGGTGATGGACTTCGACGAGGAGGCCATCGGCGCCGACGGCAACGGCTGCGCGGGAGAGCGGAAGAACTTTGTGGCGCTTGCCGGTGCCGTGGCTGGGATCGACGAGGATGGGCAGGTGGCTGCGTTTTTTTACGGCGGGCACGACGGCGAGATCGAGCGTGTTGCGAGAAAAATCCGAGAAGGTGCGGACGCCGCGTTCGCACAGCATGACGTTGTAGTTGCCTTCGCTCATCACGTATTCGGCGGCCATCAGGAATTCGTCGAGCGTGGCGGACATGCCGCGCTTGAGAAGCACGGGTTTTTTGGCGCGGCCGGCGCGCTTGAGCAAGGAAAAATTCTGCATGTTGCGGGCGCCGATCTGGATGACGTCGGCCCATTCTTCCACTAAATCGAGCGATTCATTATCAATGGCTTCGGTGACGATGCCGAAGCCGTAGTGTTTGCGGACTTGCGCGAGAATTTTCAGGCCGGGGAGGCCGAGTCCCTGAAAGCTGTAGGGCGAAGTGCGGGGCTTGTAGGCGCCGCCACGGAAGAGGCGCACGCCGGTGGGCTTGAGCTGTTCGGCGATGGCGAGGGACTGCTCTTCGGTTTCGACGGCGCAGGGGCCGGCCGTCATGGCGAGATGCGGTCCGCCGACGAGGACATCGCCCATGGGAGTGGGGATGCGGACGATAGTGGGGTCGGATTTTACGTCGAGGGAGACGAGTTTGTAGGGCTTGGTGACGGGAATACATTCGACTACGCCGGGGAGGGATTCGAGGATGCCGAGGTCAACGGCGCCGTTGTTGCCGGTGATGCCAATGGCGGTGCGGCCGGCGCCGGGGATCGGGTGCGCCTTGAGCCCGAGAGATTCGATTTTTTCGCAGACGGAGCGGACTTGTTCGTCCGTGGCGTGGGATTGCATGACGACTAGCATCAGTTGAGTTCCTTTGGGAGCGCGGAATAATCAGTGTACTAAAGCGGATTGAGACGGGGCAAATGGGGTGGGGAAGAAAGAGAAGATCGGGATTTCACCCAGGGCACACTGAGGAAGCGCCGAGAGGTCGCAGGGAAGGGAAGGAATTAAGGCAGAGGACGCGGAGAACGCTGAGTTCGCCGAGAGGATACAGACAAGACCCAGACGCAACACCGGCGTGGCACCCGGCATTCCAAAGGGCGGTGTAGAATGGCGCGGTTGGTTTTTGTGGCGTCGGAGTTCAAAGGAGAACCGGGATGTTGATGAGAATGGGTAAGAGGATGAACGTGAGAATTATTTTGTCAGGGGCGGTGATGGTGAGTTTGTGCGCGGGAGCGTGGGGACAGGGGAAGACGCCGGGTCCGGCGCTGCTGGTGTTGAACAAGGAGGACAGCACGCTGGCGATTGTGGATCCCGCGACGCTGAAGGTGATGGGGAAGGTGGACACGGGAGCGCATCCGCATGAAGTGGCTGCGAGCGCGGATGGAAAGATTGCGATTGTTACGAACTATGGGAACGATCATGCGGGAACGACGATGTCGGAGATTGATCTGGTGTCGCAAAGCGAAATCGGGAAGGTGACGTTCCCGGGGCTGGTGGGGCCGCATGGGATCGAGATTCTTGGGGACAAGGCGTACTTCACGGTGGAGGGAGATCAATCGTTGGGCGTGTTTGATTTTGTGGCCAACAGCATTGACCTGCACCTGGTGCTGGGACAGAAGCGCCCGCACATGCTGGTCGTGACGAAGGATGGACGGACGATTTTTGTGAGCAACATCGAGTCGAATACCGTGTCGGTGGAAGAGATGAAGAAAAAGATCACAGATTGGACCGGGACGAATGTGAAGGTGGGAAAGGGGCCGGAGGGAATTGATATTTCGCCGGACGGGAAGGAAGTGTGGGCGGCGAATTCGGGCGATGGGACGGTGTCGATTATTGATGTAGCGTCGAAAAAGGTGACGCAGACGGTGGACGTCAAGACGAAGCACTCGAACCGGTTGAAATTCACGCCGGATGGGAGGCTGGTGTTGATTTCGGATTTGGGGAGCGGGGATTTGGTGGTGTTGGATGCGGCTTCGCGGAAGGAAGTGAAGCGGTTGAATCTGGGGAAGAGCACGGAGGGGATTTTGGTGCAGCCGGATGGAGCGCGGGCGTTTGTGGCGGTCAGCGGAGACGACAAGGTGGCGGTGGTGGATTTGAAGACGCTGGAAGTGACGACGACGTTTACGACGGGAAAGGATCCGGATGGGATGGCGTGGAAGAAGTGAAGAGGCGGAGAGAGAGGCAAGACTCCAACGCAGAGTAAACTGAGGGGCCACAGCGGGCGCAGAGGGGGAAGCCCCGATCAGGTGGAAGGGAAAGATTGTTTGCGGGCTCGTTCGCGGAGGTCGAGGATCACCCCCCAAAGTGGCATCTTTGTACCAAGCCAGAGGGTTCCTGTGTCATCACCCTCACGCGAGATCCAGGGGATGGATTCCGGAAAAAAGAAAACTGGAACTTTCGCTTCCAACCTTCCTGCAGAATTAGGACTCGACGGTTGGTGACTGCATAGTAGGTGCGGCGTTTGAGCCACGCATCACCTAAGAAGCGGCCCCAAACCATATATTGCCCAAAAAGAAGAAAGGGAATCCCCCAGAGAATTTCAAAAGTGCTCGGAGCGTGGGGGGCTTGGGTTGTCGCGCCAAATGCCAAGGGCCTGCCCTTCCCAGAAAACAATGAATCCGGTCCAGACAAGGCTCAAAGGTATGGCTGTCCAGTCGTCGGAATGAAAATAATTTTGGGATTGGGCATGGCGGCCCAATGGATGCGTTCGCCGGTAAAGAGTTCGGGTTGAAGTTTCGTGGCGGTCTGTGTGTCGATGGTGATCATTTCCCTCCTTGAACGAATCCGGAAAATATTTGTTCTTGAAACAGAGTGTAGTTGGAAGGTTTTTCGAGAGATAGAAAAACTGCGAAGTATTTCGGAGAGAAATCCCGGCAAATATTGGAGGGCCGGAACCCTCATCGGTTGACGTTCAATTCTTGAGGCTGGTGGGTCGAACTCAAGGTCCAAAGACACGGCGGCATACGTGACAAAAACCGGCCCGCCCCGGAAGGCAGGCCAGTCACAGGCAGGAGAGGCAGGAGAGAGGGCGTGGAGAAGCTGATTGGGGCGGTGTGGTAGAATGGGGGTTTAAACTTAGGGAGAAAGTCGTGGCTGGGATGGCTGAATTTCCATTGATTGAGAATACCAAGTTTGAGGCGGATGACGAGTATATCCCGCAGCCGGTGGTTGAGCCGGGGCCGCCGGTGTGGATGGACGGCAGCCTGCGGATTGGCATTCACACGTCGATTTCGGGGAGCTACTTGAACGCGCTGGAGTCCGCGAGGAAGCTGGGGGCGAACGCGCTGCAGATTTTTTCTGCGAGTCCGCGGATGTGGCAGACGGCGAATGTGCGGATCCCGGCTTCGGATGTGAAGGCGTTTCGCGAGCGGCGCGTGGAGTTGGGGCTGGGGCCGCTGGTGATTCACGCGAATTACTTGATCAATCTGGCGGCGTCGCAGCCGATGCTGCGGACGCGGTCGATCCAGGCGTTTCACGAGGAACTGGTGCGCGGGCGGGAATTGGGCGCGGACTTTGTGGTGGTGCACCCGGGGTCGCGCGGCGAATCCTCGGTGGAACAGGCGATTGCGACGATTATCGAGAGCGTGAAGCAGGCGGCGCGGCGTGTGCCGCAAGAGAAGATGCGGATTCTGATTGAGAACACCGCGGGGATGGGGACGGCGGTCGGTTCGCGGCTGGAAGAAGTGGCGGCGATTGTCCGCGGGCTGCGGGAAATCAAAGCGGCGGTGTGTTTGGACACGGCGCATCTGTTTGCGGCGGGCTATGACATCAAGAGCGAGATCGGGCTTGAGCGGGCGATTGAGACGATTGACCGGATTATTGGACTCGAAAATGTACCGGTGTTTCATGTGAACGATTCGAAGATTCCGCTGGGCGGGCGCGTGGACCGGCACGAGCATATCGGGCACGGGAAGATTGGGGCGGAAGCGTTCGAGCGAATTCTGCGGACGGCGCGCTTGGGAAGTACGGCGCCGCTGGGGTTGGCGGGGCGGGCGTTTTTGCTGGAGACGCCGATTGATGATCCGGGGGATGACCGGAAGAATGTGGCGAAGTTGTGGGAATTGGCGGGAGTTGAGGGGCCGGGGGCGGAGAAGGGTTTTTCGATGATGACCGCGGGGATGAAAAAGCAGAAGAAGGAATTGGAGAAGAAGGGGAAGAAGTTTGCGAGTTCTCGGCATTTGCCGGCGGTGAAGAGTACCAAGAAGAAATAGGATAAGAGAAAGACTCAACACAGAGCTCGCAGGGTGAAGAGCACAGAGGACACAGAGAATAGTTTGAAGGAAAGGCGAGAATTAGAGAACGCGAGGGATAATCGGGCGTGGGGGACTACAAGCCGCAGGAGATTGAGGCGAAGTGGCAGAAGCGGTGGGAAGAACACCGCGTTTTTGAGACGGAAGCGGAATTAGGCGGAACCGCAGAAGTAGAAAAGTCAAAACCCGCGCCCTCAAAACCGGAGGATGCGGCACCCGGGGAGAAGAAAGCCCAAGCGCCAGGTGCAAAGACGGCACCTGGGGCACCCGGCGGGAAAACCAAGAAACCTAAATACTATGTGCTGGAAATGTTGCCGTACCCTTCGGGAACGATGCACATGGGGCACATGCGCAACTACACGATTGGGGACGTGGTTGCTCGAGTGAAGCGGATGCGCGGGTTCAACGTGCTGCACCCGATGGGGTGGGACGCGTTTGGCCTGCCGGCAGAAAACGCGGCCATCAAGAACAAGACGCATCCACGGACATGGACTAACAACAACATTGCGGAATTTCAGAGGACGTTGCGGCGTTTTGGGTTTTCCTACGACTGGCGAAGAGAAATCTCCACTTGCGAGCCGGAGTATTACCGGTGGAACCAGTGGTTTTTCCTGCGCATGCTGGAGCGCGGGATTGCTTATAAGAAAAAGAGCCGGGTGAACTGGTGTCCGAAGTGTTGCACGGTGCTGGCGAACGAGCAGGTGGTGAACGGCGGGTATTGCTGGCGGCATGAAGATACTCGAGTAGAGGCGCGGGAGATTGAGCAGTGGTTTTTGAAGACGACGGCGTATTCAGAGCAGTTGCTCGAGGATTTGAAACAGTTGGAGGGCGGCTGGCCGGATCGCGTGATTGCGATGCAGCGGAATTGGATCGGGAAATCGATTGGAGTGAAGGTTTGGTTTGAGGTGGCGAGCCAAGAGTCGACCGCCGAGGGCGGACAGCCGAAGAGCGAAGGGAAGAACCTCGAAGACCCAGGTGCAAAGGCGGCACCAGGGGCATCCAAAGAGAAGATTGAGATTTTTACTACGCGGATTGACACGATTTATGGGGCTAGTGCGATTGTGCTGGCGCCTACGCATCCACTGGTGGGGCGGTTGATTGCGGGGACACCCGGGCAGGCTGCGGCAGAGAAGAAACTGGTGGAGATGAAGGTATCGTCGGTGAAGACGGAGGATATCGCTACCGCGGAGAAGGATGGATTTTTTACGGGGCGGTATGCGGTGAATCCGTTTAACGGGGAGAAGGTACCGATTTGGGTGGGGAATTTTGTGCTGCTGGAGTATGGGACCGGGGCGATCATGGCGGTTCCGGCGCATGATGAGAGGGACTTTGAGTTTGCGGTGAAGTTTGGTTTGCCTGTGCCGGTGGTAGTGAGTAAGGAAAAGAGTTTTAGCGCAGAGGGTTCGGAGAAAGAGCACCGAGGGCACGGAGAAGAAAAGAAAACCCAAGCGCCAGGTGCAAAACCGGCACCTGGGGCACCCGGCGGGGGAAACCCAAGTGCACAGGCAGAAGTGCCTGTGCCACAAAGGCCGTTTACGGAATACGGAGTGAGTGTGAATTCGGGGCTCTATTCTGGGCTGAAGAGTGAGGATGCGATTGAGCGGATGGCTTCGGATGCGGAAGCTGAGGGATTTGGGAAGAAGGAGACGATTTTCCGGCTGAGGGATTGGGGGATTTCGCGGCAGAGGTATTGGGGCACACCCATTCCGGTGATTTATTGTGCGAAGGATGGCATGGTGCCGGTTCCGGATAAAGATTTGCCGGTTCTGCTGCCAGCGAATCCGCTGTTGACGGGCGAAGGGGAATCGCCGCTGGCGACGGATCCGGAGTTTGTGAATGTGAAGTGCCCGAACTGCGGCGGGCCGGCGCGGCGCGAGTCGGACACGATGGACACGTTCGTGGATTCGTCTTGGTATTTCTATCGGTATTGCGATCCGAGGAATGATCATGCGCCGTTTGATCCGGCGAAGGCGGCGTACTGGTTTCCGATTGACCAGTACATTGGCGGGATCACGCACGCAATTCTGCACCTGTTGTATTCGCGGTTCTGGTGCAAGGTGATGCGGGATTTGGGATTGGTTGCGCACAGCGAGCCGATTGCGCGGTTGTTTACGCAGGGAATGGTGCAAAAGGGCGGCGTGGCGATGTCAAAGTCGCGCGGGAATGTGGTGGGCGCGGAAGAGATGGCAGATAAGTATGGGGCGGATACGGGGCGGTTGTATACGTTGTTTGCGGCGCCGCCCGAGAAGGATTTGGAGTGGAGCGAGGAGAGTATCGAGGGGGCATGGAGATTTTTGAACCGGGTTTACCGGATGGTGGAGAAACATTGGGAAAAGGCGACCGCTGAAGAGAAGCGAGAGGATAACGCAGAGAGCGCAGAGTTCGCTGAGAGGAAACTCCAAGGCCCGGGTGCAAAGGCAGCACCTGGGGCACCCACGCAAAAAGAAAGAGAGCTGCTGCGGAAGGCACATCAGACTTTGCGAAGGGTGACGCAGGATTTTGAGGGGCGGTGGCATTTTAATTCGGCGATTGCGCAGATTATGGAGTTGGTGAATGCGATTTATGCGGCGGAGCCGTTGGAAGACGGCGTGCGGCCTGCGGTGCAGAAGGAAGTGCTGGAGCTGGTAACTTTGATGCTGGCGCCGATGACGCCGCATCTGGCGGAAGAGTTGTGGGAAATGCTGGGGCACAAGGATGGATTGTGGACGGTGGCGTGGCCGGCGATTAATGAGGAATTGGCGAAAGAGGATGAGGTGGAGATTCCGGTGCAGGTGAATGGGAAGGTGCGTGGTCGCGTCACCATGCCGCCTGGAGCCGCGCAGGATGAGGTGGTGAAGCGGGCGACGGCGGATGCCGGGGTGGCGGGTCATCTGGCGGGGAAGACGGTGCGGAAAGTTATTTTTGTGCAAGATAAGTTGCTCAATATCGTCGTTAGCTAGGAAAGAGGAAAACGTAACAAAGAGAGCGCTGAGGAAGAACACAGAGGACACAAAGAGTATAGGAAAAACCCGCACCCTTAAAACCGAAGAGTGCGGCACCCAGCGAAGCAGGCGGCGTAAAACCGCCCCTACGGAGGTGGAAATGGAAGGGACCGCGAAGATGGCGCAGAGCAATTCACAGGCGGTGTTGAAGACGGAGCGGGGCGGGATTGTGGTGCTGGATTTTGGGGGGCAGTATACGCAGCTGATTGCGCGGCGGGTCCGCGAGCAGCAGGTTTTTAGCGCGGTTTTGCCTTGCACGAGTTCGGTGGAAGAGATACGGAAGCTGGAACCGGCAGGGATTATTTTGTCGGGCGGGCCAAGCTCGGTGTACGACAAGGATGCGCCGGTGTGCGATCCGGCGGTGCTGTCGCAGGGAATTCCGGTGCTGGGAATTTGTTACGGCATGCAGTGGATGGCGAAGAATCTGGGCGGGAAAGTGGAGCCGGTGCAGCGACGGGAGTACGGACCGGCGCATTTCAACCTGGAAAAAGCGGAAAGCCATATCCTGGGCGGGCTGCCAGAGACGCTGAAGATCTGGGCGAGCCACGGGGATAACGTGCTGGAACTGCCGCCCGGATTTCATCTGACGGGAAAGACGGCGAACGCGATTGGGTCGGCGGAAGATCATAAGCGGAAGATGTACGCGGTGCAGTTTCACCCGGAAGTGAATCACACCGATCGCGGGACGGAGATTCTGCGGAATTTTCTTTTCCGGGTTTGCAAGGCGGAGCCGAAGTGGAGCGGAAAGGCGTTCATTGAAGAGACGGTGGAGGCGATCCGGCGGAAGGTGGCAACGCATCACGCGATTTGCGGATTGAGCGGCGGCGTGGACTCGACGGTGGCGGCGGTGCTGGTGCATCGCGCGATGGGCGAGCGGCTGACGAATATTTTCGTGGACACGGGTCTGCTGCGGAAGAACGAGTTTGAACACACGCTGGAGATGTATCGCAAGCGGCTGGGGCTGCGGGTAATCGGCGTGGACGCTTCCGAGCATTTCCTCGGGAAGCTTCTAGGCGTGAGCGATCCGGAGCAGAAGCGAAAGATAATCGGGCGCGAGTTCATCGCGATCTTCGCGGCGGAAGCGGAGAAACTGCAGAAGAGCGCGGCGGGCGCTATCAAATTTCTGGTGCAGGGGACGCTGTACCCGGATGTGATCGAGTCGGTGTCGGTGAAGGGGCCGTCGGCGACGATCAAGACGCATCACAATGTGGGCGGGCTGCCGGAGAACATGCCGTTTGCGCTGGTGGAGCCGCTGCGGGATTTGTTCAAGGATGAGGTGCGGCGGATCGGCAAGGATCTGGGATTGCCGGAAGAGATCCTAGTGAAGCATCCATTTCCGGGGCCGGGGCTAGCGGTGCGGCTGCTGGGCGCGATTACGAAGAAAGATCTTGAGACGCTGCGCGATGCGGACGCGATTGTGGTGGAAGAGATTCGGCGGGCGGGGCTGTATGAAAAGGTTTGGCAGGCGTTTGCGGTGTTGTTGCCGGTGCGCAGCGTAGGCGTGATGGGGGATGGAAGGACGTATGGATTGACGGTGGCGGTGCGGGTGGTGCAGTCGGATGATGCGATGACGGCGGACTGGGTGCGATTGCCGGGGGAAGTGCTGGAGCGAATGTCCACGCGGATTGTGAATGAAGTGCCGGGAGTGACGCGGGTGGTTTATGACGTGAGCAGCAAGCCGCCGAGCACGATTGAGTGGGAGTAGGAACAAGCAATCAGTTATCAGCAAGAAGGCTTGGAAGCCGAGCTTGGTGTTGGGATTGGTTTTTGGAAACGGGAGAAGGAAAAAGCTTAATACAGAGCGCACGGAGACGGAGCACAGAGGGCACAGCGAAGAGCAGAATGAAAAAGCCGCTCGGGCACAGGGCGGAGCGGCTCTTTGCAGTTAAGGTTGTATCTACGCGGGCGGAGCCGGGACCGCCAAACGGCTACCGGTTGGCCATTTTCTGGGCCATATACAGGAGCAGTTTGCGATCTTCCTCATCGGCTTTGCTCAACAAGCGGCGAAGCTTGTTGAGATAGCGCGCCTCTTTTCCGGCGCTGCCCCAGGCGATATCGTCGGACGATTTGCGCTTGGGAAGGTTCGGAAGTTGAGGCGGCTCTTCGCCGTCGTAGAAGAGTTGATAAAGTGGGCATTCGAGCGCGCGCGCCAGCTTTTCGAGCGTCTCAATGGCCGGAACGGTGTGGCCATTCTCGACGCGGGAAATATAACAACGCAGGAGGCCGGTGCGCTTCTCGATATCACCCTGGGAGAGTTTCTTTTCCTCGCGCAGAGCGCGAAGACGATCACCGATAATCATGAAAGTGAGTATTCCATAGATAGTCATAGGTAGCAAGTCGAAACTAGTGGAAAACTGTGGAATTGACGAGGCTATGCGGTTAGGCTCGCAAGGATATCCGGTGGAACAGGGGATAGAGATTAGCGTAACCAAAGACCTATGGAACGCGTCCCAAAACCAGTGGCTCTGACACTGACAGGTCTGGGGAAACCCAGGACGGCGGGGGAGGAGGTCTCTCGGCGCGTGCAGGAGGACCGGGAACTGGTCCGGCGCGCGCAAAAGGAAGATAAGGAAGCCTTTGAGGAGTTAGTCAGGAGGCACCAAAATCGGGTATTTGCGGTGGCGGGGGGCATCCTGCGGAACCGGGAGGACGTCGAAGACATAGCCCAGCAGGTATTCTTGAAGGCTTACTTTTCGATAAAACGGTTCGATCAAAGAGCGGCGTTCAGCACCTGGCTCTATAAGATAACGGTGAATGAATGCTGGGATTTACTGAGAAAAAAGAAGGTGCGGCCGCTGGTGTTTGAAGCGGAGTTGAGTGAAGAGCAGGCGCAGGTCTACCAGGCGTCGTCGGAGCAGTCGGATGGTAGGCCGGATGCCGGCGAGAGGCTGGCGGTGCGGGAGCAGGTGGAGGAGTTGATGAGCTGTCTGGACGAGCGCGATCGCACGATGCTGGTGCTGAAGGAAGTGCAGGGATTTTCGGTGGAAGAGATTGCGGAGATGATGGAGATCAACGCGAACACGGTGAAGGTGCGATTGTTCCGTGCGCGGCAGCGGATTACGGAGAGGACGAGACGCAGGCGGGGAGCAAGAGCATAGACGGAGTAACCGGGTCCGGGGGAACAGGAATCGAGAGAAAAAGAGGTACACAGAGAATGGGGAACCTTGTGAATCGGGAAGATGAGAATTGCCGGCGTTTTCTGGATGCATTGGAAGAACTTCCGGCGAGCGGCAATTCCCGGAAGACCGCCGAACAATGGCGAGCCGACCTGCCGGAAGCGGAGGAAGCGCACGCCGGCAGTTGCGCGGTTTGCCGGACGGCGCTGGAGGAGTTTGCGGAAACGCGGAACGCGCTTTCTGGAATCACCGTACAGGCGGCAGGGCCGTGGTTTGCGGCGCGGGTGATGGCGGCGATCGGCGCGCGGGAAAGAGAAGAAGAAGCGCAGGACGGCGTGTGGATCAGCGTGCGGCGGCTGGCGCCGCGGTTGGTGGCGCTGAGCGCGCTGCTGCTGGTCCTCGGCGGAGGCTGGGCGCTCGAGCTGCGAAACTCGGAAGGGATGAACGCGGAACGCCGAGGCGGCGATATGGTGTTCGATTCCTCGGTTGCCCCGGCGTGGTATGACGATGGGCTGGGAATGACGAGCGAGGTTAGGCCATGAACCCGGATATCCGCAAGAAGGCGGCAATTTGGCTGGCGCTGGTGTTCGTGCTGGGAACGGCGACGGGCGGGGTGTTTGGGTACAGCTTGGCGCGGCGGAGTTATGCGGCGACGAAGAGCGTGGTGCCGTCGGAGGCGGAGCGCCGGGCGAAGAAGATCGCAGAAATGACCAAGACGATCGGATTGACGGCAGAGCAGGCGCAAAAGGCGGATGGGATCATCAAGAATGCGCAGTCGGAAATCCGGGAGATCCACAATAAGAACGACGCGGAAGTGGATGTGGTGCGGATGAACGCGCGCGGGCAGATGCGGGAATTCCTGACGGCGGAGCAGATGCCGAAGTTTGAGCAGTATATGCAGCGATTGGATGAAGAGAGAAAGAAGCAGAAAGAGGCGCAGCAGGGGAAGTAGGGAAAGACGAAGAGAAGACTTGACGCAGAGTACCCTGAGAACGCAGAGTTCGCAGAGAAGAGAAGATCAAGCGGGGCGGCGTAAAGCCGCCCCTACATTTTTTGGTGGAATCTAGCGGTCGAGGTAGAAGCCGTCGCGGGCTTGGACCTGGGCGTCTTTTTGTTTCACGGCCAGATGGAGCCTGTGATAACCGACGGTGTCGTCGGGTCTTTCGGGAGAGTAGCCGAGGACGTACTGATTATGGAGTTCCTCGTCGAGGTCGGCATAGATTTTGTCGAGAGTTTCTTTCTTCGAGACTTCAAAGAAACGCCCGCCGGAGTTTTTGGCGATTTGCTCGAGAACTTTTTTGCCGTCGGGGCGAGATTCCTCGGTGCGGCGGGGATAGCCGCCACCTCTACCTCCCATTCCGCCGCCGCCCATGCGCGGTCCCCCGAAGCCGCCCCCGTTGCCGTGGTCTCCTTCCTTGTCAGCGAAAAGGATGCAGTAGATAAGGGAGTCCGCGCGCTGCGCGGCTTCGATGGCTTCGGCGAGAGACTCCTTGCTGCCGCGGTCAACTCCGTCGGTGAGGATGACGAGAGCCTTGCGACCCTGTTGCTTCCTCATCAGTTCGTCGGCGGCGAGGTAGATGGAGTCGTAGAGAAGCGTGCCGCCGCCGTGGCCGTGTCCATGCGAACCGCGGCCGTCCCCGCCGCCAGCGCCACCCGAGGAACCTCCCCCGCCCGAATTGGATTGGGAGAATTGCGGGGTGTGGACTTGATCGATGGCTGCGAGGAGTTTCTGGCGGGAAGAAGTGAGGTCCTGGAGGAGTTCGACTTCGTGATCGAAATGGATGAGGAAGGCTTTGTCTTTGTCTTCACGCAGGACACGATCGAGGAAAGATCGGCTGGCGGCGCGTTCCTGATCGAGGACGCGGCGCTGGCTGAGGCTGGTGTCCACGAGGAGGCCGAGGGTGAGAGGGAGGTCGGACTCTTTGGCGAAGTAGGTAATGGACTGGGGCTTGCCGTCCTGATCGAGAGTGAAGTCGTCTTTGGCGAGATTGCGGACGAGATTGCCGTGCTTGTCGCGGACAGTAGCGAGGAGATTTACGGCGGAGACCTTGACAGCGATGGGCGGGGATTGCTGGGTGAGGAGGGGGAGAGCGGAGAGGAGGAGTACGAGCGCCGTTGAGAAAAGTTTCCGCAAGATGTGTGGTCGCGCCTTTCCAGGGATTGCTGGAGTCGTGCTGACGGTTATTCCCGCTCAAGGCGGGAAAAGTTCCCGATAGGGGAGGACGAAGAGAAGAATAAGCGCAGAGAAGCGTAACCCAAGAGGGCGGAGCAAGCTCCCCCTAGAAAAGAGGGAGAAGGCCACTTGAAGGTAGCCGTTGGCGCGGGATTTGGTATGCTACGGCGCGTGAAACGGGAATTTTTGATTGATACGGATACGGCTTCAGATGATGCGGTGGCGTTGATTATGGCCTTGCGGCACCCCGAGGTTGAGGTTGTGGGGATTACCACGGTTGCGGGGAATGTGGAGGTGCAGCAGGCTTGCCGCAATGCGCTGTATACGCTGGAGCTTTGCGGGTCGAGCGTGCCGGTATTTATGGGAGCAGAGAAGCCGCTGAGGCGGGCGCACTGGAGTGCGGACTGGTTTCACGGACGCGACGGATTGGGGGATCACGGATATCCGGCGCCGCGGCGAGGGCCGGAAAAAATGAGCGCGGCGGAGGCGATAGTCGAACTGACGGAAGCGCATCCGGGAATCGTGATGGTGACGCTGGGGCCGCTGACGAACGTGGCGCTGGCGCTGGAGAAGAGGCCGGAGATTGCGAAGAAGGCAAGCCGGTGCGTGGTGATGGGAGGAGCGCCTTGCTGCGAAGGGAACGTGACGCCGGCGGCGGAGTACAACATCTGGTGCGATCCGGAAGCGGCGCGTGTGGTGGCGAGAAGCGGGCTACCCGTAGAGATTGTGGGCTGGCATTTGTGCCGCGGGGAAGCGGTGCTGAATTTGAAGGAGATTGAGAAGGTGATGGGGTTTCAGACGGCGGTGGCTGAGTTTGCGATTGAGTCGAACAGCGGGGCTCAGGAAGCGTTTCACGTGCAGACGGGAGAGCACGGGATTTCGCTGCCGGATCCGGTGGCGATGGCGGTGGCGCTGGATGCGTCGATCGTGACATCGGAGTCGGAACATTTTTGGGACGTGGAGACGGAGAGCGAATTGACGCGTGGGATGACGGTGGTGGACCGATTGAATGTCGCGGAGGATGAGCGGAATCGCGAAGTTTGGGCGGCGCAGATTGCGGGAGGACGAAAGGCGAAGATTGTGTGGACGATTGATAATGCGCGGTGGAAGGAGACGTTGTACGCGAGACTGAGGTAAAGGAGGAAAGGGGGGAGGCGAAGAACTGAACTCGGAGTGCGCTGCGGAAACAGAGAAGAGAGGAAAAACCCTTAAAACCGAAGGGTGCGGCACCCAACGAAAGCGAACAGCGGCCCCGAATGGATCGGGGCCGCTGCCAGAGTTCAATGAAATGCTGGTTAGAAGCTGAAGATTACGCCGCCTTCGCTGCGAAGGTCGCGCCATTCGTGCTGGGGAATGCCCTCGAACAACGGGAGTTCCGCGGTCCGCGTGTTGGCGCGGGTGCGATAGAGAGACTGTTCGTAGGCAAAGGAGACCCAGCGGTTGAGTTTGTAGTTGAGGGTGCCGACGGTCATATCGCTGCGAGAGCGCGAGCCGGCGACGGCGGAAATGTGCAACAGGTCGTTGGTGTTGGCCTGGTCGGTACCGTACATCACGTAGAGGGACCAGCCGGCGTGGCGGCCTTCCGGATCGTGACCGAACCAGCGCGAAAGGGGTAGGCCGAGTTGCGTGAAGCCGCCCTTGGCGCGGACCGGAAGTTGAGGAATGACCACGGGAGCGCCGGCACTATTCAGACCAAACAGAACCGTCGAGGCGCCATCGATGGATGCTGCACTTGCGAAAGTCAACCCGCCTGTCGCGGTGGTTTGAGTCGGCGTGAAGCCTCCCGTTGCGTTGTAGTTGGAGAAGAGCTGGCCAGCGAAATAGTAGCGCAGGTCGCTGCCGCTGTAGAACTTGCCGATGAGAGTGGCGAAGCGGGTTGGGAGTTGCCATTCAAAATCCCAACCGTTGGTGTCGCTGCCGACACGAACGCCGGTCGGGAACGCTGTCTTAAAGATAGTGGGGTTCGCCGGATCAACAGCCGCGCCGGTGGGAATTGCTGAACCCAGGACGATGGCCGTGCGATGGCCCTCTTCAAAGCTGAAGATGAGTTGCGCAGGAGCTACGCCGGGCGCGTCATCGAGCTTAAACTGACCGACGATGCGGCCTTCGACCTGGGGCGTATTGCTGTCCGGGCCCTGGCGTTCGCCGTAACCCAATTGATTGAAAAGGTTGTTGTTGCCAGGCGTGTCGCCGATGGCGGGCAGGACGACGGCGATTTCCGGCATGAGCTGGAATCTGCCGAAGTCATGCGTGTAGCCGGAACGGAATTGCGGAGAGCGCTCGTAGATATCACCGAAGGCGATACCGAGACCGGTGGTTTCCAGCATGTTGGGCAGGGTGGAAGAGCCGAACGGAGTCCAGTCCTGGCCCATCACGGCGGTGAGAGTGTTCGTTTCGTTCAGCTTCCAGTCAATGCGCCCGTAGGCCAGGCGGATGGAGGGGTTGTAGGAACGAATCGAGGAGAGGTTGCGGTTGTCGGAACGGTTGAAGTTTCCTTCAAAGTCCATTTCGAACTTTCCGGTGACCGTGACACTCGAGCTGGGGTCGAGCCACTCGAAGTTGTTGCCGAACCGGGTGGAGCGCGCCTTGATGTGGAACTCGGGCGCGGCGTTGGGGCCAGTGTCGCCGAGGAAGCCGGGCAGCGGGAAATCATCGCCGCCGGGCGACGAACTGTCGTGAATAAAGGTGGCCTTCAGGAAGCCGTAGGGGGTGAGCCCGATAGGTCCGAGCTTGATGGCGGCTTTCAAATCACCCTTGGGGATGCCACCCACCGGAAAAACACGGACGGGATTGGCGGCAGACAGAGTGGTTGGCGAGACAGAAGGAGCCACCTGTGGAGGCGTCTGTCCAGCCGGAGTCTGCTGTTTGTCCTGAAGATCGGCAGAAACCGGGCTGGAGGCGGAAGCGACGGCAGGAGCGGAAGCATTTGGAGAAGAAGGCGCGCCTGCCGGAACGCGATAGACGGCAGGGATCATGCTCGCGGGGGCCGAATTGGTGGCCGAAGCGTTCATGATTCCAGGAGCACCCATCATCTGGTTGTAATCGGCTTGCGAGATGATTCCTTTGTTCAACAGGAGTTTTGCAAGCCGCTGATCGGCATCGCTGGCAGACGAGGCCTGATTGATTTGTGCGGCCTCTTCCGGAGTTAGAATGCCCTTGGCCTGCAAAACGCGAACCAGCGGGCTGGCAGCAGGTGAATTTCCTGTAGGCTGCTGAGCGGCCGCGAGTCCGGAACAGGCCAAAGATATTGCGAGAAGTACGACAAGGGACACCACTACCCCACGTTGTTTCCCGAACATTACGAACACCCCCCTGTGACCCACGATTGTTGTGTAGGTCAGGTAATCGAACACGAACGGGCCCCAAACGCACCGTACTTAATACCTGTCCGCGGCGGATGTCAAGAATTCGTTTGAGGAAACGTGGGGAAATGAAGGTTTTCGGATGGGCGGAGGCGAGTACTGGAAGCCGCGAGCCGCAAAGGTGGGGGGAAATTAATTTTACAAAAAGGGAATTGACTGGGAAGGGAATCCGGGATTGCTGCGATCTCAGCCACACAATTGTCGAGATTGGTGGGGAAAGAGGAAAAGGCTTAACACTGAGCGCACGGAAATGAAGCACGGAGTTCGTTGAGCAGAGCGGGGGAAGAAAACGCAAGAGCACAGCGAGTAACGGCAGTGCCACAGGATTCGCGTGGGCAGCGGTGGTAAGTGGTGAAGTTCGGGGAAGGCAAAAATCTTGACGCTGGGCAGGTAGAGTTGTGATAGAAGGACTACAGATTTCGGTCTGAGGGGCACTCCGCGGGGAGTTGATCGAAAGACGAGAGCACAACACCACGAGGTAATCCGATGAACACGTTTCCCGTTCTGCTTGCGGCGCTTTGCGTGTACGCGATTGGATACCGGTATTACAGCGCGTTTATCGCGGCGAAGGCGCTGGCACTGGACGACCGGCGCGAGACACCCGCGCACACCTACGAGGATGGGCATAACTATGTGCCATCGCCGAAGTGGGTTTTGTTCGGGCATCATTTCGCGGCGATTGCCGGAGCGGGGCCGCTGGTGGGGCCGACGCTGGCGGCGCAATTTGGATTTGCGCCGGGGTTCCTTTGGATATTGATTGGAGCGGTGCTGGCGGGATGCGTGCAGGATTTCATCGTGCTGGTGGCTTCCCTTCGGCACAAGGGGAGATCGCTGGCGGACGTGGCGCGGACGGAAGTGAGCGAGTTTACGGGATTGGTCGCGATGTTCGCGGTGCTGCTGATTTTGCTGGTGACGCTGGCGGGGTTGGGAGTGGTGGTGGTGAACGCGTTGTCGAACAGCCCGTGGGGCGTGTTCACGATCGGGATGACGATTCCAATCGCGATATTCATGGGGCTGTACATGTTTAAGAGCACGCCGGGGCAGATTAAGGTGGGCGTGCCGAGCACGGTTGGCGTGGTGCTGCTGCTCGCGAGTGTGTGGGGCGGGCACTGGTTTGCGGCGACGCCGTGGGCGTCGTCGCTGACATTCACGCCGCACCAGATTACCTACCTTATGGCGATATACGGCTTTGTGGCGTCGGTGCTGCCTGTGTGGCTGCTGCTGGAGCCGCGGGACTATTTGTCCACGTATGTGAAGCTGGGAACGATCGCACTGCTGGTGATTGGCGTGTTTATCGTGCATCCGGACATCAAGTTTCCGGCGTTGACGCAATATGTGCACGGCGGCGGGCCAATTATCAAGGGCACACTGTTTCCGTTTTTGTTCGTGACGATTGCGTGCGGGGCGATTTCCGGGTTTCATTCGCTGGTGAGTTCGGGGACGACGCCGAAGATGCTGAACAGGGAGTGCGACGCGCGATTCATCGGGTACGGGGCGATGGTGGCGGAAAGCCTGGTGGCGGTGCTTTCGTTGATCGCGGCTTGCTCGCTGTTTCCGGGGGATTATTTCGGGATCAACGTGCCGGCGGATGCATTTGCGAAGCTGGGGTTGCACACGGTGAATCTGGATTTATTCTCGAGCGAAGTAGGAGAGAAGCTCGCTGGGCGGACTGGTGGAGCGGTTTCGCTGGCTGTGGGGATGGCGCAGATTTTCCGTGGCATTCCGGGGATGACGCGATTGATGGGCTACTGGTACCACTACGCGATCATGTTTGAGGCTTTGTTTATCTTGACGACGATTGATACCGGGACGCGCGTGGCACGGTATGTTTTGCAGGAACTTTTGGGGAAAGTGCACAAGCCGTTTGCGAATCATGCCTGGCAGCCGGGGAATATGATCACTACGTTTTTTGTAGTCTTGGCCTGGGGATATTTGATTTATACCGGGAACATTTCGACGTTGTGGCCGCTCTTTGGGACGGGGAACCAGTTGCTGGCGACGATCGCGCTCGCGGTGGGGACGGCGTTTTTGATCAACATGGGGAAGGCGAAGTATGCGTGGATCACGGTGGCACCGATGATGTTTGTGGGGACGACGACGCTGACCGCGGGAGTGCTTTCGATCAAGAATATTTTCTGGCCGCTGACAAAGAAGCCGGGGTTTGTGTTTCAGGGGTATCTGGACTCGACGCTGATGGCGATTTTCGTGACCGGCGTGGTGCTGGTGCTGCTGAATGTGGCGCGACGGTGTTGGCTGACGTTGCATGGGGAGCCGATACCAAAGGAAGCGTTTGGGCCGCCGGTGGCGGGAGAGGGGTTGCCGTCGAGTGGGTGTTGTTAGCAGGAAGAAGGGAGGAGTTAACGCCGAGTTCGCTGAAATCCGGAGGACGCGGAGAAGAGGCAGATCGAAAGGTTGATGGCGTCAGATTGTAAGAGCCCACCCCTTCTCAACCGGCGAGAAAGGGCACCCGCAAGATCATTTGTTGCGCGGCGTTGCTGGCGATCCGTGGACTGCCTGGAAGGGCGGCCTTACGAGTTTGGCCGATCTAAAGATCGGCCGCTACAAGAAAAGAACCGGCCGGTCATGGGACCGGCCAGTTCAATTTTGGGTGAAGAAGAAAACTTACTTGGTACTTTTGTTCTTGGGAGAAGCTTTTTGCAGGGTGGCCAGGAGGGTTTTTGCGCTTGGAGGGACGGGTACGGCGTGTTCGAAGACGATGTCCTTGGCGCTGAGTTCCTTGCCGTAGAGTTTTGTGTTGCCGCTGTTGTCGGGGCGGAGCGTGGAGCCCTCGAGAGAGATGCCGGCGAAGAGTCCGCGCGAGCGGGAGTAGGAAAGAATTTCGGCGCGCAGGGCCACGTCGGTTTCCGCAGAAGCCGCGCGGCCGACGGGGCCGGCGGCCGCGCTGGCGTCAGCGCCGAGCTTGACCTTACTGCTAAGCATGCTGGTGGCGGAGCGATCACTCATGAGGAGCAGAACGAAATCGGTGGCGTTGCCGCCCAGTTGCAAGCCGGCGCTGCCGCCTTCAAGAGCCATCATCGTCGGAGGGCCCCAGGGTCCGCGGAAATCACTGCCGCTGCGGCAGGTCATGACCCCGCGGCCGTAGCTGCCGCCGATGCCGATGGCGAATTTCAAGACGGACGGAAGAATGACGACGCATTTGGTCTTGTCGAGAACGTCCTGGGGAATGCTGTCGGGAGCGTCGAGAATTTCCTTGAAGACTTTGCCGGCGTTTTCGACGCGGCTTTCTTCTTTATCTTCTTTTTCCTCGGCTGCTGCGGGATGCGCCAGCAGGGAAAGTAACGGGATAGCGAGCCAGAGTTTTTTCATAAATCCTCCATAGAGATTCTTGAGAGATAGGGACCGCTCAAGCAAGGTTCAGGCCAGAAGGCTCTGAAAACGGGAGAAAAGCTTGCGCCTGATGTGTCCCCCCGCGTGGAATTTCAATTCCATAGCAAATATTGGATGGAGTGGCAATCAAAAAAGGAGACAGGAAAATGAAACAAAGTTTTTAGGGTGAAAGCGACGAAATATAGGCGGCGATGTCGATGATGTCGAAAAGAGAGAGATTGGCGACGACGGGTTTCATTTGCTGCCCGGAGGCACCGGCGCGGGCTCCGCTTTGCATGTCGTAGAGCTGGCGGACGATGTAGCTGGGGGAACGTCCGGCGATTGAAGGGACATCTTTCAGGCCCTTAAGGTTCGGGCCGTGGCAGGTGGAGCAGATTATGGTTCTGGCGTTGGCGCCGCCCGTGGTGACGAGGGCGTGGCCGCGTTTGAGGCTGCCGGGGGGAACGTAGGCGATGAAGCCGGAAGAGTCGTCGCGGAGTTCGGTGCGTTCCAGATTTTCCGGAATTTCGATGATGCGGTCGCCGATGGACTCCACTTCGTGGGGAGTGGAGACGACGAGCATCCATCCGGCAACGTGAGTTTTAGGAACGAACTTGGCTTCGACGACGCGGATCCAGGGCTTGGGTTTCAGGGCGGCGAAGTATGCGGCGGCGATTTGGATTTCGGCGCCGGTGATTTTGGTTTCATTGGCGATCATCGAGCTGACAGGTTTCAAATCAGGGTCGGAGCTTTTGCGAGCGCCGCTTTTGAAATCGGCGAGCTGCTGGACGATGTAGGTGGCGGGGAGACCTGCGAGGCTGGAATTTTCCGGGCGGCCCTGGCCGTTGGGGAGGTGGCAATAGCCGCAGGCATAGACTTCAGGCGGGCGGCCGTGGGCGACGATTTGGGGCATGGGAGGGTGAGCAGAGGGATGCCAATCGGGAATGTTGAAGAAGTCGTGGACTTGCGAACGGGTGAAAGAGATTTTGGTTCCGGAAATGTGCAGGGAAGCGCTGTCGTCGGGCTTCGCGCCAGCTTCGGCGGCGGAAGCCGGAGGATCGACGGCGTAAGCCCAATACGGCGGCGGCTCGAGCGGCGGATGCGAAATTGTGGAAGGAGTTTGACTGGATGCCGTGGCGGCGAGAAAAATTGCCGCGGCGATCAGAATGGCGGTGAGCGATTGGAACTTGAGTCGGGTCACGCGCAAACCTTTCAGATTTCTGGCAACGAATGAGGACGGTGTCTGAATCAATCATTGCACGATTTGGAAATGATTGGGGAAGTGCAGAAGGGGAAGAATAAAGCAGAGTGCGCTGAGAACGCAGAGTTCGCCGCCACCGGCTCGGGGTAATCGCCGATTCCCAGAGGAAGTGGGAAGCGATGGCGCTAGTTGAAGTTCAGTGTCATTGACCAGGTGCCAGTGACAGTTGGTGTCTTGCCGTAGATTCGGATGAACTACGTCCCCGGGGTCTTCACACCACAAGCCGGGCCGCCCCATCCGACCGTTTAGACAGGTAGGGATTCGGCTACGGGCTTGGGCTTGGGGAGGCGCTTGGGGAGGGCGGTATCTTTCAGGGATTCGCCGACCTGGCCGACTACGCTTTCGCGGGAGAAGGGTTTTTGCAGGAAGAAGGCGTCCTGGAGGAAATCGTCGTCGGGGCCGGACTGCTCGAGGTAGCCGGTCATATAAACGATCTTGACGTGAGGGACCAGGGCCTTGAGGCGCTTGGCGAGAGCGGGGCCGCGCATTTTGGGCATGACGATGTCGGTGAGGACGACGTTGACGGATTTGCCGAACCGCTGCACGATTTCGAGGGCCTCGACGCCGTCTTCCGCCGTGAGCACGCTATAGCCCGCGGCTTTGAGGAATTCGCAGGCGAGTTCGCGGACTTCGCGTTCGTCCTCGACGACGAGAACGGTTTTGCGGCCGACGACGGCTTCACGGACTTCGGGAAGGTGGGGAAGTTCACTGAGCTGTTCGAAGGTTTGTGGCAGATAGACCTTGAAACGCGCACCGCTGCCGGGAGAGGAGTCCACGTGGATGAAGCCGCCGCTCTGCTTGACGATGCCGTAGACGGTGGCCAAGCCGAGGCCGGTGCCCTTGCCGGGTTCCTTGGTGGTGAAGAACGGTTCGAAGATTCGGGCCTTGGTGGCGACGTCCATACCGTGGCCGGTGTCGGAAACGGTGATGACCACGTAGTCTCCACGCTCGACTGAAGAATGGAGATGCGCGTTTTTGCTGTCGACGAAAAGATTTTGCGTATCGATGATGAGCTTGCCGCCGAGAGGCATGGCGTCGCTGGCGTTGACGGTGAGATTGAGGAGCACCTGCTCGAGCTGGCTGGGGTCGGCTTTGATGCGGCCGAGGGAATCGCCGAGGCGCAGGCTGAATTCGATGTCCTCGCGGACCAGGCGGCGGAGCAGCTTGCCCATGTCGGCGATGAGTTCGTTGAGGTCGAGGACCTTTGGCTGAAGGACTTGCATGCGGCTGAATGCGAGCATCTGGCGGGTGAGGGAAGCGGCGCGGTCGGACGTTTTGCGAATCTGCTGGCAACTGCGGTAGAGGGTATCTTCCGGTTGCAGGCGGTCGAGGAGCAGGTCGCTGTGGCCGCGGATTACAGTAAGCAGGTTGTTGAAGTCGTGGGCTACGCCGCCGGCCATGCGGCCGAGGGCTTCCATCTTCTGAGCCTGACGGAGCTGGCCTTCAAGCTGTCCGCGCTGCGTTTCGTTCTGCTCCAGGGTGTCGCGCATACCGTCAAAGGCGCGGGTTAACTCCGACAATTCATCGTGGCCGCTGGCTTCGAGGGGATATTCCATGTCGCCGCGTGCGAGTGCGTGTACGCCTTTGACGAGGGAAGCGAGGGGGCGCGTGACGGTGTCGGAGATGAGGAAGATGAGCACCCCGCCGGCGATGATGGCCATCAAGCCCAGGCCGAGAAGAAGATGGTTGAGACGCTGGAGATAGGCATCGGCTTCGCGGTGGGACTTCAGAATGACGATGTCCGCGGCTGGCTGCAGGCCGGGGGCGAGTTCGATGGCGCTGGCGTGATAGCGCTCGTTGCCCAGAACCAGTTCGGTGGGAACAAATTCGCGATGAAAGTCGCGGGAGAATTCCGCTTCCTTAAACAGGGGAAGAGTGCTGACGGTAACTTTGCCGGCTTCGCGGAAGATGATGTCGCTCGAGGTGATGCGGGAGAGATCAGCAGCGGCGCGTTCGTTGACCAGCCGGCCAACAACGACAAAACCGAGGAGATTTTTGCGTGAGGAATTGTCAAAGAAGGGCTGAAGAACAACCTGATAGAGGCTTGTTCCGCTGAACCACCAGCTGGAACTTTCGCCGCGAGTGATGGAGCGGGAAACCATCTCCTGGGCGGCGGCGATGGTGAGGGAAGAGGTGGTCGAATGGAGCGCGACGATTTTGGCGCTCTTGTTGACGAGGACGAAAAGATTGCAGTCGTCGGATTGCCAGGGGTCTTCGCTGGCGTCCCGGATGGCGGTGGGGTCGCCGTTGCGCATGTAGGCGAGCGAGGCGAGCAAATCGGCTTTGCGGCTGAGGGAGGTTGTTTGTTGGCGATGGACGGCCTGGACGGTGAGAGTGGCGTTTTGCGAGTCGAGTTCGATCTGTTGCTCGACCTGGGCCTGGGCGTTGCGGCGAACGACGAGCAGCGTAACGCTGGTGAGCGCGGCGGTGAGGAAGATGAAGGAGAAAAGGAGCTTGGTGCGCAGACGGAGATTGCCGGTGCTGTGACGCAGAAGGTCTGCGACAGAGCGGCCGGGCAGGAGCCGGGTGCGGAACTGGGTATACGTCACAGGGCAAGTAGATTACCGGCGGAGGCGATGCGGCAAAATGGAGCGGTAGTACCGTTTGCACAGTACGAGGAGTAACTAGTTAATGGGAAGGTAACTGTTCAAGTCATTGACGTAGAACGGTTTACGTCGGCCAGCAAAGCGTATAGCTGAAATAGACAACAACTGAACTCCAGGAGCGGCCGGGCCTTTGCGCTCTGGATACTTTCCTAGCCTGGGTGAACTCGAATGAAAGAGAGCGAAATAGTTGGCGTGGGTGAGGCGGTTCATCCCGGATTGTGAAAGGCGTGATCAGCAGGCGGCGAGGACGACAGCGTCTTCAATGGCCAGGCAGGCGCCCTGGCCGAAGTTGGGACTGATGGGATGAGCGGCGTCGCCGAGGATAGCGACGCGACCGGCGACCCAGGGAAGGGTTACGCGGCGGTCCTGGACCTTTGTGCAGATCGCGCTATCGGCATTTTCGATCAGCTCCGGGATGGGAGCATGCCAGGTGGAGAAAAATTTGTGAAGCACTTCGCCTTCCGGCAGATCGGGAGGGCGGAGAGAGTTGTTGGCGGCGGCGTACCAGTGGATGCGTCCGGGGCCGAGGCGCAGAATGCCGAAACGGCAGCCGTGGCCGTAGGATTCGGAAATGTCGCCGTCGTTCTCGAGGCCGAGATGGCGGGCATCGTTTTCCGAGTTGATGTGCGTCATGCCGCGCCAGACGCTGTAGGCGCGATTGGTCAGTTTCGTTTGGAGGCCCAGGGATTTGCGAACGGCGGAATGAATGCCATCACAAGCGACGACGAGATCGGCTTCAGCAGATGCGCCATTCTCAAAATGAAGAAGGACGGACTTGGGGCGTTGTTCGAGGCGGGAGAAGGTGTGGTCCAGGTGGATGGAGTGGGTTGGCACGAACCGGGCGAGAGCGGATTGCAATTCGGCGCGATGGATGGAGAAACCGCTGCAATCCTCGGCCGGGAGCGGGAGAGTTTTGATTCGTTCGCCGGCCGTGTCCTTCATCAGAAGGCGGCGAAGAGAGCGATCACGGGACGTTAGGGGGCGAAGAATGTTCGGGTCAATCTGATCGAGGGACCTCACGGCATTGGGCCATAGGCTCATTCCGGAGCCGACTTCTTTCAATTCGGGTGCGCGTTCATAAACATCAACTTGGAAGCCGACTTTACGCAAAGCGATGGCGGTGGTAAGCCCGCCGATGCCACCACCGATGATTGCCGCACGTTTCACGATTGCCCCCCCGAGAAGAATATGGCCATCGAGAGTAGAAGTTGTCCGGGAATGGTCTATTGGAAGCAAACAGATTGTTGTGGAAATCGGCGGGCGAACTGCTAGAAAGGACAGTTGTGGTGGTTGCCAGCAAGAGAATCGGAGTTTTGGGCCGTGGCCCAGGAAATGGCCGAAAGCTCGGATGAGCCAGATCAATCAGGCAGGGCGCCGATTTATATGGCGTTTAAGTTGGTCGAGGGATAATGATCGGCAACTGGGAAGTGTTCAATAGTGGACATCCTGGTGATTGCTGATGCCGTAGAATCCGTCACGGAGCGTCCGGGAAAATGTGTCCGCTCATAGCCACCAAGAAAAGTTCGAGTGGTAATCCGACCCGGGTCTCAGATTGGAAATTCCGCCCCAATGAAAATCCTGCTGTACAACCCGGACAATGGCGTTACCCGAAATTTTATGCCCCATCTCTGGATGTTTCTGCTCCGAGCCCTGACCCCACCCGGCCACGAAGTAATCCTGATTGACGGAAACGCCCAGCCCATGGACGAAGAGGGCATCGCGCGATTCGTGCGTGAAGAAGGGATCGAACTCGTTGGCATCGGCGCGATGACCAGGATGATCGCCAAGGCGTATCGGATGGCGGACGCAGTGCGTGCGGCGGGAGTGAAGGTGGTGATGGGTGGACCACACGTCACGGAACTGGCGGACGAGGCTCTGGGGCGTGACGGCGGCGTGCGCCATGCTGACGCCGTTGCTCTAGGCGAAGCGGACGAGACCTGGCCCAGGATTGTGGAAGATGCCGCGTGCGGGACGCTAAAGGATGTATACGCGCCAGTGGACGAATTTGGCCAGGAGCGTAAACCAACGCTGCAGCCTTATCCGGAAATTCCGTGGGACAAGATGGACCTGAAGCAGTTTAATGTGCTGCCGGAAATAGTGCATCCGCTGCTGAAGCGGGTGGGTGAGGGCTGGGGCACATTTCGCATTATTCCGGTGGAGTCCGGGCGGGGGTGCCCGTACGGCTGCGAATTCTGCACGGTGACGGGATTTTTTGGCGACTCCATCCGCTTTCGCAGCAATAAGAGCGTGGTGAACGAACTTTTGCGCTTGAAAGCACGGGCGCGGGAAGAGGGCGGCCAGATTGCGGTATTTTTCATTGACGACAACTTCGCCATCAACGTGAAGCGCACAAAATCGTTGCTGCGAGACATTATTTCCGCAAATGCGCAGGTGCATTGGGTTGCCCAGATCAGCGCCAATCTGTTGCGCGATGAGGAGCTGGTTGAGCTGATCGCGGCCGCGGGGGGCAAATGGATCTTTATCGGAATGGAATCCATCGATCCGGCCAACCTTGCGGACGTAAAAAAGGGGTTCAACAAGCCCGGGGAATATGCGGTGGTGCTGGACCGGCTGGCCCGGCGCAACGTTTTTGCGATCACGTCTTTTATTTTTGGGATGGACAATGACACGCCCGGCGTGGCGGAGCGAACGCTGAAGGAGATACGCACCTGGCCCCCGGGGCTGCCGATCTTTGGGTTGATGACCCCGCTGCCTGCGACGCCCCTGTACAAAAGGCTAGAAGCGGCGGGGCGGCTGACTCGGCCAAAGCACTGGCAGGAATTCATTCCGTTTGCGATGGCCCATACGCCGCTGAAGATGAGCATCGAAGAGGCTCATAGAGAGGTGCGCATCGGATGGGAGAGTTCCTACAGTCCCGAGGCCATCGAAAAGGCAGTGGAATCGGTGAATCATAAGCCGCTGGGGTATCGCATCAATATCCTGATCGCGCGGCTGTGCTTCCGGGGAATTTATTTTCCGCAAATGGGGCGGTTTGCCTGGCTGAAAACGATTCTTGAAAACCGGCGCACAATTTACAGACTGATGAGGGAGGGATTCGCAGGAGGGCTGCACGCCGAGGCGCGGCCGATGACGGCACAGCCAATCGCCGAGCAGCCCGTCGGTGAGCAGCGGCAGTGAAGCGCGAACGACGGTTGTAACCCAGGACAAGCGTTGCACTGCGGGAGCACGCGATGAAAACGCACTTGATCATTTGCAACGAAGCAGATTACTTGCAGGCACACTTGACCTTCATTGCCGGTAAGCCGGCTCCTGGGAATCCGGTTTTCCATGAGTTGAAACAGCGGGTGACTGCAAGGTTGAAAAAATGGTTTGCACGGCGATTGCCGAGCTGAAGTCGTGGCCGATTCGCCGGACGGACGTCTACCTTGTGGGAGGACGCGGAGGAAGAAGGCCGATCGGAGATCTGGTCGTCCTCCCGCTTGGTAATTCTCCGCAACCAGATCTCTCTCGTCCTTCCACTGTCGGTCGGACGATGTCGACGCTGGACAGTTCTGAGAGTCGTTTCAGCGCTTGGGTCGGTGAATACTCCGAGGCACTACGCTTCAGCAAGTGCTTCAGCGTCACCAGCAGAGCGTAGCCCAGAAACGCCACCAGCACACGCGCCTTCACCTGCCCGCTGTCATGGACCATCAGGTGTGCGGACGGTCTCCACCAGTGACCAATACCCGTGCTCCTTACCGTCTTTACTCCGATGGTGTTGGCGTAGAAACATGCTGCGGCGATAGTGTCAGTAGTAAAGCCGCATTTCAAGTAGGTTGGTCTCTGCTACATCGCGTTTTCGATCGACCCAGAATGAAAATAAATCAGTTGCAGAAGAAAACAGACAGCAAAATATCAAAATTGGGAGTTTGGTGACGAAGTTCGGCTAGGGTCAACAGAGTTCGCAGAACATCGGGAGCTGAAAAAGAAGGACGTCGCCTGGGATGCAGGCGGGGTTCCTGAGAGGGTTAGAGATAAAAAAGTTGCACAAGTGAGCTGCGGCAGGCTGAGGACCGGCTGGTCGAGCCATCCGAAGACTTTGGCGCGCGGGAGTTGACTAGCGCGGAGGTCTCGGACAGAATTTGCCGCGGAGTAGGGGAAAAAGGGGGAGCAAAGAATGGTGGTCACGACGGGATACGTGGACATTGCGCTGTCGGCTTCGCCGATGCGGACGTTTGTAGCTGCGCCGAAAGCGGAGGGGGAATATCCGGGGATCTGGTGCTATTCGGATATTTTTCAACTGGCGCCGCCAATGTTGCGGACTTGTGTGCGGTTGGCAGGGTATGGATTTGTGGCCGCGGCGCCAGAGATCTATCGACGGATTGAGCCGCCGGGAACCGCGATCGCGTTTGACGATGCAGGGCGGACGCGTGGGCTGGCGGATGCGGCTAAGACCCCTGTTGCCGATTTTGATGCGGATTGCCGGGCGGGACTGGATTGGCTGGGGAAACATCCGAAAGTTGCGCGCGGGAAAATGGGGGCGGTGGGATTTTGTATTGGCGGGCATTTGGCATTTCGCGCGGCGTTTCAGCCGGATGTGCGAGCTACGGTTTGTTATTACGGAACGGGGATTCATGACGGGAAGTTGGGGAAGGACGCGGATGCTCGGTCGCTCGGGCGGGCGAAGGAGATTCTCGGGGACTTGTTGATGATTTTTGGGACGCTTGACCCGCATGTGCCGGAAGCGGGGCGGGAAGTGATTGACGGTGGACTGCGGAAGAGCGGAGCGCGGTACCGTACAGTGCTCTATGTGGCGGATCATGCGTTTACGCGGGATGAGGGGGCGCGGTTTGATCCGGAGGCGACGGATCAGGCGTTTGGGGAGATGATTGGGTTGTTTCGGAAGGTTTTCCAGGGATAGGAATCAGAAAAGGCAGTGAATGCCGCTGCAGCGCGGCGGGTGGGCATTCGTGTGCGCGTCTGCGACGGGGGTTGCCGGTTGTTTGTTGGGTGCCGGAGCTGAGGCTGTAAAGGCGGAAGCTTTGCTCGCGCATTCGAAAGTCGGCCCGGCCCGGCACGGCCGGTGGACCCTACAGTCGCGGTTGAATCCGAGGTGAAAATTTGTTCAGTGAGGGTGTCGAATCGGGGGAGGGGCGTTCGATTTACATGTAGAAGGGCGGAAATAGAGGTAGTTAGGAGAAGTTCTATGAGGAAGACGAGCTATCGAGCAGTGGTGGCGGCGGGAGTTGCGGCGGTACTGGCGGGGGTGGTTTTCTTTAGTCCCTTGCTATGCGGGATGACTTGCCTCGAGGTTCGCGGGGCGAGACCCGATGTGGCGGGGGAATTTGCGCCGACGGTCGAGGAATTGGCGGGAGAGTTTGTGGGGAGTGCTGTGGTTGGGTGCGCGTTGACACATGTGGTTTTGAATGTTGATTTGAGCGCGTGGGGGGATGTTTTTACGGGTGGGACTTGGATTTGGGTGGGAGTTGAGGCTGTGGGAGTTGATTGGGGCGATTGGAAGAGGATGTTGGAGTTGATTGGTCGGCGTGGGAAGGGGATTTTGTAGGAGTTGGGTAGGCCGTAAAAGCGGAAGCTTCGCTTCCCTAGGAAAAAGTACGTGGTTAGTGGGTTAGGCCGCGGGTGCGGGTTGGGATTGGCGGGGTGTCGGAGGATTCGAAACTGGTTGGGCCGGGATGCTGGGCGTGGAATTCGGGATAGGATTCGAGGAGGCGGACGCAGCGGTTCCAGCGGAGGATGCTGTCGTCGTTGCCGATGGGGCGGATTTTTTCGGCCTCGGCGAAATTCTGGAGGGCTTCTTCGACCAGCGGAAGAAGAATGTGGGCGGCGACTCCGTTGCGGAGTTGGGCTTTGGCGCGGCGCTCGAGGAACAGGCCGGTGTAGTAGAAGCGCTCGTAGGGATCGCGCAGGGACTGGAAAATGGACCGGCATTCTTCGTAACGATCGCCGGAGATGCCGAGGAACTGGTCGGTGATGGAGAGGCCCAACATGCGGCGAGCGAGCTGCTGCTCGGGTTCGATAGCGAGTATGTCGCGGCAAATGGATTCAGCTTCCTCGGGCTCGTTGAGGTAGCGGTACAGCTCGACCTTGGCGATGGCTTCCGGGATCCCTGCTTTGGAGATGGACTTCAGTTGGTGCTGCATGGTGCCTCACTTCGAGGGCTGCGTGTGACCCTCAGAAAATTTGATGGGCGGTTCACTGGAAACTCCAGAGGAGATAGCCGGCGATGACAGTGCCCAAAACTGCGCCGCCGTAACAGCAGGCGGCGATGACTTCGTTCAGGTGCTTGATCTGCAGGCCGTCGTAGAGGGTGTAGCGAATGCGATGGGCAGCATGGAAAAGAGGGAGCGAGCAAAGCACGAAAAGGTAGAAGCGCACGATTGGAAACGCGAGGAAGGCGGTGGCACTTGCGTAGTCTGTGGCTTTTGTCAGGCCGAGCGGAGCAGCTATCCCCAGGATGAAGAGGTGGATAGGGATGAAGAAGGCGGCGACGCCGCCGCCGGCGCTGAAGAGGAGCCACAAGAGCGGTTCGATGCGAAGTTTGGTTGGTTGGGCGTCCATACAGCCTTTTATCCTCTTATTCTCGCAGGAGAAGCCAAGCGATCAGCGCGGAAATAACCAGCCAGGCGGCGAAATTTGGGCCGGAGATTAAAAAGCCGGGGACTCTTTTTCCGCCGATGCGGATGGCCATTGCACGGGCGGAGAGATTGAACCAGGTGATGGAATGGAAGACGACGAAGAAGAAGCTGATGACGTTTAGGGCGAGAACGAACGGATTTTTCAGGAAGTCTTGAAATTCGGCATAGGCATCCGGTCCTCGGGACACCGCGTAGATTTGCACAATCGTAAGCACGACAAACCACGCCACGAAGACGCTGCTGATTTCGCGCAGGACGAAGCGGAGATACTCCCAGCGCAGCAGCCACCAGTAGGTGGAGACGCGCTTGCGATACCAGCGCGGGTGGTTGAGTGTGTAGGGGGGTGTAGCGACGGAGGATTTCATTTTCCACCCCAGGGCATGACGACGGATTTGACCCAATCGAGCGCGGCGGTGAGCTTGTATTGCTGGATGGCGCCGGCGGGATCCACGTGCTTGGGGCATACGCGCGTGCATTCACCGACAAAGGTGCAGCCCCAGATGGCGTCGTGCTGGGAGAGAACCGGAAAGCGGTCTTTGGCGCCCTGATCGCGGGAATCGAGGTTGTAGCGCTGCGCGAGGGCGATGGCGGCGGGGCCAGCGAAGAGTGGGTCAAGGCCGTAGACGGGGCACGCGGCGTAGCAGAGCATGCAGTTGATGCACATGCTGAACTGTTTGTAGGCGTCGAGCTGTTCGGGAGTTTGTAGATATTCGCCTTCGGAGACGGGCTTTTCTTCCTTTCGGATGAGCCAGGGCTTCATCTTCTGGAACTTGCGCATGAAGTCGTTCATGGCGATGACCAGATCGCGGACGATGGGAAAATTTCGGAGCGGTTCGACGCGGATGGACGCGGGCGCGTAGTCCGCAAGGAAGGTGGCGCAGGTGAGTTTGGGCTCGCCGTTGACGAGCATGCCGCAACTGCCGCAGATGCCCATGCGGCAGGACCAGCGATAGGTGAGCGAGCCGTCCTGCTTGTCCTTGATGTAGTTGAGCGCGTCGAGGACGACCCAATCACGGCGGAAGGGGACTTCGAAGCTCTGGAAATGCGGAGCGGCGTCGGTCTCCGGAGAGTAGCGCGAGATTTCGAGTTTGATGGTGTCGGCCATGATGTCCTAACTTGCGCTGGCTTTCTGCGCAGGCTGTCCATAAACGCGTTCGCCGGGAGGCCACCGTGTGATCCTGACGGGGAGATACTCGACGCGGGGGCGTCCGTCGGCGGCGCGGAAGACCACGGAATGGGCGAGAAATTTTTCGTCGTTGCGCTTGGGGAAGTCGGTGCGCTGATGCGCACCGCGGGATTCGGTGCGTTGCAGGGCGGACTGGACCATGGATTCGGCGACGTCGAGCATGAAGGAGAGTTCGAGGGCGGCGACGAGATCGGTGTTGAAGGTGAGAGAGTGATCGTCGAGGGCGAGGTTGTCGGAGCGCTCCTGGAGGTGGCGAAGCGTTTTCGCGCCAGCGGCGAGAGAGGATTCGGTGCGGTAGATTCCGGCGCTGGTCTCCATGGTCTGCTGCATTTCTTCGCGGATGGTGGAAGTGCGTTCGCGGCCGGTGGTGTTGCGGAGGAACTGGTTTTCGATGCGGCGCTGCTCGTCGAAGGCTTGCGCGAGGATGGAATTGGAGATTGGTTTCGCGGAAGAGGCGAATTCGGCGGCGGCTTTGCCGGCGCGGGCGCCGAAGACGAGGAGTTCGGGAAGAGAATTGGAGCCGAGGCGGTTGGCGCCGTTGATGCTGACGCAGGCGACTTCGCCGGCGGCGAAGAGGCCGGGGAGAGGAGTGGCGCCGTTGATGTCCGTGCTGACGCCGCCCATCATGTAGTGAATGACGGGACGGACGGGAATGAGTTCGTGGACGGGATCGACGTTTTGATATTTGGTACAGAGTTCGCGGACGAAGGGGAGCTTCGCGTTGATGAGTTTTTCCCCGAGATGGCGGAGATCGAGATGGACGACGGGGCCGTAGGGGCCGTCGATTGTGCGGCCTTTTTCCTGTTCTTTTACGAAGGCTTGGGAGAGGCGATCGCGCGGGCCTAGTTCCATCGAGCGTAGGACTGGTTTGGCGGTGGGAGTGCCGAGGTTGTAGTCCTGCAGATAGCGGTAACCGTCTTTATTGACGAGGTAGCCGCCTTCGGCGCGGGCGGCTTCGGTGATGAGGATGCCGGTGAAGGGGAGGCCGGTTGGATGATATTGGATGAATTCCATGTCCTTCAGGGGAGCGCCGGCGCGATAGGCGAGGCCCATACCGTCGCCGGTCTTGATGCTGGCGTTGGTGGTAAAGGGAAAAACGCGGCCGCAACCGCCGGCGCAGAGGATTACGGACTTGGCGGTGATGGCCTGAATTTTGCCGGACATTAATTCGATGGCGACGACGCCCTGGACGCGGCCATCATCCACGAGGAGTTTGGTGACGAACCATTCGTCGTAGCGAAAGATGGAGTTGTACTTCATGGTGGTTTGAAACAGAGTATGCAACATGTGGAAGCCGGTTTTATCGGCGGCGAACCAGGTGCGCATCTTTTTCATTCCACCGAAGGGGCGCACGGCGATGTGGCCGTCGTCCTGGCGGCTCCAAGGGCAGCCCCAGTGTTCGAGTTGCAGAAGCTCCTGCGGGGCTTCGTTTACGAAGGCTTCGACGGCGTCCTGATCGCAGAGCCAGTCGCCGCCGGAGATGGTGTCGTAGGCGTGTTCGTCGAGGGAGTCGTCGGATTTGATGACGCCGGCGGCGCCGCCTTCGGCGGAGACGGTGTGGCTCCGCATGGGATAGACCTTGGAGACGACGGCGATTTTGAGATTGGGATTAAGTTCGGATACAGCTATGGCGGCGCGGAGGCCAGCACCACCACCTCCGACCAAGAGAACGTCGTGGGTCGTAACGTCCATAAGGACAACCCCGAACTCTCTGGGCGGCTGGCAAAAAGGGAACCGGCCGCTGCTAAACACGTGGCAATGTACTTTTCAACTTGGGAGAAGTCAAGAGAGGGAATCAAAGGAGAATTAGCGCCTGGGGTTCGGGCTCTTCGTGCGGTACATCCATCGGCGCCAGTTTTCAGGTAGCACACCGGTTTTTGCCAACAAGCCCGCCAACATGCCGAAGCGAATGAGGGTGCCGAAAACGAAAACGCACAAGCTTCCGATACACAGTGCAGTAAACATAACAACCTCGAGGTCAGAGTACGCCCCTTGTCTGTCGGACACAAGAACGGGCCTGGGACCCACTGGGACCCAGGCCCGTCGGGTTTGTGACGGGCTGTATAGTATTAGGCGGACTGGTGACATGAGCCCCGAAATCACGTCAAACGAGCACCTTGATTACGTTGCCGCCCTGCTGGACGACATATTCCGTATCCCTGGAACCCAGATTCGATTTGGGCTCGACGCCTTGATTGGATGGGTTCCCGGGATCGGAGACGCGATGGCGGCCATCGCCTCTTTCTTAATCGTGTTCGCGGCGTGGTGTCGCGGCGTGCAAGGGGTCACCCTGGTTCGCATGATTGCTAACGTAGTTCTGGAAACCGCACTCGGAGCAATACCGGTAGCAGGCGATATGTTCCACGTCTTCTGGAAGGCGAATCGGCGTAACTACCGGCTGCTGATCCGGGAGAGGGAGCAGCCGGGAGCGAACACGAGACGGGATTGGATGTTCCTCGGAATCATTCTCTTCGCCGCTATTGCCGCGGCGGGGATTCCCATTGGCATTGTGATTTGGATTGTGCGGTCGCAATTGAACTAGGGTGTCTGCGCCTCTGACCTCAGAGAAACGAGCTAATCAGTGACGACGATGAGAATCGCCGGGAAGAATGGGCCGAGATCTGCTGATGGGGAGGCTTAGGGAGTAACGGCTGAGCGAGCGCTGCGAAGGAATGTTGGCGCTGATCTTTGGCCTTGTCTACACTGAAATTGTTGGGCAAACAGATGACGATTGATAATCCGACTGCAGCTATCGAACCGGCGACTTGCGGAAAGCAGGGTAATTTGCGGAACTTGCGCTCGTGGATTCTGGGAACCTTTTTGGGCGCGGTTCTTAGCTTTGTTTTGCTGGGGGCGCTGGTGTGGTTTTCGGGCGGGCTCGGGTTATGGCACCTGATTGGCAATTTGCGCGGAGGGCGTACGCTGATCAGCGTGGATCAGCCCACGGTGGTTCGTCAAATTCAGCAATTGCAACGCCTCGAAACCGTGAGCTACACGATGGACAAGATTATTTCGGGTGAACACGCAAATGCATACCTGCCGAAATTTCTTGCGGGTGACCGCCTGCTGCTTGTGGTGCACGGAGAAGTGGTTGCGGGGATAAATCTCGCGGCCCTGCAGCCCGGCGATGTCGTGGTAGAAGGGCAGAAAGTGTCGATTCACCTGCCCGGCGCGGAAGTCTTCAGCACGCGGATTGATAATGCCAGGACGAAAGTATATTCCCGCGACACCGGGCTGTTCTCCTCCCCAGACCCCAACCTGGAAAGCGAAGTTCGCGAAGAAGCCGAGCGCCAACTGCAGCAAGCCGCGTTGCAGGATGGCATCCTCAAGACCGCTGCCGCCAACGCGAGGAGCACCATCTCGGGCATGTTAAAGGGCTTCGGGTTCCACGAAGCGGATATTCCGTAGGTTCGCCGCAAAAGTTTTACTGGCAGTGCGCGCGCGCGTTTGCCAGGCAGGATTCTCGTTCCCGGTTGATCAGGAGTTGCGTAAATACAGCGTTGTTCCTCCTCGCTGTAAGTTTCTGAACCCCTGTATCACTGAATTTACCGCTTCGCTGTATCCGGGTTTGATTCGGTCGTGCAGGTCAATCATCAGGCGTCGCACATCGCTTATCCAGTCACAGGATTCGAATACCTCTTTTTCGGATCCTTCGATGTCGATCCTTAGCAGATCCACTGAGCCACCCGGTATCTCTTTTAGGAGGGTTTGCATTGTGATGGCGCGAACTTTAACTCCCGGACCCTCGTGAGTGATAAATGCCCACAATTCCCAGCGCCGATGGACGGGTCGGGCTCACAGACACTGATTTCTCCGTCGTGATACGAGAGGGCGGCATGAACGGGGATGACGTTCCGATAACGTCGAACATTTTGGGCAAGCAGAGCGAAGTTTGAAGCTTCGGCTTCTGCGGAAACTAGGAGGCGCTCACATGCGCATTGATCTTTACACGAAGACTATCCTCACAATCATCGCCTTGCTTCTGCCGGTAATCGTACTGAAACCAGTCTTTCAGCCGCAGGTCACCATGGCGGATGATCGAGACTTCGCTCGGATTCAACTTTCCTATAGCGGGGGCAACCACGCGTTCTTTGATACCCGCAGTGGTGACGTTTGGGAATATGGCGACAAGGGCCAATTTCGCGAGCACTACAAAGTCCATGAGTTTGGTAAGGATCACGATCACGATCGCGGGCATTAAGGGAATGGTGCCCGGAACCTAAGGTTTCCGGCCCTTGGTTTTTGCAAAGGATTCCAAATTTCTGTTGCAGGTGAGTCGGGTGGCCGGACAAGTTGATCCGGGCGAACGTCCTGCCTGGATTTCTGGAAGCTGAAACATGAGTGAGGGGCGGCGCTGGTCGAGTGCGAGGCGGAACCCAAACAGCGGCCGCACGCCGCGGGTGGCCGCTACGGGTGGATGAAAAGGCAGTGGGGAATAGGGGCTAGCTGGGAATTTGCTGGGCCTCGAGTTGGCGGTCGAGGGCTTTGAGGATCCAGTTTTGGAGGAGGTCGCGAGAGCGGGGCTTTACGTCGCGAAACATGAGGCCCAGGCCCGATGGCCTGGTGTAAAGGATTACCGCATCGGCCTCGAAGGATTCCCCGGCATCATGAATCTTCACCAGCACGTTGCGCTGTAACTCGAACGAGGCGGAGGTCTCCAGGAAACAGCCTTGCAGGCTCAGCTCTGTGACGTGGGCGGGCAGAATGGCTTTCGGAGAGCTTTCCGGAGCGATCTCGGCGTCCGCATTGAACGAAAATCGCAGGCCACGGCAGTCTCGGTTCATTCTTAAAGTTTAGTGCGCCGGGAATTCGGAGTCGAGGCGATTGAGGAACGGGCGACACGAATCGGATAGCACTGTCCATTGGGCCGGGGGTGACGGATTTCCATGCTCAGGTGTAGACGAATGGGCGGAGAATATTGCAGGGAAGAGTAACCCGAGAGGGCGGGGCGAGCCTCGCCCCTAGAAAGGCTAGAAAAGTCAGGACTGCTCGGCTGGTTTCGCGGCTAATTGCTGGTGGCCAGGGAATTGGGAAAACTGGCGACGGCGGCGGCTTCGGTATCGTAGACGTCGAAAATGGTGAGCAGTTTGGTTAACTGAAGGACTTCGTGGAATTTCTGGCCTAGATTGCAGAGGCGAATCGATGCGCCGCCATTCTTGGCACTAAGATGCGCGGCGACCAAAGCGCCCAGCCCGGAACTGTCTATGTACTCGATTTCGGCCATGTTCAGAACGATCTTCTTTTTTCCACCGGCGATCAGGCCTTTGAGTTTCTCGCGGAGAGCCGTGCTCTCTTCGCCCAGAACAATGCGGCCATTCAAACCCACCAAGGAAACTCCATCCACTTCGCTACCGGTCATTTTCAGAGACATGTGAATTCCTCCGTCGACGGGGACAGGGCTGCGCCGCGACGATTCAAGTAGAACACGAGGAGGTGCCTCCAGGTGTGCAAAAAAGAACACTTTAGGATCACAGATTCCGATAGTGCCGCGAAGTCTCGAGAGAACTTCAGTGCTCCTCGGGCCTGGGGGCGGTGCGATCGAGACCAGATGCTCGCGAACGCCTTCGCGGACGCGTTGGCGAAAGCGTTCGCGCTCTTCGGGGGGTCATGAGCCCCGACCCGCCAGAGAACGAGCTTCGAGATGGTGCTTAGCCGATGGTAGGGACTACGCAACTGCGCTTGTGTGGGTGGCGGGGCGCTCGAGTTCGACGCGATTCCAATGCGCAAGATTGGCGGCAGCATCATAAGTGGTTTGGCAGAAAGCGAGGAGGTCACTTTCGGGAGAGCGGGAGAGACGGACGTCGTCGTACATGAGGAAGAATTCGCTTTTTTCGGGGCGGTAGAAGGCTTTTGCGGGTTGAACCGGGCTGTCTTTGAAGCCCGGGGGTTCTGGCGCGGCATAGGCGTAGAACGCAGCGTCCTTGATGACTTCTCCATCGCCAGGCCAAAAACCCACGCTGATTACCTCGTGTGAGTAGCCTTCTTTTGTGATGGTATCGGTGCCCGGACGGAGCGGCGCGCGGTGTCCGGAGAAGCGGGATACGGCGAGATCGAAGCTGCCCCAGAAAAAATGTACGGGACTGGATTTGCCGATGAAGCCGGCGCGAAAAGTTTGCAAGATGGGTGTCACAGTAGCGAGTACCTGCCAGAAACGATGCGCGTATTCGGGGTCGTAGGAGGCGTGACTTTTATCAACGGTGAATCGAACCGGCCTGGGGACTTCGACCGGCATTTCCCAGACTTTTGCGTTGATACCGAGCGAGTGGAGCGCGCCCATGAATTCTTCGTAGAAGGCGGCGACGGTGCGCGGAACGAGACGGAAGGCCCTGGTTTCGCCGAGACTGGTTTGGACTTCCAGCACGTGGCCGATGAAATCGAAGCGCACTTCGAAAATGCCTTTTTCGTAGGGCATTGCGGAAGTGGTGAGGCCGCGGGGGGTGACGTAGAGAGCGGTTCCCCACCAGTGGTTCAAGTTGGGACACAGCGCCAGGCGGACCTTGCCGACGATCTGCGTCCACATGTGCAGGGTGGCGTAGGTGTCTTTCCAGTAGGCTAAAGGCAGGGGTGGCCAGCGTTGGGATTGATTCATGGCATCTCCTTCAGGCGGATTTTTGTTAGAAGGGGAGAATGGTAGCACGGCGGAGCGGGCCAGATACCCGGTTCAGCTTCCTTCGACAAACAGACAGGACTGCAAACCGGGGGAATGGATTTCAAATACCCTGCGTCTCACCGGGAGCTGAACTGAAGCAGTATTAACACCACCGACAAATACCCAGCAGTTCCACCTTTAATGTTGTTCGTCACATGCGATATGTTCATCTTAAAGCGATGGAGCCGCACGGTTGGCATGAGAATTCTATGACTGCGAAGCGTCGCAATCGAAAGCGGAAGGTCAAAGAAGAGCCGAAGTCCGCGGAGCAGGTGGTGGTCCGCGTTGAAAGCGAGCTGTCCGCGAGTTCCGTCGCGGTGCGGGATGAACTGGAGAACCTTCTGGGTGTGGGCTCCATTGGTCTTCGGGATGAGGGCGAGAATCCTGCCGGTTCCGTCGAGATACAGGATGAGCTGGAGAGCTTTGCAAGCGTTGTCAGCCTTCGGGTTGAAAGCGCGAATCCCGCCGGGCCTGTCGTGCAGAGCGCTGAGAGGGAAGAGCCCGCTCCCGATTCTGGGACGAAAACCGGGGCCGACCGACGCACTCATCCTCGCTATGCGTTTACTGCGGCCGTTGAGGTGATAGCGGACGAGCCGGGGGCGCGGCTGAAAACGCGGGTGCGCGATTTGAGCCAGCAAGGCTGCAACGTGGACACGGACAGCCCGTTTGCCTTGGGAACGGTCACGGATGTACGCATCACAAAAGGCCGGGAACTGTTCGAAGCCCACGCAAGAGTCGTCTACAACCAACCAGGCAAGGGCATGGGGCTGATGTTCACCGTGATGGAGCCGCAGCAGTTTGTGACTCTGAACAGATGGATTACCGAGTCGCGCGAACTCTCGTGGCTGGCGGCGAATCGCCGCAGGAGTCAGCGGGTTCTGATGAGGCTGCCGGTGCGGGTCTCAAGTCAGGGCAGTGGCGCGTCGTCCTTTGAAGAAGACACGTGCACGCTGGCGATCAGCGCGCATGGAGCTTTGATCGCGGTCATGGCGCCGGTGTACAGGGGCCAGCGATTTACACTGTCGAACCTGCAGACAAAGGGAACGCTGGAGTGCGTCGTCGTCCACATTGACAAGACTCCGGGCGAGCAGACTCGTGTGGGGGTCGAGTTCATGCTGCCGAATCAATCGTTCTGGCGGGTGACGTTTCCGCCGAACGATTGGACACCGCGGCACCCCGACGCGAAATCGGGGTGAGTTCTCAACTAGCGGCGGCTTCCGCGGATTTGTCTGTTGTCGCCTCGGCTGCCGAGCCGACAGACTTGGCGGCAATTTCCAGGCCATTTTTGTTCATATCGAATCTCTGCTTGCGGTCCAGGCCTTTGACGAACTCACGCACCGCTTTGCCAACCGCTCCGGGAAGACTTGATGCGTCGACCTTGACGGTAGATTCCACGTTTCCTTCCGTTCGATCTTGGTAGCGAAATTGCACCTCAAAAGATTTCATGCTCGAAACCTCCCTTTTCTGAATGTGAAATCAGATACCGGTTCGCACAATTGAAACAACGTGCGGGTCTTACAATTGCCGTGAGCTTAGCTCCGATGGCGCTTTCGATGCGCAGCTTTCTTTCCAGAGCCCTTCGCTTTCAAGGCCTTAAGCTCCGCCTGAAGTTTTTCGTTCTCTTTCTTCAACTCATCCCGGTCAGCAGTCACTGTTTCCAGGTCGTTTCCCACTTGGCCGTTTTCTTTCTGAAGTTCCGCCACATGAGCCTTTAATTGTTCGTTCTCTTGCAGGGTTTTTGTGTCCTTGCAGGCAGTCAACGGCAAACTCAGCACCAGTGCCACAGTGAATCTCACCCAGGTCTTCTTGCGGGTCATACGTCATCCTTCGTTGACAGGTATTTGAATTGCAAGTTGAACGACCGATAGCGGGTGAGGGGGGAAGCCACCGCCGGCGACTGAGTCAGCCTAACGAAGTTTCTTAGATCGCGCAAGCCGGATAAACACGGGAACACGGGTAGTGGGGAAGCGGAATTTATACCTGGGCGGCTGCCCGACCACTTCCTTTAAACGCTCAGTACTTGCCCTGATCATGCGCTATGCGTCTCTGAATATGTGCTAAGGCTATCTTTAGCGATGCACGTTAACCGCAGTAAGTAATTTCCAGGGCAGTAAAGAAGCGCCCCTACTATATGGCGTGTGTTATGAAACTGAATTACGGTTTCAAGTCCACGGTTTTGCCGGTGGCGGCGGATTGGCGGGCTGCGTCGAGAATTTCCGTGACGATCAGGTTGGTTTCGAGAGAAGACAGGGATTCGGGTTTCAGTCCATCCAGGATGACCGCTCGGAGATAGGTGAGGGGATCATCGTAGGGAGGCGGCACTTTCTGGGCAGCGATGAGCTGTTCCTGTTTTTCGCCTGCTCGACGAACTTTTAGATCGTCCCGCCGGACGGTAATCGCGTAGCCGGTCCGGCCGTAAACTTCCATATCCTTACGGTCGAAAGGCCAGTTCCAAGAAGCTTGCACGATTGCTTGGGCCTTCGGATAGGTGAGAATGATCGTCGCTTCGTCATCTACACGCAGATAAGTTTCCGGCTTGATCTGCTGGGTGACCGCAGTGACCGACAGCGGCCTTTGCCCGTTCATCAGCCAGGTCATCAAGTCGGCTCCGTAGCAGCCAAAATCAAACAGCGTGCCGCCGCCGTTCAGCTTGGGATCCGTGAGCCAGTTCAGGAATTCCGGGCCGACGCCAATTTCCTTTGGCCCCTGGTGACCGTCGTGGACCACAACTTTTCGGATGTCACCAATCGCACCGGCGTGGACCAGGTCATATGCGGCGTGGTTGCTTGGATACCAGGATGTTTCGTAGTTCACCAGGACCTGGACGTTTCCTTCGCGTGCCGCGCGTGCGATCGCCTGGGCGTCTTCGAGACTGACGGCGAGCGGCTTTTCCATCATGACCGGAATGTGATGCCTGGCACAGAGTTCCATAATCTTCCGGTGATCGAATGTGCTGGAATAGACGAGAACCGCTTGCGGCTTGGTGGCGCGCAGCATCTCTTCGAGATCCGAGTGATACAAGGAGGAATCGAGTTTGAACTGAGCCGCGTAGCGTTCGAAGAGGCTGCGATCGGGATCGCTGATGCCGATGACGCGAATCTCTGGCCGATCGATGGAATTCGCGAAAAAACCCTCCACGTGACCGTGAACCAGTCCGGCGATGACGACTCGAAGAGGCTCGGACTCAGTCGCGCACAGAACGGGGGCGGCAATGAGCGTCCACGCCAGGAAAAATATGGAGATTCGAAACGTGAGTATCATAAAATCCTCCGGGAATCCGGCCGCACGATATCACCGGGCAATTCACCGATGCCACCTGATGACTGCGGGAAGCGTTAATTGGGGTTTGCGGTCTCGACGAGGAGTTGCTGTAGATAGGATTGCCAGGCGGCGGCGTGGGTGTGGGTGCCGTGGCCAAAGGTTTGTTCGGAGGCGGGCAGGAGCACGAACCGGCCGTGCTTCACGCGCTTGATTTCGCGTTCCGCGATGCCTAATTCGGGCGGGTTGATGAAATCGTCGGCGGAGTTGATGTACATGACGTGGGCCTTGATGGTTTCGAGTTTGGCGGATGGATCGTAGTTGCGCGAGGAATCGACGGCATAGAGAAAATCGTTGGCGTCGAGAGTGGAGTTGATACGCGCGAGGGTGGCGGCGAGGTACTTGTCGGCGGCATCTCGGGTGGGGAGATCTTCCTGCATGTGCAGGGGAGCGCTGCCGGCGATGATCAGAAAATCGGCGGACACTGCGAGGGCGGCGAGCGGCTCCGCGGTGTAGTCGCCATTCTTCCAGTCGGGATCCTGGCGGATGCCGTCGGTGACCATCCTGCGCCAGATGCGGTTGCGCCCGGCAATCTGCACGGGCAAGCAGGCGAGGGGCATCAGGGCGTCCATGAAATCGGTGTAGGTTTCGCCCCAGACCCAGGAATGCATGCAGCCCATGGAAGTGCCGAGGATCAAGCGAAGGTGGTTGACGCCCAAACCTTTTTCGACGAGTTCGTGCTGGAGCGCGACCATGTCCACATATTCATATCGCGGGAAATGGGCATGCAAGCCGTCGCTGGGTTTGCTGGATTTACCGTGGCCGATGTTGTCGGGAAGAATTAGGAAATATTTGCTGGCGTCGAGGAGTTGGCCGGGACCGAAAAGGACTCCCGCAAAGATGGGCTGAAGAAAAGTGTCGCCCTTGCCGCCCGTGCCGTGGAGGATCAGGACGGCGTTGGTGGTGCGGCCGGCGGCGTCCTTGAGGGGCTTGCCGAGGGTGCGGTAGTGGAGGTGGAGTTCCGGGAGTGTCTCGCCGGATTGAAAATGGAAATCGTGGACGGTGTAGTCGCCTTCCTGCGGGGAGGGCCAGTTTGGCGGGGGATTCGTTGGCGTTTGGGCGAGAGAGGAAATTGCGCCGAGAAGCAGGATGAAAAAAGCCGTGCAGAATGATGCGAGGGTGTGTGGTCTGTGGTTCATGGGGCCTCCCGGGAACTCGCTGTGCGTAGGCAGTCCGCGGTTAATGACGCGACGATGACGGGAAAGAGTATATCCCGACGATCGACGAAGCGCGGGGCAGCAGGGAAATTCTGAGTGAGAGTGGGGGCGAATGTCAAAACCTACAATGTTGAAACTGACGGCGCGGCAACCGGCGTGCGATTGATTGTTGTGCGTGCTAGACGCGGCACTCTGACAAATAGTTTTTGGATCGATCCAGTCGTCCGGAACCAACCGTGACCTGGCCAGCTTGTTCTATACTCGCAAAGCAATGGCAATCTACACAGCGCGGAGTATCCGCTTGCATCAGTGGCGTCATGTCATGCTTGACTCGAGCGCAGTCGTAGCTCTGCTGGGGTTTTCCTTCCTTCTTGGATGGTCGCCCCTGGCCCGTTTTGAGCGTGAACAGATCACCATTCTAGTTCATCCCGATCACGTCATTGTCGACGGTATTTACTTTTATAGGAATCCGTTTCCATTTGCGATCGTCCAGGGACTGTCGATTCCACTGCCCGCGGACGATGTGCATCCCATCCCCGTTGACCTGGAGGTCGAGGAGCTGTGGCCGCGTCATCAAGTGCTAAACCTGCGTAACATTTTGGGCCGGACGCGATTCGATTTGTCAATTCAACGGAACGAAACTGTGTGCTTGCACGTCCACTACTATCAACAAGCGCCAACTGCGGACGCTCGCTATATCCTCACGACGACCGAACCGTGGTTGCGCCCTCTCGAGACGGGCGAATACCGGCTGATTCTGCAGGAAGTCACACTACTTAAGTCAAACTATCCCCTGGTCAATACCATTGGAGGAGTAGCCCAGTTTCAGAAAGTGCAATTTATGCCGCGTGAAGATTGGGTCTTTTCGTGGAAAGCACAATGAACTCACTCGGTAAACGCTTCTTTTTTTTCGTCGCCGTGGTCTTAACTTGCGCGACGCCTGTCATGGCTAACCAGGCACCCGGGCCAGGTGTGAGCTTGCCGCAGATTCTGATGCTGCCATTGATGACACTGTTTACTGCGCTGGGCGGGGCATACTCAATCCTGCGTGCCGAGAAGAAATCCAAGGCTGGAAAAGCAGGCAAATGGGTTGCGGTCGCAGTCCTGTTTCTTTGGGGGTTCACGCACGAAGTTGCCTCAATGCTAGTGACCTGCGTGTTTGGGGCAATCGCGATCTATCGCGGTATCTGTATGATCAAGTGGGGGATGATGCCCGGGACTTCAACGCCTTTGTTGAGCTCGAAGGTTCCGGGTTGGCGCCTCATCCCAGCGGGCATTGCGATCTGCGTGGTCGCAACCCTTTTGATGGAGAGTGCGGTAGTCTTCGTGGGATATTGGCCCGACCTTTACCAGGGTAGCCAGGTGTCGAATCTCAAGAGAGTTCTCGCCTTCGAGATTGCCTTTGGCCGGACAAAAAAAGAGCAGACAGGGGAAACTCGCTTCTACAGAATCAATCGAACTGATGAAAATGTATGGTACATCCAAGAATTACTCCGACACGACAATGTTCGGGTGGACTTCGACCGCGAGGATAAGCACTTCACAGTCTATCTCCTGCCGTACTCGAAATTTCCACCCTGGCCGTACAGACATTGGACGAAACAGGGCTCATATCGAGCTGACGAGACGGGCCAGATTCGCATGATTTGGGCAAAGCGGGCTGATGAAGTCTGCCCAGCAGACGCAGCGGTAGTCATGAAGGTGACGGAGGAAGACATCCGCGAGATGATGAAGATGGTTTATACCAAGTGACGGGTGGCCAGCTGATTTCGTCGGCTGCCAGGTAAGCGCGCCACGGCAACGGCAGCTCGCTAAGCAAGGGCAGACGTTCAACGTTTCGGCGAAATGAGTTTGGCGACGTCGATGAATTGAGGATCTTGAACCGGCACGGGCGTATTGAAGAAATGGTTTCCCGCGATGATGTTGCCGGAGGAACCAGTCTCTTTCAGGATGCCGATTGCGGCCTCGGTGATCACGTTGCCTGTAACGACGTTGCTGTTGCCGGAGAGAAAGATGCCGGACTCGGCTCCGTTCAGAACATGATTCTGACGGACGCGGGACTGACCGCCCTCTAAGCGAATGCCATCGAAAACGGCGGTAGCGAAGGTTTCGTTGCGCTCGATCTCAGCATCGTTGCCATCAACGAAGATGTTGACCTGGCTGATGCCGGCAGTGTTGCCGGTGACCTCCACACCGTCGGATTGCGTGACGAGAATGTTCGTGGCGACAGCGGTGCATGTGGCGACGGCGGTACAAGGCGCCGAGACGTTGCTGGTCACGACGTTGTCGAGAATTGACCCTGTTGCGCCAAAGCCAATCTGAACGCCATTCTGCGCCGCACCGGTGGTTGGGCCGATGCCTGTGACAACATTCCGACGAATGATGGTGGCCGTGCCTTTTTCGTCCGCGGTAATGCCGTTCTTCTGAAAGTCGTGAACAGTGCAGTGGTCGATTTCGACTTTCGAGACGCCGCCATTGCCACTTTGCACAAAGATGCCGGTGCCGCTCTGGCAGCCATTCAGTGACGCAGCGAGCTTGAAATTACGGACAGCAGTGCGGTCGAGTTCCCCGGAAGCATTTTGGAACGAAATGCCGATGAGATCGGGCGCGCATTGAGAGATGCCGCTGTTGATGCCGTCAACGGTCAGTCCGGAGATGGAAACGCCGGTAGTGTCCGCGACCAGCAGCGCGGTGGCGATCGGAGCAGCGTCGAAGAGGCTGGTCGAGTTCGCCTGCATGGCGGAGGGCATGAGGATCGCGCCGTTGTCGGCATCGATTTTCAAAGGCTTGCGGATCGCAACTTGCTCGACGTAGATACCCTTGCAAATGCGAATCTCGTCGCCTGGAGCAGCGGCGTCAATCGCGTCCTGGATGCGAGTGAACTGCGCATTGGGACACTCAACTTTGTCGTCGTCCACGACCAGCTGGGCGCTGCGGGCCGCCAGGGCTGTGGCCGGCCAGACCAGAGGTGACACGAGAATCAAAGCCAACGCTATTTGGGGTACAAGCTTGGATTTCATGGTGAGTTGCCTCGCTTTAGAGTGCTTAGGAACGCGAACCCGGACGAGGATGCAACGGCTGGAGGTTGCTCCGGAGGACTCGGGCCCGATTTTCGACCACTCTCAAAATCAGGAAGTTGGGGCTGGAATGCGCGGAATATAGCAAGCGGCTGAGGGCAGGGCAATAGACCGAGCGGCCAGTATCGGATTCCTGATCGTCAGTCGCAAGCGGACAAGTTGGGTCAGGGAACTTACCAGGTGGACCATCGGTGTGTGTTAGGCTACGGAACAACTCTGGCGTGCACCACTGACCGTGCATTCAGCATCGCGTTCCTTATAACCGCGTCACGCGGTAAATCAGGCGGCGAGCAACTTTGCAATCACATCGGCGGCACTGTAATCCGGACTGCCTTGTGGCAGAAAGGAGTGAATTCTGCTCAGGTCATCTCCGGAAGTGACCAGCCCGGTTTCCACGTACTTGCCTGCGTGTATCTGGGGAAGTCCAACGTTCGCTACCAGTGCGTTGCAGAGGCATATTCGGCCCACGGTGTCTTCAATCTTTCCGCCCTTGGAAAGGTATATGCTCACCGGCTGTGCAGCACAGCGATAATCAATCGTGCCCGCTGCGGTCCTGAAAGGTTCGCGGAGATAGCCCAGATCGCAGATGCGTGGTCTGGCCAGGTAAACCTCTTGCTCGGAAATCGTGCCTTCCAACTGCGCGACCTTGAATGGATAACCCGTCGGTGAAGCCGAAGGATCGGTGAAAACCTTGGCCTCTCCGCAACTCGCTTTTTGCAACAGCGCCTGCTTATAATCCGCGCGCAGGTCCGACTCGGCGCAGAAGGCGAACGCGGTTCCCACTTGTATCCCCGTCGCCCCCGCAGCGAGGGCTTCACGGAGCTTTTCGGCGCTGCCGTATCCGCCAGCGAGCCAGAACGGCAGGCCCAGTTCTCGCATCTTTTGCAAATCTACTTTGTCGCGTTCTCCGTAGATCGGCTCGCCTCCTCCGCTCCGCTCTGGCTTCCCGCGCGGCGGCGCATTGTGTCCGCCGGCTGTGGGCCCTTCGACGACAAATCCGTCGATCCTGCCGTTGGCTTTCCGCAGCAACGCAACGGCAAGCGTATTCGAGGCGACGATGGGGAGAAACTTTGGGCGCAACAATGGCGGAAGGTCGCACTCCGCGAAATCCCGCGGCACAAAAGTGAGCGTGTTTTCATCACTTCCTTGTGCGCCCGTAACCTGTAGTTGGTAACTGGCTGGCTCATGATTGGCTAGGCGGTCGAGCACACCAGGAATTTTAAGGGGGATGCCAGCCCCCATCAGCACATAGCCGACTCCAGCGAGCATGGCTCCGTAGAGGGAAGGCAGGTGGGGAATCTGAATCTTCTCCAGAAAGTTGATGCCCACAGGATGGGCATGACCCTCGCGGGCCAAACTTACCTCGACGAAGTTGGCAACGATGCACAACTCGATCAGTTCGCGAGAATTGTCCAAGGAATGTTTTGGCAGGCTTTTGTAGGGCTGATTTCCCAACTTGCCGCCGGGGATGTAATACGCTTCCAAAATGCGCTCCGCCATTTTGGGGAAAGGAAAACGATCGAGCCCCCGCCGTATATGCCCACCCGTGTCGCCTTCCTGCAGTCGCCTGGCCAGGATCTGATCTATGGCCGTACCGGAAACGACCCCGAGTTGTCCTAGCCGAGATACTGCCCGTGCGAGCCGCCAACTTGACACGCCTGCACCCATACCGCCTTGGATGATGACTGGATGATTGCGGTCCATATATACAATTATTACATAGCTATATATTTTACTGTTGATTAAATCGCGACATCCTAGCGGATTGTGCTTTATTCATACTTTGCACGGGGCGGTCTGCGAGGAAACCACTTAGACATATCACGCCGCAACCTGACGAGTGGGTACCAGGATCAAGATGTTCGGCTAACGGGAGAAACTCTACACTCGTTGGTTTGCTCAGACGAAAACGCAAATACGGATCACAGCAATTGCAACAGCGATCTTTACCGAAGGATGAATGGCGACTGGATCTCCACTCCACCGAAGCGGGAAAGTGTTCCGCTCGCGATAGCCTGCGTATACGAAGAGCGCCCCCGAACGCAACCCACGCGCAGGTCACCACATTCCATCTCAAACGCATGGTTTGGGCCGAAAGACAGTAGCACGCTAAGGGTGCAAATGCCTGGTAATGCGGGGAGCGGCACCGACTGCCCGTGGTGCCGGAAAGTCAAATCAGCCTTGACGGCATCGTCGCGCAAGCCGAGGCGGGCAAAGGTCTTGGATTGAAATACCAAACTGTCGCCGCCAAGGCCATTTCCAACCTGACCTCGCTACTCGACAGAGTTCGTCTAGAATCGCTTGCTCAATCCGCGGCGCGTCGTCTGGTCTAGCCTGCTTAATTCACGACAGTTGAAGTTTTGTCTTTCGGCGGTCGGAATTTTGGCTTTTTTGGCGTTTGAGTCATCGCGCGGAGCGTTGAAAGACCGCAGTGAGGACGAGGTGCGGCATACC
>JABCZN010000008.1 GCA_013289665.1 Acidobacteriota bacterium | reverse complement strand
TACGGCTGGAGGCAGTCGAGCAGCAGCAAATAATTTAAACAAAGAATAGGAAACACAGTGAAAGAACAAGGAACAGTGAAGTGGTTCAATGCCAGCAAGGGATATGGCTTCATTCAGCGCCAGTCCGGGGAAGATGTATTCGTGCACTTCTCCGCGATCCAGGGAGACGGCTACAAGTCGTTGAACGAGGGTCAGGCCGTTGAGTTCGAGGTTACCAAGGGCCCCAAAGGCCTGCAGGCTGCGAACGTAACTAGCCTCTAGTCTGACAGGGCGAGCCGCGCGTCAAGCCGGTTCGCCCTTATTTTTTTGTCCCGACGGTTCCCGCCACCCTCATATAGCAAGCTCCCTTGAAATCGCTACCGAATCGGGCACGCGCTCAGACGTGCAAGAGTGGAATTTTCTGCCCGCTTCCGATACGCTTGCGCCTCACCAGAAAGCTTCAGACGGGGTGGAAATGCAGCTCGCAAACGTCGATCCCTCTCTTTACAACAATGATCTGGCGCCTATTCCGCAGGAGAAACGCTCCTGGGGCACATATAACTACGCGTCGCTTTGGGTGGCCATGAGCGTGTGCATTCCGACCTACATGCTGGCGTCCGGATTGATAGCCGGAGGAATGAACTGGTATCAGGCGGTCGGGACCATTTTATTGGGGAACCTGATCGTGCTGATCCCGATGCTGCTGAATGCCCACGCGGGCACGCGCTATGGAATTCCATTTCCGGTGTTCGTGCGCGCTTCGTTCGGAGTTCGTGGCGCAAACGTGCCGGCGGTGCTTCGCGCTCTGGTGGCGTGCGGTTGGTTCGGCATTCAGTCCTGGATCGGTGGGCAAGCAATTTATTCGATGCTCCGCATTGTGTGGGCCGGGGCGGGGAATCTTCCCGGCGCACACTGGGTGTGCTTTTTCTTTTTCTGGGCTATCAACATGTTTGTGGTCTGGAAGGGCATTGAGACCATCAAGTTTCTCGAGGGGATTGGCGCTCCCTTCATGCTGATTGTGGGACTCGTGTTGCTCGGGTGGATCACGCGGAAAGCCGGGGGTTTTGGCCCCGTGTTGCATACGGAGAGCAAGTTTCATTCCGATGGAGAGTTCATCCGGTTTTTTATTCCCGCGCTGACCGGAATGGTTGGGTTCTGGTCCACGGTGGCGCTGAACATCCCGGATTTCACGCGCTACGCAAAATCGCAGAAGGCGCAAATGGTGGGACAGGCGCTGGGGCTTCCCACGGCAATGACGCTCTACGCGTTTATTGGCGTTGCGGTAACGTCGGCATCAGCGGTGCTGTTTGGCGCGCCGATCTGGGATCCTGTTGCGCTGCTTGGGAAATTTAACCAACCGCTGGTTGCGTTGGTCGCCTTGATCGCCCTGATGATCGCCACGCTGAACACGAATGTGGCGGCAAACGTGGTTTCGCCGTCGAATGATTTTTCCAATTTGCGGCCCAATCTGATTTCGTTTCGCACGGGAGGTTTGATCACGGGAGTCGTTGGCATCCTGATGATGCCGTGGAAGCTGATGACCGATTTCAGTTCTTACATTTTTGGGTGGCTGGTGGGATGTTCCGCCTTGCTGGGACCGATCGCCGGGATCATGATATTCGACTACTATCTGGTGCGAGGGCGGCGCTTGATACTCGAAGACCTTTACAGGCGTGGTGGTGCTTACGAATATAAGAACGGTTTCAACGGGCGGGCGCTGCTGGCACTTGCTGCTGGTGTGGCAGTGGCCCTGGTGGGGTTGCTGATACCCTCCGTGCGTTGGCTGTATGATTATGCCTGGTTCGTCGGCTTTTTCGTTTCAGGGGGACTTTACTATCTCTTGATGCAGCGCGCCCCGCAGCGCTAGCGAATGACACGGAAGAAAAAAGAAGATTGAAAGAATGCTGCCGCGGTTCTAACCTTTCTTCATCCCGTTTCACCTGAATGCAGTGCGGATTTCACAAGCCGTTGGGAGGGTGTCTTGAACGAAAAGGCGACAGGGTTAGCAGGCCAGGAAGCGCTGCCGGAGGCTTTTCCACCGCTGACCCGGCATGAAGCGCTGGTGGAATCCACACGCTGCCTGATGTGTTATGACGCGCCCTGCACGCATGCCTGCCCTACGCACATTGATATTCCGAAATTCATCAAGAAAATCAGCACGGGGAATTTGAAAGGTTCAGCGCGAACAATTCTGGAGTCGAATCTTTTGGGAGCAACCTGCGCCCGCGTTTGCCCGGTGCAGGAATTGTGCGAAGGCGCATGCGTGTTGGGTGCGGAACATAAACCCATTGCCATTGGGAGGTTGCAGCGCTACGCGATGGATTATGTTTACGGCAAAGGCCTGGACATCTTTTTGACCGCGAAGACGACCGGTAAAAAAATTGGCGTGGTTGGCGCTGGCCCCGCGGGCCTTTCCTGTGCCGGAGAACTTGCGAAAAAAGGGCATGATGTGACCTTGTTTGAGAAACGCGACCTCGCCGGGGGCCTTTCCACCTTTGGAATTATTGGCTTGCGCGAGCCGGTGGGAATTTCTCTGGCCGAAGTGGAGATGATTCGGCGCCTGGGAGTGCGGATTGAGACGCAACGGGAAATCGGCAAGGACCTGGCGCTTGCTGAGTTGCAGGCAAAGTTTGACGCGATTTTCCTGAGCCTCGGGTTGGGCGCGACGCCAAACCTGGGAATCCCAGGCGAAGAGCAAGTGATCGACGGGCTCGAATATATCGAACAGAGCAAGCTGAACGGCCACAATCTGAAAATCGGACGGAATGTGGTGGTTATCGGAGCAGGGAATACAGCAATCGACTGCGCCACGATTGCCAAACGATGCGGCGCCGAAGACGTTACGATGCTGTATCGCCGGACCGCCGGCGAGATGACGGCCTATCCGCACGAATATGATTTCATCAAGAAAGAAGGCGTGCGGTTTGAATTTCTGGCGCAACCGGTGCGGATCCTTACGGAAAAGGGAAGTGTGGAAGCTGTTGAGTGCGTGCGCATGAGTTTAGGGCCGAAAGACGCGTCAGGTCGCCCCGCGCCGCGGCCGGTGGAAGGTTCGCACTTCGTGATTGCGGCCGATCAGGTTGTGAAAGCGATTGGACAAGAAAAAGCCTCGCTGGCAGCCCGCCTGAATTTGAAAACTCTAAAAGGATACATCGATGTGAATGAGGATTTTCAGACGAGCCTGCCGGGTGTATATGCGGGCGGTGATTGCATCCGCGCGCGCGGAGCGGCTTCCACGGTGATGGCCGTTCAAGATGGCAAGTTGGCGGCGCGGGCGATCCACGAAAGGCTGGTGGGGAATGGCTGATCTGCGGACTAATTTTGCGGGGATTCGGTCGCCAAATCCGTTTTGGCTGGCATCGGCGCCGCCATCGAATTCGGGCGCGCAGGTGCATCGCGCGTTTGAAGCCGGCTGGGGCGGAGCCGTATGGAAAACAATTGGCGCGCCGGTGCTGAATGTTTCCAATCGTTATGGCGCCTGGCATTTTGGCGGGCAAAAGATGCTGGCGATCAATAACGTGGAGCTGATTTCCGACCGCCCTTTGGAAGTGAACCTGCGCGAAATCGCGGAAGTGAAGCGGGCGTGGCCGGATCGCGCGGTGATCGTGTCGGCGATGGTGGAATCGAAGCCGGAAGTCTGGCACGACATCGTCAAGAAGATTCAAGATACCGGGGCCGATGGCATCGAACTGAATTATGGCTGCCCGCACGGGATGAGCGAACGCGGGATGGGCAGCGCGGTCGGTCAGGTGCCGGAATATTGCGAGCAGATCACCGGCTGGGTGATGCAAGTGGCGAAAATTCCGGTGATCGTGAAGCTGACTCCCAACATTTCGAATATTGTGATGCCCGCCCGCGCGGCGGTGGCCGCGGGGGCGGACGCGTTATCGCTGATCAATACGATTAATTCGATTATCGGAGTGGATCTGGATTCGTTTGAAATAGTTCCCAACATCGGAGGGAAGGGTGGGCACGGAGGATATGCCGGGCCGGCAGTGAAGCCGGTTGCGCTGAACATGCTGTCGGCGCTCGGGACGGACGCGGTGGTGGCGGAATCGAAGCTGCCAATTTCGGGGATGGGCGGGATCTCCTGCTGGTCGGATGCCGCGGAATTTCTTCTCCTTGGTGCAAGCAGCCTGCAGGTTTGCACAGCAGTGATGCATTACGGATTCCGCATCATCGAAGACCTGTGTGATGGGCTCTCCAACTGGATGGATGAAAAAGGATTCAAAAGGATTTCCGACGTAGTCGGCCATAGCGTTCACCGGGTCTCGGACTTCAAGAATTTTGACTTGTCGTTCAAGGCGATAGCGAGGATAGACCAGCAGAAATGCATCCGCTGCAACCTTTGCTATGTGGCATGCAACGATACGGCGCACCAGTGCATTGACCTGGTGGCAAAGGATGGAAGCATCGTGCCGCCGGGCAGCTACGATGTCCGTTCGAATGGGAGAGAAGAGGCTGTCCATACGCGTCCGAGTGTCCTCGTTCGCGAAGAGGATTGCGTCGGTTGCCGCTTGTGCTTCAATGTTTGTCCAGTGGACAGCTGCATCCGCATGGTGGAGGAGCCGTCGGGGCGCCCGTCCGTGACCTGGGATGAAATCACCCAGAAACAGCCCGAGGTCACCGAAGACTGGGAGAAAATGAAAGCGTACCGGGAAAAGATGGGCATCCACATTCACTGAGAGTGGGGGAGTCTCCGATGGCTTTGCTGATCAAGAACGGCGAAATCGTCATGGTCGGGGCTCGGGAGCGCGCCGACATTTTTGTGGAGGACGAGACGATTAGCCGCATCGGAAGGAATCTGGAGGTGCCTCCTGGCACGGAAACGATCGATGCCAGCGGCAAGCTGGTTTTTCCCGGCTTTATTGATCCGCACGTACACATCTACTTGCCGTTCATGGCGACATTCGCAAAGGATACCCACGAAACGGGGAGCATCGCGGCCTTGATCGGCGGAACCACGACCTATATTGAGATGTGCTGCCCCAATCGCAACGATGATGCGTTGCAAGGCTACGAACTTTGGAAGTCCAAGGCGGAAGGGAAGAGCGCTTGCGATTATGCCTTTCACATGTCGGTCACCAAATTTGTGAAGGAAACACCGGGTCAATTGCGCCAGGTGGTGGCCGATGGGACCGCCTCTTTCAAGATTTTCCTTGCGTACAAGAATTTCTTTGGCGTGGACGATGCGGAGATGTACCAGACGCTGCGGTTGGCACGGCAACTGGGTGTCATTGTCACTGCCCACTGTGAAAACGCCGAGCTTGTGGCCCAATTGCAGCAGAAATTGCTGAGTGAAGGGAAAACCGGGCCGGAGTGGCACGAGCCAAGCCGGCCAGAATCCGTGGAGGCGGAGGGAACCGGGCGATTTGCGGCTTTTCTGGAGAACACCAGGGCCACGGGCTACGTGGTGCATTTGTCCTGCGAGCCAGCGCTGAAGGCGGCATTGGGAGCGAAGGAACGCGGCGTGAAACTTTACATCGAGTCGGTTCTGCCACATTTCCTTCTGGACAAGACTTGCGCCGAGAAGCCCGGCGTGGAAGGCATGAAGCATGTCATGTCTCCGCCGTTACGAGCAAAGAAGAACTTGGGAGTACTGTGGAGCGCGCTGGATCGCGGCTTGATTGATACCGTCGGCACGGATCATTGCCCTTTCGACGCGGAACAAAAGCTTCTGGGGAAGGATGCGTTCACCAATATTCCCAATGGCATTCCCGGCATCGAAGATCGCATCAATTTGCTCTACACCTACGGGGTGAAACGCGGGCGGCTGGAGATCGAACGATTCGTGGACGCCGCGAGCACACGGCCGGCGAAGCTATTTGGGCTGTTCCCGCGCAAGGGAACGATTGCCATCGGCAGCGACGCGGACCTGGTGATCTACGATCTCGATTATCACGGTGTGATTTCCGCAACAAAACACCACGTCAATAACGATTACAGCGGATTCGAAGGGATGGTAATTGAGGGGCGGCCCGCCGTCGTAACAGTGCGGGGCAAGGTCCAGGTGAAAGACGGAAAATTCGTGGGCGAACGGGGCCGCGGGCGTATGCTGAAACGGGAGCCGAGCTACTTCTGAGCGAGGCGCATCATGAGCCTGAATCCCAAACGAACTGTCGGCGAACTGAAAGAGCTTCGCGAGCTCACCGCCGATGAAAACGGCGCGCAGCGAGTGGCGTGGACCGACGTGTGGCAGAAAGCGCGAAAGTGGTTCACGACAAAACTCGTGGGGCTGCCAATCGAGCACCACTACGACGCCGCAGGAAATAATTGGGTGACTCTGCGAGGTGCGTCCGAAAAAACTTTGCTCATCGGCGGACATCTGGATTCGGTGCCGAACGGCGGCTGGCTTGATGGCAGCCTGAATGTGCTTGCCGGGCTCGAAGTGTTGCGACGATTCATAGGGGAGTTTAAAGGCAAGCCGCCAGTCACGATTCGGCTGGTGGACTGGGCGGACGAAGAAGGCGCGCGGTTCGGACGCAGCTTGTTGGGTTCATCCGCTTTTGCCGGAACGCATAGTATTGCCGCCGACCGGGTGCGAACGGACAAGGATGGCGTCACGATGGAAGACGCTTTGCGGCGTTGTGGCGTCCACATGGATCATTTTTCCGAGGCCGGAAAAGAGCGCGCCAAAGCCGCGGCATACATTGAATTACACATTGAGCAGGGGCCAGTCCTCGAAAAAATGGGCCTGCCGTTGGGCGTGGTTCTGGGCACCAAAGGAGTCGAGCGTCACGCAATTACGTTTCATGGGCAAGAAGCGCATTCTGGCGCCACACCGATGAAACAACGAAAAGATGCCCTGGCTGCTGCCGCGAAGCTGGCCCTGGAAATCCGGAATATTGCAGGCAAACATTCGGACGCGGTCTGCACGATGGGAAGCCTGAAAACGTATCCAGGAATTGTCACCGCGGTTGTTGGGCGCTGCGAAGCAACTCTTGACCAGCGTGATCTGGACGCCAAAGTGCTCGCGCAGATGTATCGGGAAGCGCAAGAGGCCAGCAAGCGATTTGCGAGCGAGGAAAGTTGCACGGTGGAATGGTCGCGAATCTGGAATATCGAGCCGATCCCCTTTCATCCTCAACTGGTCGAGCTTTGTGAGCAGTCCGTCCGTGAGATTTCCGGCGGCTCTCACCGGCTTCCCTCTGGCCCTTTGCACGACGCGGCGGAGGTCTCGCGCGCAGGCATTCCAACGGTTATGATGTTTGTGCAATCTTTGCGCGGCATCAGCCATAACAAGATTGAGGACACCCGGGAAGAGCACCTGGAAATGTCCGTGGCCGCGCTGGACCGGCTGGCCACCAAGACAGCGGACTGGATTTTGCGAGCCAACTGACTGGGCTGGGAAGGAAAATCGAGTATGGATGCCAAATCGCTGAAAGTAGTGCAGGAAAATCGCGACTACACGATGTTCTCGTGGTCGGTGCAGGGTGCGTCGAATCCGATACACATGAAACGCGGCCAGGGCGTCTGGTTCTGGGATGGAGATGACCAGCGCTGGCTGGATTTCAGCTCGCAACTCATCAATCTCAACGTAGGACACCAGCACCCCAAGATGCTGGAGGCGATCAAGAAGCAGGTGGATGAGCTTTGCTTCGCGGGCCCGAGCTTTGCCACGGAACCGCGCGGATCGCTGGGCAAGAAACTTGCCGAAGTAACCGGTTTGGCGAAAGCATTCTTCACTCTCGGCGGCTCAGAGGCGAACGAAAACGCCATCAAAATGGCGCGACTCGTTACCGGCCGGGACAAAATCATTACCCGCTACCGCAGCTATCATGGCGCCACGATGGGTTCAATGACCGCATCCGGTGACCCGCGGCGCTGGGCCGTCGAGCCGGGCATTCCCGGCATTGTTCGCGTGTTCGATCCATATTGCTATCGCTGCCCGTTTGGCCAGAAAGTAGAAACCTGCCATCGCGAGTGTGTCAGTCACATCGAAGAAGTGATTCAGATGGAAGGGTCGCACAGTATCGCCGCGATTATGGTGGAGGGCATCACAGGATCGAACGGCTTGCTGGTGCCGCCGGACGATTATTATCCGAAGCTCCGCGCGCTCTGCGATAAATACGGCATTCTGCTGATTGACGATGAAGTGATGGCCGGATTTGGGCGCACTGGAAAATGGCTGGCAACGCAGCATTTCGGCATCAAGCCGGACATCGTTACCTGCGCGAAGGGCCTGACGAGCGGGTATATGCCGCTCGGCGCCGTGATCGTCTCCGACAAGGTTGCGAATTATTTCGAGACCAACATGCTGTGGGGCGGACTGACCTACAGCGGCCACCCGGTGTGCTGCGCGGCGGCAGTGGCCAATCTGCACATCTATGAAGAGGAAAAGATTTTTGAAAATGTTGAGAAACAGGGCCGGTATCTCGCCTCGCGCCTGGAAGCGATGAAGCAAAAGTATGCCTGCGTGGGCGACGTTCGCTACAAAGGACTGTTCAGCGTTCTGGAACTTGTAAAGGACAAGTCAACGCGCGAGCCACTGGCTCCGTTCAACGGAAGCAGCCCGGAAATGAGCAAGCTTGCCGCGCATTTAAAATCCAGGCATTTATACGCATTCATCCGGTTCAACATGCTTTGGGTTTGCCCGCCGTTGATCATCAACGAAGAGGAACTTCGGCAGGGGCTGGACATTGTTGAAGAAGCTCTGCACCTGTTGGACGGGTCGATGGGCAAAGCCAGCGTTGCGCGGACCGGCGAGCCCGTGGGCGCAAGATAGCGGGCGCGGCACCGATATATTACTTGGAGTTGCTGCCGAGCCTTCCGCAGCATTCTGGATGTTCCGGCAGGGCGGAGCGGTCCCAGCCTCCACCGAGTGCCTGAATCAGCTGCACGGCGCTGGTCAACCGGCGCCCAAGGATATTCACCGCTGTCACTTCGTCAACCAGCGCCGCACTCTGCGCGGTGGTCACTTCGAGATAACTGGTGATTCCGCCTCGATACCGGGTGAGCGATAAATCCAGGGATTTTTGCGACGCAACGACCGCGCGCTGTTGGGTGTCCGCTTCTTTTTCCAGGATTCGCAATGACGCCAGATTGTCTTCCACTTGCTGGAAGCCGGTCAGCACCGTCTGGCGGTAGTTGGCAACTGTTTCGTCGTAGCCTGCGACGGCCTGATCGAGATTGGCGCGCCGCCTTCCCCCGTCAAAGATGGGAGCGACCGCGGAGCCTCCAGCCGACCAGAGGACGCTGGGGCCAGAGAGCAACGTGGATATAACACCGCTTTCGAAACCGCCCAAGGCATTCAATCCGATGACCGGGTAATACGCCGCCTTGGCGACGCCAATCTGCGCGTTGGCTGAAGCCATGCGCCTCTCCGCCGCGGCGATGTCCGGCCGCCGCTCAAGAAGATCGGAAGGCAGCTGCGCCGGTATTGCCGGCGGCGGGGAAGTGAGGGGGAGTGGTGGCAGGCTGAATGACGCGGGTGGCTTCCCAATGAGAGTCGCAATCGCATGTTCATACTGGCTGCGGAGCACGCCGACGTCGATGGCTTGTGCGCGCGTGGTCTCGAGCTGGGTGCTCGCTTGTTGAACTTCCACCTCCGAAGCGATGCCGCCTTTGAACCGGCTTTCGGTCAAATCGAGCGCCTGCTGATATTGCTCCACCGTCGAATTCAGGAGTTGCTCCTGCGCATCCAGGCTGCGCGCCTGGAAGTAAAACATGGCGAGTTGCGCGTGCAGGCTCAAGTTGACGGTTGCAAGGTCCGCCGCGCTCGCCTGCGCCTGGCCGCGTTGGGCTTCCACGGTCTTTCGCACGCGCCCCCAAACGTCCAGTTCGTAGGACAATTCCAGCGGTATCTGAAAATCACTATAGGTGAGACCGTCTGTGACCAGGCTCGGAGGGCGATTGTTCGAAATTCGGTCTCGCGTTGCCGATGCGCCCGCGCTGATTGTGGGGTAGTAGGCGGCGCGGTCGTAGCGCAAAAGCGCGCGAGACTGAGCGTAAACGGCCTCCGCGGCTTTCAAGTTCTGGTTGGAGACGTTGACCTGTTGTTCGAGATCGTTTAGTTGAGGGTCCCGAAAAATTTCCCACCACGCTCCCCCAAGGTTCTGGTCATTGGGCTGCGCGGTTTTCCAATCAGCCGCTTCTTTGTACTCGGCCGGAACTTCGGCGACCGGCCGAACGTATTTTGGGCCAACCGCGCACCCGGCAAGGGCGAGCATTCCCACAAGGTGCAGCCACGGCAGAGCGAGTGTGGATGTGCGGAAGAAGACTCTTGGAGGATTAGTCCGACTCACGGCTTCACCACCGCAGCTGTTTGCTGCGCGATCTCTACTTGTTCGCCGGGGACGATCGAATCGGGCGGGCTCACGATGATGGACTCAGTGCCTTTCAGCCCGGAAACGATCTCCATCGTTTCCCCAAAATCGTGGCCCGGTGTCACTGGAACAAGCGCAGCCTTCCCGTCCTTTACCACCGCCACGCGCAATCCTTCCGCGCGGAACAGTAAAGTATCCACCGGAATAATGAACGTGGAAATCTCCGTTGGAACCTTGAAAAGGACTTCCGCAAATGATCCCGAAAGCAACTGGCCCGTGGGATTGTTGACGTCTACTTCGCTCAAAAGCGTGCGAGTGGCGTTGTTGATGGAATCAGCCGTCCGGACGAGTTTTCCCGAAAAGGTTTTTCCGGGGAATTCCGCCAGGGTGAGGGTTGCGGTAAGGCCCGGTTTGGTTAGCTGTGAATACTCTTCGGGAATGTTGACATACACGCGCAAAACGCCGGGTTGCGAAATATGAAAGAGGTCTGTCTTGGCATTTCCATTGCTTCCGGAGTTGATCAAGTCGCCGATGTCGGTGTTGCGCGCCGTGATGATGCCGTCGAACGGGGCATAAATCTTTTCGAACGATTGCAGCGTCTCAAGCTGCTTAACGTTCGCCTGATTGGCCTCGACGATCGCCTTGTTGGCGTTGAAAGTGCCGACAGTGTTGTCTACATCTTGCTGTGAAACCGCATTGGTTTTCAGCAGATCCTGATACCGATTCTTGGTGATTTCCGCGAGCCTGAGATTGGCTTCCGCGGTGGCGAGATTGCTTCGGGATTGCTGGAGTTGCTGGTCAATTTCCGGGGTCTCGATTTCGGCCAGCAGCTGGCCCTTTTTCACATGCGCGCCGATATCGAAATGCCAGGCTTTCAAGTAACCGTTGGTACGGGAAAAGATCGGCGAGGTAATGAAAGGCTGCACGTTGCCGGGTAGCGTGATTTCCTGAGTCGGCGCCGAGCGTTGGGGCGTGACAACGGTGACGACCGGCATAGCCAGGGTGTCGGTCTCCGTGCGCAGCGTCGCGCTGGCCCGCACTCTGCCAAATATGCCGTAGGCCAGCACCCCGCCAAAAATGAGCGCGACGACGATCCCGGAAATCCGGCCATACCATGGCAGGCCCTGCTTCGCGCCAGCGCTTTGCTGTGGTGAAGAAGATATTTTGGATTGTGATTCCATATTCGTAACCTCTTTCGTCTGATCAAGCGCCTTGCGACGGAATCGCGTTTTCCGCTGTGCGGCGACGCATACCGTGCAGAATGCTGAAGACCGTGGGAACAAAAAACAAAGTCGAGACAGTCGCGAACAGCAGGCCGCCGATGACGGCGCGCCCGAGCGGCGCATTTTGCTCGCCGCCGTCGCCGAGCCCCAAAGCCATTGGCACCATTCCGATAATCATGGCCATCGCGGTCATCAACACCGGGCGAAAGCGCGTGAAACCCGCATCCAGCGCAGCGGCAAGCGGGTCTTTGCCTTCCGCCATTTTCTCCCTGGCGAATTGAACCACCAGGATGCTGTTGGATGTTGCCACGCCCATGCACATGATGGTGCCGGTGAGCGCCGGCACGCTGAGCGTCGTGTGGGTGGCGAAGAGAAACCACACAATCCCGGTCAGCGCCGCGGGAAGTGCGGTGATAATGATGAACGGATCGAGCCAGCTCTGGAAATTCACCACGATCAACAGGTAGACGAGAACAATGGAAAACATCAATCCCGCGAGGAGCCCCGTGAATGATGCGTTCATGGTTTGCACCTGTCCGCGCATCACGACTTGTGACCCACGCGGGACCTGGCTTTTGGTTTTTTCAAGAATGCGGTTGATGTCGCGAGAAACCCCGCCAAGGTCGCGCCCCTGAATGGAGCCAAAGATATCGAGGACCGGCATAATGTTGTAATGGGAGATGACAGCTTCACCCGTCCCACGCTGTACGGAAGCCACGTTTGCGAGGATGGTCGGCGGAAAATCGGGCGTCGTCCCGGTGACAGGCACATTCTCGAGATCCTGCAAAGTGTCCACGCGATACTGCGGCGTCTGCGTCGCTATCTGATAGCTCACCTTATTTCGTGGATCGACCCAAAACGTCGGCGAAGTTTGGAAGCTGCCACTTAACGAGACCAACAGATTTTGTGCGACGTCGTGAGCCGTGTAACCAATCTCCTGCGATTTGGTGCGATCCACGAAAAGATGCATGTACGGCTGATCCGAAGGCTGCTGGATGCGGGGATCCGCGATTCCGGGGACACGGCGCACTTGTTCGAGCAATGCGTTCGCGTATTTACGGTTTGCCGCAAGATTGTTGCCAACGATCTGAATGTCGATCGGAGCCGGAAGCCCAAAATTGAGAATTTGGCTCACGATGTCGGACGGCAGAAACGCAAAGGTAACTCCCGGAAACTGTTTCGCCAAGCCGAGCCGAAGGTCGTGGACATACTTGCCCGTGACGTGCCCGTGTTCGTTCAGGGTAACCAGGATGTCGGCGTCCGAGGTTCCCACAGGGGCGGAACTGCTGTAGGAAAGGTTCAGTCCGCTGTAGGGCAAGCCGATATTGTCAATGACGCTCGCTACCGCGCCTATGGGAAGTTGCTGCCGGATGGACCGTTCGACGAGGTCGCAGAGGCGCGCCGTCTCTTCGATCCGCATTCCCGTGGGGGCGCGCATGTGGAGCTTAAACGTTCCGCTGTCGACGCTGGGGAAGAAGTCTTGTCCCAGCCACGGCGCGACAACTGCGAGCGAGGTAACGCACGCAACAAAGAAGGCAGTAACGAACGCTTTCCGATGATCGAGGCAGCGCTCCAGCAATCCGTGATACGCGTTGCGCACACTTTCAAATCCATGCTCAAACCGGACTTGCAAGCGAACAAACGGATTGCGGCTCGAGAGCGAATGGTGTTCCACGTCGTGCTCGTGCCCCTGGAGAAGATATTTGGACATCGTGGGAACCAGCGTCCGCGACAAAAAGTAAGATGCCAGCATCGCAAACACCACCGCTTCCGCCAGTGGCACAAACAGGTAACGCGCCACACCGGTGAGGAGAAACATAGGGACGAAAACGATGCAAATGGACAGCGTCGCAACGAAAGCTGGGGTCGCGATTTCCTCGGCTCCATCCAGGATGGCGTGCTCGATTTCTTTCCCCATATCAATGTTGCGGTTCATGTTCTCGATCTCGACGGTTGCGTCATCCACCAGGATTCCCACCGCCAGCGCCAGGCCACCGAGAGTCATGATGTTGATGGTTTCTCCCAGCGCACTGAAAATGACGATTGAACAGAAAATGGCCAGAGGTATGGAGACAGCGACGATCACCGTGCTTCGCCAGCTTCCCAGGAAAATCAGGATCATCAGGCCCGTGAGACAAGCGGCGATCGCCGCCTCTTTCACAACACCCGTAATCGCACCGCGAACAAAGATGGACTGATCTCCCAGCAAGCTCACATTCAATTCAGGAGGTAGAGTCTGTTTAATCTGGGGAAGCAGTTGCTTGATCCCCGTGATGATGTCGAGAGTGGAGTACGAGCCGGATTTTTGGACCGTTACAAGCGTCGAGCGCTGTCCATCCACGCGAACAATATTGGTCTGTGGCGGAAAGCCGTCGCGAACATAGGCGACGTCACTCACGTAGATGGTCGTGGTTCCGATCGTTTTGATCGGGATTCGGTTCAGCTCGGCGATGGTTTGCGGAGCCCCGTTAGTGATATCTACGTCATACTCCTTGGAGCCGATTTTTGACGTGCCGGTGGGGAGGATGAGGTTTTGCGCTGAAATGGCGCTGACGACATCCAACGGGGAAAGCCCTTTTGCCTGAAGAGCCGTGGTGTTCAGGTCTACTTGGACTTGCCGCTGCTTTCCCCCGTATGGGTAAGGGACGGCCGCCCCGGGGACTGTAACCAATCTTGTGCGGATGAAGTTCAACCCGTAGTCGTTGAGTTGCTGTTCGGAAAGCCCTTTTCCGGAGAGTCCGAGCTGCAGGATCGGCACGGTCGACGCGCTGTAGGTGATGATCAGGGGCGGTGTCGTTCCCTGGGGCAACTGCTTCAACTGGGTTTGCGAACTTGCCGTGATTTGCGCGAGGGCTTTGTCGATACTCGCGCTTGGTTGCAGGAACACTTTAACCACCGCGATGCCGTTCAGAGATTGCGACTCAATGTGGCTGATGTCATCCACGACTGTCGTCAGGTTTCGCTCGGTGATCGAGATGATCCTGTCGGCCATGTCCTGAGGCGCAAGTCCGTTAAATGTCCAGATGATGCTGACGACGGGGATATTAATGTTCGGGAAAATATCCGTGGGAGTGCGAACGATAGCCAGCGACCCGAGAATCAAGATCAGGATAGCCATCACCACGATGGTGTGCGGTTGCTTTAGTGCCAGTCTAACGATCCACATAAATCAGTTCCTCGATCTATTCCGGCCGCAAAAGTGCGTCCGATAAAACTATTTGTCAGCCTGCACTTGACCAATTCGACTCACGCACACTTCTTAGCATTGGCATTCGCCGCAGCGCAGCCCTTGCGTGAAACATCCGCGCTTTCGCCGCCGCCATGGAGATTCCCAGGATCTGCGCGGTTTCCTTCACGGAGAACCCCCTCAATTGATGAACTTCCACCACTTTTCGGTTTCGCGGCCGCAAGTGCCCAATCGCCGCGCCGACTATCTCTTTCCGCTCACGCAGACCATAATTCTCTTCCGGGTTAGGCGCGCGATCCGGAATCTCAAGGTGTGGCCGGGAATCCGGCGCCGGACTGGGTTCATCCATCGGAATTTCCCGTATGCCGCGTTTCTTGCGGAGTTGTCCCAACGCCGAGTTGATGGCGATGCGCGTCAGCCAGGTCGCAAAACGGGAGCGGCCATCGAAATTGGCGAGGTGAACGAAGGCGCTCATGAAGGAATCCTGCACCGCGTCTTCCGCGTCCTCGCGATTGCGGGTGATCCGGAACGTCACCCGGAGAATCATCTCTGCATGACGTTCACAAAGCACGCCGAACGCGACACCATGACCGCTTTTCGCGGCGGCTATCAATTTACCCTCGCTCCATCCCGCAAGGCTGCCCCCCGCGATTGCATTTATCTCTTCAGCTCTCGATGCACCCGTCAATTCAATGTTCATCGCTTTCTCCTCGTGCCCGCCCTTACATCAACGCGGTTCTTACCTCAATCCTTCTCTTTTCTCATCCACTCCCGGATATATGCCGGACAATTTTTCAGCCGCACTCCGCCTGCTTCGCAGCCTGCCAGAAACTTGACCGTCGCGCGGTCGGCCAGTCGAAGTTCCCGCAGATCCAATACAACGGCCGGCGAGCCATTCTGAAGTTCGAAGAGCCTCCTCAAATCCTCGATATGCTCGGCCTCAAGCCGACCGCTAAGCGCGAAAACCGTGGATCCTTGTTGCACCGATCTCTCAATCTTTAGGGTCATGGGATACGTTGTTAAGCCCCTTGTTCGGCCTCAGCGGCCCGTCCCTTCCTTTGAATCAGGCCCGCTGGCACACAAGTATTGCAATGGTTTGGCCATACGTAATTAGTTGAAAATAAATGAGTAACGGCGAGAATTGGTCACGAAAATTCGGGAAGTGCCGAATTTTCGTCAGTCGGGCGACATACTATTACGGCTCAGGGGCGTACTTGTACTTACGGATCTTCAGCTGCTTGATCTTTGAATCCAGGGTCGAGCGGGGAATTCCAAGTTTGACCGCAGCCCCATTTGGCCCAGCGACTCTTCCCCCGGAGGCTGAAAGGGCGGCTTCGATGATTTCCTTTTCTTGGTTCTGGAGGGTTTCCGTAAGCGGTGCGGCCAACTCCGGCCGGGAGACTTCTTCCTCCGACGTAAGCCATGCGTCGTCAATCCAAAGAGTATCGCTGCTGCAAAGGATCACCGACCTCTCGATAATATTTTGCAACTCGCGGATGTTGCCGGGCCATGGATATGTCTGGCAAAGCTCCATCGTATTTTTGTCGATCTTGTAAATCTGCTTGCCCGCTTTTTCCGCGTACCGCTTTACAAAATATTCCACCAGCATGGGAATGTCTTCCTTCCGCTGTCGAAGCGGAGGAACTTCGACCGGAAACACATTCAGCCGGTAAAACAGGTCGGCACGGAAGGTGCCAGAAGCGACAGCCGCCCGCAAGTCGCGGTTGGTGGCGGCGATTACTCGAACGTCGGTTGGAAGAACTCGAGTGCCCCCCACTCGTTCGAATTGATGCTCCTGAAGGACGCGCAAAAGCGCGATCTGGGTCTCCGCGGGGAGTTCACCGACTTCATCGAGGAAAATGGTGCCTGAATGCGCGAGCTCAAATCGGCCCTGGTGCCGTTGCAGCGCGCCTGTGAACGCTCCCTTCTCATGGCCAAACAACTCCGAGGCGATCAGCGAAGCAGGAATGGAAGCGCAATTCACTGCGATAAACGCCCTGCCGGAGCGCTGCGAACGCTTATGAATGGCGCGGGCAATCAGTTCCTTGCCGGTTCCGGTTTCCCCTGTAATCAGCACAGTCGAGTCCGTGGGAGCAACCTTCAGGATTTTGGAGAGCACGGATTGGAGCGCGGGGGATGACCCAACAATCTCTTCGAACATGAATGCTTGATCGATCTGCTCGCGCAGCGCCAGGTTCTCGTCGTGGAGTTGGTCTTTTAGTTTCTTGATCTCTTCGAAAGCCGTCTCTAACTCGGCTCTCGCGCGGCGTTGTTCGGTCACATCCATCGCGGTTCCGACAAATTCCACGATAACGCCCGAATCGTTGAAAACAGGATGCCCGATCGTGTGGATGTTCTTAATCGAACCATCGGGAAGGATGATCCGGTAGTCGGACTCGTAGCTAATTTTCGAATGTCCCGCCTCGGCGAAGTCGCGTTCGGCGCCGGGCCGGTCCTCCGGATGAATCCTGTCGAGAAAGAATTCGTAAGTTGATACATCTTCCTCGGGCGCAGCCCCGAAAATCCGGCGCACTTCCGGCGAGCTGGTCACCTTGCCCGTCGCCGCATCATGGGCCCAGCTGAACATGTGCACCAGTCTTTGGCCTTCCAGGAGGTAGGCTTCGCTCCGTCGAAGCTTTTCGTCAGCCTTTTTGCGTTCGGCAATTTCGTTTTTCAGCTCTTCGTTCATCTGCGTCAGTTCCGCGGTTCGCTCCGCGACTTTTTCTTCGAGTTCGCTGCGTCTTCGCTTCAGCCAGCTCATCAGCACGGCAAAAATCACGAATACCAGGTCGTAAAGAACTCGCGAAACGGCGGAGATCCCAATTTCGAATAGATAGCTGCGGATCATGATCGCCAGCAGGACCGCGACGATGCCCGGTTTTGTGCCACCGTACCAGAAAGTGATCGCGATGGCCGACAAGGCGAACGCGGCGAACGCGCGGGGCAGGTGAAAGTGTATGAAGATCAGCTCCAGCAACAGTGCGCTCGTGACCGAAGCGATCGCCAGTCCGTAAGGCAAGGCGCGTGATACATCGGGCCGCGCCATCCATTTCGTTATGCCTCGATCAGCCATTGATCAGCATTTCTTTCGCGCCTGGGTATGGGTTCCCGGCAATAAACAATTGGCTTTTCCAAATGCCCTTACTCTAGCTCGGTTCTTATCGGCGCACAATGCGCCGGCGCAAAGTCGTCGCGCGAAATTGGCCGCGCGAAGAATACAGCACGAGAAATCCAGAAGTAATGCCCAAGCGCGCAGCATGGTCCTTTAGATTTGTTCTTTTGTGGAAAAGCCTTTCTTCCATTTTGTGGATTGTACTTCTTAAATTTGTAGTGGCAGGTAATTTCCTTCCGGTATTCCATTTCAAAAATAAAATATTACTTTTTAACTTATTTCCGGCCGGATGGGCGAAACAATTGACACTTTCGACGGAATAATAATGATTGAACTGTTGGTGTGTATATTTTCTGAAAGAAACTTTCAGCTCGCAGGTAACTTCCTTTCATCACCCGTCATCTAAGCCTGAGGATGCGTCAAAAAGATTCCTGCTTCAGATTCAGGGGTGAGCAGAATCAGCAAAGTCCGAATCAAACAAATACTGCGAGCAGCGAATAGACAGCTCGATCGCGATTGGGCACGCTCTGTGTATCAAAAGCCGCTTTAAATCGCATGGGACGCTGATTGCAGGGATTCTATTGTGGGATTTGCGCGGCGGGTTCGCCCAGGACTCAACGCCGCTCAAAAAAAGGCGCGACGCAAACAAAAAGGCGGCGCTTCAGCGGTTCAGGAAGTCCATGCGATGGTTTCATAAAGTTCGTCGCATGGATTCAAAACCAACCAAGGGAGAAAGCAAGAATGAAGTTCAGATCAATCGCTACAGTTGTGTTTGGAGTGTTTTTCATGTTCATCTCAGGCGCGCGGGCCGACGAACGCAGCACCCAGGAAATCGGGGTCCAGGGCACGGGATTGTTCACCAAAGACTCGAGCAGCAACGTATTGAATCAGCACAGCACGAATTCCGGGGGAATCCTTGTCAGTTATCGCCATCATTTTAATCGTTGGTTTGCCGCCGATGTCAGCTACGGCTGGAATCGCGATACCCAACAGAATATTTCTTCCAGCGGTTCCTTGAACGTGCAATCGAATGTCCACCAGACCACTGTTGCCGGGGTTGTGAACCTTCCCTGGAGGACGGCGCGATTCAACCCCTACGTTCTGGCGGGCACCGGCGCACTCGTATTTGCCCCGACACAGAGCGCGGGAGCGACCGTGCCTGGTGCGGGAAACCAGGCGAAAGCCACGTTCGTCTATGGCGGCGGCGTTGATTACGATTTCACCAGGCACTTTTCATTCCGCTTGCAATACCGCGGGCTCGTTTACGGGCGCCCGGACTTCGGTGTGAATGCACTACGCTCTGGCCTGACAACAAACACTGCCCAGCCATCGGCTGGTGTGATCTACCGGTTCTAACTTCGGTGTAAATCCCGCGCAAATCATCGAGCGGCTGGCTCCTAGCTAGCCGCTCGAACTTTGCTTGCTTCCAGCGGTCTTCCTGGATTTCTGTTTCAGTGACTCAGGCGAAAACAATGCGGCGAGGCTTCCGCAATTTGCGTGGAAGCCAGCGGATGGGCCAAGTGGAGAGCCTACTTTTCTGAACGGGGCGGGCCGATCGTGCCCTGAAGTTTCTGGAACTCTTGCATCTCATGTTGCGCCTGGGCGGTTTTCCCTTGCTTGCGATATAAGCCAGCAAGTCCGAAATGCGCTTGCGCGGCGAGCGAGGTATTTTTTTCAACTTCAATTACCTTCTGCCACGCCCCCTCCGCTGTGGTGCTGTCCCCATCCAACGAGGCGGCTTTGCCGAGTGAGTACAGGGTTTCCGGCATTTCGGGCTTCAGTTCATTCGATCTCTCCAGCTCAGGCAGCGCGTCGTGGGCCTTCCCTTGCTGGAGCAACGCCGCGCCCAGGCGGTAGGCGGCTTCGGCGTTCCCCGGGCGCAATTTGCGCTCCGCCCGAAATTCGACCTCTGCCTTTGGCCATTGCGCGGAGTTTGCATAGACCTGGCCGAGTTCCAAATGAAGTCCCGGTAAATCCGGCCGCAAGCGCAGTGCCTCAAGGAATTCCATTTCCGCTTGCGGCATTTGGCGGAGGACGAAGTAGTTTTCAGCGAGCGCCTGGTGCGCCCGCGCAGAATCCGGATGAGTCGCCAGCAAGTTGTCAATCGCGTCCTTGGAAAGCAGCCCGCTCGCGTGGCCGAGATAGTACAACAGGTCCGGATCGCCCGGGCGCTGCGCGAGAGCCGCAGTGAAGCTGGAGACCGCTTCCGTCAGCTGGTTGGATTCAATCTGCGCGATGCCCAGCGCGTCCAGCGCGCCGACACGTTGCAAATGAGGAATCGCCTCCGCCGAGTACCCCTCTGACAGAAGCGCATAACCAATGAGTTGGTGAGCGAGAGGAAGGTCCGGGCTGAGCTCAAGGGCGCGTTTTAGAGGAGTGATCGCCGCACCGTAGTCGTGCTTTTCCATGTAGGCGGCGCCCAGATTCACAAACCCATCCGCCAAGTTAGGGTCGCTCTCCGTGGCTTTCTGAAACTCCGTAATCTCGGCATCGATTTGATGTTGCTTGCGAGCTTCGAGGCCCGCCTGCAGATGTTGCATCGCATCGGATGTTCCGGCTTGGCCCGCAAGCCACGCAAACAAGAAGAGATGAATCATGAACGCTCCGGTTCGCGGACCTGCAGGAACTGGTCGGCGCGAACGTCATTGAGGATTTGCTTGGCGCCGGAAGGCCAGAGAATTTCAATCGTTGCGTTCTCTGAGGATCCCAGCCCGAAGTGAAGACGCTTGTCGTTGGCGCAAAGGTAACTTCCGGCAGAAGTCGCAACGCGTGTTTGCCCGTTCACGCTCACTCGCGCGCCGTAGCCGTCCCGATTGCTACGAGTTCCCTGCAGCGCGATGGAGAGCCAGTGATTATTTCCGCCGCCACGGTTGAGCAGTAGGACCGGCGGCCCGCCGAGGCATGAAATCAGAGCGTCCATGCACCCGTCGTTGTTGATATCGCCGAAGGCTACGCCGCGGGCTGCAAGTGGTTTGGTGACGCCGGAATCTGCGCGTTCGAAGTGTCCCTTGTGATTCAGCGCGAGCAACGGCAGCTCCTTATAGCGCAGCGAGGCATCAATGTCCTGCACATTGTCCAGCACGTGGCTTTGCGCAACGAACAAATCCTTCCAGCCGTCATTGTCGAAATCTTCCAGGCCCACGCCCCATCCCGCGCTCAACGACGTCAGGGCGCCGAGCCCGGCCTCGAGACTGGCATAGTTGAAAATGCCGCCACCCTCGTTGTGATACAGGCTGTAGATTTCGCGCGGCAACACCGTCACCAGCACATCCGGGCGTCCATCGTTATCGTAATCCTGAAAAACGGCGCCCATGCCCGACATTCCCTTGCCGTCGGCCGTAAACGCCACGCCAGACTCCAGCGCGCACTCCGTAAATGTCCCGTCGCCGTTGTTGTGGAAGAGGTACTGCTGCATGCCGTCGTTCGCAACAAATATGTCCGTAAAGCCGTCGCCGTCGTAGTCCGCGAACGCCACGCCCAGTGCGCGCCCTTTCTTGGCAGCCAGGCCCGAACGCTCGGTCACATCCTCGAAAGTTCCATCGCCGCGATTATGATAGAGCAGGCAAGTCGTCGCCGGGAATGCGTTCGGCGGGCAGTAGGTATGCCAGTCGCCGCCGCAAATCTTGTTGTGATCGGTATCCCAGTCCATGTAGCGGGTCACGAACAGGTCGAGCCTGCCATCATTATCGTAATCGAAGAAGCCCGCGGAGACAGACCAGCCTCCGCCCGACACCCCGGCCTTGGCAGTTACATTCCTAAACGTTCCATCTCCGTTGTTGTGATACAGGATATTCTTGCCGTAACTGGTCACATATAAATCGGCGTGCCCGTCGTTGTCGTAGTCGCCCACCGCCACTCCCATGCCGTAATTCCCATTCCCCGCATTGGCCAGTCCCGCCGCCTCGGTAACGTCCAGAAAGCTCCCGTCGCGGTTCTGTCGGTACAGGCGATTCCAATAGCGGGGATTGCTCCGCTCGAAATTTTCCGGAACGTGCAGGCCTTCCGTAATCCTTCCTCCGTTGACGAGGAAGATATCGAGAAGGCCATCGTTGTTGTAATCGAACAAAGCCATGCCGCCCGGCATGGTTTCAAGTAGGAATTTCCGGGGAGTCGGGGAATTCTGCAACAGGAAATCGATGCCGCGCAGCGGTTTCACTTCAAAGATAGGCGCAGCAGCGGCCATCGCCGCGTAGTTCAGAAAATCACGACGCGTAAGTCGGCAAGGCATCTCTTCGCGTGTCTCCTTGGCCTGCAATACCGCAGCACAGCAGTGGATATCGTCTTTTAGGATGCGCAAATAGGCTAACACGAAGCGGGGTGGTGAAAGTCTTGTGTCGGTGGGAGGGAACAATCGACAGCCATCAGATACAAATAGATGCGCCCGGTATGGACGCCTCCTCAGCATCCATCCCGGGCGCTCCCTGGGTGATAATTAGAACAGGAACTTCAATCCGAACTGGATGAGCCGCGGGTTGGTGCCAGGGTAAATGCTGGTTACCTGCCCGAAGGTTGAAGAGCCGACGCTGGTGTTCGGCGGAGCAAATTGCGTCCGGTTGAAGAGGTTGAAGAACTCGCTCCGGAACTCCAGTCCCAACTTGTTGTCGGGGCCAAACTGGGTGCGCTTGAACAGTGCGAAATCAAAGTTGTTCACGCCAGCACCACGCAGCCTGGGATCGGTGCGCGATTCGTCGCCGAATGTGAAGTCTGCCGGTGAAACGAAACAAGCTGTGTTGAACCACTCGGTTAATTGTGGGACGCCGGATGGCCTGGACGTGTTGCAGCCGGGAACCCTGTTCGGCCGCGAACCACCGCCAAACGAGGTCGTGTAATTGGCGTTGCCGTTGGTGAACACCAGCGGGAAGCCCTTCTGGAATGTGGTTACGCCGTCGATGCCCCAGCCGCTGACGACCTTGTCCATCGGCCCGTTGAAGCCGGACAAATACTTCTTGCCGTGGCCGAAGGGGAGGTCGAGAACGTAGCTGATGACGAGGCGCTGCGGCACGTCCTGCGAGGACAGCGAACGCTCGCCGCGCAGGTTATTGAAGTCCTGGATGCTGCCAGTGGCGGCTTCGAGCCAGTTGGTCAGTGTGTCCGCATTCGTGATGAGCTTCGAGTTTGTGTAGGCAACCAGCAGCGAACCGGCGCTCGCGAAGCGGCGTTCGACCGTGAGTTGCAAGGAGTGATAGGTGCTGTCGTAGTTGCCCTGGCCTGCAAGTTTCAAGCCTGTGAATTGCGGAAAGGGGCGCGCCAGCTGCCCAACAGTGGTGGTTGGCCCGGACAAGGCAAAAGCGGTTTGCGTGGTCGGATCGTAAAATGGATTGGGAACCGACTGCAGCAGCGTTACCCCCGTTGCGTCGCAACGCTTTCCCGTGGCGGCAACCTGCGCCGCACATTGCGTCGCAGCCGATGCCAGGTAGTTATCTCCGATCTGGTCGATTTGAGAGTCATATAACGCCAGGTGCGTGCCTTTGGATCCCACATACGCAGCGGAAACAAAGAAATTCCACGGGAGATTTCGCTGGATGTTGAGGTTCCACTGCTGCACGTAGCCAGCCGGGTGATCGTTGCGATCGGCGATGGTGAAGTTTTGCACCACCTGGGTGGCGTACTGCGAGGTTCCCAGAGCGCCGAGGGTCCGGCCAACTGGGGGCACGACCACTGGGAGAAACGGAGTGTTGATCGTGTTTACCGGGTGCGTGCCGTCAATCGTTCCGGTGTAGGAGGTCGTCGCGTCATTCACGAAATCGTTATTCGGATTCAGCCCGAACGAGACGTAGTTGGGAATCCAGAAGATTCCGTAGCCGCCACGAATAACCGTTTTCTGATCCCAGCTATAGGCGAAACCTAGGCGGGGAGCAACATTGTCTTTCGGAAGCGGGATGTTTGTGCGTTGGCCCGTGCTGACCAGGGCAACGTCTCCCTTCAGCCCTGGTAGACCAGGAACATTCGGCAAACCCGCAGTGATGGCCGGGTTGGCCAGCCAGCTCTGAGCATTGGGATCGAACTGGGACTGCCGGTTGAAGCGCTCCGACCATGGTCCCTGCAATTCGTACCTGAGACCGAGGTTAAGGGTCAGTTTGTTGGTAATCCGGAAGGTGTCGTCGACGTAGAATCCGCGGTAGATTTGCTGTCCTGCCACCAGCGCAGGGACAACAGCCTGGCCGAAGAAGTGGTTCTCGACACTGCTTGGGTTGTCCGCATAGCCCAGCAGGAAATCGCCAAATCCATTGCCAGTGAAGCAAGGGAGGCCCGCGCCGCAGAATGCGAAGGCGCCGCTGGCAACGTTGGTCTGAGCGTAGTTGTCACGCCCGATTTCAAGTTGGAAACCGAGTTTCACCGTGTGTTTGCCGCGCACGAGCGTGATGTTCGGACCGAGGTTGAACTGTGTGTTGCGGTCCGTGATGAAGCTCTGGCCTTGCGAGCACATGACGTTGTCTGCAAAGTCAAACACGCACGGTGTCGGCGGCGTCCGGGCGCCTGACGGGATGGCCGCATTGTACTGCGCCGGCCAGCCGATGGTGGTCAGGTCGAAGCCGGAGTTCTTGGGGGCGCGATCATAGGCAAAGCGGCTGAGGCTCGCGATAATGCCAACGATTGTATTTGGCGTTACGGTCCAGTTGTAGCCTAGGGCGGGGGCGCTGCTGTCGTACTTTTCCGCGCAACGGTCCTGGCAGAGTCCGGTGCCCAAGGGATCCTGCGGCAAATCCAACACGTTCCAGTAGGTGTACCGGAAAAAGATGTGCTGATTGTTGGTAATGGCATGATCGAGCCGGCCGACTACCTGGTTTTGGTTGCCGCCAGTGCCGTAGGATTTGGAGTAGTTCTTTATACAGCCGATTTTCGGATCAGTACCGGCGCAAGGTTGGTTCGCAGCCGGCCAAAGCTTTTCCAAAGCCAGCGAGGTTGCGTTCAGGCGTGCCGTGGGAATGATGTTCAGGCATCCTGCGGCGTTCGTGCAGAGCGGGTTGCCATTGGGCCCGGTGGGGAAGGAAACAAATTGTGTGGCCGTTGCAGTGCTCCCCGCGCAGGCCCCGTTGGCATTAACGGCCCCGCCGCAAGGGTCCATGATCGGAGCGATGCCCGCCGCAGAGAAATCTCCCCCTAATTCGGCCGGGGTGGGAACCGTTGTCTGGACCGGCGAAGCACCCTGGCGAAGACGGAAACCTTCCCAACTGAAGAACCAGAACGTTTTGTCCTTGCCGTCATAAACGTGAGGAATGATGAGCGGACCGCCGGCGTTTGCGCCGAACTGGTTTTGCGTGAATGCCGGCGCCTTGTTCGGTTGCTTGTTGAGAATTTCGCTGGCCTTGTTGAACGGATCGTTCGCATTCAGCACCCGGTTTCGCAGGTACTCATACGCTTCGCCGTGCAAGCCGTTACTTCCCGACTTCGTGCTCAGGTTGATGACGCCGCCGGAGAACTTGCCCCAATCCGCTCCCAGGTTGCTGGTCTGGACCTTGAACTCCTGGATCGAGTCCTGGGTCGGAATCACCACGGGAAGGTTGATGTAGCCGATATTGAGTGGCTGCCCGTCCAGGTATTCCGCGCTTTCGTTGCCAAATGAACCGTTCACCTGAAAGTTGCCCCAGCCGAAAGGATTGACTCCGACGGGCGTGCCGCCTGCGCTGCCCTGCGGGACCACGGAAGGGGCTAGCGTAATCAGGCTAAAAACGTTGCGGCCGTTGAGGGGCAGTTCGTTTGCCTTGCGTTGCTCAACCACTTGTCCGATGGAAGATGTTTCTGCTTGCAGGAGAGGTGTTTCGCCGGTGACCTCAATGGTTTGATTGACGTCGCCTACTTGCAGGGTGATATCAATTCGAACCGACTGTCCGACCTCCACGACAACTTCCGGACGGGTGATGCGCTTGAACCCCGTCTTTTCTGCAACGATACTATAACGGCCAGGCAGCAGGTTCACGAAGTCGTACAGGCCGTCGGCCCCGGACTGGGCCACCCTCTTCTCTGCCGTACCTAAGTTGGTCAGGGTTACCTGGGCATCGGCAATCGCCGCTCCCGAGGCATCCGTAGCCGTCCCAGCTATTGATCCGTAAGTTGTCTGGGCGGCGAGTGGATTGCCAAAAAGGCCCGCGACCGAAAGGCACAACGCCAACGCCAACACACTCAAAACAACAAAACGCAAGTTTTTCATCCCCCACGCTCCCTGTTTCCACGATTCACTGCGTGCCATCACTGATTCCAACAAACACACCCCAACCGTGAAGCTCCGTTCGGTAGAACTTCAGCTTCCACACCATGACTTCGACAAATAAGTGTTCTGCCAATTAGTACGAAAACATTAGGCGATGTGTACCAACTACTCGGATTTGAGACATGAGACCCCGGAAGTGCTGGTCCTGTCGCGGACGTACCCGCGCAGCGGGGCGCAGGTCGATGGTCTGCTTATGGGGGATTCCGCGGGACGGGCTCTAGGGATGATTGGCTTGATTGCGAAGCAGCGCGTACAAGAACGGCTTGCTCGTCGGCTTATGACTTCCGCCCCGCGGCTCAACCGTCACGAAGACGGCGTCGATCTCCGCCAGTTGCTTGGGGTCATCAAACCGCATCACCCAGCGCCGGTTAGTCTCGTTGTCCATATAAAGGATGCCCAGATTCATCGGGGAAGCAGGCTCACCCTGCGGTGCTTCGCGCTGCCCCCAGACCTGGAATGTGCTGGCGTTCATAACGCCGGGCTGCCGATCGAGATCGAACGCATAGAAAATGAGGGATTTCCCCTGCGTATAAAAAACGCGCCCAAAGGGCTTCTGGGTCCGGCTGCTGCCATCCACGTCAAACACGTCCGCGATGTAGAGCTTTCTGGCGCCCATCAATTCGCGGATATCCCGGTCTGAAGTGAGATATTGTTCGGCATCCTTCAGACGGCGGTCCTGGTCACGATTCCTGGCGGTGAGTTCTTCAATCTTTGACTCCAGGAACGTGGTACGCATTGCTGCCTTGTCGCGTTCGGAGCGGAGGCTTGCCAACTCGGTCTGGTTGTTACTGTAAGCCTGACTGGTGGCCTGCAGCTTCGCGTTTAGCTCGTCGCGCTGTTGCGAGATCTCTTTCAATTGCGCCTCAGACTGACTGCTCGCCGCCATCAGTTCATTTGAACGGCTCTCCAATGCGCGCAACGCGGCCCGCAGCTTCGCCAGCGCCTGCTCTTTTTCGGCGCTTTCAGTCTGAAGCTGAACCAGCCGCTTCTCCTGCGCAGCCAGAGATTCGTCGGCGGCTCTTTTCTGCTCCGAAAGCTTTTTGTACGGGTCGCCGAGGTCTGTGGATGTCAGGATGACGACTTCAGGTTTGTGTGTTCGTGCGCCGAGGTGATAGGCACCGGCCGCCACAGCCAGCAACAGGCCAGCTGCAATCGCCATTCCCGCAGTCGCGCGAACCTTGCCCTTCGAGGAAGAATCGGGCCCGGCAGGAACTGAATTTTTTTGTTCCGGCAAATTTTGCTGCTGGGTAAGTATGCTCGTCCACAGTTTCTCGCGTACCGCCGAGTCATCCCAGACAACCCGCTCTGGTCTTCGAAGATAACCCTCGGCAAGCGTGGGTATTCCCTCCGTATTCAAAATCCGATATTGCGCGAATGCCTCCTGGCAAGACTCGCAATGTTCCAGGTGAACCCGCAACTCGGCCAGTTCCAATGGAGCAAGGTTGCCCGAAGCCGCCAAAGCGCATAATTCCTTATATTTTTCGTGCTCTTCGCCGCCGTCTTGAATCGTTAGCATCGTTTCGTTTCCCGAAGCCTCTGCACAAACGCACTCTTTCGCAGGCGCTCCAATCCGCGGTAGAAATAGTGCCGCGTATTTCCCAAGGGCTGGTTCAGCTTCCGGCTGATCTCCCGCAAGTCCAATCCTTCGAAGTAAAACAACTCCAGCGTGACGCGCTGGCTCTCCGGCAGTTCGTCAAAAGCCTTCTCCAGTTGGGCTCGGTTCAGCTTTGCACCGATCTCGCGGTCCAGATCCGTCTCTCCCAACAATGTATCGTCGAGCGAGCCCGTGTCTGTACCAACATAAAATCCTCTGCGTGCCAAATGTGCTCTCCGGTCGAGCGCTCGATGCATCGCAATCTGGAGCACCCAATTCTTTACCGTGCCTTTTTCCCCATCATAAAGGAAACACTTCCTGTACAAATGGAAAAAACTCTCCTGGACCACATCTTCAGCCTCACCCCGGTCACGGACCACTCCGAGTGCAATTCTAAAGACCAGGCGGGCATACCGGTCAAACAAAATTTCCAGGGCCGTCGCATCGTTTGCCTGCATGCGAAGCATTGCTTCCTCATCGCTGGGGATGCGGGTTCCTGTGAGTTCTGGTGGGGAGGAAAGTCGCTCCTGGCTCCTGGCCAGGGCAAGGGGAAGCGTGAGCGCGCGTCGTTGCGGCGAAGTACTCATGGGTTGATCCCTAGTGGACGGCCTGTTGGCGATGCCAGAGACAATACAACCGTGGCATCGGCGAACTCCCCCGACGAAGCCCCGATGGTTTCAAGACAATACACCAAGAGACAGCCCGAGGAGAAGATTTTTCGATGTGGGCGAGCGTCTTTGTTTCTGGTACAAGGGCGCCCTCTGACACGTATTAACACTAATAGGGAGCATATCTGTGAGGATCCGCTAGAAGAGGAACTTCAGCGCAAACTGAACCAGCCTCGGATTCGTCCCAGTCGCCGTACTCGTTACCACCCCGAAATTCGGATTGTTTGCCGTGCAGCAAACTGTGTTTGGCGGCGCGAATTGTGTCCTATTAAAGATGTTGAAGAACTCCGTCCGGAACTCCAGTCCCGTCCGTTCATTGCTCCCGAATCGCGCTCTTTTGAACAAAGCAAAGTCAAAGTTGCTGATCCCCTGGGCTCGTAGCCGGGAGTCCACCCGCGGCTCATTCCCGAAAATGAAATCGGGCGGGGCCGTAAAACATGTTGTATTGAACCATTCCGCAATCCGCGGTGTGGCACTCCCTGACATCGTGGCTACACAGCCGGGAATTACGTTCGGCCGCGAGCCGCCCCCAAAAAGCGTAGTCCCATTCACCTGGCCGTTTGTAAATACGAGCGGGAAGCCGCGCTGAAAAATGGTCACGCCATCCACTCCCCACCCTCCCACAATTCTGTCCAACCATCCCTGTGCGCCGGAGAGATACCTTTTGCCCTTGCCAAAAGGAAGGTCGAGGACATAGCTGATCACCAGGCGCTGCGGAACGTCTTGCGAAGAGAGCGACCGCTCTCCCGGTAGATTATTGTTGTCCTGAATCTCTCCGACGCCCGGCTCCACCCAGGCTGTCAGCGTGTCCGTATCGCTGATCAGCTTCGCATTGGTGTAGGCAACGAGCAGAGAACCGGCATCCGAAAAACGCCGCTGCACCGTGAGCTGAAACGAGTGATAAGTGCTGTCGAACGATCCCTGCCCGGCAAGCTGTACTCCCGCGTACTGGGGGTAGGGCCGAAGAAGTTGTCCAATTGTTGTCGTTGGGCCTGCAAGTGCCAATGCTTGCCCATTGATGAAAAATGGATTAGGGGTCGATTGCACCAGAGTCACATTCTGTCTCGGGTTCGGAAGCGAAGGATTCACCTGCGCGGCCGCCTGGGCCAGTAATGCGTCCGAGATCTGATTGATCTGTTGCGAATACTGTGCCAGATGCGTTCCGCGCGAGCCGACATAAGCGGCTGACACAAAGAAGCCCGCGGGAAGTTCGCGCTGCACGTCCAAGTTCCACTGCTGGACATAGCCCTCAGGGTGGTTGCCGGGATTCACTTCCGTGATGGACTGCACCACCTCCGTGAGGAATTGCTGTGTGCCCCTGGTGCCGAGGCTTCGCCCCGGAGGTTGAGCAATCCCCGCCGGGAACGGCAGCGCAATGGTGTTTACCGGGTGAGTCCCGTCCACCGTCCCGGTATAAGTTGTCGCCCCGCCGTTGACCATGTCGTTCAGCGGATTCAGGCTGAAGGACACGTAATCCGGTATCCAGAAGATTCCGTACCCGCTGCGGACAACCGTCTTCGAATCGATGCTGTAGGCAAATCCCACCCGCGGTGAAAAATCCAGCTTGTTGAGCGGCAGATTATTCCGGTGGCTGGGGCTGACCAGAAAAACGTCCCCGGTCACCGGCGGCGATCCCGCGGGAAGGTACTGCGTCAGGTAATTCGTCGCCTTTGGGTCGAAGTACGACAAACGATTGAAGCGTTCCGACCAGGGGCCCTCGAGATCGTAGCGCAAACCAACGTTCAGAGTGAGTTTGCGCGTAGCTCGCCATGAGTCGTCAAAATACAAAGCCCGATAAATCTGCTGGCCCGCTGTGAAGGAAGGAACGACAGCCTGGGCAAAAAAATGGTTTTCAAGATTGTTGAAATTGTCCGCATACCCTAGCAGGAAATCCGCAAAGGAAAGCCCTGTTCCGGAGACGCCGGGAAGGGAAGTGAAACATGCCTGGCCGGAAACACAGAAATCGAACGCTCCGCTCGCAATATTGGATTGTGCGTAATTATCCCGCCCGACTTCGAGTTGAAAGCCGAAATGAAATTGATGGTGGCCTCGCAACATCGAGATGCTGGGCGACACGTAGTATTGCGTGTTGCGGTCCTGAATGAAGCTTTGGCCCTGAGTGCACATGATATTGTCCGCAAAATTCGCCACGCATGGCGTGGGGGGTGTGCGCATTTGGGCGGGAACGGACTCGTTGTAGCTCGCGGGCCAGCCAATGGATGTCAGGTCGAAATCCGTGTTTTTTGGACTTCGGTTGTACGTGAATCGGCTTACGCTCGCATTCAGCCCGACCACAGTCGTGGGCGTTACGTTGTACGTGTATCCCGCGGCTGTCGCGTAGGTATGATAATCCTCAGCGCAGCGGTCGGCGCAAAGGCCCGTTCCCAGCGGATCGATCGGCAAATCAAGAACGTGCCAATAATTAAAGCGCAAAAACAGTCTCTGCTTATTGGTGATGCTGTGATCCAGCCGCCCCACAAACTGATTGTGATCTCCGCCAGTGGGCGCGGCGGTCGTGAAATTGTTCGTCGTTGCACCGAGGTTTGTCGGTCCGGGCCAGAGGTCCAGAAGTTTTTGGGAAGTCGTGTTTATTCTGCCTGTTGGAATCACGTTGTTCAGGAATGGAGTGGGAGTTACCGTGCTCCCCGGGCACGCCCCCTGCGGATTCACGCTGCCCCCACACGGGTCGTAAATCTGATCGATCACCACAGACTTGCCGCTTGCGTCCACCCCTCGATCGTTGCAGACGCCCGCCGTGAAACCCGTTTTGCAGATTTCCGAAAAAATGCCTTTCCTTTCCTGGGTGTCGGGAACCGTGGCGGTAAACGGTTCGCTCGTCCGCAGCCGGAATCCCTCTCCGCTGAAAAACCAGAAGGTCTTATTCCGCTCTCCAAAATGCGGAATATTCAGCGGCCCGCCGGCATTTGCTCCGAATTGGTTCTGCACCCACGGTGGCCTTGGCCTGTTAACGTCATTCAAAAAGAAATCATTCGCATTGAATATCTTATTGCGGAGGTATTCATACGCCTCGCCATGGATGGAACTCGCACCGGCCTTGGTGCTGAGATTGGTCACACCGCCGGAAAATTTGCCCCATTCCGGGCCCAGATTACTGGTTTGCACCCGGAATTCCTGGATCGAGTCTTGCGTCGGAATCAGGATGGGCAGGTTGATATAGCCGATATTCAGAGGTTGGCCGTCCAGAAATTCGGCACTCTCGTTCCCAAACGACCCGTTGACCTGGTAGTTGCCCCAGCCAAACGGGTTCACGCCGACGGGTGTCCCCGTGGAACTCCCCTGCGGCACGACAGACGCCGCAAGTTCGATCAGGTTAAATACGTTGCGGCCGTTCAGCGGCAATTCATTCACCTTCCGCTGCTCCACCACGGTGCCGATCGTCGAAGACTCCGTATCGAGCGGCGGCACTCCTCCCCGCACCGTCACGCTTTCTGACGCCGAACCTAGCACCATTTCAAAATTAATTTCCAGCGCATCCTGCACGTGGAGTATAAGATCCGACTTGATGACCGCCTTGAATCCCACTTTCTCCACTTCGATTCGGTATGTGCCAGGCGGGAGATCCGTTAAGTAGTAACTCCCGGTTGCATTCGTCACCGTCTCGTAATGCACCCGCGTTCCGGTGTTGATCGCCGTGACCAGCGAATTTGGAACCACCCCTTTGCTCGAGTCGGTGATTCGTCCAGTCAGGGAAGCATTCGTCGATTGCGCATTGAGAGGGCAGGGGAAAAACAGCGGCATTCCGCAGAGGGCAGCGGTGAGCAGGAGCGCCAGCGAAAGCAGTCTATGAACGATACGCGAAGCCAGAACCATCCAGGGAAGTACCTCAACTCTTCAGCGCTCGCCTCGACTGGCTTGTTCGTTAGCTCTCTTGTATCAGGAATATAGATGATGTCAAGGCTGCCGGAATCAGCCCAAAAGGGTTCAGGTAGGCATCTGAATTGCCGCATTCGGAAAAGGAGTTTGCGGTTGTAACCGTCCCGCAGCTGGCTATTCCAATAATCGCAAAACGTGCTAAATTTCAGAAAGGGCGCCCGTAGCTCAGCTGGATAGAGCATCGGACTTCTAATCCGAGGGTCGCAGGTTCAAATCCTGCCGGGCGCGCCACTTTCTCTGTGTACGGTCCGGAGAGATCCTTTAACAGAACGTTCCGAAGACATAGTTTACACTTTTGGGCCAAACGGGTTGTTTAGGGGCTGCAGAGTTTTTTCCTCCAGCAAAAACTAATATCTATCCCCCGGCGGCGCCACAAGTTGCACTCTCTCAATGGCATAGTGAGCATCGTTGCCGGGGCGAGTAGCTATCAGTCGCGACACTCGCATCCTTAATATATGTAGTTAAACTGCTTGGGACAATCCTCCGCGTTATTCCCGGAGTTTGCCCCCGGGCGGAGCGTGTAAACGAGTGGGCCGCCTCAAGCAGCCCGTCTCATGCCTTTGCCGGCGCGGTCATGTCTACCGACGGAGCGGCGGCGCTCTGCGACGCCTGCACCGAACGCTTGGCCAAAGGCTTTAGCCAGAGCAACGCCATGAATGCTGCGATCAAATCGCAAACGATCATGGCCCAGAACACCTTATTCCAAGAACCCGTCTTGGCAAACAGCCAAGCCGCGCCGGGACCTGCGAATGCAGCAGCCAATCCCTTGGCGGTGTAAACGACTCCGTAGTTTGTGGTGGCCCACTTATTTCCGTACAAGTCGCCGGTGATTGCAGGGAACAACGAAAAGATATTGCCCCAGGCAAAGAAACAAAGTCCGGACAAAGCCACGAACCAGACCGGATGACCGATCATCTGCAGCAAGGCAAATACAGCGCCTGCTTCCAAGATGAACGAGAAGAAGATAGCGTTCTCCCGGCCGATGTGGTCCGAGACCCAGCCCCAGAACGGTCGGGTTAACCCGTTCAACAGCCGGTCCACCGTGATCGCCATCACAAGCGCGGTCATCCCCCACGCAACGATGACATTGTCCACGTGGTAGGTCGAGGCCATAGGGTTCAGTTGCGCCGTAACCACCAAGCCGCCGAAGGCCAGCATGGTCATCATCACATAGATCACGTAGAACGATGGCTGACGCAGCATCTGGAACGGCGTTAGGTTGACGGTTGAAGTGTTAATCTTGGCTCTGATCTTTGCCGCTTTTTCAACCCAATTTGGCGGCGTCCATCCCACCGGTGGCCGCGCCAAAAACAACGCGCAAGCCAGCACAACCACTCCCTGGATGATGCCCCAAACCACGAAGGTGTGCTGGTAGCCGGAGATTTTCAGCATATTGGCCACCGGAGTGATCGTACTCGCGGTGCCGATGCCGTAAGCCCCAGCGGTCAGGCCTACGCAGAGACCTCGATGGTCGGGAAACCATTTCAGCGCGTTTCCGATGGACCCACCATAGACGATACCCGCGCCAATGCCACCCACGGCGTACCAAATGTACAGCTGGGTTATGGTCTCGGCATAACCCGAGCCGACCCAGCCGAGTGCCACGAATATCGAGCCGATTCCCAGCATCAGGCGCGGACCGATTATGTCGACCAGATATCCTTCAAACGGGACTAGCCAGGTTTCCAGAAAAATGAACAGCGTGAAGGTCCACTGGACCGCGACCAGCGAGACGTGCAGGTGGGCCTGGATGGGTTTGGTGAAAAGCGTCCAGGCATATTGCAAATTGGCGATCGCCATCATCGCGATGATTCCGGCGATCAATTGAACCCAGCGATTGACGATCCGAGAGGGATGAATTAGAGCTTCTGGCGTAGCAGCCATTTACTAACCTCCATTTGGACTTCAGCGGAAGTAGTACACGAACCAGTCCCCAATTTGGCTGCGAATCCGTCCTAAGAGCCCACATCTCTAGAGAACGTCGTCAAGCCGGAGATTATTCACTTTCCCCACATCGCTGTCTCTCCTGAAGCGATCGACGTCAACGTGCGTGACGTACGCGGAGCTTGCCTTTAGTTTTGGCGAATAATCTCAGACCATCTTTCGCAGTGCACGGATTGGCGGCGAATTGCTGCGTTTTACCCCTTCAATCGCAGCGACGCGCCTTCAACCCCGCCGGGCGGGCCACTTGGCGAACCATGCTAAACTGGTCCGATGAGTGAACCACTTTCCGGCGGGACGGAATCTAGCACCGTCGCAATAGGCTGTCAAGAACAGAATCCTTGCATTTTTGTAAGGTATCTTTTCCATTCCGTTCCGCTGGTACGTCCTGCCCTGGTGATTTGCTGGCCATTCCGGAGAGACACCGCGCATGTCTGAAAGCCTCGAAGCGCAGATCAAGAGTTTTGTCTCCCGACTCGACCAACTGATCCGCCGCGGCGAGCAGGTTCGCGACGCACTCGCGAAGGACTCCTCCAATCCCGCCTCGATTGTCGCCACGCGCGCCTGGCAAGAAGAATGCGGCGTGGCGATCAATCAATTGTCCGGAGGCAGCAAGGCCCATTGGCTGGCCCGCTCGTTCAGCGAGGCGTTTCTGATGCGTTCCGCAAAGGGCAATGCCAGCGAAGGAGCGGCGCCGCAGGAGATCGTCCAGCGATTGCTGGACGTCCTGATGCAGGCGGCGACCGCGCTTTCCCGCGAGGATGGCGGCCCGGTAATTATCGCCTCAGAGAATGTGCCGCCTTGCCGGTTCGAATTCGTTCACAATCCTGAACTGCGCGAAGTGCTTGAAAAAGCTTACACCGATGGCCGGCTTGCGATGGAAGAGGGAGACTACCATCTCGCTATGCGCACTTCCTGCGGAATTCTGGAAGCCATTGTGACCGATGCGCTCGAGCACAAAGGCCAGGGCGAATTGGCGGCGTCCGGAGCACCGGCAGGGAAGATAGGCGATTGGTCCTTCAATGAGCGACTCGCTGTTGCGGAGAAAATCGGCTTAATCCGGGGAGGCTGCGCTCGGCTGCCGGCGGCTGCACGCGCTTATCGAGATCCCGCCGGCAACGGCAGCAACGCCGCGATTTCCGAGCGCGATGCAAAACTAGCGGGCCAAGTTTTGCATGTAATCATGAGAGATCTGAATCCAGGCAGGTAGAACCGGGTCCGGGTATACTGCATGACCGATTTTCCTCTTAGTCTTCCAAGTCCTCGCGGAACACCGGCTGCGAGGGATCCAGGCTGCCATCAATCACCGCGAACCGCATGTCTTCGAACGCGCGCGTCGCCTCCGCCAGGGTGGCGTAACCTCGCTCTCGCTGCAGCGCCCCGGTGGTCGAATAAATTAGTGTGTAATACCGCCCCGAGGCGTACTGCATTTCCAGCAACTTATTTGGGACGTCCGGATCGCCGGTCTGTCCCAGCACGTCCATCAACGCCACAGTCCACTGCCGGTCTTTCGGGTCGGTGACAACCTCGCGCTCCACGTACTGCCACTCGTCCATGCTCCACAAAGGCATATTTCATCATCCCAGCAGGTCAGCAAGCGCCCGCGCAACTTGCGAGCCGGTGAACGGTTTGGGGATCAGCAAAACTTTCTGCGCATTCCGGGAAGTCAGACTTGCGTCGGCCTTTTCCGGCGTATCGCTGATAATTACGACGGGAAGCTCAGCGTAGTCCGGATTGTGGCGCACCAGGTCGAAGAGCGATTCGCTCATATCAAATGTGGAACAGTCCAGCACAAGGGCGTCCGCTTTCAAATCACGAATCAGGTCGTTGACCGTATCGGTAAAACCTTCGGCGAAGACCTCGTACCCGTGGTCGCGCAGAGCAAATGTCAGAAGTTGCGCAATCTCCGGCGTGTCGTCAATCAGCAGAATGCGTTTCGGCAATGCGCTAGCCCTTGCCGGTGCCGGGCAGCCGCGGCTTCTTTGCAGCGGATGGTTCCAGGTCCAGAACCCACACGCGTCCACCGGCGGTGTAGTAAGCGCGTTTATCGTTTTCGAACATCGCGCCCCAGGCTTCGAGAGTGCGCATGGCGAAGGTGATGCCTTCGAAGTTGTTGCGCAAGTGGCCGAAGACCTCGTTGGTGTGCCAGTTGTCGGTGAGGATGGCATCGCCCGCGTGCACTTTCAGCACGGTGTAAAAGCGGTCGTGCGCAGCCTCGTCGCGGACTTCGCGGGTCGAGCCGCGCTTTTTGCCTTCCGTGACGACATAGCTCTCCTGCCCGGATGCGGCCGTAGGAGAAACGTTAACGGACATGGCGTCCTTGGTGTTGGGTGTGTTGGTGCTCATAGTGTTTGCGCCACCGCCTCGGCTTCCGCCGAGGCCGCCATGTTGACCTGGTTCTTTGGATCCGCAGACTTGATCAAAGCCTCGGGCAGTTGCACACCCATCATCTGCCACTGCTGGTTGGCAAACTTCTGCAAATTGGCGATATGCTCGGCGTGCAGGTGGCCGAATCTTCCCTGCAATTTCAAATACTCGGCAACAGGCCGCATCGTTTGCGGGCGGAAGCTGTAATCGTATTCGCGCTTTTCCGGGTTCCATTCCCACATCGGGTAGAGCCCGCATTCCACCACCAGGCGGCCCAGATCGATCGACCGCGGTGTCTCGTAGACGAAGCCCTTCTGGCAAGGCGTGTAAATCATCAGATACGCAGCGCCCTTGTGGTTCAGTCCCTTGCGAACTTTGTTCATCAGGTCGATGGGATAGCCCACGCTGGCGGTCGCCACGTAGCAGTGCGGGTGACCGGCGGCCATCATGCGCGCAAGGTCTTTTGGGTACAGCGTCTTCGCTTCAGGCACTTTCGGTCCCGGCGGCGAGAATGTCGTCATGCCGCCGTAGGGCGTGCGCGACGACGCCTGAATGCCGGTGTTCGCGTACTGCTCGTTGTCGTAGCAGATGATCAGGCAATCGTGATTGCGATAGAGCGCTCCCGAGATGGAGGCAAGCCCGATGTCTGAAGCGCTGCCGTCGCCGGCTTCGCAAATCACGTTTGGGAACGTGCCCTTGTACTTGCCTTTACGAATCATCGCTTCGTACGCCGCGGCAACACCCGCGGTGAAACTGCCTGCGCTGCCAATCTGCGTGTGCGCCCAGGGCACGTTGTAGGGCGTACAGAGATAAGAACTATTCGCAACGTACATACATCCCGTGGGTCCGACGAGGATGGTGTTGTCGCCGGACGCCTTGCTGGTCATGCGGTATTGAATGGACGGCCCGCAGCCGGCGCACGTGCGATGGCCGGGGACAAACGGTTCGGACGCGGGGAGGTCCGGATTGTAAAAACGCGCGCCCTGATTCGGATTGCCGAGAATCGGAAGGGTTTGACGCTGAACTTCAATAGCTGGCATATCGATTCCTCCTGAAAATCCTTTCTGAATCTTTTCAAGCCCTGCAAGTTCTTAATTTGGCGGACGGCCCGAGAAGGCCGTCCCTACGGTTACTCCTCGAAGCCGACCCAGTGTGTGCGCTTTTCGATCTTGCCGCGCTTTTGCGCGTCGATCATTTTCTGCGCCATCCAGTAGAACTCTTTCAGAACGATGGCCTCGCCACCCATTCCGGCCATGAAGGACATGATCAACGGACGCTTCGGGCTTTCGTAGAGAGCCGCGGCAGCTTCGGCATAGAGCGAACCGCCGCTGCTGACGCTGCCAAGCCCCATGTTGGTTTCGATGACGCCGACAACTTTGAATCTGCTGAGCGTCTCGCAAACGCGCTCCGTCGGATAGGGCCGGATGGTACGCAGACGAACCATGCCGACTTTCATGCCTTTCTCCCGCATGTGGTTGATGGCGAAACGCGCGGTGACGGCGTGACCTCCCTGAAGGAAAAACACGATCTCCGCATCATCGGTTTTGTATTCCTCGAGCCACGCATCGTAGCGGCGGCCGAAGATGCGCGCGAACTCTTCGTGAATTTCCTCGATGACCGGCATGCATCCTTCCATGGCACGCGCACGCTCCAGCTGCAGCGGTGGGCCCTGTTCGGGCATGATCTGCGGGCCGTGCGAAACCGGACGGCGCGGATCGAGCGGGTACGGGTGTTTGTACGGGGGCAAGAATTCTTTCACTTGGCCGGGATCGGGCAACTCCACGTCCGTGGTGATGTGCGAGACGAAGAAGCCGTCCTGGCAAACCATCTGGGGCAAGAGGACGCGGCGGTCTTCGCCGATTCGAAATGCCATCAGGTGATTGTCAAACGCTTCCTGCGCATCGCAGGACCAGCCCATCAGCCAGCCCATGTCGCGAGTGGAGAGCGCATCGGTGTGCTCGGAGCCGAAATCGCCCGGCGGATCGAGCGTGCGGTCCGCAATCATCATCTGCACCGGCATGCGGCTGCCCGAGATGGGCGAGTACAGTTCGTAGGCGAACTGCACGCCGACGCCGGAGCTTCCGGTGAAAACGCGCGCGCCGCTTGACGAAGCCCCGTGAGCGATACTCAGTTGCGAGTGCTCGCTGTCCGCGACAATGTACTCGGCATCCAGCTCGCCGTTGGCTACCATCTGCGCCAGCGCCATCATCGTGGCGGTGTACGGACGAATCGGGTAGGCCGCGATGACGTCGACGTCGGCGTACTTCGCCGCCTGGGCCGAGGCCACGCAGCCATTGATGCGAACGGTTTTCTTCTTGATCGTTTCCATAGCTGTTGCCATGTTAGAGCTCCTTCGCCGGGCGGCTGGCCAGATTTGCGAGTTCCTGCGCCTGGCGGCCGTGCAGACCGGGTGAAATCGCGAACGCCGTATCCATGCGCACGACGCCCGCGTCGAAGTCCAACTCGGGCACGCCCTCCAGGCAACCGGTCGGGCATTCTTCAATGCAGACGCGGCAGCCTTTGCAGTAATCCACCAGGATTTTGTAGAGGCCGTTGGAACGATCGGAGCGCGCAATGCACGGCTCCGGGCACACGAGGTAACAGTTGTCGCAGGCGTTGCAGGTGCCGCAACTGAAGCAGCGGCCGGCTTCCTCGACCGCTTGTTCCTCGGTGAACGCCAGGATTACCTCGTCCTGCGTTTTTTTGCGGCTCGTGGGATTCAACATGTCCTGCTTGACCCGAGGAAAGTGCGGGAAGTAGGTCATGTTCATGCGGTTCAAATCCACGATGACATCAATGGCGATTTTGCGAGGCTCAAGCGCTTCGCCGCGCAGGGCCTTGTCCAGGTTGAATGCAACGCGCTTGCCGTCGCCCACCGCATTCACGACCATCAGCGGCTGACCCGAACCCAACTGCACGATGTCGCCGGCGGCGAAAAAGTTCGTGTCGCCGAGGCGCCCGAACCGGTCGATCTTGATCGAGCCGCGCTCGGTCTTAAACTCCGCAGGCAGCCACGCCAGCGAAGCGTGCTGGCCGACGGCGATGATCACGTTGTCGACCGCGAACTTCTCCGCAGCCACGTCTTTGTTGATCGTGATCGGCGAAGCGTTAATCGCGCCGGAGAATTTCGCCGGGTGGAGTTCTAGCGCTTCCACTCTGCCGTTGCCGAGCACCGCGGTCACGGCTTTCCCGTGAATCAGCTCCACACCTTCTTCGAGCATGTCGTGGAGATCCTCTGGCACGCACGGCATTTCCTTCGGATTGCCCTCGACGGTGATCATGGTCACTTCAACCGCGCCCTGGCGTAACGCTTCGCGGGCGCAGTCGATCGCGGTGTTACCGCCGCCAATGACCGCCACGCGTGCACCCAGCTTCACTTTCGATGTGCCCATGCCGATATCGCGCAAGAAGGGAAGTCCGTAAATCACACCTTGCTTGTTTTCGCCTTCGGCGCGCACGCTGTTCGGCTCCGTGAGACCCACGGCCAGCACGACGGCGTCGTAATCTTTTTTCAGGCTGTCCCAGGAAACGTCCTTGCCGACTTCGGTATTGGTCTTGATCGCGATGCCGAGTTCGATGAGACGCTCGATTTCGCGATCGAGAACGTCCTGCGGGAGAACCCAATCCGGGATGCCGCCGCGATTGAGGCCCCCAGCTTTCGGCGATTTCTCAAGGATGGTGACCTTGTAGCCGAGGCGCGCAAGCTGATACGCCGCGCTGTGGCCCGCGGGACCCGAACCAACAACCGCAACTTTCTTGCCGTTGGGTTTCCCCGGTTTCACGACGTCGCGCTGCAGCGCCTGGCCAAGATCGCCAAGAAACCGTTCCACCGCGCGAATCGAGATGGCCTCGTCGTACTGCCCGCGGTTACACGCCGTCTCGCACGGGTGGTAACACACGCGCCCCGTGACCGAGGGGAAGGGCATGTCTTCCTTGATGAGAGCGTAGGCGTCCAGATATTTGCCGCGCTTCACCAGGTCCAGATAGCCCTGAATTTTTTCATTCGTTCCGCACGCGTTGTTGCAGGGCGGCAACTTGTCGCGGTACACCGGCCGGATCGAACGCCAGTTGCCTGTGGGGAACAAGTCCTGCCCCTTTTCCTGCGTCGGCGCGGGTGTGATGCCTGCGAAGGGAACGGTTAGCCATTCGGGAATGCGTGTGCCTTTTGTAGACATGGGTTCCTTCCTAAGCCGCCACTGGATTCAGCGGCAGGATGTGCAATTCGTGAAGCGCCAACTCGAAAGCCTTCTGATTCGCAATCATCGGTTGAATCGTCTCCATCTTGACGATTCCCGTCGTCTTCACCACCGCCGCAATCAAAGGAGCCGCGATATCCGGTGCGATCGCTTTGCTGCGTTCGGCTGCGCCTTCCGTCGAAAGCCGGTCGAGACCCAGCTGCCCGAGCCGGTAGTAGAGCCACTTGTGGTCGGCCAATTTCGCGGCATCCACGCAAACCAGTTGCGCCAGCCGGTCTGCGCCTGGCACGAATCGCATCATGTACTCCGGCGTGTAGTGTGTGTTGATCACCAGCGTTCCGCCCGGCGGCATTCCGCGCATGTAATCCCAGCCCTTCACCATCGTGCCCTCCACCAGCACGACGATGTTCGGGTGATCGTTTTCGTAGGTGAGCTCGTTTTCGAGCACCGTGTCGCTCACGCGGCAATACTTGCGCGTCGGGCAGTTGGTGCGATCGGGATTGTCCACATAGTTTTCCATCGACTGCGCGTGCTTGCCCTCTTTCCGGGCAGACGTGGATATGGAGTTCACGATGTCGCGGCCTTCTTTGTCCATGATGATGCCGCGCGTCCAGACAGAAAGTTCCGTATAGCTCATGCTCCCACCTCGTCAGTATTTCGTTGAAGTAAACACATCACGATACAAATCCCCGGCGGCGCTGCCCTGTTCGCTCTTTGCATTCGATTGCTTCGGACTGCTTCGTTCAGCCTCGAGAACCGCCAGAAAATCCCCGCGAGTCACCACGAACGGCGCGAGCCGCGTGCCGCGCTGAATTTCCACGATCGCGGAGAGCGTCGCCTTCTTGCACAGGCTTTCGATATCCGCCCCGGTGAAGCCTTCCATCCGCCCGGCCAATTCCTTGAAATCAATATCCGTCGACAGTGGCACGTGCCGGCAACAGAGCTGGATGATCGTCGCGCGATCGGCAACGCCCGGCTTTGCGAACGGGAGTATGTAGTCGAAGCGGCCGCTCCGCAGCAAAGCGGGCTCGATCCGTTCGGGGCGATCTGTCGCTGCCAGCAAAATCACTCCCTTGACGTCGCGCAGGTTGTCGATCTCTCGCAGCAGCTGGCTCAGAATCCTTCGATAAACATCTGTCGTCGATTGATCGGCGCCGAACCGGGGAGCAAGCGCGTCAATCGAGTCGAAGAACAGGACGCACGGCGCCGCGCGTCTTGCTTTCTTGAAAACTTCACGCAAGGCTCTTTCTGAATCCCCCAGCCACTTCGAATAAAGCTGCGGGCCGTCGATGGCGATCAGCGGGAGCTGTTTTTCGCCGGAAAGCGCGCGCGCCATGGCGGTCTTTCCTGTTCCCGAAGGGCCGACCAGGAGAATGCCGCGCGGAGGCGCCAGACCGAACTTTTCGTAGATCTCCGCGTGAAGATGAGAGTGCTCGACAACGGCGTCCAGCATTCGTTTCACTTCATCCAGGCCGCCGAGAGATGCAAACGTCGTTTCGCTTTTCTCAATGTAGAATTCGCGCGTCGCGCTCGGTTCCACATCCTTCAAACCCGCGAGGAAATTCTCGCGCGTAACCTGCAGCGCTCCAAGTTCGGTGGACGTTGCGCCATCCATGCCCAGCGGGAGGCCCGCGAGGAATCCGCGCAGCGCAATCATGCCCACTTCCTGCCCCAGTGCTTCCAGATCGGCGCCGACAAAGCCGTGCGAAAGTTCGGCAATTTCCCGCAGATCCACGTCCGGCGCAAGCGGCATCGCACGCGTGTGAATCCTCAAAATCTGCAGCCGCGCCTGGGTGTTCGGAACCCCGATTTCGATTTCGCGATCGAAGCGGCCGGGCCGCCGCAGAGCGGGGTCCAGCGTCTCTGGAATGTTTGTCGCGCCGATCACGATCACGTGGCCGCGCGCCACGAACCCGTCCATCAAACTCAGAAGCTGCGCCACAACGCGCTTCTCCACTTCGCCGGTTACTTCGGCGCGTTTCGGGGCGACGGCGTCAATCTCGTCAATGAAGAGAATCGCCGGTGCATGGCGCGCTGCTTCTTCAAACACCTCTCGCAGCTTGGCCTCGCTCTCGCCATAAAATTTGCGCATGATTTCCGGGCCGTTCAGGTGGATGAAATGCACGCGGCTTTCCGCTGCCACCGCGCGCGCGAGCAAAGTCTTCCCGGTGCCCGGCGCCCCGTACAACAGCACCCCCTTCGGCGCCAGAATTCCCAACCGCTCAAAAATGTGCGAGTACTTCAGGGGCAGTTCGACAATTTCCCGCACCCGCGCCACTTCGCGCTCAAGTCCACCGATGTCTTCGTAGGAGACTGCAGGAGCGCGCGCAGGCGTCTGCTCGCCTTCCACGACTCGAATATCGGTGCGTTTCCCGATCACCACGGGTCCCGAGGGAATGGTGCGCACAACGTGGAAGTTCACGGCCTTTGCAAAAGTCGGCACGCGGACCGTGCATCCCGTGACGACGGGAATGCCCACCAGATCTTCCAGCATCCGGTCCGGCGCGATCGTCGCCGGCGCGGCTCCCACCCACATGGGTGTGAAGCGAACCGCAACGGCCGCCTGCGTCTCAACCGGCGTAACCGTCACCTGCTCCTGTAATCCCGCGCTGCAATTGCTGCGGCAAGTTCCGTCAATCTGGACCGTGCCTTCGTGCGCATCGTCGGAAATTTCCGCGCGCCCGACAGCCACTGTGCCGCCGGTGATTTTCAAAACATCGCCCGGCTTGGCGCCAATGCACAGCAGGTCCGCCGGCGCAAGCCGCGCAACGGCATGGCCGACGTCCTCGACACGCGCTTCCGAAACGCGAAGCGTGACTGTTGCTCCATCAAAGGGGGTGGAATTCTGCGGGTTCGAAAGACTCGCGGCTTGCGCCTCGGGAGGTGCGAAAGGCCCGCCGGTCATGTCATCTCGCAAGTCAGGCAATCTACTCGTCCTCAAATCGAAATTCTCTTCGTCGTCCCCGGCGATGCCGACCGCCGTTCCGCATTCGCATCCCTGCGAGGGCGATTCGCGGACCCATGCCGAAGATTTCCCGCCGGCCAAACCTCACTTCCGAAGAAGCATTTTTTCGACGTCTTCGATGTGCCGCCGCATGGCAAGCTTCGCGGCTTCCGCGTCGTGGCGGTTCAGCGCAGCCAGGATTTTTCGGTGCCCGGCCAGCGATTTTTGCGGGCGCCCGTCAACCTGCAGACTGCGTTCCCGCGAATCGCGCAGCAAATCCATCAGCGTATCGAGCACTTTGCGCACCACGCTGTTGCCGGAAGCCAGCGCAATGGCGTAGTGAAACTCGGTGTCCTCGGCAATGGTGCTTTCCCCATTGGCCAATTTCTGATCCTGCCGCGAGAGGATCTCCTCCATCTCGGCGAGTTCTTCGGGGGAAACGCGCGTGGCGGCGCGGAAGGCGAGCGCCGGTTCCAGCATCTTGCGAAAATCCAGCAGTTCGCCGACCAGTTCTTCCTTGCGCTTCCGCGCGTTGGCCAGCGGATTGACCAGCGAGTCTGACGAAATCTGGCGAACAATCGTGCCGGCTCCCTGCCGCGGCTCCACCATGCCCGTCAACTCCAGGCTGCGAATCGCATCGCGTATTGAGCTTCGGCTGACTCCAAGCGAGACCGCCAGATCGCGCTCCGAAGGGAGCTTGTCCCCGGGCTGCAGTTTTTTCAGGATCAGCCGTTCGATCTGCTTGGCCACACCTTCGTAAACTTTGTCCCGGCGGACGGTCTCAAAGTCGGATTTCAGGTTGAGTGACAAGCAAGACTCCAAGTGGTCCGGTAAGTGGACCAGCGGGAGTATACACCGCTTGTCAAGCACTTCGCAATATTTTTTGGACTGGAAACCCGCAGGCAAAAAACCGCTCCCAGCTCGCGCGCAACGTCCTAGCGGCCGGTAATAAAAAAATACGCACTCATCCCCAAGCCGATGCCGATCACCGCGTAACGCATTTTCTTCGGGTCGGCGGTCTGCGCAAGCTGCGCCCCAAACCACCCGCCCGTCAGCGCTCCCCCTAGCATCACCAGGCACTGCGGCCAGAGAACCGCTCCAGCCCAGATGAACGTCACCACGGCAGCTACGTTGCACGCTGCGGCCAGCAATGTCCGGATGGCGCCCATCGCCAGAACATCGCGCATCCCCAGCGCCGCCAGCATGCCGAGGATTACAAACCCGATCCCCGCGCCGAAGTATCCGCCGTAGACTGCCAGCAGCAACTCTAAAACGGAGCTCACCAGAATCGCTTGCCACGACAACTGCCGCAGATCCTCGACCACGGAAGTCCGGCCCGCAAGTGCGCGAATTTGATTGCCTAAGGCAAACAGCAACGTGCCGCTCAAAAGCAGCCACGGCACCAGGTGCAGAAAAGTGTGTTGCGGAGTTCTCAGCAGTAGCACTGCGCCTGCCCAACCCCCGGCCAGGCTCGTCACCAGGAGTGGGATGAGCAGCCGCAGTGGCGCGTCCAACCGCTTCAGGTAAACGAAAGTGCTGGCCGCCAGACCCGGCCAGAGTGCCACCGTGTTCGTGGCATTGGCTTCGACCGCAGGCACTCCCGTGAACAGCAGTACGGGAAAGGAGACAAAGCTGCCCCCGCCGGCCACTGCGTTCAGTGTCCCGGCGATCGCGGCCGCAAAAAACAGGAGGATGGCATGGGCAAAGTGCAAACTCCTGTTTATCAGAAAACGGGAACATCTGCGAAGCGATTCTCTTGCCGCGGGAATTCGGCGCGCCTGCCGGATGCCTCCTCCAGAAGCGATTTGTATCAACTATTGCAGCCGCATTTTTGCGCTTCTTGGAGCGTAAATTTTTCTCGCTTCTAGCCGTTTTTCGATTATTTGCTTGACACAATTCTGAGAATGCGCTAAAGGCGTGTCCGCCACCTTGATTCGCTCGAACATTTTGGGAGGGTAAACATGAATTCACTTAGGACGTGGTTTGTGCTTCTGGCCGTCGTTTTGGGTCTTGCCGGCACAATCCCGCGTGTTCAAGCCCAGAATGAGAATTCCGCCACCGGCGGCATACAGGCCCCTTCCGCGACAGCGAGCAAGGCGGAAGTGGACCAATTGCGCCAGGAACTTGCCGCGCAGCGCCGAACCATCGAGCAATTGAAAAATTTGGTCCAGCAACTCGTCGAGGTGAAGTCTCGCGCGCCGTCTCCGGCATCCGACGGTGCTGCTCACCTGATTAACACCACTTATCCACTGCCCGCTCCCGCGCCGGCTGTTGATGCGGAAGTTGTGCCGCCCGCGGAGCCCGTGGTGTTGTACCAGAAACCCGCCGAGAAGAAAGACGGCGCCCCGCCGGTGAATGCCGGATGGAACGGCGAGCATTTCTTCATCAAATCCAATGACGGCCAATTTCAGATTCAGCCTTACGGTTACGTGCAGACCGATTACCGCAACTATATTGGCGACGGCACTCCTGCCGATACTTTTTCCGTGCGCCGCGGCCGCTTTGGCTTTCAAGGAAATTATGGCGACCACTACCAGTTCGGCATCCTGATCGACGCCGCCGCCACTACCGGTGCCACGATCCGCGATATCTACTTGAACGCAAAATACAATAACGCCATCCAGATCCAGGCCGGGCAATTCAAGGAACCTTTCGCCCAGGAATTGGCCGCCGGCGTAACGAACATCGATTTCGTGGAGCGCGGTTTGCAATCTCTGCTTTACCCGTCGGCTTCTTCCGCGTTTCGCAGCCCCGGCGTCACCATTCACGGCGACATCAACGGCGGCGCATTCCAGTACTGGGCGGGCGCGTTCAACGGCAAAGGCTTCTCCACCAACAACACCACCAGCGTGCCGGAAGCCGTCGGCAGAGTCCGTTTTTATCCCTGGCGCAACAAGAAAGACAGCCGGGTCCACGATCTTGCCTTTGGTGGATCGATCGCCTACAGCCAGGCGCGCGGACTTTCCAATGAACTCACGCCCAGCACCGGCTCGCCGGATGCGGCGTTTACCTTCTTGCCGCAATTTCAAGCCAACGGGAATGTCTGGCGCTATGAAGGTGAGTTCACGTATCTAAACGGCCCATGGGGCTTCCGCGACGAATACGTGCAGGCGATTTTCGATCGCACCGGTGTCGGCACCTTGACCCTCGGTGGACTTGGATTTTCCGATCTGCCCGCCGTTCGTTTCAAGGCTTGGAACTCCGCCGCCACCTACCTGCTCACCAAGGAACGCCGGCCGGAAAACGGCACGCCTCGCATCAAGCACCCGGTGTTTGGCCCGGAACTTCCCGGCGGCGGTGGACGCGGTTGGGGAGCCTGGGAGCTCGCATTCCGCTATTCCGGGATCCAGGGCAATGAGCCTGGTATTTTCTTCAACAACCTCCAAACGCCCCAAAACGTTCCTACCTACAACCGGCACACCGACGAATTCAGCTTCGGTGTGAACTGGTATTTGAACTACTGGGTGCGCTTCCAGTCCAACCTCAGCATCGATCGCCTGAAGGATCCGAGCACGATTGGTGCAACGCCGCAGAACTACTACGTCTTCGAACAGCGGCTACAGTACCGGTTCTAGGGCGCGGAGGATCAGCCATGTACTGGACTGCATTTGATTCTGGCCAACATGCCTGGAAGCCAAGCAGGCCTTCACAAAAACGAACGCAGCGCCACGGCGCGGAAAATTCAAGTGGAATTCCCGGAGGAGGTTTTTCGATGAGGCCCAGAGTCATGAAGATTATCGAAATAGCTGCTGTTTTGGTGCTCGGATTACTCTTGAACAGTTGCGGCTCGCAGCCCTATTGCCCGACCTGCGGAACCACCGTCAATGGGGCGTACGGCGTTCTCAACGTCGTCCCGGTCCCGGAGCATAATCCGACCGGCGAGCCTGGCGGTCCCTTCAACTCCTTCGACATCAGCTGGTTCGATCCCGTTAACCAACTCGTATATACATCCGACCGCATCGGCCTGGATGTCGTCGTTGTGGACGCAAAACACAACTTCGCCGTGAATACCATCGGGGGAATCAATCAGGTGGCAAACGCCGGAAATAACTTCAGCCCGTGCTGGGGCCCGCAGCTTGACCCTGTTAACGAACCACAAGGAATTCCCTCCATCGTCACTGGCCTCGGAAGTGTAAATTCCACCAGGCCTGGCAACGGACTTACCCGGTTCGGTTGCAGGAACGCGCCTTTCTTCGCGAATTTCGGCAATGCGTTTCCCGGTTTTGGTCCCAACGGTTCCTATGGTGGGTTGCCTGGGGCGCAATGCTGTGCTTCGCGCGCCAATGGTGTTAACCCTCTCTCCGGCCCCAACGGGCTTCTGGTAACACCGGACGGAAAAACATTATTCGTCGGCAGCGGAAGCGCCTCCGTAGTGGTATTCGACCTCACCAAGACCCCGCCGACCGTGATTGCCGATTTCGCCACGGGATCATCCCCCGATTTTGACGGTCCAAACGGCGTCGGCCCCTGCATCGCCTCCTGGAATGGCGGCGCCGGCAGCGCTCCCGAATGCGCCGATGATCGCGCCGATGAAATGGCATATGGAACCGTGGGCGGACATGATATTCTCACCATCGCCAACGGCGACCCAGGCCTTCCGTTCGTGACGCTGATTGACGTAACCGATATAGTCAACCGCACCTTTGTGCCTCCCTTCACTACACCGGGGCAGGGACACTGCCTGCCGGTCAATTACCCCGCTTACCCAACTAATGGGACCGCGGCCAACAATTACACTTCCGCGAATCCTGCCGCGTGCATCCTCGGCCAGATTTATTACGACGGAGCATCCCCAATCGATTCAACGGTCGCTGTAGATAGCGGCAACGGTTTCCCCTGCCCTGATCCTTCTACATCCGTACCCTCAGGGGCATCCGGCGGACCATTTCCTTTGGTAGCAACTGGCGGAACTCTCACCATTCCATGCCATCACTCGGCTGTTGTTGACGCTAACACCGGCGCTTTCATCACCAGCGGTGGACCGGCCGGGCCTGGACAACAGGGCGAAATTGCCGTGGCCGGGACCGGTGCCGTAGGTTTCAATCCCCTCCATGGCACTTTTTATGTTCAAAACCTGAATTGCACGGTTTCCTCTCTGGCCACTCAGTCGAGTGTGGCCGTCGGGTGCATTGATGAAGTTGATCCACGCATAGGAAATCCCGCCGGCCCCGTGGTCATCAACGTTGTCCCGACGCTTAACTGCATGCCCGCTGGCATCACCCAGGGCCCGGGCCACGATTTCCTGATCGGTTGCGGAGGCCATGATGGCGTACAGTTTCCGCCATTGCTGATCGTCTTTGACGGTACCTGCACGACCAGCGCCGCCTGCCTGGCCAGCGAGATCAATATCGATCAAAGCGGCGGCACCGACGAGGTCTGGTACAACCCCGGCGACAACCGCTACTACACCGCGGGGCGCGACATGCCCAGCGGACCGATTATGGGGGTGGTTGATGCGGGTTCGCGCCAGTGGCTCGTCAATGTGACCACTGGTTCCAACTCTCACAGCATCACCGTCAACCAATTCACGAATCAAATCTTTGTGCCCACACAGGCGGGCGCTCTCTGCGGCACGCAGAGCGCCAATGGATGCATTGCCGTCTACGGCAGGCAATAAGCGCATAACCGCAGTCTGGAAGCAGCGTTGCAACGTGACCAAGGTCGCTAAGCCTGGAATACTCAGTCGGCGTATGGCCTTGACGCGCGTTTAGCCCCACAGGTGTAGAATTATGGTGATGAGAAGTCTTTGCTTGGTGGGGTTACGATGCTGCCGCTTGTAAAACCGCGTGCGCGCCGCCTGACTCGCATGCAATGCGCGGCTGTCTGCGTTTGCGCGTTCTCACTCGTCCTCGTTCTGGCAAATCGTTTTCCGCGAATTCAAGGCAACGAAGAAACTTCTTGGGTTCTGTCCGCACCCTCCCACATGACGGCCAAAGTCATGGCCAAGGATTTCTTCGTGTTGCAGCCGCCGCCCACCGGCAGCCTCCTGCTGCCTCGCTTCGTACCGTTGCGCATAGAGACACGCGAGGAGCATTTCGTTGTTTCTATGCCCATGGACAATCGACTTTTAACTCGCCCCCCTCCCTCCGCGTAGCGCCAATCGCCTGCTTCGCGAAATGTGAATTGGGTACGCATTTCGCCGCATCTAATCACACAGAGACGTAAAACGATGAAATGGACAAAAAGACTATCGGAGGCACGCCTAGAGCAGTGCAAGGAGGAAGTGATGAGTATCATTCAAAAAGGATTTTTTCGCAGTCATTTGGGCCCCGCCAGTATGGCCTGCGCGGCTGCAGTGGTGATCCTGTCCGCGCCTCGCATCTCCGCAAACACCAAGCCCACCGAAGTTCCCGCTAAGGTGATTGCGCACCTGGCCTTGAAAGACGCTCCGGGAAGCGAGATGCTTCTCCAAAACAAGGGCGACAAGCAATACTTGTATGTCCAGAAAGCGTCCAAGCAGGGCTTCACCGTAATTGATGTCACCAAACCGGTGCTCCCCAGTCTGGTGAATCACACCGCCCAGTCCAGCGACGCCACCGCCGGCAAACTTGAAATCGTTGGTCCCGACGTCGGCCTCGCTGAAGTTCCCGACAAGAATTCCAAGGGAGTCATCCGGAATACCGAGAGCCCCACGGAAACCGTCAGGATTCTTGACCTCAGCGATCCCGCGCACCCCAAGGTTCTCCAGACCTTTAGCGGGGTGACCAGCATCCTCCAGGATCCCAGCCGCGGCCTGATTTACCTGACCAACAACGATGGTCTCTGGATTCTCAATCATTCCAGGCCTGGCCTCACACCCGCGAAAAAGAAGCGCGCCTGCGGTTCTGAGGACGCCATCGCTTCCATGCCGCCGGATTGCGAATAGGCGCACCACGCAATCAATCGGCAACAGCGCAACCAGAATCATCAAGGCTGCTCTTGGCCGCGCCCTCGTGAATCACGTCCGTGGGCGGCCAGGAGCGGCGACCCTCTGAGTAAATTAACTATTTCACTCGCGTTTCCTGGTAGTGCAGGGCTTTCCATTGCCCCTCGCGCTTCACCCAGATTTCACCAACCAGGACCTTTTCAAACGGAACCGCCGACTTCGGCGGAAACCTGATAAAAACCTCATAGCGGACAAACGCTGCATCCGCGCACAGCGGCGTCACTTTCAGGAACGAAAGTGTGAAGTCGGCGACGGCGCTCTCCTGAAGTTCATTCAATGCCTTCCACTTATATCTCTCGCCCCCGCCGTCGGCCTCGACGGCAACGAATTCCTCCGCCAACAGCTCCCCATAAGCCTTCTGATCCTTCGCCTTGATCGCCTGCCATTCGGCCTTGATTCTCGCATCCAGCAGATTCGTAAGCTCCGGCGGGGCCGCGGGCGTGGCAGGCTGGTTGGTCGTTCCCTGCGGTTTCTGTCCGAAAACAAATCCCCCGAGCGCCAGAACGGCGCAAGCCCACCCAAGTTCATTCCGCATTGTTTCTTATCCCCCAGTCTGCAATTCCGTTCGCGCCCGGCGATCGCCCAGCGCGATTCAAAAGATTCCTGACTTCCAGAAAATTGCGCTTCGGCGAAGCCCTGCGCATCTTATCGGGCCGCTCAGCCCGCCGTCAAAGCCCCGGTTAACCAATAAGTTTCGGCATCGATTATCGACATTGCGAACTCGCCAACCTGAGAGCAAGATTCTGTGCAAGCCCGTGTCATACAAAGGAGTGCAACCCTTATGAAACCATCAGGGCTCAAGTTGGCTGTTTGGCCGGCTCTCGTTCTCTTTTTGATTTGCTTTACCCTCGCCGCAAACTCTCAAAACCTCATCGCCCTGGTGGGCAGCGGTTCGAATCTCCCCACGCCCCTCTACTCCCACTGGGTCGAAGAATATAACAAGCTCAGCCCCGGCGTGCAGGTCCGTTATCTCAGCACCGGTACCGTCAAGGGCATCGAAGACATTTCCCGCGGCGTCGGCGATTTCGCGGCCGGCGAGGTGCCGATGAGCGACGAACAGTTGAAAGCGGCGAAAACTCCCATCCTGCACATCCCCACAGTTCTCGTCGCCATCGTCCCCATTTATCACGTTCCCGGCGTAAGAGGAAACCTTCGCTTCTCCGGCCCGGTCCTCGCCGATATATTCCTTGGTAGCGTCAAGACCTGGGACGATCCCATGATCAAAGAACTCAATCCGGGCCAGATCCTGCCTCATCTGGATATCGCCGTCGTCCATCGCACGGAGGGAAAAGGTTCGAATTACATACTCACGGATTATCTTTCGAAGGCCAGCTCCAGGTGGCGCAGCCAGATTGGCAAGACTCCCTCTCCCGCCTGGCCCGTGGGAATCAACGCCAATCGTGGCGAAGACATGATGGAGAAAGTGAAAAGCACCTCCGGGGCGATCGGCTATATAGAGCTTGGCTTCACGTTATCCGACAATTCCGTTGGCGTCGGGCATGTCCAGAATGCCTCCGGAAAGTTTATCGAGGCGACCCAGGCGAGCATCGCCGCTGCCTACCACTCCGCCGAAAAGTCCATCCCCGCGGATTTTCGTACTTCACTCACGAATGCTCCAGGCAATGAGGCTTATCCGGTCGTCAGCTTCACCTGGCTCTACGTGCCGGAAAAATCGGCCGATCCGGAACGCGCCAGGGCCCTCGCCAATTTCCTCGAATGGACGCTCAGCATGGGCGAACAAAGCGCGGAACAACACGGGTACACTCCCTTGCCCGCCTCGCTGGCCCCAAAAGTTCTGGCAAAAGTGCATTCACTGCGCTGAACGTTTTCTCTGATTGCGTCTATCGTCCCGGTCCGCGGAAAATAGGGTAGGGGTACAAGCTCACGAGAGTTTGCCTGAACTCAGGCTGAATCATCCTCATTCTGACCGGCCGTTCCCGCCGCTTGTTATTCAGACTTCCACGGAGGAAACTATTTGCAAGGTTTGTTTTGCCTTCGCCGAATGTTCGGCGGAATTTCTCGCAGGAGTTTGCTATGAACCATCTCGCTCTCCGGTACGCGCCGTTTGGTTTCGCCCTGTCCGTTTTCCTCTCGCTAGGGCCGCAAGTTGGTCTGCCAGTTGCCGCGCAAACTGCGAGTCTCCCGGCGGAGCACACCAGAAAACTTGAGAATCTCGAGATTCCCGCGGGAACCATTCTCCCCGTGAGGCTCAATCACGGTTTGTCTTCGAAAAGTGCCCGGCCCGGGCAGGAAGTGACCGGCCGCATCATGCAGGAAGTGCCGCTCCCGAACCATGAAAAAATTCCCGAAGGAGCGAAAGTGTCTGGCATGATCCTGTCCGTCGAGCGAGCAGGATACGGCACCAACGGAAGAATCGCTTTCCGCTTTGACAATCTCGAAATCCACCACCGCGCAATCCGAATCGTCGCCAATTTGCGCGCGCTCGCCGGGTTTATGGAAGTGCAGTCCGCCGAAACTCCGGAATTCTCCCCCGGTTTTGGCACGCCCTATATCTGGGCCACCACCCGGCAGATCGGAGGAGACGAAGTTTATGGAGTTGGCGGGCCAGTCGTCAGCAACCTGAGCAGTGAAGCCGTGGGAAAGGGTGTCTATGGCGGCGTCCTGGTTCACGTTCGCGCGCAGGCTGATTCCAAGTGCCGCGGGGCTGTGGATCCGGAGGATCGCCTTCAGGCGCTCTGGGTTTTCTCCTCCGATGCCTGTGGAGTTTACGGAATCCAGGGAGTCAGAATTGCCCATGCCGGCCGCACGGAACCTGTCGGGGAGATCACTTTGGTCTCCGACCAGCAGGATTTGCTCGTCCGCGGCGCCAGCGGAATGTTGTTGCGGGTTATTCGCTAGCAACCTGCCAGGCATGGATATTGGCGAAGTCTCAAGTCGTGGCCGGGCGGCTCTTCTGATTCTTTTTGTTTCGAGATGTTGTCAACGCAGCTAAACTCCTACGTTCGCAGCGTCCCGCGGAGTTTCTTCCGCTTGCTTCCGAAGGTTGGCAAGCAGTTCGTAAGAGCGGAGCCGGTCCTCGAAATCATAGCTGTTCGCAACCACGATCAGCTCATCCGCTTGCGTCTGTTCGAGAAACGCGCTCAATCGAGCCGCCACCCGCTCGGGGCCGCCGACTATCGCCGCCCCAAACTTTGCCGCCACCATTTCCCGCTCATCGGCTGTCCAGTCAATGTTCCTCGACGGAGGCGGCATCGGCCCGGGAACCCCGCGGATCAGATTCAGAAACATTTGAATGGGCGTGGTTGCCAGAAACTGCGCCCGCTCGTCTGAATCCGCAACCAGGATCGGCACTCCCACCATCGCATACGGCTTCTCCAACACCTCCGAAGGCCGGAATGCCGAACGATAAATTCGCAGCGCCGGCAACAGCGGCTGAGGCTGAAAATGCGCAGCAAACGCAAACGGCAACCCAAGCACCCCCGCAAGTCGCGCACTGAAGTCACTCGAACCCAGCAGGTAGATGGGGACGTTTGTGCCTTCGCCTGGGTATGCATGCACACGATCAGAAGCCGTGCTCTTGCCCAGATACCGCCGCAATTCTTCCACCTGCTCCGGGAAATCTTCCCCGCCGCTGTGAAACGAACCGCGCAGAGCGCGCATCGCAGCGGAATCGCCCCCAGGCGCGCGCCCAAGTCCCAGGTCAATGCGCCCGGGGAAAAGAGATTCCAATGTCCCGAACTGTTCGGCAATCACCAGCGGCGAATGATTCGGCAACATGATGCCGCCGGAGCCCACTCGGATTTTGGAAGTTCCGTTCGCGATGTGCCCGATCAACACCGATGTCGCCGAACACGCCACTCCCTGAATGTTGTGGTGCTCCGCCAGCCAGAAGCGCTCGTACCCCAATGATTCTGCATGCTGCGCCAGTGCCAGCGAATTGCGGAACGCTTCTGCGACTGTTCCATCCCGCCGCACGTGCGCCAGGTCCAGAACCGAGAGCGGTATATTTCGAAGCCGCGAGTGATTTCCCATGGACTCCTCTAACTCGGCGCTGCGCCCGGAATTACACAGCACGCCCGCACACTCATTGGATGCATCAGCCATCTCGCTGGTATTTCCAAAAGCTCCAGGGCCGGCCACCGATCGAATACCGCCAATCGTCTCGCTTCCGCCCGCTGCGCCGGTTTTTCTTACGAAAGGACTTCAATTTCCAGTCCAACCAGTTAAAATCATGAATTCCGAACTACCCTTGGCCATTGGCCTGCTTTCAGGGCCGGTGGGTTCAGCGGAAGGAGCTGGGGTGAAAGACGATAGACAGCCGGCGCCTCTTCGTGAATTCCTCACAAATGCAATCGGTTGTTCGTGGGCGATGATGTTTTTTCTACCTGTTGCCATCCTGCTCGGAGGTTGTCGCTCGCAGAGGGCACCTTCGGTACCCACGATCCAATTCACAAAAATTCCCCCCGCGGCGCAGGGTGGCCGCGAACGTGTGGACACAATCACTGGACGTGTCTCCGGCGCGCATCCCGGCCAACAGATTGTAATCTATGCAAGAAGCGGCCCGTGGTGGGTGCAGCCTTGGCCCGACAAGCCCTTCATCCCTATTCAAGCGGACACGACATGGGGGACTTCCACGCATCTCGGTTTTGAATATGCCGCCATGCTGGTGGATCCCGGCTATCACCCTCCTCCCACCATGGACGTAGCCCCTACGCAAGGCGGGTCGGTCGTTGCGGTTTCGATCGTGAAGGGCACTGGCGCGACACAACTCGCACCGGTAGTACCGTTGCACTTCAGCGGCTATGACTGGGAGGTTCGCACGATTGCGGGCGATCGCGGCGGATTGAATAATTTGTACGGGGCTGAGAATGCCTGGACCGACGCGACAGGCGCGCTGCATCTCCGTATCACGAAAAAAGGGGACAAGTGGTCGTGTGCAGAGGTGGAGTTGAATCGTAGTCTGGGCTATGGAACCTATATAGTGGTGGTCCGGGACACGACTCACCTGGAACCGTCCGCAGTCTTGAGCATGAATACCTTCGACGACTGGGGCGGCGACCAGCATTACCGCGAAATGGACATCGAGTTTGGCCGTTGGGGCGATGCCGCAAGCAAAAATAATGCGCAGTTCGGTATTCAGCCGTTCTATGTTCCGGGCAACTTCACTCCATTCACGGTGCCCAAGGGTACCCTGACGCATTCCATGCGTTGGGAATCGGGTCGCGCGAGCTTCAAGACCGTCCGCGGATCGGCGAACCAGGCCGGGGCGCCAGCAATTTCCGAACACGTTTTCACTTCCGGAGTGCCAACCTCGGGCCAGGAAAAGATTCAATTCATGTTTTACGTTGTCGCCAGTGAAAAAAGTCCGCTGCAAAATGAAAATGAGGTTGTGGTTGAGAAATTCGAATATCTCCCTTGACGCGCACTCAATGCGGCGCAGGCTCCGCAAGTACCTGATTGCTGGGCTGGCGCTGCTATGTTGCGCTTCCCTGGCTCAGGCACTCGATCCGGATCGAATTCTGTCGCAATACATGCGGGAGCATTGGGGCAGCGAGAAAGGTTTTACCGGAGGCTCCGTAACCGCGCTCGCGCAAACGTCTGACGGCTACTTGTGGATCGGCACGGAAAAAGGACTGATTCGCTTCGACGGCTTCAGCTTCGTCAATTTTTCCCAAGCGACCCCGACGACATTTCCCGTTGGGGCGGTCCAGGCTCTCGCTTCGGATACGCAGGGGAACCTGTGGATCCTTCTTCAAAGCACCAAGGTCTTGCGCTACCACGATGGAAAGTTCGAACTCGGCCGTGAATTCGCTGAGTTCGGAATCACTTCGCTTCTCAAACGCAGAGACGGCTCCGTGCTTTTTGCGTCGCTGGCGTATGGCCCGCTCACCTACCACGCCGGAAAATTCGAATTGCTCAGCCCGCCTTCCGACCCGCCAAACCCGGCTCCCGGCAGCGCCGAAGTTTCCACCGACGAGCTTTCCAGTCGTCTCAGTTGGGCCACGGGTGTTGTTCCTCATCGCTTCGCCGAACCCAATTCGGCCGTGATTTCCATGGCCGAAACTTCCGACGGCAAAGTCTGGGTTGGCACGCGTGACAAGGGCCTCTTTTACATGAGTCAAGGTCGAGTGGCGCCTGTGGCCACCGGCCTTTCTGGCGCCAGGATCAATTGCCTGCTCGCTTCTGGGAATCGCGAGTTATGGATCGGCACCGACCAGGGAGTTTTGCGGTGGGACGGTGCCAAAGTCACTTTGCTGGAAGTTCCTTCCGCCATTCGCCATCTCGCTGTCCTTTCCATGATTCGCGATCGTGACTCCAACATCTGGCTGGGCACGCCCGAGGGTCTGATTCGCGTGAACTCCGGCGGAGTTGTTTTGGACACGGACAACTCGCAAACACCCATCCTGGTCTCCGCGCTTCTCGAGGATCGCGAAGGAAATCTCTGGGCTGGCAGCCCCTCTGGAATCGAGCGCTTGCGCGACAGCGCTTTCGTTACCTATTCCGCCGCGGGCCTCCAGTCCGAAAGCAGCGGACCCGTCTATGCTGACCAGAATGAACGCGTCTGGTTCGCTCCGTTCGAAGGCGGCCTTCAGTGGCTAAAGGGCGAAAAAAGTGGCCGCGTAACCAACGATCGCCTCAGCCAGGATGTCGTCTATTCGATCGCCGGAGCAAAGGATGAATTGTGGATTGGCAGGCAGCAAGGTGGACTGACCCACCTGCATTACGCTGCGGGCTCGCTCACAACCCAGACCTACACCGAAAAGGACGGCCTCGCGCAGAATAGCGTCTACGCGGTTTTTCAAAGTCGTGATGGAACGGTTTGGGCCGGCACTCTGAGCGGCGGCGTCAGTCATTTCCGGAATGGCCGCTTCACCAATTACACCAGGGCGTCCGGCATGACCTCGGACTCGGTTACCTCGATTGGCGAAACTTCCGGCGGCACCATGTGGTTTGCGACGCCGAACGGCCTGAGCTCGCTCGCCAATGGCCGCTGGCGATCCCTCGGGACTGTCGAAGGCTTGCCCTCTCAAAACGTGAACTGTCTTATGACGGACTCCGCGGATCTGCTGTGGGTCGGTACTGCCTCGGGCATCGCGTATGTGATCGCCGGTCAAGTCCAGGTGCCCACGGAGGTGCCTGCCTCATTGCATGAACAAATCCTGGGAATTGCCGAGGACAAGTTTGGCTGGCTCTGGATCTCGACTTCCAATCACGTGTTGCGCGTAAGACGCGACAAACTGCTCCGCAACTCCGTCGGCGAGTCTGACGTCCGCGAGTATGGCCTCGAAGACGGTTTGCACGGCACCGAAGGCGTAAAACGCCAGCAATCCGTCTTCGCCGATCCCCTCGGCAAAATCTGGTTTTCAATGAATCGCGGCATTTCCGTGGTTGATCCTTCGCGCGCCATCTCCGGCTCCGTTCCAGCAATGATTCACATCGAGGAAGTCTCTTCTGACGGCAAACCTGTTGGTCTGAGTGGCCCCGTTCAGCTTTCCGGAGGGCATCGCAGGATGGGCTTCGCCTATTCGGCTCTAAGTCTCTCCGTTCCCGATCGCATCCGCTTCAAATACAAGCTCGAGGGGATTGACGAGGGTTGGAGCCGTCCCGTTGCAGATCGCCAGGTTACCTATAACAATCTCGGTGCGGGCAACTATCGCTTCCGCGTGATCGCCAGCAACAGCGATGGACTCTGGAATGGTGCGGAATCCGACGTGGCTTTCAAAATCCGGCCGGCCTACTGGCAAACCTGGTGGTTCCGGCTTTCTGGCCTGATCGCCTGTGTTCTGGCAATATTGTTGTTTGTTCGGTTGCGCATGAACGCACTGGCGGCGCAAATGAATATGCGGTTCGAAGAACGACTGGCAGAGCGCACCCGCATCGCGCAGGAACTCCATGACACCTTATTGCAGGGATTCATGAGTGCCTCCATGCAACTCCATGTCGCGGATGACCGCCTTCCGGCGGATTCTCCTGCCAAGCCGCTTCTCGGCCGGGTCTTGCAGTTGATGGGCCGCGTCATTGATGAGGGCCGCAACACCGTCCGCGGCCTTCGCTCATCCGATGTAGTCCGCCCGAACCTCGAAGAGGAGTTTTCCCGCATTCAAAAGGATCTGGCCATTTCCACACAGAGCGAATTTCGGGTCGTCGTGGAAGGCGCGCCCCGCCGGCTAAGACCCGTGATTCATGACGAGATTTATTTCATCGGCAGGGAGGCGCTGGCCAATGCGTTTCGGCATTCAGGGGCTTCGGAAGTCGGAATAGAAATTGAATACACCACGAGCCATCTGCGGGTGCTCGTCCGCGACAATGGGTGCGGCATGGATCCGCAGCTATTGACCGCCGGCCGGGACGGGCACTGGGGGTTGTCGGGCATGCGCGAGCGGGCGGAACGCATAGGCGGAAAACTAAAGGTCCTGAGCATGGCCTCCGCCGGAACGGAAATTCATCTCTCTGTCCCCAGCCGGCTGGCTTTTGAGCCGGAGTTTTCCGCCCGGCACAGCTTGTGGTTCTCCAGGCTTTATTTGCGAAAAGCTGCGGAAAATAAGGCCCAAACGGTGCGCAAGCAATCTTAATGAGTGACAAGCCCAAGATCCGGATTCTTAGCGTGGACGACCATCCCCTGCTGCGGGAAGGCATTTCCGCCGTCATCAACAGCCAGCCAGACATGCTGATGATCGCGGAAGCCGCCAGTGCGCACGACGGCATGTTGCAATTTCGCAAGCATCGCCCGGACGTTACCCTGATGGATCTCCGCCTCCCCGACATGAGCGGCGTGGACACCATCGTCGCGATTCGCGCGGAATTCCCCGATGCGCGCATTATTATGCTGACCACGTTTGAAGGCGACGTGGAAATCCAGCGCGCCTTGGAAGCGGGTGCCCGCGGCTACATGCTCAAAAGCATGCCTCCCAAAGACCTGGTCGAAGGTATCCGCCAGGTGCATGCCGGGAAAAAACGAATCCCGGCGCAACTCGCCGCGCAACTTGCCGAGCACATCAGCGACGAAGCTCTAACCACGCGCGAAATCGAAGTTCTCCGCCAGATCGCCGAAGGAAATCGCAACCGCGACATCGGCGAAAAACTCTTTATCACCGAAGAGACCGTCAAAGTGCACATCAAGCACATCATGGAAAAACTGGGAGCCAGCGATCGCACCCAAGCCATTGCCATCGCCATCCGCCGCGGGATTATCCACCTTTAGGCAATCCAGACCCGCTTCCGCCCCATACCACTAAGGCGTTATCTAAAGATACCGGAATGTAGGGTAGCGGTTGCTTGTTTCACTATATTACGCTTTTTCACCGGGCGTCTCATCATCGTCGGAGGATGATGCAACTGCACAGGCTATTTTCGGCATTTCCGGCTGGCCTTCCTGGTGTTGGACTATTGCTCTTGCGAGTGGTCGTTGGCGCAACTCTGGTCGCTCACGGGGTGCTCTGCCTGCTCTCTTCAGACCGCGTGACGCTCGTCGTGTCGGTATCCTTCGCACTCCTCTTGTTAAGCGGTGTTTGCCTTTTGATCGGCTTCCTTACCCCAATCCTCAGCCTTCTTGCATGCCTCGAGAGCCTGGGAATTGCATTTTCCTGGTTTCCGCTGCAGTTATTGAGTCCCTTCGAATCGAAACTGGCCCTTGCGCCGATTATTGGCATCGCCGCCGCCATCGCTCTTCTTGGCCCCGGCGCTTTCTCGCTCGATGCCCGCCTTTTCGGGTGGAAAGAGATCGTCATTCCTCCGGCCTCCCGTCCGCCGCAAGAGTAAGTGCTTTCCTTTCAGCGTTGGGCTCCCCCCTTCCAATTGCCTTGGTGGCTGGATAAGGATTTGTCAATCCTCCAATCGTGGTATCCCCAACCACCCCCAGAGGTGTAGCGATAAATCATTCCATTTCGTGATGTTTTCCGTGTTTCCTTTCGGCAAAGTCATCTTGCTTCCGCGCGTTGTCCGAATCCGCGGGAGATTTTTCGCGACGAGGAGGAAACGGTCTTGGCTACACGGCAATACACTTTGGCAATCACCACCAACCTCTCCGGGGTTGCCACCGGGCAATCGTCCGATTCTCGGCTTCTTTCGGCCGCGAAGGCGGGAGATCAGGCGGCCTTCGGAGCTCTCTTCGAGCGCCACGCAAAAAAGATTTTCCACTCCACTCTGCGCATCACCAGAAATCGCGAGGACGCCGAGGATGCTCTGCAGGAATGTTTCCTCAGCGGCCTGGTGCACTTGAACGATTTTGATGGAAGGTCGCAGCTATCCACCTGGCTGACGCGAATCGCCATCAATGCGGCGCTCATGAAGCTGCGACGCAATCGCTACTCGCGCGAACTGCCCATGGAATTCTTGGATGAGGAAGGGAAGGAGCGTCCCCGCTTCCAGCTCATCGACGGCGCTCCCAATCCCGAGGACAGCTTTGCCGAGCAGGAACGCGCGAGGCTTCTCCACAGCGCCCTTGCCGGACTTCGTCCACGGGTGCGCGCGGCGATTGAAATCTGCCAACTGCAGGAATGTTCAGTAAGGGAAACCGCGCGAAAACTGGGCATCTCCACCGCAGCGGCCAAGGGGCGCCTGTTTCACGCCAGAGTTGCCCTGCGCAAAGCCTGCCTTCAGAAAACAAACCAGGCTGCCCGGCGCCTTCGCCGTGCCGCCTGATCGAAAATCATTCTGAACACAACGGACCCTGGAAAATTCCATAGGCTCGATGCGAAGACAATCGCGTCGAGCCCATTGGGTTTTACCTACTTCTTCTCAGTCGAGGGAGGGAACTGCTTGAACATTTTCTCCGCTCCCTTGTCCAGATTCTTGATGTTTTTGTCCGAGTTGTTGGACAGAGTGTCGCTCGAGGATCCCCTCCAAAGAAGTTTCTTTGTCTTTGCGTCGAACAGGTCGACGACCAGCGTGCCTACTCGATAGGTTTCGGTCGTGGTCGTGGCCTCGCCCATTCCCCCGCCGCCAAATCGCCTCCACCCCCAGCCTCCGCCGAACCCGTTGTAAAAGGTATTCAGCGTTTCCTGGTTGCTTGTCATTTGTATCGCTACGATGGATACATCCCCGCCCGTTTCCACCTGTGTCCAGCCTCGCGCCGCCAACGCGGCATTCACGGCATTTTTGATCCGGTCAACAAAGAGCGGATCTTTCGTTTTTACGTGCTCCCACGTGTAAGTCTTGTATTGAGCGAAATCCGCGGTGCGGTCGTAATCGGTCTTCACCTGCTGCGCCGCGGAGATACCCGCGAACAAAAACATTATGCCCAGCAAAGCAACTGCCATTCTCTGCAATCTCATCGTTTCTCCTTTGCCAAAATTCAAGATAATTCTCCCCCCCGCGGGGGAGAGTTTGATTTGCCGCGTCGCTTGCTGCTCTGCGGCCCTACTTGCCTTCCTGCTGCGGGTGCCTTGCCACGACGCGCGCTATGTCGGCCCCGCTTTCTTTGCTGGCTTTCCTTTCGTCGCGAGACTCAAGCAACTTGTTCCCGTCGGCGTTTCCCTCGTCAAACATCTCGGACAGGAAATAACGATCTCCGTACTTGTGGAAGATCAATTCGCTCTTCTCCGGCACGGACTTCGCTTCCGCAGCCTCGACGTCGAAGAGGGCAGACAGCTTTCCGTCCGCGCTGCTGATCTCCATCATCGTCAGATCGCTGCTTTCCAGTTGATAAATGGTGTATTTCCCCGCGGGCAGCGTGGTTTTCCCTACGTGAAACTGGAATGGGATGTCCGCTGCAATGTTTCCGATAATCTGTGCTTGCGTTCTGCTCGGCGAAAGCGCCGACGCAAAAATTAAAGCCAGGAACAACGGTAGAATCATCCCGCTCCCCGTTCTTGTTTGATTGGCCCGTGCAGGTCCAAAGTATTCGTTGAACATAGTTATTTCTCCTCCTTGTGTGTCTTAAACGAGTAAGCACTCGCATTCACGCCAAATTGATAGGCAATAGGCGTTCCAAACCCAGTGGGAGGGTAAGTGACAGAAACTACAGACTCACAAATTGTGTGAGCCACCATGGAGTGGCGACACACCAAACACCACGCTCTTATATCGACAGTGTCATAAGGGTTTCTCGTCTGACGACCAGCGTCCTCACCGGTCAGAATCCCTGCATTTTCCTGGGGTCCATTCCGCTACCAGTTGCATCCAATGGCGGGGTCGTGAAGAGGGGCACTGCGTCGCCGCCTCCTCTCTCAACTCTCTACCAGATGGTGCTCGTGCCGTTGGCTACAGTCATAGCTAAATGAAGGAGAGTCTGGTGCCAAAGGGCGATTTCACCCCGCTGGCGAGTATTCGCCTCCACTGGAAATCCTGGCCAATTGTCGTACACTCCGCGCGGACGGCCGTGGCGGCAGTTGTCTCTTTATCGGTGGCGTGGCTCGTCCGTTTGCCTGAAGCATATTGGGCGCCAGTGACGACCCTGGTGATCGCTCAGTCTTCGTTGGGCGCAGCGCTCACCGTTTCTCGCCAGCGTTTTGCAGGCACCGCCCTCGGCGCGGCTGTATCCGCCGTGGTGGCCACTTATTTCAGTCCTCGCCTCTTTGTTTTCGGCATCAGCGTCTTCCTGCTGGGTCTACTTTGCGCCCTGGCGCACTTGGATCGCAGCGCCTATCGCTTCAGCGGGGTGACGCTGGCGATCGTCCTGCTGGTACCGAGGGCGGCGCCCGCCTGGATAATCGCACTCCATCGCTTTGCCGAGGTGTCCATCGGAATCGCCGTGGCTCTGCTTTTGGCGACGGTGTGGCCGGAACAAGAAGACCTCACCCCGGCGAATAAATGACTTCCCTATAGCTCACTTGAGAGGATTCGGAAATGGCACAGAAAAAAGTAGCGGACCTGCTCGTCGACGTTCTTGCGAAAGCCGGTGTCCGGCAAATCTATGGCGTGTCCGGCGATTCGCTGAATGGCATCACCGATTCCATCCGCGCAACGAAGCAGATCGAATGGATTCATGTTCGCCATGAAGAAACGGCGGCGTTTGCGGCCGGCGCGGAAGCTCATCTGACGGGGTGCCTGGCCGTTTGCGCCGGAAGTTGCGGTCCCGGAATCGTGGACCTCGCGAAGACCAATTTATTCCGGTAACTCGCGAAATGCAGCAGCGCTGATTTTCAGGTGAAAAATATCGGGGGGATATATCCCGGATCAATTCGGAAAGTTGAGCCGGTTCTGCAAGGTGACAAAGCGGGGATTGGTTCGCAGTGGATCGAGCTCCGGTTCAACCTTCAGAAACACCAGTCCGTTCGACCGGTCGGTGTAGGCCTTCTCCAGCCAGTTCATCGCCATGTCGTTCTTTCCCAAGCCTAAATACACGATGGCGACGTAGTAAGGCGAGACATATTGCCTCTTGGAAAGCGCCTCCAGCTGCGTCAGCAGTTTGTTTGCCCCGGAATGATTTCCGGAAAGCGCCTGCGCATGCGCCAGCGCCGATATCGTCAACGGACTGGAATGTGATATTTCGAAAGCCTTTTGCAATTCTTCGATTGCCAGGTTGAATTGTCCCTTTTGCTCGTATGCCTGGCCCAGATTCAGGTGCGCCCACTCGGAGGCGGGATCCATCTCCAAAGTGTCCCGAAGTTGCGCGATTGAGCGGTCATACTCCCTGGCCAGATACAGCCGCCAGCCAACACTCGTGTTGATACTGATGGAGAGAGGTTCCAGTTCCCGTGCCTTCTTGATCTGCTCAAAGCTGTCGTCAAATTTTCCCATTGCGCTCAAATACAGCGAGTAGCGCTGGTACGCTGTGGCGTAGCTGGGGTCCAGCTGCATTGCCTTTTTGAATCCCGCTGCTGCGCCACCCCAGTCCCAGTCATAATTGAATTTTGCCGTGGCCAGCGATGTTTCCGCTTCCGCAAGGGAAGGATCAATCTCTAACGCTCGAATCGCCGCGGACTTTGCCTTCGGCGCCGCGTCCGACGCAGGCAATCTCCCGTAAATCGTGGCGCCGATTATCCCGTAACAATCGGCCAACCCGGCATACGCCAGCGCATATTGAGGATCTTTCCGTGTCGCCTCCTCAAAATACCCAATCGCCTTTTCGAATCCCTCGCCCGACCGTTTGTTCCAGTAATACCGTCCTTTTAAATAATCTTCATAAGCCTCTGGACTCACCGACGGCTTCTGCGCCAATCGCTCTTTGTCTTCTTTGGTGAGATTAATCCGGATCTGATCCACGATTGCCGACGAAACTCGATTTTGGAGCGTCAGCACATCGCCGATCGGGCTCTCATAGGTATCCGCCCACAGATGCTGGTCTGTAGAAACCTGCACCAGTTCCGCCGTGATCCGTACGCGGTTCCCCACGCGCATCACGGTTCCTTCCACAACCGCATCCACATTCAACTCCGTCGCAATCTGCGGAAGCGGTTTGTGGGTTCCTTTATAGGCCATCGCCGTGGATCTCGATATCACGCGCAACGAATGAATTTTCGCCAGGTTCGCGATCAAGTCGTCCGTCATCCCGTCGGCAAAATAATCCTGCTCCTTATCTCCCGAGAGATTTTCCAGCGGCAGCACCACCAGCGAACTGCTCCGGTTCGCCTTTCCCTTGCTGGCGTTGACATAATGCACCGTGATCCCGGAGACGAGCGCGCTTCCCGCCAACACCGCCGCAGCCAGCATTGCAATCCGCGGAAGAGAAAACCGCCGGCTATTTGGCCCCGGGGCAACCTTCAGCAAAGCCTCTGAATTCCCCGAAGCGCTTTTCCCCGACACACCGGGAACTCCAACCGTCGTTTCAACCCCAGCGGCTTCTTGCCCCGGATCTTCCGATGCCGCGTTCTTCATCTCGACCGGCGCAATGAACCGATACCCCCGCCGTGGCAGCGTCTCGATGAATCGCGGGTGGTCGGAGGAATCCCCCAGAACTTCGCGCAGCCTCATCACCGCGTTGTTCAACCCATGGTCAAAATCCACAAACGTATCGCTTGGCCACAGCCGCTCACGCAGCACTTCGCGCGAGACCACTTCCCCCGGCCTCGCCACCAGCATCGCCAGAATCTGAAAAGGTTGTTCGGAAAGTTTCAATCGCAAGCCGTGCTTGCGCAGTTCTCCCGCCTCCATATCGGCGTCAAACACGCCGAAGCGCACGTTCCTCGGAGAGTGGTGATTTTGTTCCATGGTGGTTCCGGGAATGCTGAAAAGTATAGCCCCCGTCTTCGGATGGGTCAAAGTCTACTTTCCATATCACCAGCTAACTCCCGCCTTTTCAGACAGCAAGACGAGGATGCAGAAAGGTTTTCGATTGGATGCATCGTGTATTGCACTCGTTTGCGATTCCCCTCACATTTCGCGGAACACCATTCGGCCGCTTTGTTGAACACGAGGCGCTTTGCGCGCAAGCGCTCAGTTCACGGCGGCGGGGTCGAGGCACAGGGGAAGCGCGCCAGGGGGATGACAATGTTCAATAGCGGTAGCAGTTCTTCTTTTGCCAAGTGGATTTGTCTGTCACTCGCTCTCGCCTTAGCTCTTTTCTGTGCAACTCCAACCCGCGCCCAAGTCTCCGGCGCGACGCTCTCCGGCCTGATCACCGATGAACAGGGTGGCCCAGTTCCCGACGCCAATGTCACGGTAAAAAATTTGGGCACGGGTGTCGCCCGCGAACTCACAACCAACGCGGACGGGTTCTACTCCGCGCCGAATCTAATTCCCGGCACGTACGAAGTTCGTGTCACCGCCAAGGGCTTCCAGACTCTCCTCCAAAAAGAGATCACGCTGACGGTTGGTGCCCAGCAAGCCCTCAACTTAACTCTCAAGGTCGGCCAACTGAATCAGACCGTCGAGGTCAATGCCACCCCTCCTGATGTACAAACCACTTCTTCAACGATCAGCGCAACGGTGGACTCCAGAACCGTCCGCCAACTCCCCTTGAACGGCCGCGACTGGACCTCCCTCGCCACTCTCGAACCCGGTGTCGTCAGTATCCCGAACCAGGCCACCACCTCCTTCAGCGCCAATAAAGGCAATCGCGGATTCGGAAACCAGCTCAGCAACGGCGGCCACCGCGCAAACGAAAACAGCTATCGCGTCAACGCCATCAGCATCAACGACTATTCCAACTCCGCCCCCGGCGGTGCCACGGGCGTAAATCTTGGCGTGGACGGCGTTCAGGAATTTTCCGTTCTCACCAGCAATTACACCGCGGAGTACGGCCGGACCTCCGGCGCTGTCATCAACGCCATTACCAAATCCGGCAGCGACCAGTTCCACGGCACCGGCTACTTTTTCGATCGCGATAGCGTCTTCGACGCCCGCAACTTCTTCGATGGCCCGAAGATTGCTCCCTTCCGCCGCATCCAATTCGGCGCTTCTGGCGGCACAGCAATCATCAAGAACAGAACTTTCGTCTTCGCCAACTACGAGGGCATCCGCCAAAGCTCGTCTTCTTCCGGAACCATTAATGTTCCGTCACAAGAGGCGCGCACCGGAGAGCTATGCACCCCCTTGGGCAACAACCCCTGTGCCACTCTTACTCCTGTCACCGTCAGCCCCCAGGTAACCCCCTACCTTGCCCTTTGGCCTTGCCCCGCCGCATGCCAGAGCGCAACCTTCACCGACACCGTCAGCATTAACTCGACGACGCCCAATCACGCAAGCGAGAACTATTTCATCACCAGAGTCGACCACAGGCTCACCGACAAAGACAATCTCTCCGGCAGTTATTTCTTTGACTCCGGTCCGCAAAGCCAGACAGATCCTCTGGGCAATACCGTTCACCAGGTTTTCTCCCGTCGGCAATTGGTCACCGCCGAAGACACCCATATCTTCAGTCCCGCTCTCGCAAACACCATCCGCGCTGGATTCAGCCGCGTGATCGGAAACATTAATACTCCGGTTTCAGGCGACGCCGTTTCCAAAGATACCGCTCTCGCAATTGCTCCCGGGGCCATTGGGCCCCCGGAGATCCCAATCTCCGGCATCACCATTGCTTTCGGTCTTGGCGGGTTCAACAAGTTCCAGCATGCCTGGAACTCCATCCAACTCTACGACGATGCTTTTTACACTCGTGGAAAGCACGCCATCAAGTTTGGGTTTGCGTTCGAGCGCATGCAGTACAACATTCTCGAGCAACTAAGCCCCAACGGCCGCATGAACAGTTATTCGCTGGCGGCCTTTCTGACCAACGCCCCGCACCAGTTGAATGCCCTGGCTCCTGGCGGCTCATTTGAAGTTGGTCTCCGCGAAAGCCTTTTTGCGGGCTACATTCAGGACGATTGGCGCTTCCGTCCGAATTTGACTTTCAATATCGGCCTGCGATACGAAGCGACCACTCGGCCAACCGACTCTCACACCGTTCCCGGCTACACGGTGAACGGTTACACAGTCGCGACAGCGGGTTTCCAGGAAATCCAGACGCTCGTCAATTGCACGCCCGGCACAACCGCTTGCGGTCCCGTCGGCACCAGCAGCCCCATTTCCAATAATCCCACCACCAAGAACTTCGAACCTCGCATTGGTCTTTCCTGGGATCCGCGCAAAGATGGGAAGACTGCCGTTCGAGCCGGATTCGGCATTTTCGATGTGCTGCCTCTTCCATACGAATTCGGCCTCAATACTGCCGCGACTGCGCCATTTCAGATTATTGGCGCCGACCCGGGGGCCACTCTGGGCACTGGCGCCGTCGACCCAAATTTGAATTTCAACCGCCAGAGTATTCGTAATCGCATGATTGATCCCGATCCGCACCGCGCCGACGTATTGAACTGGAACCTCAATATTCAGCACGAAATCGCCAATGGCTGGACGGCGCTCGTCGGTTACGTAGGTTCACGCTCCGTCCATCTCTCGGTGGCCGCCGACGATGTCAACCTCGTCCAGCCCAGTTTTCTGAGCGGCGTTGGTTTTGTGTTCCCTTGCAACCCTTCGCTGGTTACGCCCGCGTATACGGCAAAGAATAACTGCTCGAACAACCAGACTGGAACCCGGATCGATTCCAACTGGGGCGGCGGCGCGGGGATTCGCCCGGTTCTGTTTGACGGTGCGGCCTCCTACAGCGCCTTCCAGACTCAACTCAAAAAGGCCTCGTCTCACGGCGTCCAGGGCCAGGCTTCTTACACCTTCGGAAAGTGCCGTGACACCAGTTCGGCTCCCGTCACCGGCGACACTTATCTCAATTCGATCGCCGTCCCGCTCCTCCTCCTAAAGAGCGAAAGAGTCGGGGCTTGCGACTTCGATATCCGCCAGACGTTCACCGGCACCGTCATTTGGGATGTTCCCGGACCAAAAACGGGTTGGGAAGGATATGTCGCGGGGGGCTGGCAGATCGGCACCATTATCACTGCCTCCACCGGCGCACCATTCACAGTAACCGTGGGAGACGGCAACGATCCGCTGGGCACCGGTTTCAACGGTGACTTCTCTATGAATTATGCGACTCTCCTCCCCGGTTGCAAGGCGATCCAGGGAGGCGTCAACTATCTGAACACCGCATGCTTCACGCCCCCGACTGCGCCGGCCTCGCTTCCTTTAGCCACAGCCGCAAATCCGTTTGGGTGCGCCCCGCTCTCCTATCCAAATGCCCCTGTCGCGGCACCTGCTGGCCAGCAGTATTGTTCCAACGTCCTTGGTAATTCCGGCCGCAACAAATTCTACGGCCCCGGGCTAACCACGGTTGACTTCTCCGTGTTCAAAAACTTCCCCGTCACCATGATCTCCGAGACCTTCAATGTCCAGTTCCGGGCGGAGTTCTTCAACGTGCTCAACCATACCAACTTCCTGTCTCCGGGCTTCCTGAACACCTTTGGTCAAAACAACTCCGCGTTCGACTTTAACGGAAGCCCGCTCTCGACTGCCTTGAACCAGACATCCACAACTTCCCGCCAGATCCAGTTCGGTCTCAAACTGGTCTGGTGATTCCGAAATTCCGCTTCGGACGAGACTGGCTCATTATGAGCCAGTCTCGTCCGCCCAGATCTCCACTTCCATCAAAGGGGCGCAACGGGAATCTGCGTCGACCGGCATTCTTTTTCTGTGAGCATCCTTTTCAGGCGCCGAGACTCAAACGTGAACGATCGCTTCCAACAGGCCCAAATGATCACTTCCGCGGAACGTAAAGCCAAAATCTGGTCCGTTGTCCGCGTCTCCAGCGGAAATTTCCTGGAGATGTACGACTTCATGGTGTTCGGCTATTACGCCGCCACCATCGGGAAAGCCTTCTTCCCCAGCAACAGCGCCTTCGGCTCCCTCATGCTTTCCCTCATGACCTTTGGCGCAGGCTTTCTCATGCGTCCGCTGGGCGCCCTCGTCCTCGGCGCCTACACCGATCGCCACGGCCGACGTTCCGGCCTGCTGCTCACTCTGAGCCTGATGTCTGTCGGCATCTTCTCCATCGCCTTCATGCCCGGCTACGCTACTATCGGCCTGCTCGCACCACTGCTCGTCGTCGTTGGCCGCCTGCTGCAGGGTTTTTCCGCTGGCATGGAACTTGGCGGCGTCTCCGTCTACCTTTCCGAAATCGCCACTCCCGGCCACAAAGGATTCTATGTGAGCTGGCAGTCCGGCAGCCAGCAAATCGCCGTCATGTTCGCCGCTTCCGTAGGCGTCATCCTCAACTCCATTCTTCCCCCCGAGAAAATGGAGCAGTGGGGCTGGCGCGTTCCTCTCCTTCTCGGCTGCGTCATCGTTCCGTTCCTCTTCCGGCTGCGAAAATCTCTCCAGGAAACGGATGAATTCGTGGCTCGCAAGCACCACCCGGGCACTTCGGAGATTCTCCGCTCCTTGGCAAACAATTGGCCCATCGTCCTCATCGGCACGCTGATGGTGACCATGACCACCGTTTCGTTCTACATGATCACCGCCTACACGCCCACCTTCGGCAGTTCCGTTCTGCATCTTTCCAGCGCCGATAGCCTCATCGTCACGCTTTGTGTCGGCGCCTCCAACCTCTTCTGGCTTCCCATCATGGGCGCGCTCTCCGACAGAATCGGCCGCCGTCCTCTCCTGTTCGGCTGCACGCTGTTGATGCTCTTCACCGCTTATCCGGGCATGCTCTGGCTCGTTCGCGATCCCTCTTTCGCCCGTTTGCTCACCGTCGAACTCTGGCTTTCTTTCATCTATGGCAGCTACAACGGGGCGATGGTCGTATTCCTCACAGAAATCATGCCTGTCGAAGTGCGAACCTCCGGCTTCGCCCTGGCCTACAGCCTGGCGACAGCCGTCTTCGGCGGATTCACGCCCGCGCTCAGCACCTACCTGATTCACATCTCCGGCAATCGCGCGATTCCTGGCCTGTGGCTGTCGTTCGCGGCCGCTTGTGGCCTGGTGGCTGCGCTGTTCGCAAAGCCGCAACGCGCCGCGCTTGTCACAGCAGATCCAGTCCCGGCCGAATCCTGATTCGCCATTTGCCGTGCCGGCCTACGGCATCCGCTTCTCTTGGAATTCCCAGACTTTTCTTGTTATTGTCTCCCAGCGATGCTATTGTCTCTTTCTCCAATCCCTCCCCGCCCTCACCGGGAGACTCCATGCCTGCAGCACAAGCACAATTTCAGTGCAATACTATCTGCCAAAAGTGCGTTCTCGCGCATCTGATTCTGGGTGAGAGAATCCCGACCTTGACCGAGGCATGAACCATGGCAACGCAGAGCAAACTGACCGCGATTGATCAACTCCGCAACGCCGTTTTGCAAGCACGCGCCAGCTCAGATCGCCTGTTTGAGATTGTTCGAGAAGATTCTCTCTATGAACGGCCCATCCTCGAACGCCATCGCATTATTTTCTACATCGGCCATCTTGAGGCCTTCGACTGGAATCTTTATCGCACCCACCTGTTTTCCCTGGAATCGCGCACGGCTGCGCTCGACCAGCTTTTCGCTTTTGGCATCGACCCTGTCGACGGTGGTCTGCCCACCGACCAGCCCGGCGATTGGCCCTCTCTTTCCGAAGTCCGCAATTATGTGCAAACTCTCCGCAATTTGATCGATGACGCGCTCGACGCGGGCTATTTCCCCCTCGCCGCCAAAGCGGACGGCTTCTCTCCCGAAACGCTCTTGCGCGCCGCCTACGAACACCGAATGATGCACGCGGAAACTCTCGCCTACATGTTTCACCGCCTCCCCTATTCCCGAAAACATCCACAATCCCAGGACCCGTTATTCTCTCCCCCGGTTGAGAACGAAATGCTCGAAATACCCGCCGGGCAGGCGACTCTAGGCCTTTCGCGCGGTCCCTCCGTCCCATTCGGTTGGGACAACGAATTTGAATCTTTCACGATCAACGTCCGTCGCTTCCGCATCGACAAATTCATGGTCACCAACGCGGAGTTTCTTCGCTTCATCGAAGACGGCGGGTACCGCAATCCGCAATTTTGGCCTTCGGAAGACTGGCAGTGGAAAGAACGCCAATCCATTTCCCACCCGGCATTCTGGAATCAAGCGGGTTCCGTCCGGTCCTTCCGCGGCATGTTTGAAGAACTTCCATTTCCTGCAAACTGGCCTGTCTACGTCAGCCATGCCGAGGCCAGCGCCTACGCGCGCTGGGCCAAAAAATCCTTGCCCACCGAAGCCCAGTGGCATCGTGCCGCCTACGGCACTCCTCAGGGCACGGAGCAGCCTTATCCCTGGGGTGCCGATGCCCCCAGCTCCAATCCGGGCAATTTCGATTTCCGCCGCTGGGATCCCGCTCCCGTCAACGCATCCCCATCCAACAAAAGTGAATTCGGCGTAGTCGGCCAGCTCGGCAACGGCTGGGAGTGGACTGCGACGCCTTTCGCGCCGTTCCCCGGCTTCCAGGCCTTCGCCTTCTATCCGGGCTACTCCGCGAATTTCTTCGATGGCAAGCATTACGTAATCAAGGGAGGCTCGGCTCGCAGCGCACCCTCCTTCCTGCGCCGCTCCTTCCGCAACTGGTTTCAGCCGCACTATCAATACGCCTACGCCGGATTCCGCTGCGTTAGCGAATGAGATTCTAAATGGACAAAGTTGCCAGGACGGCAAAACTTACCCCCGCGGCGCTTCTCAGCCAATTTGCGCTCGAAGTGTCTGCGGGACTCGCCAAGCCGGGACAAAAGGAACTGCCCTCGAAGTATCTCTACGATTCGGTCGGTTCCGCGCTCTTCGAAGTCATCTGCGCCCTTCCTGAATACGGCCTCACGCGGACCGAAGAACACCTGCTTCAGCTGCATGCCAGGGAAATCGTCGACCAGCTTCCTCGCCCCGTCGTCGTTGCCGAACTCGGCAGTGGCACGGGCCGCAAAACGCGCTTGCTCCTTGAAGCCCTCTCCCGCTGGCAATCCACCTGGTATCACCCCATTGAAATTTCACCCTCTGCGCTCGCTGTTCTTCGCCGTGAACTCCGGGACATCAATAGCATCAGCATCGTCGGCTTCGAGCGCGAATATCTCGACGGCCTGCGTGAAGTCGCCGCCCGCCGCTCCCCGGGTGAACATCTGCTCGTCCTCTTCCTCGGCAGTACCATCGGCAATTTCGATGGCTCCGCCGGCTCCGACTTTCTTTGCAATTTGCGCCAGATGCTCCAGGCCGGCGATTCGCTGCTCCTCGGCACGGATATGCTCAAGCCCAGACAAACATTGATATCCGCTTACGACGACCCAATCGGTGTCACCGCCGCCTTCAATCTCAATCTTCTCGCCCGCATCAATCGCGAACTCGGCGCCGACTTCCAGCTGCAGCAGTTCGAGCACCTGGCCGTCTTCAACGAACGAACACGCAGCGTTGAAATGCACCTCCGCTCCCGCTCCCGGCAAAAAGTCGCCGTCCCGGAAGCATCAATCTCCATTCACTTCGAAAAGGATGAAACGATCTGGACGGAAAGCTCCCACAAGTATTCGCAAGACGAACTCATCAGCCTGGCCCGGCACGCGGGATTTCGCCCCGAGGCGCAATGGATGGATCACTCCTGGGGTTTTGCCGAAAATCTCTGGATCGCACAGTAGACAGGTGTTGGAGCTTTAGCTCCGGCGTTTGAAGGCCTAAGACCGGGCTTCAGCCCCGGAGCGAACCCTGCTCCTACCTGAATTCTAGCTATCACGGAAGTCCTACAGACCTTTCGCCTTTCGAAATTCGCTCACCACCGCGGCTGGTTCCCGGTGCAATCCTTCCACTGCATAATTCATCTGCCGGATATCCAAAGCGGAAACTTTGCCCGCCAGTTCCGCAAGTGCTCCCCGCAACTCGGGAAAGTCCTCCAGCGTCGCCTTCCGAACAACCGGCACCGCATCGTACGGCGGAAAATAATGCCGGTCGTCCTCGAGCGCCACCAGCCCAAGCGCGCTGATCAAACCGTCAGTCGAATTCCCCGCAACCACATCCACTTGATGATCCACCAGTGCGCGGTAAATCAGGCCCAAATCCATCACCCGGGGTTTCTCCCCAAACTTCAGACCGTACCGATCGCACAATCCGTTGAACCCATCCGGGCGTTCCAGAAACTCATAGCCCACGCCCGCTCTCCAGTTCGGCGCCATCGCCGGAATGTCTGAAAGTTTCTGCAAATTGAATTTCTTCGCGTCCTCCCCGCGAATCACCATCGCAAACGTGTTCTCAAATCCCAGCGGCTCGGTCACCTCAAGTCCAAACCGTTCCGCGTATTCCTTTTTCACTTCCTCGTAAACGCGCTTCGAATCACCTTGCGGCGTTTCACTCAGCACCGCGGTCAGCGCCGTTCCCGTATACTCGATATATAAATCCAGATCTCCCGCCAGCATCGCCTTCTGCACCAGCAGCGTTCCGCCAAGATTGGTCTTCCGCTCAACGCGGATTCCCGTCCGCGCCTCGATGTGCTGCGCCAACAGTTCCGCAAGCACAACCTGTTCTGTGAAGAATTTAGATCCAACAATAATTTTCTCAGGCCGCTTCTGGTTGCAGCCGCCCAGCAGTATCAGGGTGATGCACAGCAAGAGGTTCATCGATCGGGGAAGGGAAGTCTGCATGGAAAATAAGGATTCGCCTGAACGCGCCCGTGCTCTAGGACACGCGCAGCCACCGCTCCAATCTCCCCAGTAGATAGTCCGCCAGGATCGCCAGCAGCGCCGCCGGGATGGCGCCCGCAAGCAGCAGGGAATCGTTCACCAGCGCCACACCGCGAAAAATAAACGTGCCTAGCCCGCCGGCTCCAATCGCCGCGGCAATCGTAGCAACGCCGATCGTGATGATCGTAGCCGTGCGCACCCCCGCCAGAATCACCGCCAGCCCCAACGGAAATCGGACCCGGAACAGAATTTGCGCCTGCGTCATCCCCATCGCCTCGGCCGACTCCAGCACAGCCGGATCGATCTCCGTCAACCCGACATACGTATTCCGCAGGATCGGCAGCAGCGCATACAGCGTCAGCGCCACAATAGCGGTGCGCTTTCCGATGCCTCCAATAAACGGGATCGGAATCAAAAATCCAAACAGCGCCAAACTTGGTATTGTCTGAAATATTCCCGCAATCCCCAGCGCCAGCGCGCGCAGTTTCGCCCGCCGTACGATCAACATCCCCAGCGGCACGCCGATCAATATCGCAGCCGCCATTGCGATGCACACAAGTTCGACATGCTCCAGTGTCGCACTCAGAATTTCAGACTGGTGCTCCACCATAAAACTCCACAGCCCCGTCATGCGGCCCCTCCCGTCGCATCCAAAGAAGCCGCAAACGCCAGCACTTCTGGATGCCGCAGCCGCAAAAATTCCTCCGGCCCTGCGCTCGCCACCAACCGTCCCTTTTCCAGCAAAATGATGTGCGAAGCCAGCAGCAGCGCCTCCCTCAAATCATGCGTCACAAATACGATCGTCTTCTCCAGCCGCTCCGCAAGCGCCTTAAACTCCCGCTGCAATTCCGCCCGCGTCACCGGATCCAGTGCCCCAAATGGTTCGTCCATCAGCAGAATCGGCGGGTCCGCTGCGAGCGCCCGCGCCACTCCCACCCTCTGCCGCTGCCCGCCAGAAAGCTCTCTCGGCCGCCGCCCGGCAAATTCCGCCGGCTCCAGCCCGACAAGTTGCAACATCTCCTTCACTCGCGCCGCAATCTTCTCCTTCGGCCAATTTTCCAGCCCCGGCACAAGCGCCACATTTTCCGCCACCGTAAAGTGCGGAAACAGCCCTGCCTCCTGAATCACGTACCCGATTCCGCGTCGCAATCGAATCGCGTCCCACTCCCGCGTCGCGCGTCCCGCCACCCGCACTTCGCCGTTCGACGGCCAATGCATTCCATTAATCAATTTCAGTAGCGTCGTCTTCCCGCTCCCGCTCCGCCCCAGCAGCACCAGCGTTTCTCCGCGTGGCACCTCCAGCGAAACGTCGGCAATAATTTCCGCCGCGAAGCCTTCATTCGCACGCCAGGAAACCCCATGAAACTCAATCAAGCTTTGCTCAGTATTACCCATCGGTGCTTTCAAGGTACCCGTTGTGGCCAGAAGTGCCTGAACAGTCTAATCCACCCGGCCCAACCTTTGCCCGAAGACATTTCACGCTTTCCCACGTCCAGACAGTTTCGTGGTACTTTGAGATTTACCGGCGATTTCCAAAGTCACTCTTATTACAGCCATGAGCCCCCTCGAAACCCTCAGTCTCGTCCTCGGAGCCGGTTTTGCCTCCGGCCTCAACCTCTACGCCACCGTCGCCACTCTCGGCCTCCTCCAGCGCTTCGGCATCATCCAGCTCCCCGTACATCTTCAGGTTCTCGCCCATCCTCTCGTCCTCGCCATCGCCGGTGTTCTCTACATCATGGAATTTCTCGCCGACAAGGTTCCCTACATCGATTCCGTCTGGCAAGCCATCCACACATTTATCCGGCCCCCCGCGGCGGCTCTGCTCGCATTCAGCGCCACCGCAGCCGCTCCTGAGCCCTGGCGCTGGGCCGCGGCCCTCGTCGCCGGCGGCATCGCGCTCACCTCGCACGGCACAAAAGCCAGCGCCCGCGCCGCCGCCAACATCTCGCCGGAGCCGCTCAGCAATTGGGCATTAAGTTTTGGGGAAGACGTTCTGGCCGTCTGGCTGACCTGGTTCGCGACCGCGCATCCCGCGGTAGCCATCATCGTCGTCGCGGTGCTCTTCGCGATTTCGCTCTACCTGCTCTACCACCTCTTCCACTTCCTCCGCCGCACCCTCCGCAAACTCGCCGAAACGTGATCCGCAGACACACCTCTTGCCGTTGTAGCGGCCGCCTTCCGAGACGGGCGCCTGAGCCACCGCTTGTGACCGTAAGCCTCGTGACGGAACTCTCGGGCCAAGCTCAGCCGCTACTTCACGTACATCCCCACCCAATCCAAAAATGTCTTATACCAAATCTGCGCATTTTGCGGTTTCAGCACCCAGTGCCCTTCATCCGGGAAAATCATAATCTTCGACGGCACGCCCTGCCGCTGCAGCGCATTAAAAAACTCCAGCGATTGCGTGTACGGCACCCGGTAATCTTTTTCCCCGCAAACCACCAGCGTAGGCGTCTTGTATTTCCCCAGTTCCCCCGCGTAGGTCGAAGGTGACCACTTCTTGTAATTCTCCGGTGCGGTCCACGGCGTCCCCTGCATGTCGTGTTCCTCGAACCAAAGCTCTTCCGTCGCATACATCGAAACTTTGTCGTACACCCCCGCGTGGCTGACGATCGCCTTGAACCGGTCCGTGTGCGTCGCAAGCCAGTCCGCCAAGTACCCGCCGTAAGACCCGCCCGCGGCCGCCAATTTGGTCTTATCAATAAACGGATATTTCGCAATCGCCGCATCAATCCCTTTCATCACGTCCCCATACGCGCGCCCGCCCCAGTCGTTTGTGATCTCATCCGTGAATTTCTGCCCGTATCCCGTCGAACCGCGCCGGTTGATCATCAGCGTCACATACCCCGCCGCCGAAAATACTTCCGCGTTCCACCGGTAACCCCACGCGTCCGACCACATCGTCTGCGGCCCACCGTGCAGCAGCACCAGCATCGGATATTTCCTTCCTGCGGCGAATTGTGGCGGCTTCAGCAGCATCGCTTCCACCTTCGTTCCCTCTGCACCTTCAAACCAGAATTTCTCGGGCGAATTCATTTCCAGCGCCGCCAGAATTGCATCGTTCTGATGTGTCAACTGCTTCAAACCGCTTCCATCTCCCGCCGCCGCAAACAGCTCGCCCGGCGTCGTCAAGCTCGTCCGCTCCACCAACAAGGTCTTGCCGTCCGCGCTGAATGAGTAGGCGCTGTTAAATCCATCCAGCACCTTCTTCGGCGTCGCTCCCGCGCGCGCCCCCATCGCATACACCGGCTGCAGCGTTTCATTCTCCGCCAGGAAATAAATCGTCTTGCTGTCGGGAGACCAGGAAAGATTTGTCGCACTCCGGTCGAACCCTTCTGAAAGATTCTCAATCTTTCCGCTCTTCCGGTCGTACAGCATCACTCGCCAGCGATCCGCTTCATATCCCCCCGTCAGTTGCGCGTGATAGGCAATGGACTGTCCGTCCGGCGAATACACCGGATTCCCGTCAAATCCCGGATTCGCCGTAATCTTTTTCGGCTCCCCGCCCGCCACCGGCACCACAAACAATTCACCGTTCGTGCTGATCGCTTCCACTTTATCCGGTACCGCCGTGTAGCAAATCTCCTTGCTGTCCGGCGAAAACGCGAAATCGCTCGTCTCGCCCCGCTCATCCGGAGGAATGTCGTAGTCCGCCGTCGGCGTCAGATCCCGCCCCGAGGCACTCCCGTCCACCGGCATCACAAACAAGTGGCTGCGCTTGCCCTCGCTCCAGTGATCCCAATGCCGAAACAACAAGTGATCGTAAATCCGTGCCTTCACCTTGCTCTTTTCTTTCTCTTCATCCCGCTTGCTGTTGCATGCGTCGTCCCTGCAGTCCAAATACACCGCCGAGGTAAACGCAATCGTCTTCCCATCCGGCGCCCACTGAAACAGGTCCGCGCCCGTCAGAAGCGTTGTCAACTTCTTCGCTTCTCCGCCGTCCATCGAAAGCAGGTACACCTGCGAATTTCCGTCGCGTGAAGACAGAAATGCCAAGGTCTTTCCGTCCGGCGACCAGGCCGGAGAGCTGTCATGGCCGCTCTGCGTAACCTGCATCGCTTCGCCGCCCGCCGAGCTCACGATCCACACGTTGCTCGCGTTCCGGTTCGCTTCCATGTCCGGCGTGGCTACGGCAAATGCCACCCACTTCCCATCCGCCGAAACCTGCGGCGCCGAAACGCGATGCAGCTTCATCATGTCCTCAAACCCAATCGGATGCTTCGTTCCCTGAGCATTCAGCGAACCGCCCACCATCAGCGTCCCCGCCACTGCCCACCCTGCTCTCAACAAATTCATCGTCTCTCCTTAATCGCGTCGACTCGAAGCCAAATTCTATCTCTCTTCTGTCGGGCCCGCCTTCTGAGGCGGGCCATTCTTCTGCTCTCTTCAGGAAACCGGCGCTTTAGCCCCGGTGCTAGCCTCTGAAAATACGGGCTTTAACCCCTGAAGAAATGCTTTTGACGGTTTTCCGCGGCTTTTAGGCTCCCGCCGAAAATCTCCTGCAAAACATCGCATGATCCCATTACCCACCACACCCCGCAACTATCCGGTTCGCTATCCCGCTCACTTCGTTTCTCACGTCCCTTTAGCTGTCGGCACCCCCACCGCCCAAATATATCCGTCCGGATCCGCCAGCATCACATCCCGCCACCCATGAGGAAAATTCCGTGTGGTCTGAATAATTGTTGTCCCGGCCTCTCGTGCCCGCCTCTCCAACGAATCCGGATCTATCCCAAACACCCGCAACTCCGCCCCAGTCCCGCGAACTCCCGGACTCTTCAAACGCTCATATAACGGATGGTGGTCATAAGCATGATCTGCGTGCAACATAAACTCGAAATCCAGCAGCTTCAGCACGGCAAAATCGTCATCCGCGTATCGTACCGTCGCACCAAGCACCCGCTCGTAAAACGCCAGCGAAGGCCGCATATCCCGCACCAGCAGATTCACAGAAAACGGCCGCATCCCCCGGCCATAATCATCCGCGGGCATGAACGCCTCACCCGTCCGCGTCATCGTCAAAGTCCTACCTCCTCACCACGGCCCAGTTCACCAGCGCAATCACCGAAGTCATTCCGATCACGACAAACTCGCTTCGCCCCATCCGTGTTGCCAGCACCAGGGAAAACAAAATCCCCAATCCCGCAAAAAGATACGGGGCCGGCAGCAAAAACTTAGCTTTCCCATCGTTCCTGTTCCGCAAAACCGGCACCGCCAGCGCCATCGCGCCGTATACCGACAGCCGCGAAGCCGCTGAAAGCAATGCATTCCACTGGAAGTTCCCGATCAGCGCGAAGAGAAAAACCAGCGCCGCATAAACCAGAATCGAAGCGTAGGGCGTGCGGTATTTCGGATGCACAATGCCCAGAAACGCCGGGAAATCGCCTTGCTGCGCCAGCGCATATGTTAAACGCGGCGCGTGCAACATGTTCGCAGTCAGATATCCGTATCCGGAAATCAACGCAGCCATCGCGATCGCCGCCGCGCCCCGCGCTCCCACAAATCGCTGCGCCGCGTCCGCAAGCGGCCGCGTTGACATCCCCGCACCCGGCAGCGTAGCGATTGTCACATATTGCACAGCCGTGTAAATCAAGCACACCATACCCAGCGCCAGCAGCAGTGCAATCGGCGTATCACGCTTCGGATTCGTCGATTCGCCACCGACAAACAACGCCCCTTCAAATCCCCCGTACGCATAAACGAGCAGCAGCATCGTCAGAAACCAAGTCTTGGCAGAAACCACCGGCAGCGTAAATGACACGCGCAAATCCGGCCGCGCCAGCAGCGCCCAACATCCTGCAAACACAAACGCGAGCAAGAAGCCGACCTTCACTGTCGTAAAGAAATTACTCAAATGCTTGCCTGTCTTCACCCCGAAATAATTGAAAAGCGCCAGATGCCCGATCAACAGGAAGAGAACAATGAATTTTCCCGGCCCGCTCTCCAGCCGCGGGAAAAACTTTGCGCTGTACGTCCAGACCAGATTCGCCGCCGCGGCCGGCGCTGCGATGCGCGTCAACCATGTCATCCACGCCACCAGCAATCCTGCAAATCGCCCTAGCGCGTCCCGGGCATACAAATAAAGCCCACCCGTCTCTTCATAGCGCGAAGAAACTTCAGCAATGCATCCGGCAATCACCAGAATTCCCGCGCCCGCTGCCACGCAACTGAGCGGGCTCCAGCCGCCCAGATTCCGCGCCAGGTCCGCCGGCAGCTTGAAAATACTCACGCCTACAATCGAATTCACCATCAGAGCCGTCAAGCTCCAGCGGCCGATCGTACGCACCAGTCCGTGCGGGCTATCTGTCAACGGGAATTACCTAAAAATTATTTTGCGGGCGCCGCCACCGGCGCGGCCTTCATCTTCACAATTTCCGTCAGCACATCTGTCTTCCCTGAAATTGCTTCCAGATGTGGATACCTCTCGCCGCCGTGGTAGTCGATCCGATACATCCTGAAGTAATCCCCATTCTCCGCCAGAAGTTCCATCGGCCCCTTCCCGTCCTTCGCCCGCCGGATCGCATCCCGCAGAATGTCAGGCGACCACTTCCGACCGTCGACCGCCACCAACTGCATTCCCGGCGCCAACCCCGCCCGATCCGCCGGCGATCCCGGAATCACGTCCAGGATCTGTCCGCCATCCGGCCCGCCCGGCGCGTGCACCTCGACTCCGATCGAAGACTGCACGTCCACAATGAAATCCGCAGCCTCTTCCGCCCGCTGATGTTCATTCGGCGTCTCGTTGAACACCAGTTTCCAGCCGCTATACTCAATCCCTTTGAGTGGCGCGCCCGGCCCGTGCGATTTCAATCTCTCCTCAAAAAAACTCTGCCAATCGTAAGCCGCAACGTCATTCATACCGGTTACCACATCCTCAAACGTATACGTCACCAGCTTCGGCCCGGTGTTGTCCCCGCCATGAAATCTCCTGCAAAAATCGTCCAGCGATTTCTTGCCCTTGCTCTCGCGCCGGATAATCGTGTCCGCCTCCAGCCAGATCAACGTGCTCTCGTCGTAGTAATCCACCCCGCGCCGCCACGATGCTCCGGCCGGCGGGGCGCTGTAGAGCAACTGCGCTGCAATCGCCGTATCCTGCAAGTCGCGCCACGTCCGTCCCGGCCGGTCGTTCAAATAGGCCGCCGTCGCCGCCAGTTGCTCCCGGAACTTTTCCGGAGTCCAGAATCCGGCGCGCGCCGAAAGAATCTGCCCGTAGTATTGCGTCAATCCCTCATATACCCAAAGCAGCTCGCCCTTCATTGGCGCCTGGTAATCCGGTGTCGCCAGCCCTGCCGGGCGCCGGTATTTCCCATTCCAGGAATGCGTGTACTCGTGTGCCAACAAATCCATCTGCGTTTCGCGCACATCCGGATCCAGAAACAATGCCTCCGGCGTTCGGTTGTCGCTCGATTCGTGATGCTCCACGCCATCCGGCGGCATCCGGTCTGAAAGCGCCAGCAAAAAGTCATAACGCCGGTAATGCCGCGCCCCAAAAAGCGCCAGGTCCTCTGCAATCAATTGCCGCTGGTGTTGCACCTCCGCCGCGCCCGCTTCGAGCGCCGCCGGCCCATCCGCCGCGATGTGCAGCGTGTGCTGGGGCTTCTGCCCAGGCGACAAATCAATGTCCTTGAAAAATGCCCCCGCAATCACCGGTGAATCCATTACGGTTGTCAACGAAGCCGGCGCAAACTCAATTTCTCCCGCCGCCTCCTTGGATACCGGCAGCGCCGTCCCATATTTCCAACCCGCCGGCAGTCGCAAACTCGCCACATACATAATGTCATCCGACCTCGCCCCCTGCGGATACAGCATCACCAGATACCAGTTCAAAACCGCAAGCTGCGCCGTAGCCGCTGGATGCTCTCGTGTACCCGTAGCCTCCGCCGGCGACAAATAATCCAGCTTGATCTCCAGCCTGTCCGCCCCGCCGGGAACCTCGATATGAAACGCGAACATGTCCACGTCGTCGCGTTTCCACGCCACTTCCTTCCCGCCCGTGCTGATCTTCAATCCCGTCAAATCAAACACCGGACCCACTGGTGAGTGATCCCCCGGTATCCATTTCGGATAAACCAGGGTCATCGGCCCCGGCTTCACCGGCAGCGACAACTTCGCGTGAAAAACATATTTCGCCGCGTCTCTCAGATCCACATCGATCCTGGCGGGATCTTCCGCCGTTTGCGCCGTCGCACCGTGCAATCCGAAAACGCCCACCATCGCCAAAACCACCCCAATCCGCGCATATAATTTCGATATCAAGGTCCATCCTCCAAGCCTGCGAAAGAGTATCCCACCCCCTCGCCATTCCCGTCCAACTTGGCGCTGTTCTCCCTCTACGCGCAATAACTCTTGGCTTCGCCGCTTCTGCTACAATTTTCGGATGAGCACCACCTTCGGCTCCTCCTCTCTTTTTTCCCGCAATCTTCGCAAAGATTATCCCGTCGCCGTGCGCGGTGAAGGCTGCTGGATTGTCGCCGCCGATGGCCGCCGATACCTCGACGCCTCCGGCCAGGCGGCTGTCGTCAGCATCGGCCACGGGGTTCGCGAAATCGGCAGCGCCATGGCCGAACAATCGGGTCGCATCGCCTTCGCCCACACCACGCAATTCCATTCCGAATCCGCCGAAAAGTTGGCCGCCCGCGTTCTCTCCATCGCCCCGCGCAATTTTCAAAACGGCGGCCGCGTCTACTTCACCTCCGGCGGCTCCGAAGCCACCGAAACCGCCATCAAGCTCGCGCGCCAGTATTTTCTGGAAACCAAGCAGCCTTCGCGCTATCGCGTCGTTTCCCGCAAACAGAGCTACCACGGCAGCACCCTCGGCGCCATGTCTGTCAGCGGCAACGTCGGCCGGCGCGCCCCCTACGCCCCCCTGATCCCCGAATGGGGCCACGTCGCCCCATGCTTCTGCTACCACTGCCCGTTCGGCAAAACGTATCCCGAATGCAATCTCGCCTGCGCCGACGACCTCGACGTTTTTCTCCGCTCGAGCGACGCTTCCGCTGTAGCCGCCTTCATCTTCGAACCTGTCGTCGGCGCCACTCTCGGCGCCGTACCCGCCGTCGACGGCTACACCGCGCGCATCGCCGAGGTCTGCCGCCGTCACGGCGTCCTCCTCATCGCCGACGAAGTCATGTCCGGTATGGGCCGCACCGGCAAACCGTTCGCCAGCCAGCACTGGGGCCTCGAGCCCGACATCATCCTCACCGGAAAGGGAATCGCGAGCGGCTACGCTCCGCTCGGCGCAGTCCTCGTCGCTCCCCGCATCGTGGATGCCTTCGAAAAGGGCACAGCCGCCTTCATGCACGGCTTCACCTATCAATCGCATCCCGTTTCAACTGCTGCCGGCAACGCCGTCTTCGACTACCTCGAGACCCACAAACTTTTCGATCGCGTAACGCCCGCCGGCGAAGCGCTCCACAAAGCGCTCTCTCCTCTCGAGTCCCATCCCCATGTCGGCCAGGTGCGCGGCCTCGGCCTCCTGCAAGCTGTTGAATTCGTCCAAGACAAATCCACCCGCGACCCCTTCCAAAAAGATTCCTCCATCGCCGAGAAAATTCGCCATGCCGCCCTTGAAAAAAACGTCCTCACCTATCCCTCCCAAGGCACCGTCGACGGCTCCCGCGGCGACCACGTCCTTCTCGCCCCACCTTTCATCGTCACTCCCGAGGAGTGCCAACTCATCGCTGATGCTTTACAATACGCCCTGGGCAAAGTCTTTCCCGCTTGACTGCAACACGCTGCAATCAATGTAAACTTGTCATTCTGAAGGCATCCGGCAAGGATGCCCGAAGAATCGCAACTTCAAGTGGAGTCGGTGACTCAAAACGGGCAGGCTGAAAATCCAAGTGTCACGGAACTAACAGCAACTGTTGATTTCGACCTTAATTTAATTCATCCGTTCCACGGAGATCATCCATGCGGCGCGCTGCGTCTTCTCTTCTTTCGCTCTGCTCTCTGATTCTCGTAACGCTTCCCGCGCACGCCCAGGAAAAACCCGTCGCCAAACCCCGCGCCCGCGATCTCGGTGTCCCTTTTGACGGCACGCCCGGCCCCTTCAACGCCATCACCGACGTCTCCGGAGTCCTCGTCGGCCACACCACGCTCATCTCCGGCGAAGGCAAGCTCGTCATCGGCAAAGGCCCAGTCCGCACCGGCGTCACCGCCATACTTCCCCGGGGCAAAGACTCCATGATGAATCCCGTTTTCGCCGGCTGGTTTTCGCAAAACGGCAACGGCGAAATGACCGGCACCACCTGGGTCGAAGAGTCCGGCTTCCTTGAAGGCCCCGTAATGATCACCAACACTCACAGCGTCGGCGTTGTTCGCGACGCCGTCGTCCAGTGGCGCGTCGCTCACGGCCAGCCCGACGCCAGCGGCTACTGGTGGTCTCTCCCCGTCGTCGCCGAAACCTGGGACGGCTGGCTCAATGACGTGAACGGTTTCCACGTCAAGCCCGAGCATGCTTTCCACGCCATCGAATTCGCCCAATCCGGTCACGTTGACGAAGGCAACGTCGGCGGTGGCACGGGTATGGTCTGCAGCGGCTACAAAGGAGGCATTGGCACATCGTCGCGAAAGCTCTCTGAAAAAGACGGCGGCTACACCGTCGGCGTCCTCGTCCAGTGCAACTTCGGCTCCCGCCAGAATCTCCGCATCGCCGGGATTCCCGTCGGTCGCGAAATTTCCTCCGAAGATCCCTACGCCTACCAGCCTTCCGAAATCTCCGAGCGCGGCTCCATCATCATCGTCGTCGCCACCGACGCCCCGCTCATCTCCACGCAACTCAAGCGCCTCGCCCGTCGCGCCACCCTCGGCCTCGGCCGCCTAGGCAGCATTTCCGGCGACGGCTCCGGCGACATCTTCATCGCCTTCTCCACCGCCAATTCTGGCGCCGCCAGTACAAAAAATGTAGCCGACGTTGAAATGCTCGCGAACGGCTCCCTCGACCCCGTCTTCGCTGCCGTAGTCCAAGCCACCGAGGAAGCCATCGTCAACGCCATGATCGCCGCCGACTCCATGACCGGCATCGACGGCCACCACGTCACCGCCCTGCCCCACGACCAACTCCGCGCCGTACTAAAAAAATACAACCGTCTCCAGTAACGGCCAGCGCCCTTTTGAGTGGGTGAGCGAAGCTCCCGCTTTTACGCCCGGCACTCCGCTACAATAGCAGGGTGCCTCTAACCATTCGTCCCGGTCCCCTACTCCCCCTGCTTTTTCTTCTTCTCGCAACCGCCTGCCACAAACCCCACCCCGCCACCATAGCTATCGCCCACGCAACCATAATCGACGCCACGGGCGCCCCTCCACAACCAAACTCCACAATCCTCGTCGATGGCGACAAAATCTCCGCCATTGGCCCCGACTCCTCCCTCGAAATCCCATCCGGCGCCCGAACGATTGACGCCACCGGCAAGTTCCTAATCCCCGGCCTGGCCGACATGCACATCCACCTGATGGGCGCAGGCGAGCCCTCGGGCAGCCGTGAATTCATCCTCCCGCTCCTCATCGCCAACGGCATCACCACCATCCGCGACATGGGTGGCGACGTCGCCCAACTAAAAAAATTAAAAAAGGAAATCGAATCCGGTGACCAGCCAGGCCCGCAAATCTTCTTCACAGGCCCTTACCTCGACGGCAACCCGCCCTACTTCCAACCCTCCATCGTCGTCGTAACTCCCGCCGAAGCCTATGCCGCCGTGCGCAAACTGAAATCCGCAGGCGTGGACTTCATCAAAGTGCAATCGCGACTGAAACCCGCCGCCTATTTCGCCATCGCCGAAGCCGCCCACAAAGAAAACATCCGCTTCGTCGGCCATGTCCCCGATTCCATCTCCGCCGCTCAGGCCTCCGACGCCGGCCAGGCCAGCATCGAGCACCTCACCGGAATTCTTCTGGCCTGCTCCTCCAGGGAAGCGGAATTGCGCCAACAGCAGCTGAATCCGCCTCCACGCAAGGAAACTCCGCGCCAAACCAGCCTCCGCCAGCGCGCCTGGCAACAAGCCGTCCTCGACACCTACTCCTACGAAAAGGCCCAGCAACTCTACGCCAAGCTCCTCGCCAACCACACCTGGCAAGTCCCCACGCTTCCCCTGCTAATTGAGCTTGCCTATCTCACACCCGCCACTGATCGCGCCAACGACCCCAGCCTGAAATACATTCCACAAAATCTTCAAAAAATCTGGAAACAAGGACGCGTCGAAAGTCTCGCCAACAAAACGTCCGGCGATTTCCAGTTGCGCGCAAAACTAGTGGAAGCCTCTCTGAAAGCTGTGCGCGACATGCACGCAGTGGGCATTCCGATGATGGCAGGCACAGATTCCACCGCCCCGAATCTCGTTCCCGGCTTCGCCCTGCACGATAGCATCGCCGATTTTGTTCAGGCAGGCCTCACGCCGTTGGAAGCGCTGCAAGCTGCAACCTCCAAACCCGCTGAATTCCTCAACCGCAGCAGTACACAAGGGACCATCAGCCCCGGCCAACGCGCCGACTTGGTCCTCCTCGACGGCAATCCGCTTGAAAACATCCACAACACGCAAAAAATTCACGCTGTAATTCTAAAAGGGAAGTTTCTAGACCGAGCTGCGCTGGACGCGCTCCTCAACAAAGCCACCCAATTCGCCGCCAAAGATTAGTGGCGCAGGCATTCCTGCCTGTGCTCATGGGTTTTCTTGGGGAATCGGGAGCGCCAGCCCTGGCAAAGAAGCTAAACTGCAGCCGCCGTCTTCCTCACCGGGCTAAAAAACGGCAACGCCACCACCTTCGCCGAAACCGTTTTCCGCGAAGCCTCCACCGTCAGTTCCATGCTCAAATTCGTCCCCAGCGCCGCACTCTCCCGCCCCACGGTAGCCAGCGCAATCATCCGCTTTAATGTCGGCGACCATGTCGTCGAAGTCGCTTTCCCCACTTGCCGCCCCTCGCGATACACCGGCACCGCCACACGCGAAGCCGTCGAGGGCACCTGCGGCGCCATCCCGATCTTTTCGTACAGCGCTTCCACTTCGTTCCAATTCACTTCCAGCCCCACCAGCCGCCGCGCCGGACCTCCCTTCTTTGCTTCGATCGCCAGCGCTTCGCGTCCCACAAAACTCTCTTTCTTCAAGTCCACCAATTTCCCCAGCCCAATCTCCCCGGGCGTATAGCGCTGTTCCTCAATCAGCGATCTCTTGCTCGAAATATAGTCCACTTCAATCAGGATCAAGCCCGCCTCGATCCGAGCAATATCCAGCGCCACCATTCCCGCCGGATGAATATCGAACGCTCGCCCCTTATTCATCAACTCATCAAAAACTCTGATCGCGTCCTTCCACGGCGCCCAGATCTCATACCCCAGATCGCCCGTGTAACCCGTGCGCGATATATCAACCGGCACCCCCGCAATCTTTCCGTGAGTCACCCGGAAATATTTCAGCCCGGCGATATTCGCCTCGGCCGCGGCATGCAGCAGCTTTCCCGAAGTCGGCCCCTGCAACGCCAGCGCCGCCACCTTTTCCGAAATATCCTCGACCTGCACGTCCAGCCCCAGTGAATTCTGGCTGAACCACCGCAAGCTCGGATCCGCCGCTGTCCACCGGTAGTCGTTCTCCCCCAGCCGCGTAATCGTCCCGTCGTCCACCACCTTTCCCGCGGGATCGCACCAGCAGCAGTAAATCACCTGGTCCACGGTCACCTTGTTAATGTCCCGGGTGATCACCCGATTCACGAATTTCGTCGCATCCGCCCCGGTAACCCGGTATTTGAACAGCGGCGAAATATCAATCAGCGCCGCTGAATTCCGGATTGCGTTGTATTCGTGTTCGTGCGTCATCTCATAGACGCTGACCGTGTAATAGCCCGACCACTCGCGATAGCTCAGGCTCTCGCAAAGCGCCAGGGTTCTCTCGTGAAATGCGGTTCCAACCGGCACAAGGCCTCCGTGAATCGAATGAAACTTTGCTCTCAGTTCGTCAAAGGAACTTCGGATTATAGTTTCGATTTCCCAGTGGCTGCAAGCCGCGTGCCGCCCCACACCGCCTGTCCGGAAGGCCAGTAATTAACTGTACGAAACACCTCCCGGCCCGCGCCCAATTCACTTCGTTTTTGTTAGCCTGATTCTAACCTTGAGAGTCTGAGCAATGGCGCTCGCCGTCGGAGGGCGGGCGCTCTCACAAAATCAACCTGACCAGGCTGGACTTATGGAGCTTCACGTGAAACTCAAATCCGTTTATCGCGGTTTGGCAAGCATCCTCTTCCTCGGGATCGCGGCAAGTCAGTCCGCCCCCCAATCCACCGCGATCTATAAACCAGACTCTCCCGCGACCACTCAGGCAGCCGCGGGCTACGTCGCGCGCACCACAAAAGCAGTGAACTATCGCCGCGCCAATGGCTTCACAAAAGTCGATCTTCAGGGCACGGAACTCCTGCAGGGCGCCAACGCCGATGTAAAGGTCGAGAGCAAGAACAAGCGCATGGAAATCGAAGCGAAATTCGAAGGCCTGAACGACGCCACGAAATTCGGCCTGGAATACCTCACCTACGTCTTTTGGGCTGTTTCCGCCCAGGGACGCGCCGAAAATCTCGGTGAAGTCGTAGCGAAAAACGGCGCCGCCCACGTGAAGGCCGTCACCGACATGCAGACCTTCGGCATGATCGTCACCGCCGAGCCTTATTTCGCCGTCACCCAACCCGGAAACATGGTAGTGCTCGAAAATACGGTTCCGACAACGGGTAGCGGCAAAGTCGAAAACATTGACGCCACTTACGAACTTCTTGGCCGCGGCGTTTATTCTTCCTCCAACACCAAAATCGAAAACGCCATCTTCGGCATCGATCCCAAGACGCCGCGCGAGCTCTTCGAAGCTCGCAACGCCGTTCGCATCGCACGCAACGCCAGCGGCGGCAAGTACGCCCTTTCCACACTCGCCAAAGCCGAGCAGCAGCTGACCGCCGCGGAAGATGCCTATCACTCCAAGCGCGACAAAAAGACCGTGGAATCAACCGCTCGCGATGTCGTTGAAACCGCCGAGGAAGTTCGCGTAATGGCCGTCAAGCAAAAGGCCGAGGAAGAAGCGCAAGCCCGCCTGGCCGGGGAGAAAAAAGCTGCCGAAGACCGCGAAGCCAAAGCTCGCGCCGATGCCGAAGCAGAAGTCCGCCGCCGTCAGGAATCCGATCAAGCCCGCATTCAGGCCGAGCAGGCCAAAGCCGAAGCCGAGCGCATGAAACTCGAAGCCCAGCAGGCCGCCCAGGAAGCCGCCAAACAAAAAGCGGAGGCGGAGCAGGCCGCGCTCGAAGCCTCTAGGCAAAAAGTTGCGGCTGAGCAGGCCCGTCAGACAGCTCTCGACCAGCAACACGCCGCCGAAGCCCAAACCCAAAGAGCTTTGCAAGCCGCCGCGCAAGCTGAAAATGAAAAAGCCCAATTGCGCGCGCAACTCCTGGAGCAGCTCAACTCCATTCTGCAGACTCGCGACTCCGCACGTGGCCTCATCGTCAATATGTCGGACGTCCTGTTCGACACGGGAAGCTCCACTCTCAAACCCGGCGCGCGTGAGAAGCTGGCCAAAATTTCCGGAATTCTCCTGGCCCACAAAGGCCTCACACTCCAGATCGAAGGCCACACCGACAGCGTTGGCACCGACGATTTCAATCAGCAACTCTCTGAACGCCGCTCCGATTCCGTCCGCGATTTTCTGGCCGAAGAAGGCGTCGCGCCCAGCGCAATGTCCGCCCGCGGCTTCGGCAAAACGCAGCCCGTCGCCTCTAACGACACCTCCGAAGGCCGCCAGCGCAATCGCCGTGTTGAACTGGTCGTCAACGGCGACGCCATCGGCAAAACCACCCCAGTAGCCGCCAGCGTGACATCACCCAATTAATTCGAGAGGCGAATCGTCTGGCTTGCAGGACCCATCTTTCCCGGGAACGTTCCTGTTCAGGCTTGACATGAACTTCCCTCCACCCCCACGCTTACCCGCATGAAAGTTGAGTTAACTCCGGACCAGGAGGCTTTCGTTCGCCAGGCCATCAAAGACGGCCGGGTCGGGAGCACGGAGGCTGCCGTGCAGGAAGCCCTGCAACTTTGGGAGAAACGCGAGCGCCGCCGAAGTGAAATTCTCTCTGCTGTTGATGAGGCTGAGGTGTCTCTCAGCCGTGGTCAAGGAATGCTAATGACCGAGGAGTCGATGCGGAACCTCGTCGAGGGAATAAAAAACAGAGGGCGTGGTCGACTTGATACTGATCGGTAGGTGCGTCTCATGGCGCTCCTACTCGCCCCTCAAGTCGAAGCCGAACTTGATGAAATTTGGCAATACGTCGCTCGGGAAAGCGGCAATCCCCAAATCGCCGACCGGCTTATTGGGACTCCATCACTTCAAGGCTTTTCCTGCTGTCTACTCGCCCATTTTTAGGCCGTCCTCGCGACAAAGATCTGCGCCCAGGACTGAGAAGCTTTCCCGTTGGAAACTTTTTAGTGATCTATAGTGAGAGAGGTGAGGACGTGCTCATCCTGCACGTGGCTCATGGACGTCGCGACTTGGAATCGCTATTCGAACCATGGCGTCGCCAACTCCTTGTGAACCATCCCCACTCCCAGTAGAATGTTTCGTTCCAAGTTTCATCGAAATCCTCTTCTTCGTTTGGAGTCCTAACGAATGGCGCAGTCCTACGATGTGGTCGTCATCGGAGGCGGTCACAACGGTCTCGTGAACGCAGCCTACCTGGCCAAAGCCGGGAAAAAAGTGCTGGTCCTCGAACGCCGCGGCGTCCTTGGCGGCGCCGCCGTCACCGAAGAAATCGTGCCAGGCTTCCTCTTCTCCGAATGTTCCTACGTAGTCTCCCTGCTCCGTCCGGAAATCATCCGCGAACTGAACCTGCCCCACTACGGCCTCGAAATCCTTCCGCTCGACGGCACTTTTTCTCCCATGCTCAATGGCGACTATCTCTGGCGCGTCAACGATCACGCCAAAACCCAGCGCGAAATCCGCCGCCACTCCCGCCTCGATGCCGAAGCCTACGACGAATTCTCCAAAATGATGACGCCGATGTGCCGCTTCGTGAAGCCCATGCTCTCCATGATCCCGCCCGATCCGACCACGCTGAATCCGAAAGATCTCAAGCAGCTTCACTTTCTGCTCCAACGTTTCCGTGAACTCAGCTCCGACGAGCGGTACACCTTAATTCAGTTGATGACCATGAGCGCCGCCGACTTCCTCGACCAGTGGTTTGAAACCGACATCCTTAAAGCCACCATGTCCGCCTCCGGCATCATCGGCACTTTTCTCGGCATCCGCTCGCCCGGCACCGCCTACGTTCTCCTGCACCACTACATGGGTGAAATCGATGGCGCCTTCCGCTCCTGGGGTTTCAGCCGCGGCGGCACCGGCGCGATCTCCAACGCCATCGCCGCCGCCGCGCGGGAACTGGGCGTCGAAATTCGCACCAACGCCCCGGTCGGAAAAATCCTCAACAAAAACGGCCGCGCCGCCGGCGTAGTCCTCCAATCGGGCGAAGAAATTCGCTGTAACGTAATCTCCTCCAGCGTCGATCCTCACCATACTTTCCTTTCCTTCATGGACGCCAAAGACCTGCCCTCCGATTTCGTTGAAAGCGTCAAGCGCTACAAATTCCGCGGCTCCTCCGGCAAGGTCAATATCGCCCTCAGCGCCCTCCCGAATTTCAGAGCCTTGCCCGGAGTCGGCGCGCATCTCCGAGGCGCAATCTCGATTTCACCGGGCATGGAATACATGGAGCGCGCCTACGATGACGCGAAATATGGCCGCTACTCCGAGCGCCCTTACGTGGACATGGTCATCCCCAGCCTCACCGATCCCTCTGTCGCGCCTCCGGGCAAACACGTGCTGTCCTGCTTCGTCCAGTACGCGCCTTACAAACTCGCCCAAGGCACCTGGGACGATCACCGCGAAGCCTTCGGCAACAACGTCATCAACACAATCGCCGAGCACGCGCCCAACATCAAGAACATCATCATTGACAAGCAAGTGCTCACACCGCTCGACCTCGAACGCGAATTCGGCTTAACGCAGGGCAACATTTTTCAAGGTGAACTTTCGCTCGAACAACTCTTCTTCCTCCGGCCCGTTCCCGGCTGGGCCTACTACCGCACTCCCATCGACAACCTCTATTTGTGCGGCTCGGCCACGCATCCCGGCGGCGGCATCATGGGCGCCAACGGCCGGATCGCCAGCCAGGTCATCCTGAAAAACTGGAAGAAGGCGGCCAACTGACCATGCCCCTCGGACAAAAAGTCGTTCTCATCGGTGGCGGTCACAACGCGCTCATCACCGCATTTTATCTGGCGAAAGGCGGTTTCAAGCCCACTGTCCTTGAACGCCGCGAACACCTCGGCGGCGGCGCCATCACCGAGGAATTTCATCCCGGCTTCAGAGCCTCCACGCTCTCGCACACCCTCGGTCCTCTCCGCTCCGACGTGGCCCGCGACCTGCAACTCGAAAAATTCAATCTCCACATCATCCAGCCGGAGCCGCGTCTCTTCGCTCCGTCGCCCGATGGCCGCGGCTTGCTCTTTCACAATGACACGGCCAAGACCGCCGCGGCGCTTTCGCATCTCCCCGTGAAGGAAGGAGCGCGATACACCGAATTTGCCGCGGCCCTCGAGGAAATGTCCCAAGTCTTCGGCCACATCGCTTCCATCACCCCGCCGGCCATCGATCATCCCTCCCCCGAAGATTTCTGGAATCTGCTCACCACCGGCCGCGCCGTCCGCGGCCTCGGCAAAACCGGCATCTTCGATCTCTTGCGCTGGGGCCCAATGGCCGTCGCCGATTTCGTGGCCGAGTTCTTCGACACCGAACTCCTGCGCGCCGCGATTGCCGCCCGCGGAATCTTCGGCGCCAATCTCGGTCCATGGTCCGCCGGTTCCACCGCACTCTTGCTGCTCCGCGCCGCCGCCGATCCGCATCCTGTCGGCTCAGCGGCATTCCCGCGCGGCGGGCTTGGCGAATTCTCGCGCGCCCTCGGCGAAGCCGCGCAACATGTCGGCGCCGAAATCCGCACCAACGCCGAAGTTCAGCAGATCCTTACCAAAGGCGGCGCCGTTTCCGGCGTTGTTCTCACTGACGGCGAGGAGATTGCCTGCGAAGCCGTCGTTTCCGGCGTGGATCCAAAGCGCACCTTCTTCAAGCTTCTCGATCCCGCGAATCTCGATCCCGTTTTCGCCATGCGCATGAAGAACTTCCGCGTCGCAGGCAGCGTCGCCAAAGTGCATCTCGCGCTCGTCGATCTGCCGCACTTCACTTCGCTTTCAGATACAGTCTCGCCGGACAGCTTCCGCGAAGCGCTTTCCGGGCGCATTCATATCGGGCATGAGATTGATTATCTGGAGAAGGCGTTCGACGCGTCTAAGTATGGCGAGATTTCGGCCGCGCCGGTTCTGGACGTTACGATTCCCTCAATCCTCGATCCGTCGGTCGCGCCGGATGGCAAGCACGTGCTTTCCGCCTATTTCCAGTTCGCGCCATACAAGCTGAAAACCGGAACCTGGAAAGAACGCCGCGGCGAACTGGCGAGCAGCGTGATCAAGACGCTTTCCGCGTACGCGCCAAACCTGCCGAAATTGGTGGAAGCGGCGCATGTGATCACTCCGCTTGATCTGGAAACCGATTATGGATTTACGGGCGGCCACATTTTCCATGGAGAATTGGCGCTCGATCAGCTTTTCACGATGCGGCCGATTCTCGATTGGGCGCGCTATCAAACGCCCGTGAAAGGGCTTTTCCTCTGCAGCAACGGAACGCATCCGGGAAACGGCTTGACCGGCGCGTCCGCCGCAAACGCGGCTAAGGAAATCATCCACGAACTGCGGTGAACTCCGCCTGCTTGTCATCCTGAGTGGCGCGCAGTTTGCGCCCCGAAGGATCTCAACGTAAAGTTCGTGCTCGATGTTTGCGATGAGATTCTTCGCCCATCCTCGTCGGATGGGCTCAGAATGACAAGCGATTACCAACATGACAACGATTGATCGAGAGAAGCTGAAGAAGCTGCAGGAACGCGAGGCGAAGCGTTTTGTGGCGGAACATCCGCGTTCGGCGGAATTGTACAAGCGCGCACAGCAATCGCTGCTGGGCGGCGTTCCGATGAACTGGATGAAAAAGTGGGCGGGCGAATTTCCGGTGTTTGTGACGAAAGCGAAGGGCGCGCACTTCATTTGCGCCGATGGCAAGGACTACGTCGATCTCTGCCTTGGCGACACAGGCGCGATGACCGGGCATTCGCCGGAAGTTGTGGCGGAAGCGGTGGCGAAGCGCGTGAAAGAGGGAATCACGCTGATGCTGCCTACCGAGGATGGCATTTTCGTCGGCGAAGATTTGAAGAAGCGTTTTGGACTTCCTTACTGGCAGTTCACACTGACCGCAACCGATGCCAATCGCTTCTCCATCCGCATCGCCCGAGAAATCACCCAGCGCGCGAAGATTCTCGTCTTCCACTATTGCTATCACGGCACAGTGGATGAAACCTTCGCCACGGTGGAGAACGGCGTGGTGAGGCCGCGCCGGGGCAACATCGGGCCGCCGGTCGATCTCGCGGAGACGACACGCGTCGTGGAATTCAACGATCTGAACGGGCTTGAAGACGCGCTGAAGCACAACGACGTGGCCTGTATCCTGGCCGAGCCGGCGATGACCAACGTCGGGATCATTCTGCCGGACCAAGAGTATTGGAAGCAGGCGCAGCAACTTGTGAAGCGGTACGGCTCGCTTTTCATCGCCGACGAGACGCACACCATCTGCGCGGGGCCGGGCGGCTGCACCGCGGAGTGGAAGCTGGAGCCGGACATGCTCGTCATCGGCAAGGCGATCGGCAGCGGCATTCCCGGCGCCACGTATGGCTGCTCGGAGGAAGTGGCGCAGCGCATTTCTGCGCGCATGCACCTGGAGGATTGCGACGTCGGTGGAATCGGCGGCACGCTGGCAGGGAACGCGCTTTCACTGACGGCGATGCGCGCCACGCTGGAAAATATCCTGACCGCGAAGAATTTCGAGAAGATGATGCCCCTCGCCGTGCGCTTCAACGATGGCGTCGCCGCGGAGATCAAGAGGCATGGCCTGCCCTGGAACGTGCAGCGCCTCGGCGCGCGCGCGGAATACACGTTCTGCCAGCGCGCTCCGCGGAATGGCGGGGAATCGGCGGCCTCGTCGGATTTTGAGATGGAGCGCTTCTTGCATTTGTACGCGCTGAACCGCGGCGTTCTCCTCACTCCATTCCACAATATGGCTCTGATGTGCCCGGACACCACGCCGGCCGACATTGACCAGCACACCAGCCTCTTCGCCGAAGCCGCCGCTGAATTGGTGTAAAAGAAAACCTGGCGTCGTCGCAGGAGAGTGCCATCCCATCCAGCGTGAATACTACAAGCCGACAGTTTCGTTCGGCTTTCGCTGGACGTCCTCGCCGGAGTAACCACCCCGCGTTAGCGGGAACGAGTCTCGATACGCTTGCCAAGTTCCTGGATGCCGTCTCGATTTAGTTTATTTTGTTCAAGCAGGTCAAGGAGTTCGGATTCCAGAAGGATGTACTTATCGACCACGAAGATAACGCGCTCAAGGTGTGTGCAGAATGGGCCATGGACAGCAATCCCCTGGCTTGTAAGCGCATCTATGATTGCTTCAGCGGACACGGGCGCGGGAGCGCTTCTGGCCTTCCCCATAATTGGGCCCTCCAGCGCATACCAGATTTGCCGAACTCTCCTAGCTGGTCAGGATAAGTGTAGGGTAACAGGTTGAGTATTCTATATTCAAGATAACTACATGAGTATAATATTAAGTTATTGTAATCATAAAGATTTCTGCCCCGGTTTCAAGGATCCGCAAAACGGCGGGCGGCCGCGTCTAGTCGCGTCCACAGGAATGTGTCGCCCCTAGGGGGCTTCGGATATTCCTGCGTTGGTTCCCGGCGCTTACGCACTGGGCTAATATCTGCCGCGCCTCCGGCGCTAAGAATGGCGGACTGGCATAGAATGCGGAGTTCTGGAGGACTGAGATGGAACTCTACATATTTGGGCGGTTCCTGGTGCTGGATGGGAAGGAGAGCGCGTTCGAGGCGGCGCTGGGGGACGTGGTGACTTCGACGCGGGCGGAGGCGGGGTGCGTGGAGGTGCATGGCTACCGGTCGGTGCGGAATGCGCGGCTGTACTACCTGCATTCGCGGTGGAAGGATGCGAAGGTGTTTGAGGTGCACGCGAAGCTGCCGCATACGGAGAATTTTTTGGAGAAAGTGGAAAAGTTGTTGGACGAGCCGCGGGATGTGAAGCGGTGTGTGCGGATAGTTTGAAAGGCAGTCTACAGTCGACAGTTTACAGTCTACAGTTAACGTCTCGGAGTTCGGGCGAAGAACGGAATTTAACGCAGAGATCGCTGAGGACACAGAGTGCGCCGAGGTCGGAACACAGAACGGCAGCTTACAGCCGACAGTTTACAGTCCACAGTTCGGAGCGCGGTCGGGTAACTGCGAAGAGGGATTTCACCACAGAGGGCACAGAGGACGCTGTGGCCGGAACAGAGAAGAGCGGACCCACCCTTCGCTAAACTCGCGAAGGGTAGGCCGCCCGAAAGAGGAACGAGTTACTTGGACGCCGGAGTGCCGGACGCTTGGCTGGCTGCAGCTTGCCCGACTTCGAGCGAGAAGCGCTTGCCGTTCGGGTAAATTGCGGTGAGCGTGCGGGAGCCGTCGGTTTCGGCGGCGGAGCCGTAGGCGTCTTCAGTGTTCCGGGTGGCTTGCTCGGTCAGGTGAGCAGGGAAGGTGGCAACGGTTTGCCTGCCCTGCGAAACGGTGACATGGACGTCCGGTCCAGTGCCTTCCCAGGTTACGGTGTACTTGCCGGGGTTGAGCGCTTTGCCTTCGACGTTGACCTTTTCATACAACTGGAGCGAGCCCTTGTTGGCATCTCCGGCGATAGCGGCCGAAGAGAACAGCAGAGCGGAGCCGAGAATTGCGAGAGAGATTTTCGAGAGTTTCATGAGATTGTAATTTCCTTTCAAATTTCCGCGGACACGCTGCGGAAAAAACAGACGCACTGGCCGCGGGCGAGTTTCAATTCGCTGAGCTACTAGATTTGACGCTGGAGGGAAACCTACGTTACGAAAAATTGGATGCAAATAACGGGAAAGAATGAATCGCTTGGAACAATTATTTTGATGTTTCCAAAGAGGAGTTAGGTGCATCAGCAATGGTGCAAACGAAAAAAATCGAATTGTTAAGAAGTTGTAAGCGAAACGTGAATCCCCGGCACAGCGATTATTTGTGGATGCCCATGAGGCGGACGACCAGCACCAGAGCGTCGTCCGTGGCGGTGTGGAACTTTTGCAGGATTCTGCCGGCGGCGCGCTGCGGGTTTTCGCGCGGGGAAACCGTTTCCACAAAACGTCCATTGATGCCGTCGGTGGAGAAGAAGAGAGTATCTCCTTCGAAGACAGGAAGAACGGCGGCCTGAAGCGGAGGCAACTGCTTGCCAACAACACCGCCCCGGAGGAGAAGCATTTCCGGAAAATTCGAGCCGCGAGGGACGACCCGCGCTAGCGCTCCGAGGACGTTGCCGACGCCGAGCCAGGTCATCATGCCGTGAGCGAGATCAATGGAAGCCACGCTCAGAACGACGCCACGGGTGGACTGTAGCGAGCGATGGCATTCCTCGACGAGCGAGATGATCGGTTGATCGGCGCCGTCCGCCAAAATGGAAGCGGCGGTTTTCGCAGCGCCGGCGGCTTCTTCGCCGTGGCCGATGCCGTCAATGGCGGCGACGAGCAGGCCGCCGGGCCGGCTGCGGAGCACGTGGATATCGCCGGAGGTGCCTTCACCGGGAAGCGCGAGATTGGCAACACCGTATTCGAGAAGGGGATGGTCTAGGGTTTCCATTTTGTCACCGTAACAATCGTTCCGCGGCCGGGTTCGGAATCAATGGCGAAGTCGTCCATCAGGCGGCGCACCCCGGGCAAACCGATACCGAGGCTGCCGGAAGTGGAGAAGCCGTCGCGCAAGGCCCGCGGGATGTCGGAGATTCCGGGGCCTTCATCGGACGCGACGATGAGAAGACCTTCGCGTTTGGAATCATAGATAACATTCATGGCGATCATGCCCTCCCCCGCGTATGAGATGACATTTCGCGCAAGCTCGGAAATGGCAGTGGCGATCAGGGTGGCGTTGCCCAAAGAGAATCCCAAATTGGTGGCCAGGGCGCGGCCTTTTTGACGGGCCACGACGATATCCCGCTCGGAGATGATCCGCACCTTGCATTCGGATTCCATCAGCGTGGTCGACCTGCGGATTGGAGGTGAACAGTGCCAACGGAGGTTTCCAGATTGCGCGGATAAATCAAGTAGGCGATCTCCAATCGTCGAGGCGGACGGACCCTGGCGCCGGCCGGAGTGGATTCCGCGCACCGCGCAGGCCACTGCCTGGAGCACCTGAATCCTGAAGAGAAATAGCAATAGAATACCGGGGCATCAATCGAGCGCACGCCCTATTAAGACATCAGGTAAATACCGGATGTGAGAAGGCTGGTGGTCGGATGAGAGGACGGATCGGGAAGTTCCCTTTGAGGGACGAGTGTGGATCAGCGAGAGAGATGGCGCGCGCAGGAAGCGGGAAGGATGAGGATTTGGCCGGGGCGGAGGAGATTGGCGTCGCGCAATTGGGGATTAGCCTGGGCGATGCAGGGCCAGGCGGCGCCACTGCTCAAGTGGGAAGCGGCGAGCTTCCAGAGAGAATCGCCGCTGTGGACGGTGATGATTGGAGGCTGCACGCGAGGACGAAGGTCGGTTGCGGGTACGACTAGCACGGTGCCAGGTTGGATATGGTTTGGATCGGAGATGTTGGGATTGGAGGCGAGGAGTTCCCCCCAGCGAGAGCCGCTGCCGAGGTGGCGGCGCGCGAGTTTCCAGAGAGAATCGCCGGGCTGGATATGGACTTTGGCGGCGTCGGGGGTTGTGCGGGCCGGAGAAACCGGGGCGAGGCGAGGTGCCGGAGACGGCAGCGCGGGAAGCGGTTTGGATGGGAGGAGCAAATTTGGCGCAGCGGTTGGCCGCGTGGTGTGGACACTGGGAGAGTGAGGCGCTACGTCGGAGAGCGGGAGTGCGGGTTTCGCGGGCGCGGCGAGATTTGGTGAAAGAGGAGCGCGCTCGTTGGAAGGCAGGGGTGAAAAATGTTGACGAGAAAATGGATCGCGGCGGGGCAGAGCGATGCGGGGCGGAAGTTTCAGGCCTTGCCGCGGAGGTGAATTTGGCGAAAGGCGCGGCGCGACGGGTTGCACGGGTGCGGCAAAGGAAGGTTGCGAAAGATCCATGGGGAAACGTGATGGTTGCTGAGGCTTGGCAACGGCTTCGGTGGCTTGGGAATTATTGAGGTTTTCGCGGCGGTAGCGGCGAGCAACTTCGCCGAGGCTTTCGGTAGCGGAATTCTTTTCGGCGTCGAGGGAAGGCTGAACTGGATTTGCTGCGGGCGTTCGAGCGGGATTATTCTTACGGGCTTCGACGCGGGAGCGATCCTCCTGGGTGAGAATTTGCGATTGCTTTAGATCTTCGTTGGTATAAACGTGGGATTCTTTTTTCTGCTGCGCTGCCTTGCGTGCTTTTTCCTGGCGCGCGGCTTCGGCTGCTTGCTGGGTGTCCTGTTGTGCATCTTGCGCACGGGAAGGCAACGCCAGAAAAGAGGGCGAGGCGGACAGGCACAGCAAGACGCAGAGGCCAAGTGGCCGGCTGGTGGCCCGTCGAGAGTGGGGCGTGCGGCTCATCAAGTCTTATGAAACCGCCCTGGGGGACTCCAGAGTCGAGGCAACCTTAATTTCTGGAGTGATTGTACCCTTGAAAGGCGGTGGTAGGGCAATAGAAATGTGCGAAAGAGTCATCCCCCGGAAGTACTGGAGCGAGCGGCCAGTTGCGGGGGAGACTGCGGGGTGTTGGGGAGTTGAAGCGGGATGGTTGGTGGGCTAGGCTTTTGGAGGCTGCAGGAAGGAAAATCAATAAACGGGGAGAGCGCTGTGGCGAACTATTATTTGCTGAAGACGGAACCGACCGTATATTCGTTTGGAGATTTGATGAAGGACCGAGAAACGGAGTGGGATGGAGTGTCGAATCCCACAGCTGTGAGAAATTTGCGAGAGATGAAACCTGGTGCGCGGCTGATTATATATGAGACTGGTGATACAAGAAGCGCCGTGGGGACGGCGGCCGTGGTGTCCGTGAATGCCAAAGATCCAAAGCAGCCAGTGGTGAAGATTAAGGCGGGGAAGGCGCTGAGGAAAACAACTTCACTGGACGAGATCAAGGAGGAGAAGATTTTCAAGGATTCGCCGCTGGTCAGGATTGGGAGGTTGTCGGTGGTGCCGTTGACGGAACAGCAGTACAAGTTCTTTGTGGAAGGGTAGAACGGGTCAATCGCTGTTCGTGGGTCGATCGGTTGGAGCGGCGGGTTCGAGGAGATCCCATTTGTTGCCGTAGAGGTCTTCGAAGACGGCGACGGTGCCGTAGGATTCCTGGCGCGGAGATTCGAGGAAGCGGACGCCGCGGGACTGGTAGGCCTTGTAATCGCGCCAGAAGTCGTCGGTGTGGAGGAAGAGAAAAACGCGGCCGCCGGTTTGGTTGCCGATGGCCAAGGATTGCTCGGGGGTGGCGGCTTCAGCGAGGAGAAGCGCGGTGCCGGGGGAACCGGAAAGAGCAACGAGGAGCCAGCGCTTGTTGTCGGGGAGCGGAGTATCCTCTAACAGATGGAAGTCAAGTTTTTGTGTGTAGAACTCGAGAGCCTCATCGTAGTTGCGGACGACAACGGTGAGGTGAGCGATGGATTGGGGCATGACTCTGAATTATGGCATTGCCATGATGTCGAATGGGTAGAAGAAAAGATTTCACACAGAGGATCACAGAGAGCACGGAAAGTCAGGCCGCGGGGACGGTGCTGGCGCTGAAGGAAATCAAGTAGGGAAAGTTTTGCGCTTCTAATACCCCAGTTTTTTCTTGGAATCAAGTTCTCACCTCTGGTAGGCTGCCGCGCATGCGATTCCACAAAATTCTTGTTTTTCCGCTGTCTCTGGTTGGTTCGCTGTTCGCCCCGGACCTCAAACCAGTCGCTGATCGCCTTGCGGCGCAGAATGCCCTCTTCGAGGAGCAATACGAATCCGACCTGCGCAATTTCCCAGAGCGCGCGACGGCCTTCGGTGACTACCGCTATAACGACAAGCTTGCAGACTACTCACTCGCAGCCATTGCCCAGCGCAATCTGACAAATCGGACCTTCCTCAGCCACCTGCAAGCTATTCCCACGACGGCTTTCTCCGACCAGGATCAACTCTCCCACGACCTCCTGATTCGTGTGCTCCAGCAGCGCATCGCGGACTTCGATCTTAAAGAATACGAAATGCCGATCAACCAGCAGAACGGCATCCACACTTCGCTCGCCGATTTGCCGCTGTCGGTTCCCTTCGATTCGGTGAAGCATTATGAAGATTACATTGCCCGCCTTCACCAGATTCCTCGCGTTCTCAGCCAGACGACGGAAGTTCTCCGCGCGGGCATGAAAGCGAGCCTGATGCCCGTGCGATTCCTGATTGAGAAACTGCCTGTTCAGTGCCAGGGTATCATCGAGGCCGATCCCTTCCTGATTCCAACAAAGAAATATCCAGTTGAAATCTCACCGGAAGACCAGAAACGCCTGACGCAGCAGATCACCGCCGCCATAGATACTGATGTCATCCCCGCCTACCAGGCCTTCGCTTCCTTCCTGAGCACAGAATACGCGCCGCACGGCCGCACCACGCTTTCGGTGACTTCTCTGCCGGACGGAGAGAAGCGCTACCAGAACGACATTTACGGTCGCACCACGACGCACATGAGCCCCGACGAGATCCACCAACTGGGACTGCGCGAAATGGATCGTATTCAGGCGGAGATGGCGGTAATCGCGAAAAAGGAGGGTTTCCCGGATGTTGCTTCCTTTCGTGCGTCGCTGAAAACCAATCCCCAATATATTCCCAAATCGGAGGAGCAGATTCTTGACGACTTTCGCCGCTACATCGCGCAGATGGAACCCATGCTTCCCAAGCTGTTCACGCTGCTCCCGAGATCACCAGTGACCGTGGAGGCAATTCCCGCGTTCCAGACCGCGGCGGCAACGCACTACGTCACGGGGACTCCGGACGGCAAGCGTCCGGGCCGAGTCGTTGTTGCGACCTCCAAGTTCGCCGAGCGCTCGCTGATCAACGATGAAGCGATCGCTTACCATGAGGGTATTCCGGGGCACCACATGCAGCTTTCCGTGCAGCAACAACTCACAGGCCTGCCGAAGTTCCGCCTGCATGGGCTTGGTTTTAATGCTTATACGGAAGGCTGGGCCTTGTACGCAGAGCAACTTGGCAAGGAGGTGGGCTTTTACCAGGATCCCGTTTCAGACTACGGGAGGCTTTCCTCGGAACTCTTCCGGGCCGTGCGGCTGGTTGTGGACACTGGGATTCACTCGAAAGGCTGGACACGGGAAGAGGTAGTGGATTTCTTTCGCAAATCGGGCGCCGTCGATGAGCCGTCCATCCAATCTGAAACCGATCGCTATATCGCCTGGCCGGCGCAGGCCCTCAGCTACAAGCTTGGCCAGCTTAAGATCCGTGAGCTTCGGGAACGCGCCCGGAAAGAGCTGGGCGCCAAGTTCGATATTCGTGCCTTCCACGATGAGATTCTGAATGGCGGAACCCTGCCCCTCGACATGCTCGAGGCCCGCACCGCTCGCTGGATTGCTCAACAGAAATCAAACTGAAGTTCCAAGCGTTTTCCGGGCCAGCGAGGGATTAATTGCGCAGCTGCTTTTTCTCGGCCTCAATTTGGTCGCTGTCGTCTGGTAAGCCGTTGCTCAGGTTGAATTTCTTGTATTCGCTGAGAACCCTGGCGGCTTCGCCGGTTCGCCCGAGGTTGTATAGCGCGTCATAGAGACAAGGACGCGCCATGTTCCATGTAGGGTCCATGCGGAGGATCTCGGTGAACTCAGCGACCGCTTCATTCCAGCGCTTCAACTGACATAAGGTATGGCCGAGATTCTGGCGAACGGCAAGGTTGCGGGGCGCCAAAGCCTTGGCTTTCTGATAGGCGGGCAGGGCTTTCTCGAATTGGGGCCACTTCCCGTAGACCCAACCGAGATTGTAGTGATAGAGGGCGACGTCGGGGTCTAGTTCAATGGCGTGTTTGAGCGCGGCCTCCGCGGGGAAAAGCGCGTGCTTGTGGGCGAATTCAATGGCCTGGTTATTCAGATCCTTGGCTTCCAGGTTGCTTCCGGCTTTCATGTCGGACAAATCTTCCACGTCCCCTTCAAATTCGGGGTTGGCGCTGGAGGCTGAAGCGGTGCCGCTGACGGTCATCGAAAGGGCCAGATATTTGCGCGCTTGGGGATTTCCGGGTTGCAACTGCAGAACGGCCCGGGCTTCGGTTGCGGTTTGCGCGCCGTCTTCGAGGTTGTAGTAAACCCCGGCGAGGCGAAGATGGGCATAGACGAAGGTGGGATCGAGCTGAACGGAGCGTTCGAAGGCGGTTCTGGCTGAGTTTTGATCGCGAACGAGAGAGTGGAGGTTACCCAGTGCCGCGAAGAGGTCGGCATTTGGCGATTGCCTGGTGAGAGATTCAAGAAGCCTGCGTGCTGAAGGGTAATCTCTGGAATTGAACGATTGTGAGGCCGCAATTAGGGGCTGGAGAACGGCTTCTGGAGCGCTGGCGGGCTGTGATGGGACGTCGGGAAGCGCGGCTAGCAGGTCGGGAGGAAGTTGTGCGTCCTTGAGTTGGGCAAGGTGCACGTCGTCGGGCGGGAAGGCAATGCCGTTGGCCTGAACTTGAGCGAGCATGTCGGGTGCGGATACGCCGGCGATGGTCCAGGCGAGGAGTTGGGTTTCCGAGAAAGGAGCATGCTTTGTGGCTCTGGAGACATTTGCGGCGGTCTCTTCGGTCGATTGGGCGTGACGTGCGCGAGCGGCCCGAGCGGCATCGGCCACGGACTGAGTTTCTTGTTCCTGAGCGGAACTTCCTGGCATTGTGGTGAGCGCCAAGATCAGCAAGCAAAGGCAGGCCCAGCGCAGGGACTTCGAGCAAAGGGTGAATCGCGTCAATGAAAGCATTTTTTACGCCTTTCTTGCCGTGCTGAATCCAGAAAGCGTCGATTAGGTTCAGGCTAGCACTTTGCGGCCCGGGGAATGAGTTAGTACTCCGGAGAAGTACATAATTCATTAGCAACAAAGAGGCTTTGCGGCCCGAGGCGGTGCGAATCCCAGTCCCCGTGGCCTTGCTTGTGGGTGGTATGTGCGAAGCCTATAATTGGGGGTAGGCAAATGAGGAGGCTGGACATGGCGACTGCGGAAACGAAATTGCACGTGCCGGAATTTACCAATGAGCCGTTTATTGATTTTTCGAATGCAGAGAACCGCAAGCGGATGGAAGCGGCGCTGGCGAAGGTGAAGGCGGAGTTTGGGCAGGAATACCCGATGTGGATCGCCGGGCAGAAGGTGATTACAACGGGGAAGAAGAAGTCGACGAACCCCTCGCGGCCTTCAGAAGTGATTGGGGTGTTTCAGGACGCGTCGAAGGAGCAGGCGGCGCAGGCGGTGGACGCGGCGAATAAATACTTTGATGTTTGGAAGAAGGTGCCGGCGGAGACGCGGGCGAAGTATCTGTTCAAGGCGGCGCAGATTGTGCGCGAGCGGAAGTTCGAGTTGGGGGCGCTGGTTTGTTATGAGGTTGGGAAGAGCTGGATTGAGGCGGACGCGGACATCGCGGAGACGATTGATTTTTGCGAGTATTACGGGCGCGAGATGCTGCGTTTGTCGGAGCCGCAGAAGCTGACGCCGATGCGCGGCGAGCGGAACTACATGGTTTACATCCCGCTGGGCGTGGGCGCGGTGATTCCTCCCTGGAACTTTCCGATGGCGATTATGGCGGGGCTGGTGGTGTCTTCGCTGGTGACCGGAAATACGGTGGTGCTGAAACCGGCGGCGGATTCGCCGACAATTGCGGCGAAGTTTGTGGACATTTTGCATGAAGCGGGCGTGCCGAACGAAGCGGTGCAGTTTCTGACCGGGTCTGGCGCGGTAATTGGCGACGTGATTGTGCAGCATCCGAAGACGCGCTATATCGGGTTCACAGGATCGAAGGAAGTGGGCTTGCGGATCGCGGAGCTGGCGAACAAGCCGCAGCCGGGGCAGATATGGATCAAGCGGACGGTGCTGGAGATGGGCGGCAAGGACGGCATGATCGTGGATGAAGAGGCCGATGTGGATGCCGCGGTGGAAGGCACGGTGCAGGCGGCGTTTGGGTATCAGGGTCAGAAGTGCTCGGCGTGCTCGCGCGTGATTGTGAGCGAGAAGATTTACGATACGTTCCTGAACAAGTTGGTGGAGAGGACGAAGAAGATCAAGGTGGGGCCGAGCGACGATCCGAACAATTACATGGGTCCGGTGGTTAGCGAAACAGCGATGAAGGGGATTTTGAATTACATTGAGGTAGGGAAGAAGGAAGGTCGGTTGATGACCGGCGGCGGGCGCGCGGCGGGCGAGGGCTACTTTGTGGAGCCGACCATTATCGCCGACGTGGACCCAAAGGCTCGGCTGGCGCAGGAAGAAGTGTTTGGTCCGGTGCTGGCGGTGATCAAGGCGAGGAATTTTGATCATGCGATGGAGATTGCAAATAACACCGAGTTTGGGTTGACGGGCGCGGTGTATTCGAAAAATCCGGAGAAGATCCGGCGCGCGGAAGAAGAGTTCCACGTGGGGAACTTGTATCTGAACCGGAAGTGCACGGGCGCGATGGTGGGGGCTCATCCATTTGGCGGGTTCAACATGAGCGGGACGGATTCGAAGACCGGCGGCAAGGATTATTTGCTGCTGTTTTTGCAGGCGAAGGCGGTGGCGGAGAAGGTGAGCTAAGAGAAAGAAGATTTAACACAGAGTGCGCTCAGATAAGAGCGCACAGATCAGAGAGAAGAGCCGACAGGGCGGATCGGAATCCGCCCTGTTTTTGTTGATTCAAGAAGCAGGTTGAAGCGGAAGCAGGCGAATCCGAGTACGGTCGGGATCGATGGTCAGCAGAGCGCGGTCCGCAAGTTCTGTACCAGTATGCCGTAGCGCCGCGACAATATGTGTGCCTATGGTTTCTGGCGAAATGTTTTGTGCGCGGACTTGGACGACGATTGGTTTCTTTCCTTTGGTGGCCGCAAGAATTGCGCTTAGGTCGAGGTCGTGCGTCAAAACCGCCAAGCCGAGCCTCGCAGCATAATCCATGATTTCTTCATCAGGTGCGTTTCTGCGACCGACCTTTGACCAGTGAAGTGCCTCAAATCCGGCTGCCTCAAGATATGGAACCCAACGTGGAGTTAGGTTCATATCCAGAAGGAGTCTCATGTGTTTGGTAGGACTGCTTCACGCTCGTCAGCAAGCCACACTGCGCAACGATGGGCTTGGAGGATGTCTTCGCGTTCCAGGTACGGATAATCCTGCAGAAGCTCTTCTATGCTGCGGCCAGCGCCTATCTGACCGACAACATTGTCAACCGTTACACGCATTCCCCGGATACAAGCTTTGCCACCCATGACGCCAGGCACTTGAGTTATGGGGTCAAATTGGTTCATTTTTGGTTTCCCTGCTGGAAACTGATTTTAGCACGCGGAAGACGGGATAGCTGCAGGCTAGGGCGACGAGAGTGAGGAGGCTGTTGGCGCGGTCTTCGCGGACGGCTTCGATGAGGAAGGCGAGGGAGCCGAGGAGGGCGAGGGCGGTGGTCCAAGGATAGCCCCAGGCGCGGTATGGGCGTTCGGTGCGGTGATCGCGGGCGCGCAGGATGAAGAGGGAGATGAAGGAGAGCATGTAGTTGGTGACGAAGAAGAAGGCGAGCATGGCGATGACACGTTCGAATTTGCCAATGGCGAAGATGACGCCGACGAGCGCGCTGAGAAAGAGAGCCACGGTCGGCGTGCCGCCTTTGTTGACGCGGGTGACTTGATGGAAGAAGAGGCGGTCACGGCTCATGGCGTAGAGGACGCGCGTGCCCATCAGATGCAGGGCGTTGATGGAGCTGAAGAGGGCGACGACGATGATGGATCGAAAGACGGTGTCGCCGTAGCGGCCGAAGACGCGCTCGGCGGCCAGCCCGAGTGAAAAATCGTTGCCGGCGATCTGATTCATGGGAAGGACATAGAGGACCGCAGCGTTGATGAGCAGGTAGATGACGAAGAGCGAGCCAAGGCTGGCGAAGATCGCGCGGGGAATGAGATAGGCAGGATTTTTGACTTCGTCGCCGAAGTAAATGACACCGTCCCAACCGTCGTAGGTGTAGATCGTGGCTTGCATGCCGAGGAGCATGGCAGTGATGAGCGCGGCTCCAGCGGGGACGGCCACGGCGGGGGCGGTGAGAATTTCCGCGTGGGCGGTGCGGCCCATGGTGAAGCAGGCAATCACCATCACGAAGAAGACCAGGCCTTTGAGAATGGTGGTGAAGTTTTGCACTTTGCTGCCCATGGAGACGCTTTTCCATTGCAGCAGAGCGAAAATCACGATGGCGGAGACGCCGGTGATTTTGATGCGCATAGCGCCGTCGAGCACCGGGAAAAGATGCGCTAAATATTCGCCGAGGACGATGCCGACGGCGCCGGTGGTGCCGCAGGTGGATATCCAGTCGCTCCAGCCGACGATGAAGCCGGCGTATTCTCCGAGGGCGCGTCGGGAGAAATTGTACTGGCCGCCGCTGGAAGGAATGAGCGTCCCGAGTTCGGCGAGTTGGAAGGCGCTGAGTAGGGCATAGAAGGCACCGCCGATCCAGACGGCGATGAAGAGCCAGGCGTTGGGAAGGATGGCGGCGATGCTGCCGGGAGTGCGCACGATTCCGACGGAAATGGAATTACCAACGGCAACGGCAATGCCGAAGCCGACGCCGAGGACTTGCAGGAGTTTCCCTTTGTTTGAGCGATCGGGGAGGTGAGGCGGCGGTTCGATGGAGCCAGGCGCTGAGGTGGTGGGCAATTGGGGTCTCAATCCTTGACCAGAGGATGGGCCATCATACGTTTGCTGGTGGGAAAAGAGAAGAGGCGGAGTGATTGGTGAATCGAAAGAGTTGCGCGGCCGTGGCGCCGGGTGAGTTTGGTGGCGTGGTTTAGTGCGTAAAAGCGGGAGTTTTGCTCCCGCACTCAAAAAAAGGCCCTACATACCATTGGTTATGGGGTGAGTTCCAGTTCGGATTCGCGGCTGGAGGTGCGCTTGGGTTTTTCCTGGCCGTCGAGGAAGTCAGAGAGTTCTAGGCGGAGGTTCCCGGGATTGGTGGCGTAGGTAAAGCCGGTTTCGAAATCGATGACCCCGGAGCGGATGAGCTTTTCAATCTCGCCGTCAAAATATTGCATGCCTTCGGTGGAGCCGTCGCGCATGGCGTCGAGGAGGGTCTTGCCTTCGCCTTCACCTTTTTCAACGTATTCGCGGGTGCGGAGAGTGGATTTAAGAATTTCGATGACGGCGAGGCGGCCGTTGCCGTCGGTACGCGGCAAGAGGCGCTGGGAAAGGATGTAGCGGAATGCTTTTGCGAGGCGGTTGCGCATGCCCTGCTGATCTTCCATGGGGAAAGCGCCGATGATGCGCTCGACGGTTTTGGCGGCGTCAATGGTGTGAAGGGTCGAGAGAACAAGATGGCCGGTTTCGGAGGCCTCCAGGGCGATCTCGATGGTCTCGCGGTCGCGCATTTCGCCGACGAGGATGACTTTGGGAGCCTGGCGAAGCGCACCGCGGAGTGCGGCGGCGAAGGTGGGCGTGTCGCTGTGGAGTTCGCGCTGGTGGATGGTGGCTTTTTTGTGGCGATGCAGGAATTCGATAGGGTCCTCGATGGTGAGGATATGGATGGCTTTTTCCTCGTTCATTTTGTCGATGACGGCGGCGAGGGTGGAGGATTTTCCGGAGCCGGTGGGGCCGGTGACGAGCACGATGCCGTTGCGGAGGCCGCAGATTTCTTGGAGATGGGGCGGCAGTTTCAGATCTTCGAAACTTGGAATGCGATCGGGAATCACACGCATGACGATGGCACAGGTGCCGCGCTGGCGGAAGATGTTGACGCGGAAGCGCGCGGTGTTTTCGAGGCCGTAGGAGAGATCCGCGGAGCCTTCCTGCTCGAGTTTCTGGGCTGCATGTTGATTTTTGCCGAGGAGAAATTTGGCAATCTGATCGATGTCACTGGGAATGAGGCACTCGAGGCCCTTGAATTTCAATTCGACGAGTTGGCCACTGACTTCGACCTGTGGCGCTCGGCCGGGTGAGAAGATGAGGTCGCTCGCGTGATCGCGGGCTTTCAGCATGGCGGCGATGAGTTGTGGGACGTTGAAGCTGCGCTGGATGAGTGCGGTGGCCGGCGAATTTGTGGACATAATTCCCCTGGATAAATGGTGGCGATGGAGCAGGGTAAGGTGAAGCACGCGCGAGAAACCGTGCGGCTGGCTGCTCTTAGCTACATCTGCGATTTTACTAGGAACGGATGCGGCCCAGTGGGTAGTGGGGTGCAGGTTGGCCCATTTGGTTACTGGCGGATTGTAAACAGGGGTTGGGCCTCGAATTAACGCGTTTGGGTGTGGCAAACAAAAAAGAAGAGGGGGAAAAGATAACGCAGAGACGCGGAGAATGCGCAGAGAAGAGCTGGTGGGACAACGTTGGTTGCCCCAGTTCCCGCACTGCGCGGCCCGACGCGCCAGAATAGGGGGCGGGAGAGAAGGTAGGGCCGCTCCGGCCGGGATCGCGGAGCGGGAAAAGTTGATCCCAATACCCAGGCAAGAGAGCCTGTGCCACAAGGAACACATGGATGAATATTACGGTTTGGAGGCGGAGTCGAGGAAGGCGGCGACGTTGGATTTCAGTCGGGAGAGGTCCTCGTCGCGCAGGTACATCATGTGGCCGGCTTCGTAGGTTTTGTGGTGAATGTTTTTCTGGATGTTGGGGGGAAGGCCGAGGTGGTTGGTGGCGTATTCGGCTTCGGCGAAGGGAGTGGCCAGATCGTAGAGACCGTCTTCGACTTCGACCTGGAGCTTGGTGTTGGTGATCATGACGTTGGCGAGATCGAGCATGACGTTCGGAGAGCCGGGGAAGAAGGCGCCTTCGCCGGCCGGGTGCTTCCAGTCCCAACGATTTTCGCCGAAGTTGGCGAAGACGCGGTATTCGCGCTCGGGATTATATTTCAGATCTTCGCGCACATACTGATTGAAGGCGGCAACGAAAGCGCCGCTGATGGCGGCTTCCTGGGGATCGTAGTCGGCGGAATCGCTGATGAGATTGTAAGTGGGGCCTGAGAAGCGGGCGTCGAGGCGCCCGGTGGTGAGGCCGCGGCTGCGCTGGAGTTCCTGCATGAATTGGGGAAGTTTGACGCGGAGGTTGGACTTGAGAAGGTAGTCTTCGCCGAGGCCGGTGAAGCGGGCGAGTTTTTTGGCGACGGCGGATTTTTCGGTGTCGGTCAGCGTGCTGCCTTTCAGCAGGGCGTCGGCGTACTCCCCGTAGCCAAATTTGCGGACGTCATCGAGGAAGGCGTTGAGATTGTCGGGGCGGTCGGTGAGAACTTTGTGATACCAGGCGGTAGCGGCGTAACTGGGGAGATAGAGGATGTAGGAAAGGTCATTGCCCGGGTAGAAGGAGATGGTGCCGAGGTCCCAGACGGAGGAGATCATTACCAGTCCGTTGAGGTAGAGGTTGTAGCGGTTCTGCAGGGTATTGGAGAGGACGGCGTTGCGGAAAGTGCCGTAACTTTCGCCGATTAGGAATTTGGGAGAGTTCCAGCGGTTGTTGCGGCTGATATAGGACTGGACGAAATTGGCGAGGGAGCGCGCGTCCTGATCAACGCCCCAGAAATCCTTGTCTTGGGATTTGCCGACGGCGTGGCTGAAGCCGGTGCCGATGGGATCGATGAAGACGAGGTCGGTTTTGTCGAGCAGGCAGTGGGGATTGTCTTCGAGCTTGTAAGGAGCGGGCGGAGTGACCCCGGCGTTCACCGTGGCGACGCGCTTGGGGCCGAACGAGCCCATGTGCAGCCAGAGCGACGCGGAGCCTGGGCCGCCGTTGTAGACGAATGCGATGGGGCGCTGGGAGAGATCCTTGACGTCGGAGCGAGTGTAGGAGGTAAAGAAGAGCAGGGCTTCAGGCTCGTCCTTTTCGTTCTTGAGCAGCAGGCTGCCGACAGTGGCTTTGTAGGGAATGGACTGGCCCGCGATTTTGATGGAGTGGTCGGTGACGGAGGTTTCTTCCTTGGGAGGGGCTGCGGCGGGTTCGGCGGATTTTTCACCGGGCTTGGATTCTTTTTCCTGGGCAAGAGAACTTGCGGGGGCGGAGGCAAAGAGAGAGGCGAAGGCACACAGGAGTGTCAGGCGGGTGGCTAGGGTCATGCTGAGATTTCTCCTTGAATCAGGGAATGCGGCTTACTGAGATTCGACGCATTCTAGCTCATTTTGGGTAGCCGCGGGATTTCGTTGGCGGGGAATTCGATGGTGAGCTGATCGCTGGCGGGAGCGAGGGCGCAGCGGAGGGAAGCGCAGTCGTTGGCGATCCAATCGGCGCCGGCGGCGAGGAGTTCTGCATCGGTGCTGGTGGTGCGGATGGCGAGGACCCGCGCACCGGCAGATTTGCCAGAGTGAGTGCCGGAGGCAGCGTCTTCGATGACGACGCAATCAGAAGGAGGGAGTTGCAGGGCCGCGGCGCCTTTCAGGTAAGGTTCGGGATGCGGCTTGCCGTTCTGGATGTCGCTGGATGTGACGAGGTGGTGGACGAGGTCCCAGACGCGGGCGGCGCGGAGGCGGACTTCGGCTAGGTTGCCTGCGGCGGAGGTGACGACAACACGTTGGGCGGAGGGCACAGCGGCAAGGAGTTCGCGGGCGCCGGGGAGGGCAACGACGTCGGCGATGTCATCGAGTTCGTCCTCTAGCATCCAGCGGTCTTCTTCGAGATGAACTTCGGGGGTGGCGGCGGGAAGAAGTTCCTGGATCGAGGCGCGGCTGGTGCGGCCGTGGGCGAATGCGGTGACGTAAACGGGATCCATGTTGTGGCGGGCGGCCCAACGGGCCCAGACGCGAGCGACGGCGGGAGTGGAATCGACGAGGACGCCGTCCATGTCGATCAATAAGCCGCGGCAGACGATGCGGGGCATAAGGAAAAATTGTAGCGTAGGGGTGGACGGAAAAAAAGAAATTGGGAGGGAAGGTTATGATTCCGCGAGGTTGGAAAAGTGCCGATTATGAAGTTTGGCAACGGAACTTGACCTTGTAATCTTGCCCCACGGTTAAGTTGAGATCGTTCTGAGCGCAAAGGCGCACTCCTCAGGATGACAAGCTCCGGTTAGATTTTGAGAATTGGAGAAGGCCGAACTTCGTGAGAGCCGTGCGCTACTCTTTCCAGAGGCGGAAGCCCCCGACGAAGGCGTTTTCATTTTTGCCGAGGCGGGCGCCGGCGGGCAGGGTGTCGAGTTTCTTGCTGTTGCCGCCGCCGAGGACGACGTAATCGGCATCCAGCGCCGCTTTGAGGAGTTCCACAACTTTGGCGACATGGCGCCGCCACTTTTTTTTGCCGAGGCGCTCGAGGCCGCGGAGGCCGAGATAGTCTTCGTAGGTTTTTCCTTTTTTGTACAGCAGGTGCGCGAGTTCCATCGGCTGGAGAAAACCGTCCACGATCATGGCGGAGCCGAGGCCAGTGCCGAGACCAAGGAAGAGCATGTGGCCGCCTTCGTAGCTGCCGAGGGCCTGCATAGAAGCGTCGTTGATGATTTTCACCGGGAGGCCAAAGGCTTTGGAGAAGTTGAAGGCCATCCAACCTGTGCCGAGGTTGTGGGGTTCGCGGAGCGGACGGCCGTTGATGATGGGGCCGGGATAGCCGATGGAGAGGCGGTCGTACTCCCAATCCTTGGTGGCTTCCTTGACTTGTTTGACCATGCTGCCAGGGGTCATAGTGGGGCCGGAAGGGAAGCGGCGGGGTTCTTTCTGGCCTGACGCGAGCATTTTGACGTTGGTGCCGCCGACGTCGATCACCAGAATCTTGGGCGATTTGGCCGATGGTCTTGGCTTCATCGAAGCTCCTTGGAATTGCGACATTCGACGGCGATACAAGCGACGAGCAGAGTCGGAAAAGAATGTGGCGTGTCAGCGGGAGAATGTCAATGGGGGCCAGGGTTCCGGAAGAAGTAAAGACTCTTGCCACCTTGATGGGGTAGTTCTGGGTTATGACCAATGAACTGCCTTTGGGTATTTGCATGAAACGGGTTTTCACGATAATGGAGGCCAAAGCGCAATTTTCAAGGTTATTGCGATGTGTCCGCCGCGGGCGAAGAAATTACAATTAGCAAGCGAGGTCTGCCTCTGGCTCTGCTGGTGTCGGTGGAGGTGCAAAAGGGCAAGCGGCAGCTTTCTTTTTGTGAGTGGAAATTCACTGTCCCGGTCGACTCTGATGCACCCCTCCCTGACGAGATTCTTGACGCGTTTGAAGGTACGGCGTAGCAGCGCCGGAAGAAGGCATGAAATTTCTGATCAACGCCGGCGCGTTGTTGTCGAGTGTTTCTCCCAATGAGAAAGTCAGTCGACATGGATCCCGCGGTCTGAGCATGGACCGTGCGCTGCCCCAGGTTAGTTTCTAGGCCGCCTGTGGCTATCGGCTGCGCGTCTGCTGAAGCATCGTATTTAATTCTTGATGGCGGGCGTGGTCTCTCTGGTACGAGCCGCCCCAATCATTTTCACAATCTTCTCCGCGAGACTCGGGGCAGCAAGGTCCCCACTCGCCTCAATGACCTGGTCGCTGCCGAGTAACATGCTGGTGCGGGCGTCCTGGACGACAACGGTAAAAGTGTATGTCCATAGCGGTCGGTCCACCTCAACATCCAGATCTGCGAGTTTGCGGTCCCTTACGACTGTAAGCCCCCAATCGTGAAAGTTCCGCTGCTTCATCAACTCCTTTTCGAGCGTCGCGGTCGTAAACCAAACGGTTCGAGAGTGGACAAAAACGGTGCGTGCCTTCCGGAGCAGATCTGTAGGGTTCTCACGCGCGAGGCTCGCGCTGGAAGGCGGCCTCTCCGGCTGCCGGGGCTGAAGGTCACGTCCCGAGGGAAGTGGAGTATGCTCCGAACCGCTGGCTAGCCCAAATACGGCGTCTATCGGAACGGCGAAATTGAGGGCCTGCCCTTGCTTCGAGAAAACCACAATGCCCAGCGCACGACCCTTCGAGTCCACGACAGCGCCGCCGCTCGAACCCGGCGAAACCGGCGCGGTGAATTGCAGGACGCGATAGCCGCCCTGTGTTGCCAGCACCTCCTCTACTGGTCGCACGGCGCTCAAAACTCCCGCGGACGCGCTCCAAGTCAATCCGGAGGGATTGGAAACGATAAAAACCGGCTCGCCCAGCCGTGCCTCTTCGAGCGGTGCAACTGGTAGAGCAGGCAGGTTTGCCGCCGGAATACGAATGGCTGCCACGTCGCGTCGCTCGTCCACTGCGATAAGTTCTAGGCGGTCGTATATCTCGCCGGTCTTGAGGCGGACTTGAACCTCCCGCGCGTCTTTAATCACGTGGTACGCCGTGAGAACGACCCCGTCGGACCTGACAATGACTCCGGACCCCACGCCGCTCAGGCGACCCGCGCCGGCCCCGGTGAGGACCACCGCGACGGAAGGCGCAACGCGTGCGAAGACCTCATCGGAAGACAGCTCAGTCGGCGGCGGAGCCTGGCCCACAACGCCATGAGCCAGCACAAGCAAGGTCAGACTCGCACATAGAAATCCGACGCTCGCAGCTTCTTTCGTGTTCATCTTGTTCGGTCCTCGTTTCTAAAGGCTGTTGCATTCGTTTGCTCAGCGCCTCAGCAGTGTCAGTGTTGTGAAATAAATGCAAGATTCGTTGGTCGAGTCTCCTGCCTCGATACATCCCTTGCAGCAACCGCCTTGCCAAGTGGACTCCTGACCAGGACGGACACGTGTTGAAAACAAACGAGAAACGCGAATGAATTGTTCGGATTTCGCCAGTTGGTGCTGGCCGGTCACTACATCGATGCCTGCTTTGCCTTGCAGGAAACAACGCGACTGCATTAAGTCACGATCTGTCGCTGACTGGCCTCGCGTCTGATGGCGGGAGGCTTTTTCTGTGTCCGAAAAATTCGGCCGAGTCTAAGGCATCGATAGCCGGATATCTCCCCGAGATTCGGTTGTCGGCGTCTTCTGCATCTTTGGACTCTCTGAAAGCTACGGACGGTTTTGAGTGCGTTTTGAGGACAGTTCCGACGTGTCAATTCTCCGAATTGCCAACTCACCTGTGTTTTATTGGGAATTTTTGGGGTGGGAGACGGGGATTGAACCCGCGACATTCGGTGCCACAGGGTGCTTCTCTTCTTGCGGGGCGAATGTTTTCAAGAGTATAGAATTGTTGTGAGTGTGCAGAATCACGGCTGTCGGGCTAGAGTGGAAGCCTATCGTGCAAAAGGTTTGTGCAAATCTTGAATGACGGTTTGAATAACGGTCTGGAGTGGTAGAGAGCACAGTAGTCTCCTCAGCTCGGAACGGTATTTTCACTCTTCTGGAACAGTGCGTCGATTTTCGAAGCGGCGCGAACCGCGTCCTCCGGAACTGACTTGATGTAGAACTGATTGGTCGTCGCCACATTGGAATGGCGCAACAGCGACTTTGCGGCCATCTGGCTGTCAACGGAAGTTGCCAGCGTCGCGAGTCCGCGGCGAAGCGCATAAAACCCTCGCCACTTGGGGAGCGGTTGAAATTCGTGGTCGGCTGTTTTGTGATCCTCTTTTTCCTTGTGACAGTTCGCGCAGAGAGCAAGCGCGGGTACGATCACTCTGGAAGTGAGGTTGTAAAGGTCAATGGCCTTCCCCGTCGGTGAGGTTAAGATGTATCCCTCGTCGCGCCTGGACTCCCCGAGAATATCCGCGAGAGTCTCCGGAACGACCTGGACTGCGGCGCTCTCGGAGGTTTTTGGATCGGTCAGGTGCCTCCGCCACATGCTGGCACGTATCTTGAGCGTTTTTCCGCCATAGTTTTCCCATCGAGCAGCGCGGGCTTCACCCGGGCGCAACCCGCAGAAATACATGAGGGCAACGGCAGTTCGCGCGACGCCTGTTAGAGCGTTAAGCATCGCAAGAACTTCGTCAGGGGAATATGCGTGAGTTGGCCGGCTAGCCGCGGCAGCCCGAGGGATTCCCGCGTCCGTTACGGGATTTGGACCGTCCAACACGCCCGCTCGTTTCGCGTGCAAGAAAATCACGCTCAACAGCGCCTTGATGTGGGCGAGGGTCGACCTTCCAAGCCCGTGCTCCTCGTGAATCGCAGCGAGGAGTTGCGTTGCGGTTACGCACCGGAAGTCTCCCATGATTGTGGTTGCGAGTCGCGGGCCGAGATACATCTTCCAAAGGCTCGCGTAGCCATGACTCGTGGATGGTTTCAATTCGCGATCTGCAAACGGCCGGAAATAATCTGTCCAGTATTGAGCTACCGTTAGCGTGCTTGCCGCGGCGTTCTTTCGCGCTTCCGGTGATTTGCGTTCTGCGTTGAGGTGCGCGAGTTTATTGTCGAGCAACAGCTGAACGTCCTGTTTTGTGCGGTATCGGTCCGAGACTGCACAGAGCCTCTCGGAATGCTGACGACGAACTAATATCTTCGATCCGTCCACGCCTTCATCGAGTTCGTCTCTGCGCCATCGCCCGTACCATGTGCGGCCCACTTTGAAAATGTGGCCACGTTGGAGCTTCGTGTCTCTCATCGTTGCTGCCTCCTTCGTTTGCGACGCTTCGCGAGAGCCTTTCGCAGCCGCGCCACATCGCGGTCGCCCCAAAGCCGGATTTTCAACGCACCGACTTCTACCAGCGGTGGAAACGGGACTGTTCGCTTTCTAATCAACCGCTGGAGGTACGCTTGGTCGAAGCCGAGCATTCGAGCAACTTGGACTGTGGAGTAGCGTCGCATGGGTCATAGGTCTAGGACTTTTCCGAATCGATGTCAAGGATCTCCTTTTTCACCTTTCACTCTCTTAACTGCTGCCTTGCCTCGCCAGCCACGCTTCAACAGCCGGCCACGAAAATCGCGTGTACTTTCCGAGCCGCACGACGGGCAACGGATCTCTGTCTCGCACTCGTGCGCGCACCCGCGTTTTTTCACGAATCCAACTCGGCCGGACAGCGAGACGTTGAGCGAGTTCTTCGGGCGTGAGCAGGATTGAGGGCGTGGACGCCGACGCTTGGTCGGATGTTACAGCAGGAATCGCGGTCAAGCTTTGTTGGACTTTTTTGGTTTTCGTCTTCGTCATGTTCAACCCTTCCGTGCAAACCCTGTGCAACGGTGCTCCAAAGCCACTGAATCGACCGTCCTTGCCAGCGACTGCCGGTTACGCTTACCGTCAGTCGCCATCTAACAGGCCCCAGGTCGCCGGCAGGGTGGTAGAATTACCTTGCCATGCCTGGTGCCTCAAAGGGTGTCAGCAGATGCGTATTTTCAAGAACCGACATTCCGGCCCTCGCCAGTAATTCCCGAAATTGCCCGCTGTGGCTCTACGCCCTCCGCCACGCTTCTCCCGGGCTTCCCACTCGACCTCCCCTGATTCTGTGGCTCTGAGTGGCCGCGTGAAGTTTCACAGGGTAGTCGTGGGGCAGTCCTCAAACTAACTCCGCAGTTCGGACAGCAGAGATGCGCAAGCCGTTTTTGGAACCGCTCTTGCTCAAGTCGGCGCACCTCACGTGTACGTCGCCTCTTGTCAGCTTTCAAGCACTCAGCATGGAACAAGCGGCGGCCATCGGCCAATTCCCGCCCACAGGCCCGACAGTAGTAGTGTTCTGCGGGGAGTTCTGGCATAACTTGCCGCGTTCCGCTTCTAAGCACCGCGAGTGTCCCAATTGAGACTCGGTGCCGCATGGTCCTCGTCACTCGTTTCTTTCTTTCGTAAAAGTCGTCTCATCTCCTGAAAATCAGGATCGTACCGAATGCCATCTTCCATCGCCTCATCGATGACTTTGCAACAAAAGAAACCGCGTTTAAGACTTCTGGACCGGATTCTGTCGGCGTACTGGTCAATCATGACTAGTAGCAGACATCCAAAACTCCACGAAACGTGGCTCATATCCTTGTTAAAGCCGGGAAAAAGCTCGTTGAACGTTCGCCAACTCTCCGCCCAACCGTCGCGCGCGTGAGAATCCGATTGTTTTAGAAAGTCAGAAAGACTTTGCTCCGACACGTCTTTCTCGTAAGCTTCCCGTATGCTGGTTTCTCTCTTTTTTGCAGGTAGAATTCCCCTTTTCCCCCCGAACCCCCTTTTACCCCTATTACTACTACTACCTAGTTCAGCGTTGGTGAGCCCAACAGCATCTCTCACCCCAACAGCATCCCTTTCCCCAACAGCTTCTCTCTCCCCAAGAGCACCCCTCTCCCCTCCTGGGAGAAGAGGGTTTTGTAGAGACTCGTCAGGACTCCCTTCGTTAGCGTAGTCGGTAGTAGTAGTAGAAGTCTGAAGTACCGCACCGCTTTCACCGCCGTGCGGTAAATGCCGCACGGTAGTAGCGGCTCCGTGCAGGTTTTCTTCCGGTCTGTTCAAGGCAACTTTGAAAATCTGGGTGTCGTATCTTCCTTTTTGTCGTTTCTGATCGATCGGGTGCAATAGACCCATCCCGATCAACAATGCCCGCGCAGACCGAACCGCGCCTTCCCCGTATCCTGATTCCTTGGAGAGCAGTGCTACGGATGGCGACGCATAGCTTTCCTTGTCTGCTTTCGACACGTAAGAAACAAAGATGGGGAGGGCAGCGCCTTTGAGCGATGGTAAGAAGTCGCACAGCCAAGCGGGCACGAACAACTGCAGGTCTGTGCGCACTCGCAACTGCGGCCGGCCCGTGGCTTTGCTCAACTCTGGTGCGGCTGAGGTACAAATGGCTGCAGATTGAATTTCTGATGTCGAAGTGGTATTGTCCTTCATAGCTGATGTTCTCCTTAAGTTTCTCAAGCCGCGAGTTGGCGCTCGCGGCTTTTGCATTTTGCAGCTATGGATTTCGGTCAGTTGGGGTGTCGTGGAAAATTTCTGTAGAACGAGGCTGATTGAAACTCTATTGTTTCCGGCGAAACAAATCGCTGCGAAATTGGCCGTGTTTTGCCGAACTAGCGAAGGTCTGGGACCCCGCGACTAGCAAGGCGGTACGCGAGTGGCGGACACCTTGACAAGGATGGCTGCGAAGTTTGTCGCTTGCTGTTTCGTTAGAAGCTGGACCGTGATAGGAACTCGAAGTTGCGGAAGCTTTTTCTTGTGAGCTTTTGATGGATTCCTTAGCCCGACTGAAAAAGCTGCTCGAGATGTCCGGCTGTACATTTAAGCAACTCGAAGAGAAGACGGACGTTTCAAGGCGCACGTGGTCGAGAGTGTTCGACGGCAAGTCTCCGCTGAGGCAGTGGTACTTTACCGTCTTGGGAAGCTTCGCGAAAAACCGTGAGACAGAGCAGCTCGGCGGTGTCCGAGAACCTTGGCAAAGGCTACCTTTCGCTCCTCCGCGATGTAGGAAGTGTGGGGCGCGAATGCAACGTGTTGATCGCAAGATCGATGACGGGAAAACCTTTTACGCTTGGCGCTGTGCTGCCGGACGAAGTAAGAGTTGCGATTCCCCGAGGATCTGGACCGATGACCGTGGCGCTCAAATTCAGAGACCTTCTCACCGTATCAAACCAACAAAGAACCTCGGTGTGAGCCGGCCGCTCTGTGAGGTCTGTGGGCGGGACATGGCGTCAATCGGCAGGGACAAGGGCCATCCCATCTTCGGGTCTTTATGGAAATGGCGGTGTGTGGGAACTACAGTAAAGCCTCACAAGGCCAGAGAGATCGTCACGGACTACGACGGGCGCAAAATCCAATTACCGCACATCCGCTCTTGGGGTTGGGATCTCCTACCGTTCGAGCGCACCCGGCTGCAGGAAATGCTCGCCAAAGACAGAATTCAGCGCTGGGTTGAAGTTGTGGAGAAGTGCTCCAAGTGTGAAGAGCCTTTGAAAGCCGATAAACGGGGGACGAAACGTTGGCGTCTTCACTGCTCAAGATGCCTGATTTCCTATTTCGTTGACGTCAAAGGAAGACGAGTAGAGACGCTCAGGGCGGCTGTTCCAAGGCAATCCCTCCCCAAAGGGGCGCGTGTCTGTCCGCAGTGCGGGAATTTCCTCACGCTGACCGGAACTAAATGGCATGGACGTCGATCAACTCCCCATAGCGCGAATGTAGTGCGTTTGGTTTGTGTTAAAGGGGGGCGCCGGCATCATCGACCCGCAACCTTTTACTTTGACCTTGCCAAGAAAAAGTTCCTGAGCCCCGCCTCTATGCAGCCAGGGCAACGCTTGCGGGAGTGCCCCGTCCGTATGCGTTGCTGTGGCAGGCCAATGTGGGCAAGCCATTGCTCTGCGAGCAAGATCGAACCTGAACATTGGTTCCTCACATGCGCCAATCCCTCCTGCTCCAGAGGGAGGAGTAGGAAAAGGAAATATCTCAAGGTGGGGCTGGACGGCAAGCAACTCCCATGGTTAAAGGGGCCAATGCTTCCGGCACAATTCTCAATTCCAATACCGTTAAAGGAGAGTGGGCTTTCCTAAACTGAAAAGGTCACTTAATCGAGAACGGCGATCCCTAGCTGATACCGGCCGTTGCCCTTCACGAGTCCAGGCCTCTGAGACCAAAATATTGCCCCTCCTTATCACGTGAAGGGGTTGGGAATCATATTTGGCCCATCGCCCCAAAAGGTACTCGGCCAGAGAGCCGATATTTTTGTCACGCCAAATTTTTCGCTAGTTTTTGTTTTGGCTCCGATGACCACCAATTTTGATCGTCTCAATTGAGACGGATGCTTGATCCACTGGAACGCGTGAGTCCGGATGATTTCGCCTGTCTGTTTGTTACGGATCTTCAGCGTATAGGGTCATGTTGAGTCGTCGCTCACAAATTTCGCATCTACGACAAGCAACGGCAACCGGGTGCCCATTACCAGATCGTTTTGCCTCGGTAGCGGGAAAAAACGTCGTCACTCTAAGCGTTTGGATTTTTTTCTTAATTTCCCAAGTTTCGGACATGGGTTCGATCCCCACCGCCCCTACCAAACCCGCTTAAATAAAGGGGATTTGAAACCTCTTGGTCCAGAAACCGGGCTTTGGTCCAGATTGAAGCCCAAGAGGGCAGGGAGCGACGGATTGGCGAATCAAGGCTCATTTGTGGCCTTTATAGCACGTTTCCCGGTTTTCAGCACTCCACACCCTTGCCGAGCCAGAAAGCCTCTCATATTGACCGGCAAGGCCCTCCACGGGCATATCCTTGAGGCAACGATAGTCGTTATAACAGATAATCTACCAAGCCTACGTCGCAGATTTCGCCTTGGACTTCCCGGCTCCCCAAGACCTCAGGATCGCTTTCAGGGCTTCTGGCTGCTTGCGCTTGTCGTACAGGTCCTCATAATCTATCTGGATGTCTTTCCCCTGAGGCTCAGTGTAGAGTCGGTTTCCGGCTGCGTCCTCGACAACTATCTCCAGCTTCATGCCCGGATTGTTGTCCCAAAACACTACCTTTGCTCCGGGGTCGAGTTCGTCAACCAACTTTTCCAATAGCTCCTGCACAAACTTGACGTGTTCCATGAACGTCTTTTGAGCTTCGTTTTGATCCATAGGTGTTTGACCTCCCATCCATAACTATATCAAGTCGGCACGCGGCTGGATTTTAGTTAGTCAGCGTGGACGCTATTAAGGTGCAATGGACTCCAGAAGGGAACATAAGCATCATAGGGTTTTCGGCGTCTATCCAAGCGTCCGAGTCTCCCTTGACATCTGGAAAAACAAAGTCGCACTTGCTTATGTCAATCTGAAGGCTGGTGTTTTTACCGTCGCTTGCGCCGACTACTAAGAGGTTCTGTTCCACTGCAACGACTACGCCATCAAACTGTCCGTGGAAACAGTTTGGATACACGAAGCCAGCTATCACGCGGACGGCAAGTTCCTTCCAGCGTTGGAACAGCTTCAATGCTTCACCGTGGCTGATTGCGTGCGCCATGCGCTTCCTTGTATGCGATTCTATCAGCTTGCCAATAAAAAACCCCATCCAGCCGTTAAGCTGAATGGGGTTGATTTGTTTCTGGAGCTTTCTTTTACTCGGCGAGCGTCAGGGTGTGATTCTTAAAGTCGAACTGGACTGACTTGTATTGGACAAGTACATCCATCCCTATCAAGCCGTAGACCTTCGCCCCGTTCTGCGTCGTTCGGAAGTTGAAGGCCCCGTAGAGCACTTTCCCGTGCCACGTTGTCGGGGTGAACTGCTCGCCCCCGTCATTGTGACCGCTCAGTTCAAGAGCGCCGTCCAGGAGTCATGTTTTTCTGCGACACGCCTGATGGTAAATGTCCTGGCACTGACCCAAATGTTGACCATTATATGTATGCGTCTTACACGATCAGAGATGAGGAAGAGAAGTCCAAACCCAAACATAAGTGAAGGTATCTGGACGGCTTATCGGCACGCCTGTCAAAAGGGTACGTGATAGGATCAAGAGTCTGGCCAATCATGCCTCGAACCTAAAGAGTCTATGTCAAACGGGAAGAAATCTAAACACCAGCAACACCAACACACTGCCGCACCAAAAGAGAACCGCCCCAAAAAAGAAAATACCAACCGCCATGTTTACGTTGAACCCGGCGTGCAGATAGACCTTGTCGATAGTCTTAAAAACGAATTTAAGGCCGAGCAGCATGAGAGTAATACCAGGCAAAATAGCCAACTTCTGTGGACAAAAATTGGAGCGATTTTGCTTTTCGTTTATACCATCATCACTGGACTCATGTATTGTGCCAACAAGAAAGCTGCTGACGCTGCTAAAAACGCCGCCGACACAGCGCACGACACCTTGATTGCCAGTCAACGACCCTGGGTAGGGATTGCAAAAGACTCGTTTAGAATCAACGGCGTTAATATATCTCCAGATGTAGCTGAGGGGCACGAAGGTCGCGTCGTAGTGTCTTCTTCCGCTTCTGTGGTCTTGGAGAATTCCGGGAATACTCCAGCAGTCCGTGTTTCCCCATTCACACTGGTAGCATTTTTCACCGATGAAGATATTCCGCCTGAAAATTGGAAAACTGTTTCTTGTCAAGCAGCGGGAGAGAACATTTCCTATGAGAGCAAGCAAACTTATTTCATCATGCCAAAATCTACCATCCAAACTGGCGGTGCTTCGATACAAGGAACTGCGCAGAGCGTAGCTAATCGCCATTTCTTTTGGCTCATAGGATGCATTGTGTATCGAGATTCCTTGCAGAGCGGAACACATCACACGGTAATTCTTATGCATTCGGGATTCTCTGCACAAATCCCATATTCTCCGGCTGGCCTTTCCACATACGCTTCCGAAGCAAATTAATCCCGGATTGGGATTGATTGGCGGTAGGTGTACGGATAAACTCTTTGCTGATGAACTATCTCTATTACGGCAATAACTTGGAAGTTCTCGGATTGCACGTAGATGATGAAAGCGTCGATCTAGTTTATTTGGACCCACCATTCAAGTCGAACCAAGACTACAACGTGCTCTTTGCTGAGAAAGACGGAACGGCTGCTGCTTCTCAGATCAAGGCGTTCGAAGATACTTGGTCATGGAACCAAGCCACCGCTCGTGAATATGAGGAGGTTGTTGAACAAGGGGGGAAGGTCTCAGAGGTAATGCAAGCGTTCCGTGGTTTCCTCGGTACGAACGATATGCTTGCGTATCTCACAATGATGGCTCCGCGTTTGGTTGAGTTGAAGCGCGTGATGAAAGCAACGGCGAGTATTTATCTCCATTGCGACCCGACTGCAAGCCACTATCTCAAGTTGCTTATGGATGCTGTATTCGAGCCCTACAACTTTCGGAGCGAGATCATTTGGCGCAGAACAGGGGCACATGGAAAGAGCCAACGATTTGCGCCTATTCACGACACGATTCTCTTCTATTCAAAAACAGATGCGTATAAATGGACGAGCCTGAAAAAGCCGTACATGCGGAAACACGTCGAAGCGTACTTTGTCCACGATGCACTCGGTTGGAAGACAAACTATTACGGGAATGTTCTCACAGGGTCAGGACGGAGGGGCGGTGAATCAGGATTGCCTTGGCAGGGATTTGACCCTACAGCGAAGGGGAGGCATTGGGCAATACCCGGCGATTTGTTAGAAGACATAGACGAGGATATTTCTGAACTTGGGCAGCATGAAAAGTTAGACCTGCTGTTGAAGTTGGGAAGAATCAAGATTGACCGCACTCAAGCGTGGCCTATTTATGAGAAATACTTGAAGCCAGAAGATGGTCAGGCCATTCCAGATATTTGGGCATTTCAACCCTACACCGAAGGAACTGTGTTCGGAATGGACCAAGGTATTGATGCTGATGTTAGATGGCTCTCTCCGCAAGACCAGGAACGGTTGGGTTATCCGACCCAAAAACCAGAGGGATTATTGGAGAGAATCATACGTTCCAGTTCAGAAAAAGGAGATGTTGTTTTAGACCCTTTTTGTGGATGCGGCACAATGACCACTGTTGCTCAGCGGTTAGAAAGACAGTGGATTGGCATCGACATCACTCACCTGGCAATGGGGTTGATTAAGAACAGGCTCCTCACGAGATTTGGCCCTGATGTCGTAAAAACGTATCAAGTCATAGGTGAGCCAGCGACTCTTCGAGATGCAGCCGAACTTGCAGGAGAAGACCCATACCAGTTTCAGTGGTGGGCACTTGGACTTGTGGGAGCACGTCCGACCGAGCAAAAGAAAGGTGCTGACAAGGGAATCGACGGAAGGCTCTTCTTTCACGACCAAGAGAATGGCAAGACTAAGAAAATCATCTTATCGGTCAAATCAGGTCACGTCTCAGCGAAAGATGTGCGCGATTTACGAGGCGTGATTGAACGTGAAAAAGCTGAGATTGGCGTGTTGCTCACTCTCGTAGAACCCACAAAACCTATGTTGAGTGAAGCTACTGAAGCGGACTTTTATAAATCTTCGTGGGGAAAACATCCTCGACTGCAAATCCTTACTATCGAAGAGCTTCTGGCAGGTAAACGCATAGACTATCCACCTACTGTCAATGTGACTTTTAAGAAAGCCCAACGCGCACTTGGACCTGTTGCAGAGCAGTTGCCGCTAACCGCCTCAGTTGATGAAGGACCTACGATACCTGCTGCCCTACCCGCTAAGGAGGCGAAGCGAGCAAAGGGAAAAAAGGCGAAGCCAGCAAAGGGAAAGAAGTAAGCATCCAACGATTTGAAATACACTCGGAAATGAAAAGAGGCTCCAGGTTCGCTCTGGAGCCTTTTCTTGTTTGTAGGTCAACTTGGCCTAAGCAACGAATCTGGACAGCCCTTCTACTGCTTTCCTCTGCGTATCCCCTATTACGTGCCCGTAGATTTGCAAAGTCACCCTCACATCCGAATGACGCATCTGATCCCTAACCGCCGTTATTGGCGTGCCTGAGTTAATCAACTCTGACGCGACTCCATGACGGATCGCGTGAAAGCCTACAACTTTCATGCCGAGCGACTTCAATAAAGGGTGTAGCTTTTTCTCCCTTAGTTTGCCGTCACTGTAGGGACGTAGGCGATTATTGGCGAAGAGAACTCCAAGAGGATTCTCCCGGTAACGTTTGGACTTCAAATGCTTGCGTAGCTCTTTCGCAAGGGCGGCTGATAAAGGAATGTCCGCTGCGCTGGCGCACTCTTCGGAGTTCCGAGAGTCCCGTTATATGCGGACTTCTTGACGTGGATTACTTTGCTGTCGAAATCAATGTCCTCTACTCGCAAGCCGAGAACCTCGTTGATTCGCATTCCGCTGAGAGCCAAGACCATTAAAATCGTCCTGAACACTCCACGAGACGCTTTGATGAGCCTCTTTATTTCTTGTCCTGTCAGGAAACGAGGACGGGCTTTCTCTTTCGGCGGCATCGTCAAGTCAGACAGCTTGACCGTTGGAATGGCCTTGTCGGACTTGTGCATGGCGTTGAGAATCCCCGTCAGCGTCAGGACGATGTTCTCCACCGTCTTTCCGTTGCGGGTGGGAATGGAAATACTATTCACGAATCCCTGAACACAGCGGACGTTCAACTGAGGCAAAGGAATGTCGCCAAGCGCAGGAATGATGTGGGCTTTGAGATGGGACTCAGATGTTTCAAGTCCCCTCGGTTTGTGATGCGGAGCTACCAGCTTGCGCCATTCGGCTACTACATCGCTGACAGTTCGCTCGTGCTTGGGGACGACAAGTTGAGCCTCAGCCTTGTTCGCGGTATTCACCGCGTCCAGGGTAGCTTGCATGGACGCCTTCGCAGCCCGTTCATTTAGGCCGGGAAAGCTCTTGCGACGGACCACGACTTTGTAGGTTCCGTCTTGCTCGTTAAAGACGTGCTCGGGATACTTGCAACTCCAAACTTTATTTCTAACTTTCCAACTTCCACTGGTAAATCTTCGACGCACGGCAGGTCCAGTTCCGCCTTTGCGCTGCTGTAATGCTGAACAGTTTTCCACTCATAAAACCTCGGATTGATTAAGGACAACAAAGCGGTCGGACTTCCCGCGAAGGACAACAAGAGGATCGGCTTGCGCCGTAGCCTTGAAGGATCGTGCATATAAAGGATAGCAGGAATCCTTCTTGCGCCAAAAGCTGCTCTTGGTCCGTTTTGGTCCAGATTGAGGTTTTGCTTGGAGGCTGTAAAGCGTTGAAAAGGCAAAGGCTTGGGGATTATGGGCCTTGGTTCGATCCCCACCGCCCCTACCATAACTCCCGATGATTCTGTTGCCCTTACGCTGCTAGGCGTGCAAAACAGGGTTCGAAAACAGGGTATTTTGTTCCCAAGCTGTTCCCAACTTCTGTGGCAACCCCGCCGACTCGAAAGAGGATTTGTTCCCTCGTTGGATTCTAGAGCGGGTTAAGACGCGCGAGCCGTTGTACCGGCAGGTGGGAGACGCGCCGCCGGAAATCACTGAAGATCAAGAGGTTCGCATTCCGTGTGTCTGCCGGACTTGCAACAACACCTGGATGAGCGGGATGGAGAAGACCGTACAAAAATTCTTGGGTCCGATGATCGACGATATTTCCCTGCCACTCGACCGACAGTATCAGCAGAACCTCTCCGAGTGGGCTGTGAAGTGCGCCATGTGCAACGATACGGCCGATCTTCATCCTCGCTTCTTCACTGAGGCCGAATGTCACAAATTCAATGAGAAGCGGACCATTCCTCACGGAACTCTGGTGTTCGCCGCTCGATTCATTGGGCGCAGCCTGGACTCTAACGGCGTGGATTTTACCCTGACCGAGCCAGCGTCAGGAGATTTGCTCGTTCGAGCGCATATCTACAACGTGATGGTTGGTCACGTCGTTCTTCAGGTGCTCTCGTGGCATCCAGAACCTTCGCATATAGGGAAAATTATTCGGTTTGCCGTCCAGAAGGGGTGTGAGTGGCTCGAAATCTTACTCAAGAGCATTTCTCCACCGCCACACGACCACTTGGTCTTTTTGGGGCGCGTTCAAGAGATTGCTGATCTCGCATCGAAGGACACCGAACAGGCTTTGAGGGAACTCGATCGTTTTGAGGATGCCCTCAAAAATGCCCCCGATGGTCATGGCAGTGTGATCCTGAATAGCGAGCGCCATGAAAAGTACCTCGTGTAGCGACCCCATGATTCTCGGGACTCGGAGGCTGGCGCAGCAACGCCACGCACAGACCATTGAGCGGGCGCAGAAAGCCAGCCAGGGGGAGTTCGCCAGGCAGGCACGCGAGGACAAGGCGATTCACCTAATTCCTGGAGTGGAACCCGCGGCGAACTTCCGGCGCATGTAGCTCGCTGCTCGAGGGCAGTTCCCCTACCGAAGACGGAGAAACGGAAGGAATCGAGATTGGATCTCTTGGTGCTGGGTCGAGAACCACTCGAAAAGCGCGACTTGTTCCGCCACGAGAGCCCTAAAATTCGCCGGCTCGGGCTCGCTCGCCATTCGTGTCCGGACCCATTCGATCGTGTGGAGACGAAGCGCTCGCCTGGAAATGCCTGCCAAATACTCAGCGAGGGCATCATCGAACAAAAAGATCGCCTCATCCGTGTCTGCCGAGAATTGAAAGATATCCTTGAGACTTGGCTTCAGATCCTTCATGACTGTCTGAACGAACTGGACCGTTACCCGGTAAACAGGAATGCGACGCTCGTGCAGTTCAAGCGCCACGCCTTGTCCGCGGTCCTTCCGAGACTTTCTGTGTGGAAGTCTATCGTTGATGTCAGGCAGCGGTGTTCCGGTTTCGATCGCCTCATAAAGCTTGTCCCGATAGGCCTTGAGCTCGCCAGGAGTCAGTCTCTTCGTGTGCTTGGAAACCGAATCGTAATCGTCGTGGTGGGGTAGGCACAAAAAGGCTGCATTTTCTTCAGTCGAATTGTTCGGGATTCGATCAACATGTGCGAGCTGGCCTTTCTTGACTCTGCCATCGCCGTGAAGGCCGAAGCATAGAGCGCATCGACGTCCGGATCTCTTGAAGACGGCGACCTGGACCTCTTTCGGAAACGCTTTCCTCATGATGCGGCCATCCAAAACCAGTTCTTTTTGGCGGGTGAAATCTACCTCAATCGGCCGCTTGTTCGCAAACGACTTGCGGCAGTCTGGGTGACGGAGAGAGCGTCCCGGTTGCGCATTTTGGTATGATTCACACGTTGTCGGCAGTGGAGCAGGCTAAAGCATGGCAGACCGAACCTATCTCTTCATAGATGGCGAGTACCTGCGCAGAAGGCACCATGAGGCGATGGTTGACTTCTTCCAGGTTGACGGCGACCTGGATATTTTCCCTCTCAGACGCGAGGCGGGTGCAAGGCGGGTCTACTTTTACGACTGCATTGACGAGGCGCCATTACCTGGGGAGACCGGAGAAGTCCAGAAAACTCGAATCGCGCCACTCCAACGGTTCCTTTCGTACGTGCAATCCCTCAGCGGTTTTCACGTCAAGCCTGGAACCGTCAGACGTGGCAGGAAGCGTGAGCAAAAAGAAGTTGACGTCTCGATGGCCGTCGACATGCTGACGCACGGTTTCAACGGAACAATGACGAAAGCTGTACTTCTCGCCGGTGATCTCGATTTCCGGCCCGTCGTCGAAGCTCTGGTTCGCCAGGGCGTATTTGTCGAGGTATGGTACCACCGCAACTCGATCGCGGAAGAGTTGCACGGTGCAGCCGACTTCGGCCGTGAAATTCGATTCAGGCAACTCTACGAATGGAACACCACTGCCTTTAAAGAAACCCATCGCGTTCCGATGGTGCAAACACCTGGTGGTGGGCCGGCGGGAAAACTGCTTAGAGCTGGGAAAATTCGAGATTGGGGATGGTCTGCACAACTTTATTGGTTAGAGACAGCCCAGCAAGTGCCCCAATTTAGTCTCTGGATCGATGTTCCTGTGGGTCGCACGATCCGAGTCTACGACCGGGACGAAAACCTAGTTGAGCGGTATGTCGCCGTTCAATACGGACCGATCGATTGGGAATTTGTGGTCGAGGAAGCCCGAATCGCCGGGCAAGTCCAGGATGGGTGAATGTTCCCACTCCGCCCAAAACGCAACATTACCCCTCGGGGGAGAGTGCTTTCCAGCGGGGTCGGCGAGTGATCTGCGGGACTTGCGCTCGCCGGATGCAACAAAACGGCAATTCTGTTGCAAGGAACAGGTCGTGGTACCAAAAGTAAGGCCGACAACCGGCAATCCAATCGATGAGGTTGTGAAATATGGCTTCGACAGCGCAAAAGAGAAATTTTGATTGGGACAAGTATCCTACTCTGGGGCCCGATGGGAAACCCGTTGATTTCTATGGTCGTCCGTACTGTGAGGACCTGCGATGAACCCGGCGGAAGGTTAAGCAATATCCCCCCGCAAATCCACTCAGTGTCGACTGATCTCAAAACGCTCGGCGATGCTGGCATAAACTTCGGGGTGACGCCGTTTCAGATGCTCGGGGCGGTTCGCGTTCACAGAGTCAAGCTGCGAAAGGTGACAACAAATTCAGGAAGGATGCAAGCGTTCGTCGGCAACGGGAGCCGCTTTTTTATTTGTTCTCCCATCGCGTCCGGCGCTCCACAGCGCCCAACTTGGGGTGACGTGTCATACCCCATCCCATGCCGAAGGCATGGCTCTTCCCGCGCTCCCCGGCGCTCCGCGTTAACCGGTGCAACAGGGGCTAATTTGCCCACTTTCCTGGCATCTCCAGCCAGATGATTGCGCCTACTTACTCGCAGCCCAGTCAGTCTCTTCTGCCAGCGAGACCTCGGCAACAGCGAGGGAGCCAGTCGCGGATCGCCTCCAACCTACCACAAGGCCCGGCGACGTGACCGCTAGGAATGACTCTTGCGTCTGGGTGAGGGATCCGAGCTGTAACGCGACCAAGGAAATCAATTTGTTAGCTTCAAATGCGGAAGAATCGCCCTGTGACTTGAGCGCCTGTTCCAAGAAATCGTCGAGTCGCCTAAGCCACAATATGCGTTCTCGAAGCTGCTCTGGACTTTTTAGAGATTCCAGGTCCTGCAGGTCATAGATAAAGTCAGGCTTTTTGTTGTTCTTTTGGAGGAACTGCTCGGTCAGGGCTTCGTGCTTCTTTCGCGCTGCTGCCAGAGCACTGGAAGGATTGGCGGCGTAAATATCCGTCGACATTGAATACTGCACTGGCCAAAAAAGGTAGCCGCCAAACAGCGCAGCCAGTTCTCCGTATTGGGTTTCGTCGGCCTCGATTGCTCGGATGCTACGAGGGATCGCAAAAATGGTCCGATCTCCGGGGCCGGCGTATTCAGGAAAGTGCCTACCATAGAATCTACGCTCGATGCTTTCGAACTTTGAAGTGGGCACAGCTAACAGGGCATCAACAAAATCCGCAGTCTGGTTGATGAGCTCGGCACCAAGCGGGGCCGTCACGCCTTCGACCTCGTGGGATTCAATGGCGGGCCGCCCGTCACTTCCGGTAGACACCAGATAAATGGAAACTGCATTGCCGGTTGTAGGATCAGACTCCAAGATGAGGAAGGCACCGGTGTTCAGCGCGTTGAGAAATATGCCGTTGCCATAGAGGGCAATATGGTGAAGGTCCGCCTCGTGATGCGATCTGTGAGCTATTTCTTGCGTGTTAGCGGTGGCCTTGATCTCGCGAAGGATTTGAAGCTGGGTTCCGGGCCTGGGCGAAGCAGAGCGGATCGCAGCTAGTGCACGGTCGCCCGTCAAGCTCGTCTGATGGAGCGTCATAGTCTCAGGACGCCTTTTAGCGAGAAGACTGAATTGAAAGATGAAACAGCCTATAACTAACCATGAGATTCGACGTTTCATTTTACACCCCGAGTGTCAAGGAACGTATCCTGGTATTGGGCCGAACCAACTTTTGTACCGCTCATAGTTGCTAATGGGTCGACCGCCTGATTTTTCAGGGCCGACGGCGCGGACATCAGAGTTGTACTGTTGGTAGTGACCTTCTCCAAGTCCGCGATAGTCGATGTGCGCATGTCCGACACCGACGTCCTTATCCCCGAAAAGTAGGTGGAGGCCCGTGGTGCTTCTTCCTAGCGTTACCCCGTTTTCACCGGAATGCCCCCACCCTGGCCTCCAAGCAAAGCCCGAATCTTTGAAGGCTTGCTTCGCCCCCGCGTTCCAGGTGACGCCAATATCAACTTTGCCGATCGAAGTCACACTCTTGACTTCCGAAAGACCGGAGGCACCGTTGGATAGGGTTGTTACTTCGAGAGCGTGCGTGATGGCGGCAAAGTTGGTCTGTTGTCCTGCCGATAGGCCACCCCACGCCTTTTCCCCACCTTGGACGAGGGCCTGCTGAGCCGATGAGAGACTAGACCATGCCTGATTTTGCGCCTGTTGTTGCTGACCACTTGTTGAACCCTGACTGGCGCTGTTTCTGTCCGTATTTTGCTCGTTAAGCATGCAAATGGCATCGTTGTCCGGGCAAGTAGTGGATAAAGACTCAGGGGGAGGCGATAAGAGGTGGCCATCCAGGTCGGCGAAGGATTCAGGATCATCGGTCACCATTGAGTACAGATTGAGGGTTTGTGGGTTGCTGAGGTTGGCGTAAGGCACCGGCACCGGAACATTGGACCAGTCGGCGCTGAGCCAGCGGCCGAAGCGGTTTGAGTAGTAGCGAGCGCCGAAGTCGTCGTTGCCGGTTTCAGGGTCGCGTTCCTTGCCCTCAAACTTGTAATTGTTTTGAGTGCAGGAATTGGTGACAGCACGCTCGCCGCCGAAGGGGTAGAAGTCGGCATCATAACAGACGGCGCCAGCGTTGGTCGTGACAATTCGAGAAGAACCAAGCGAGTCTTCGACATAAAACTGAGCGGTAGCACTCGCGGGCAGCAGGGCAACGCGCTTGCCGCCAAAGAAGATGTATTCGTTAAGGGTATTTCCTGCCGCGTTAGTTTCGGCGAGGATTTCAGTGCCCGCGCCATACCAATACAGTTTGGTACCGACTTTGGCCACGCGACGACCGTCACCGTCGTAAAGATAATTGACGCCGCCAGCGGTTATGAGCTGGCTTTCGCCGTTCCAGGTATACGCATAGCCTGTTTCTCCTGTGGCGTTGCCGGAAGCGTCATAACTATACGCGGAAATGTGATTGTTGCCGTCGGTGGTGACCGCCGCCATGACGGTCTGGGTACAACCGTTGTAATTAGGCGACCATCCAGCCTGGGAAGTGAGGTTTGCCCAGGCGTCGTAGGTATATTGATATCCCCAACAGTAGGTGCCCGTGGTGGCACCGGTACCGGCGGAGGTGATGCGGTTCAGTTGGTCATAAGTGAACTTTTGCGTCCGACTGGTGTTCAGATTATTGGAGATGGAGAATACGTGTCCAGCATTGCCGCCATTAATCGGGTCGACAAAATTGTAGGTGATGTCTATGGCATTGCCGCCGGTGGAGGACGCCTTAAATTCGCCTGGCTGCAATCGTGAGTTGTAACTATCCGTGATGTTCACGCCGGTGAAGCTGGAGGTTTGTCCAAGGGAAACGCCATAAATAGAGCCTTGTGGGGTGTAACAGGTAATATTCGGTAGACAGGTTCCACCAGGCGATGTTTGAAACCCCGTGGAGTAGGTGATGCCGTTAGAAGCGTCGACTGCTGTAATGGGTCGGTCGGCGTTGTCGAACGTGTAATTCACTATACGGCTGGTAGGGTACACCATTTGCGTTACATTTCCGGCCAGGTCGAGATAGTACTTGGAGGTTTTCGTGATGCTGCTCGTCGTTCGCTGGTTGACATGAATACTTTGCGAGTGAGTCATGTCTACTTCATATGCCCAAGATTCAGAGCCAGCAGCGTCAGTCACTGCGGTCCTATGTCCGATATTCTGACAAGCCGCCAGTCCCAGGCACACGGGTTGGTCATAAGTGGTCGTGACCGTTGGCGTGCCGTCGGAGTACGTCCGAGTCAACTCTCGATTCACCACATCGTATGTATAAGTTGTGGTGATTCCACGCCCGTCTCGCTTCGTTTGAACATTGCCGTTCGCGTCGTAAGTATAAGTTAGGGTGCCAACTTCAGGATTTGTGGATGTGAGCATGAGTTTCAACGAATTGTAAACAAAAGTACGGTTATGCGAGCCGTTCTGGACGGCGCTTGTCAAGTCGTCTAGAGGGTCAAAACCGTACGATGTAACCCAGATCGGTTCGCCGGTCCCGGGACAGCCATTCGAATTAACTGCCGCAGAGATTGAATTTGGCTCGTCAACTTCCACCATACGGCCAAGCCCGTCGGCGCGGCTCCTTCGCCACCGCTTCGTCGGATCGGTAACAAGAATATTTGGTCCACAATATGCCGTAGTTAAGACGGAAGAATTGTCGGGATACGTCTCCGTGAGCTTTCGGCCGAGGGAATCATATGTGTAGACACTAGTGCCAGGGCTGGATGTAATATCTGTCCCTACCCGGTACGGGTTCGAAACCTTGTAGACAAGGCCGAGACCGTCATAGGTGGTATCCACATAAACGGTGCCTTGCGGGTCTGAAGTTAGTTGCGAATGAATAGCGTGGCCCATGCCGTCCTTGATTAGGACGGTCGTTTTGGTCTGCTGGGTATTTATCGCTTCCGAAGTGGTCACAGATGGCGTTGGGGCCGTGTCGTTATAAGCCAGTTTGGTTGAGCCGCCATCGGGACGATCAGTTTCGGTAAGGCGGCGCAAGGGGTCCGCATAAAGATAGCTGGCCATGAGGCCGTTTGCATCCGTTATTGAAATAAGCTGCCCGTCTGCGTAAGCATATTTATAATTAACTGTGTGCCCCAGCTGATCGGTGATCGTTGTCAAAAATGCGTTCGTGTTCGAACTAGGATTGGAATCGTAGTTGTCCGCGTAGGAATAGTTTGTTGTATGGTTTGTACCCGTTATGTCGGTACACGTTGCATTTCCGCACGGGTCCTTCGTAGTCAGGACCTGCCCTGTCTCGTCAAAGGTGTAAGTCGTAGTTGAGTCTGTACAGCTCTGCAAACATTTGCGAGTGACAGTGGTGGCATTGCCCCGCGGCGCTGTGGAACTTGAACTGTAATAGGTCTCGTCATGTGTGCCGCTGGGAAGATTCGAAAGGCTGCCGACGGCAACCTGATCGTACGAATAGACTGTTTCCGCAGCCAATGTTCCATTGCCGTAGGTGAAAACCGATGATTCCCGATTCAGGATCGAAGGCGCAGTTGGGAAGATTGGGGTGACGGCGAAGCTTTGGTAATTGGTGACTGTTTCCCTGGTTGGAGTCGCTGTGGACCAGGTACAGGCAGACGAGCTAAGAATGCCAAAATCGTATTCTCTCTTGTCCGTGATTACGTGCCCTGGCCCCCAGCCGTAGAAAGTTCCAGATACTTGGCCATTATCCCATGTTGTTACTTCGCAAGTCATTTCGTATGGATCGCTCCAGCCCTTGTTCACCGTCTTCAGAGTTCCGCCACTAATGCTCTTGTAGACGATTGTTGACTCGACAGGTAGCTGGCGGTCCGCCCAATACTCGAAATTTGCGCCAGGAGGAGCCGAATTCGGAATAGTCGGAGAAAGCACTGGAGAATACGTGTAGATCGTTTGAAAGGATGTGCCTCTCACTAAGTCGTGAGTCGTGACGGTGGTTTGCTTGGTTGCCCAGCTTGTTCCGCTCCAAGTTGTGGAGTAGGAGAAGTCTTGCTGAAGGGCAATCGTGGAGCCGTCGTAACTAACATAGCGATGAAGGAGTGCGGGCTTGTCATAAATGTATTGACAATAATAGGCTTGACCTGTCGTGTTTGCGTACGCAACGGAGGCTGATTGGTGGTTCATTTCCCAAACATACTTTACGTACCCTCCTGTCGGATACGTAATTTGGCTCAACAAACCGTACGTGGGGTCGTAGGCGAACTGATATTGCTTTTCATTTGGCAGGGTTATCGCACTGACGAAATTCGCGTAACCGGCATTTTGGCTAAGATTGAAGTTATTCCAAGCGGGGACTCCATGGCAGCTCGAATCGCCCGTTACCAGAGTGGCATTCACACTTACCTGTGTTCCACTCACCGAGGACCTGGTAACTGAGTACGGGTTCGAGATTCCCGAAACCGTTACGGAATTTATAAGCACATGGGGAGGGTAGGCGTTTTGAGTATTGAAGGTAAGGGCTGTCCGACCAGTTGTATCTGAAATTGTAAGGGGGGAACCAGACGCACAGGGGTTAGATAGCGTGATTATATTTCCATTGCGGTCTTCGATGGTGCTTGGAAGCGCGTAGGCAATTGGATTGACTATCTGAGGCCCAGAAACCGCAGGCTGGTCGCTACAATCCCAGTAATTATTCGTAGTGTTACCGAATGTATATACGGTTCCGCTTGCGTCAGCCACCTGTACAACACCAACCCCTGCCCCATAGCTCGGATATAAAATGCTGCCTGTCCCGCTGACACCGAGCAAAATTGCTTGAACGTAGTCATCCCCGCCACTAAAGTAGTTTGTCCAATTTGTGGATCCGCAAGAGGGGTTGATGTTGATATTCGGATTAACGAGATAAGCGGAGAGTCCAAGTGGGTGGGCTACTCCGTTGGAATCCTGAAACGTATAACCCGTCGAGGAGTAGCATGTATCCATGGTTCCAGGTTTTGAGTAACCCTGTATGACAGCTGAGAGTTGGGGCAAGGTGTTTGACCAAGGACCAACTCCGAACATGGACTGGCTGTAATTCCATGCGGGAGATCCAGGTGCACCTTGTTGTAAGGCGACAGAGTTAGAGTTGTAAGTGAAGGCGAAAGGTATTGCGAGACCACGAGCAAGCGGGACCGGCAAGCTTATGCGGAGACTTACGCTGCCACTGGCCGGGTCAACCGTTTCAGCCATCAGATTCGTATAGTCACGGCCCACCCCCGGAATCGGTGTAATAGTGGAACCTGTGATAGCTGGACTCTGGCCGTTGGCATTTGCCAGAAAAAGGAAGAGAAGAACGAGGGTAATGCCTAGTCGGTAGAAGGGGTGAAGTCTCAGCATGGACGGCCTCCCAAGGGATTTGGGCCACGGACCGAGGGGTACGGGGACGGCGGATGGCCTGCCGTTCGAGCTGGCGGGATGGCGAACTTTATATAAGAGACGTAAAGAGTTTGTCAACACCCTTCGGTGACAACGAGCGGAGTGCAGGGCGGCGACGGCAGGGGCAGTTGACTCGGTCGCCTACTTCTTCCGGGGATACAATTGCACCTTCCCATCCGCGACGACCGCAGCTTTCCCCGCTCTAAGAACTGCATGTTTCTTTCCGGTCTCGGATCTTTGCCCAGCGAGATTTCGTATCGGGGTTCTGTTCGAGGTGTCGCAGGTCTTTTCCCTCGAATTACCATGAGCTCCGGGACCGGGCTGAAGAATGCTCACGGATGATTCGGGCCCACTTTCAAGTAGGCAAACAGAAGAGCCTTCCCGCTTGGCTTTTGGCTTCCTCCATTCGGTTCGACGGTTACAAAGACGGCGTTGATTTGTTCCAATTTCTTCGCATCATCGAATTTCACCACCCAGCGCTTCTTAGCCGCGTTGTCTTCGTAGAAGATGCCAAGATTGGTCGCCTGCTGTCTATTAAGACCCCGACTGCCCCAAGCCTGAAAGGTGCTGGCGCTTTTGTACTCGGCGTGCTGATCGAGGTCGTAGGCGTAGAAGACCAGTGACTTTCCTTTGGTATAGAAGACCCGGCCATAAGGTTTTTGCGTCTGCCCATCCCGCGCAACGTCATACACTTCGGCTATGTAGAGGTCCCTGGCTCCCATGAGTTCACGGATATCCCGGTCGTGGGCGAGCAATTCCTGCTCTTTGCCAAGCTCCTCCTGCTGGTCGCGAAGCTGACCATGCAGCTCCCGGATCTGAGCCGAGAGACCGTCAGCGCGCGTTTGCTCGAGCGCACGCTGCTCCCGGAGAGAGTCGAGCTCCGCCTGCGTCTTCTGAAGCGTAGATTGCGCGGAATCCAGCTGTCCCGAGAGATTGCTCTGTCCCTGAGCGATTTGCTGTTTCGCGGCCGTTTCACCCTGGAGAGAATGTTGCAATTCGATCTCGGCACTCTTCATCTCGTTTAGAGCCGCAGACCGGTCAGCAACCTGGCGCTGTAGATCCGCGATCATCCGGTCCCGATCGGCTAACTGCGCCTTCAAGTGTTCACGGTCGTGGCCTGCATCGCTGATCTTTTGCTCGAGTGCGTCGACTTTCGTGTCGTATTTCCGATCGGGGACGATCGGCTGCACCAGGACATTCTCCTGGCCCTTCCGCTTGCCCACTTGAAATGAATAAATGCCCAAAGCGGCGGTGAGCAAGATGGCGGCCGCAAATGGCATCCACACGTAATTCCAATTCACGGCCATCGGTCGATAACCGTTTCGATGGGGGAATCCGGCTCCGCTGTTTTGTTCTACCGGTTTTCGTTGTCGGCGCGCCATTTCGGCGTGTGCTATCGCAGGGTCAGGGGTCGTTTTTATAGGTTCGTTCTGAAGCGAGTTCTGCTCTGGGAAGTCACGGCCAGATAGCTCGGAATGAAGCAAAGGCATGCCGATATCGGCCGCAGCTTCAAATTCCTTCAAGGCCTGCCGGCAGTCCGGACATTCCGCGAGGTGCGCTTGGAGGTCTTTCTGTTCTTCCTCGGTCAGGTCACCTGAGGTCCAGATGGCGCACAGCTCCACGAATCTTTCATGTGGTCCCGGCTCCGACCACCCCCTTATTTCCAGATGGTCCCTATTATTTTCCATGCCGTTGCTCCGTGGGCACATTATTCCCAAACATTTGCTTCCGCAACCTATCCAGGCCACGGTAATAGTGGTGCCGCACATTTCCGAGAGGCTCGCCAAGCTTTTGGCTGATTTCGCTGAGAGTATAACCATCAAAGAAATGCAAGCGCAGGGTTTCGCGCTGCTCCTCGGACAGAGATTCGAGTATCTTATTCAGACCATTACGCCCAAAGACAGCCTCCGGGGAATAATCGGCTTCCACTAACCTTTTGCCGAGCACAGAAGAACCGCTCTCTTCTAAGTTCTCCCGAGTGTAAAAATGGCGCGAGACGAGATATCGTCGCCGTTCAAATGCTCTGTGGTAAGTCATTTGCACGATCCAAGACCTAGCCGAGCTTTTGGACCTATCAAAGATCCTGCACTTTCGCTCTATGAACAAAAAGACGTCTTGGGTCAGGTCTTCAGCCTCGGTATCGTCGCGCAGAATTCTTTCACAGATTCGGTGCACCAACTTCACGTAGCGTTGAAACAATATGCCGAAAGCTTCCTTATCGCCCCCCTGAAGACGAGCCATCAAGCTTTCATCATTCCGAATAGTTGTTGCCTCTGCTTCATTACCAGAGAAGACTTGGAAACGACTCGTTGCGGACGAATTCATCCCTTTTGCTCAATTCCGCTATAAACAGCTTGCCTCGCGCCGGGACTCTGAGGCATCAACCTCTGTGATCCACCACAATAAGTGCGCAAGATACATTAGAGATCGACAAGAAGGAATGGTTTTTATCGCTCCCACAGAAAATTCCCTTTCGCGGCGGAGCCTTTTTCTGCGGTACAAATCCGCTTCTTCACACGTAGACTCACGGAACTACGGTATGGCTGTTCGCCCTCACTGGCATTCCCCACACTGCTGATACATTGCAACATTTCCGAATCGCGCTCCGCGGGAAATCCGTGAGTTGGTCGGAACATCGACCGTATTGATGCAAACACGTAGGTTCAGCGGGAAACTCGCTGCACTGGGTTGGACGGCAGTAGGGGCTCGACACTTAGTTAGGGTCGGATTGGACTCGGCTCACACCGAAACCAACTTTCTTGCGATTCGCTCCGGGCATTTCTCTCGCGCCTTCTCCGCTGTTGCTTTCGTCTTGAATGGCTTTGACACTGGAGGGGACGAGAGCGCCGTAACCGCTGACGGTGGTTTACCCAAGCCGAGCACTGGAGGAACCCGCACCTTCGTCTCGTATGTCGCTGCACATCCGGTCGACGAGGAAACTGACCCGGATGGGTTGATTCACGCCGTCAATGGGGCGAAGTGAAGGCGATGACCGGTACCATGCAAGACCGACCTGTCGGAATGTCACACACTCAGTTCGAGTGTGTGCGCGCGCACGGCGATTCATACTGGCTATACGTCGTTGAACGAGCAGGCCAAGGCGATCAGCCACACCTCATCCGCATCCAAGACCCGGCTGGTCGCGCGAAAACTTTCACGTTCGACCGTGGCTGGCTCAATATCGTCCAGTCTGAGGACAACCGAGTGCCGACGACTGCGGAAAACCTAGAGAGTGACAGCGATGCCAAGGATTGATAGCACGTGGCGAGCGCTGCGGCGATGATGAATCCTAATCTCTCTTCGCACAACTATGGCGCACGCGTCTATGGATTCCATCTTTTCCTCCTCTCGCAACAGTCATTGCCCGCCCGCCGGACGCGCGTTATGCTCACTCGCCCTAGCTTGCCGAAGGGTCCACTCGAGGAGGTTTCATGCTTCGCTCATTTCGTTTTTTTCTCGTTTCTCTCATCATCCTTGCGTTCCTGCCAATCTTTGCCTCGGCTCAGCGATCACCTTTCGTAGTCGGCAACGCTTCTGCCGCGCCTGGCCAGAAAGCGACCGGTTACCTCGAAGTCCCCGCCGGCGTCGATGCGGGAACGAACATTCCTGTGGTCGTGGTCAATGGCGCCAAGCCCGGTCCCGTCCTTGCTCTGGTAACCGGTGCGCACGGGACGGAGTACGTCTCAATTATTGCTGTCGAAAGATTGATTGTTGATCTCGACCCGGCTAGGATTTCGGGCACGGTCATCCTAATTCCACTGGTCAACATCGCTTCGTTCGAACAAAAAGTCCCGCACGTCAATCCGGTGGATAACAAGAGCATGAACCGCTTCTATCCCGGCAAAGCCGATGGAACGCAAACTGATCGCGCTTCCTTCCTCATCACCAAACAGGTCGTGGATCGCTCGGACTACTTGATCGACTATCACGGCGGCGACCTCGACGAGAGCCTCCGGCCCTACGCTTACTGGGGGCCCACCGGCAAAGACTTACAGGACCACATCTCGAAGGAGATGGTTCTTGCTTTCGGCTTGGATCACATCATCATTTGGCACGACCGCCCTACCGATCTTGCTGCCAGCCGGTACCTTGACAACACGGCTTCTCTCCGCGGGAAGCCTTCGATCGTTGTGGAAGCCGGGCATGCTGGCACGGTCGAAACCGATGATGTGGCGCTGCTTGTAAATGGCACTGTGAGCACCATGCGCGCCTTGAAGATGCTCCCTGGCGAGCCGAACTACATCGAACATCCAGTGTGGCTGGAGAAAATCGTTGACGTCATCTCCGACGGCCCCGGCATTTGGTATCCGCTCGTCAAGCGCGGCACGTATGTTCAGGAAGGCATGAAGCTCGGTTACGTCACTGACTTTTTCGGAAAAGTCATCCTCGAACCACGCGCTCCCGAAGCCGGCGTGGTCCTTCACGTGAACGCTGTTCCCTCACTGAAAAAAGGCGATAACATCGCCAATCTCGGCGTTGTGGCATCCAAGGCACCACTATAACTTAGGTTGACGCATCACCCTTCTCAAACGCAGAGAGAACTAGGTTCACAACAGCGTTGGGCAATCGACTTCGAGAAGCAAAACTACACTCGACAGGGAGCGGAACTGATTCGTAGTTTTCTTTCCTCAAAATAAAGCTCGGCGAGGTCCTGACGGCCAATCGTCCCCGGGGCTCTCGTCTCAATTGGGAAGAGTCAAAATACATGCGAAGGATGGAGAGTAGCTTACTCGGAACGGCGAACTAGCTCGCTCAGTTTCAGGTCAAGCGCTGCTGCCAAAGCATTGGCAACTTCAATTCCCACACTTACCTTTCCTAGCTCAACGGAACTGACGTAGGTGCGATGTACGTCCGCGCGCTCCGCAAAATCTTCTTGAGACAAGCCGAGGTTCGCCCGCTCGTGACGGATCGCACGGCCAAAGGTGAGACGAGAGAATCTGGTTGCCTTTGCCACGCCCCACTTCTATTATCGTGTAGACAATCAATCTACAGACGATCCTCTACAACCGAAGTGAGGTTATGCGCGCAGGTTTGATGCAGGCAAGCTCCAGTTGTGACGAATCAATCCCAAACCGCGAGCGATAGTCCCAAATGAGATGCGGCCACCCTATACACGGCATTATCGGCTTGCTAAATCACCCTGCGGTTCCAGTTTTGGTGATTGCAGTTCGCCTGATCACTTGCACCGCGAGTGCTCAAGCACAGAAGGCCTCCCACGCAGAAGCCGGAGTGCCACAACGCTTGAACTCCGAAGAGCTATTCAAGCTGTTATCCCCCTCAGTTTTTGTCGTTGAGGCCCTAGATGAAGACGGGTCCGTGCGCGCGATTGGAAGCGGCGTCGCCATTCGACCAAATCAGCGAGAAGTGGAAAATGGTTTTCACTCCTTTGATGACTTGGACTATTTCATAGAATCCAACAGCGCGAAAGCGATAGTCACAAATAACCACGTTATCGATGTTGGTGTAGTTTTCAAAGTTAGACAGGGGGATAGGACTTGGCCTGCCGAAATTGACCACATAAACCTTCATGCTGATCTCTGCCGACTTCGCGTAAAGGGTCTGGATACTCTCGGTGTGCGACTCCGCGACTTGAAAAGTGTATCCGTTGGAGAGCACGCCTACTCCATTGGCGCGCCCGAGGGCCTGGAGCTTACGATTTCTGAAGGTTTGGTATCTGGGCTTCGGGATTTGGACGGGGAGCAGGTAATTCAAACTTCGGCATCGATTTCGCACGGATCCAGCGGAGGAGGACTGTTCGGCGCAGACGGCCGGCTAATCGGTATCACCAGTTTCACATTTTCTAAGGGTCAAAACTTGAACTTTGCTCTTCCGACAGACTCGGTGCTTGAACCGGCCGGTCCAATGGACGCAGAACTCATCTTGAGACACACGGCGAATCGGATTGACTCGAAGGATGTGGCCGAAGCCAACGAGAAGCTCGTAGAGCTGGCAAGAAGAGTCATTTCAAAGAATCCGAATGACGCGGAGGCGCACTTTGCTCTCGGCACTAATCTTTCAGGATGGGACACCCACCAGGCCCTCGTTGAATTAGAGAAGGCTGTGCACCTTAAACCTGATGATGCGAGGTTCCGCCAGGAACTTGGGATTGCGTTACTGGCTGTAGGCGATCCGTATTCCGCGGTTCAAGAACTGCGCGAAGCGCTTCGCCTAGATCCAGCGGATCAATGGGCTAGGGGCAAATTCATTCGTACGTTGATAAGCGATGACGACATACCTTCTGCCATCGCGGAGGCTAAAACGCTTGCTTACGCGGCAGAACGGGGAAAATCCACTCTGCCAATTGAATTCCTTCAAAGAATCGCAGTTTGGATGGTTCAAGCCAAAGAAGATAATTCTGCACTGGCAGTTTGCCAAATCCTCGAGAACTCTACTCATGGCTCCGCAGATAGCCATGAATGCATGGTCACCGCTTTGCGCGAAGCTCAGCAGCCGAAGGCCAGCATCTGGGAGAACCATTAATCTCGAATATGGGCGTCAGCAACAGCTTCTCAATTGAGACGGTTAAAGCGCTTCCAGCTAAGCCCAAATGGCCGAGTTTGGCATGGCTAATTGTCTGCCAATGAAAGGCAGCATGGGTAGGAAATCCGCATAGATCGAACCCAGGAATGAGGCAAGAGACGAAGAGCGCGAACATCCGAGGCAGACTATGATGCGCAGGGTCGGCGACTCTGAAGGCAACAACGGCAACGCACAATTTGCAGTTAAATTGCCCTAGAAGAGGCCGAATTCCGAATTCGCCTAAAAAAGCCTCATATCGAGGGTTAGATACACGTTTGCGGCGGCTTCTCAAAAGGACGTTGAGAGTTTGTTTTCCTTTGTCTGACGCCCCTACCAGTAATCTCATTGAATCAATTGCCTCTTAACTTCTGCCTCGACCTCATCTTTGGCTCTTTGGCCAACAGTGGTCAACAAAGGTCGGCGATTGGTACCCTTCGCCTTCATGAACGCTGTCGAGTCTCGCTCCGACCAGCGCAAATCATTCTCAAGTTGCTCGTTGACCTAGGGGGCTAGTGGGATTCTGTTATCCGAAGGTGGCATCCCGCCGCAAAAGGACCTTCCCAATCGAGACGTTTGCCGCGCTCCGTGCTCGAACCAAATGGCTGGTCAGCATGAGTGATGATCCTCGCGGATAGGGTGGAGCGGCTCTTGGGAATGGCATTCCATTTTCGGGGAATGTGATTTCAATAGACCGCGGTGTCAGCTCCCCAGCGTTGGGTCAATTGCTGGGTCGGCCAGCAGTTCCAACAGCCGCTCATAGAGGTTTTCGCCGTAAAGCACCTCTACTTTGTACCTCTGCTTGAGTTCACTGAGTCGTTTTGCGAGAGTTGGCCCAAGTCTGTCGGCAAAGGAGATCAGCAGACCCGTATCGACATTGTGCTCACGGAACGCCTCTTCCAACTGGTCTAAGCCACCAATGTCGTCGTGCAAATCCGAGTACATCTTCACCTGGACAGCCATTCTTGTTGCCAGTCCGTATCCATTGTCAATTGTCACGACAAAATCAGCACCACGCTCTTTGGGACCGGCTGTCCATAGAACGTCAGGATGGTCGCGCACGAGCAGACTGCGGATCAGGCGCTCAGCTTGTTTGGGGTTCAGGTCATTCTTGAGTTGAGTCTTCAATGCGTCCAACGAGGCCTGCCGCCACCTGCGGAATCTATCGGCAAACTCTTCCGGCTTGTTGATTGCCTGTTCATCGGTGACAGCATAAAGTTGGATAACGGCCTCGTGGTGTTTATAGGTGGGTATAATCGCCGACTGCGCCCTGTTCAATGCGTTTACGAGCGGAGCGGGAACTGCTTTTGCATGCTTGGAGAACACGCGTGAGTCTAGAACAGGCAACACGTGACCGAAGTCAGCCACCTTAGGCTCGATTCGATAGTCGTAAGCGCCACCGATTTTCGTTATCGTGAATTTGTCTGGTGATGGTATGTTCTTGACGACTACAAGGTCATCGGACTTGATGTAACTGAGCATACTTTGGCAGTGGCTCCACGCGGACTGTTCCTCCTCGTCCAGCTGTTCCGCCTTTTCAATCTTTGCTCTTATTCTCCGCAAGTCGAGTTTGTCGGCGTAGCCCCAACCTTGCCTTAGTCGGCCATGTTCCAATTCCGCTCGGAAATATACCTGGGAAGCCCACTCTATGTTCCAGAACCAGCATTGCATGTGAATTCTCCCTGTAAATGAAGCGGTGCGACTATATACCAAATCTATCGCGCAATTCGTCCAAAAGGGGCCGAACTGGCCTCAAAAACCCCAAACTGAGGGTTTATTGCACATTTCCGGCCACACCCTAGAGCAAAGACAGTTGGTTGAGCAGCGGACGCATCTCGCACCTCAATCAAGTCAAGTTTGACACCGCCATGTACACGAAAAGGGGCCTATTTTGACCGCGAGAGATGGATTCCGGTTCAAGCATCTAAGTCCGCTCTTAACTCTAATTGCCAAATGTCAATGAAATGTCGTACACAATTTATTTAGGAAGGAAAACACCGAATGGCTCGAAAAGGGCGAGCGCCTTGGTCAACGCGTCTTATCGTGGAGGATTGTCTTGCCTTCGACATTGCAATCCTTGTGCGCTCAGGTGTCTTTCGTGCAAAGCCAGGCACTTTGTGCTCGACTGTGTGGAATAATTCCGATGGTCAGGAATCCTTCCGCGCTTATTTCTGGGTGGAGTTGGCCGCCAGTGGGAAGACGCTTCTACACATCTCTTATGGCGTGCCCAGCAGCGTTCCCCTGATGCACTATGCACGGTTCGTAACTCTCGAAATAGCCCAAACACCGCTCTACTTCGGTCCAAGACCGTGGTTTCTGTGCCCCGGCGTTCACAATGACGCTCCATGTCGGAAACGTGTCCGAATTCTCTATTTCCTGCCGAATACAGGCAGGCTCGGTTGCCGAAAATGCTTGAATTTGATTCATCGAAGTGCCAGGGAGCACGACAAGCGCGTCGATGCACTTCTTCGGCTCCCAATCGAAGAGTTTCGGTCAACGCTTCAAAACAACACAATGAGGCTCGGGTCATTGGCATTTCGAGCCGGCAGAGTCCTGCGGCGACGGCTCGAAAAGAAGGCAGCGAGATACAGTCAAAGCCGAAGCCGAGAGAAACTTAGGCCCCATAACCCGGAACATGAAATCAGAGCAAGAAAGTTTACCTAGATGCGGACGTTGGTGTGAGAAGTGTGAAGTTGTGTGCTCGTGTGCCGGGACGAGTGGGGACGGCAAAAGAAGCAGGGAAAGCAGACGGAAAAGCATATTGCAAATTCCGTTGCAAGATCGGCTGCCGAGGATGGGGAATTTCTTCGCCAGAGAGCACCAAGAAATTGAGTCGGCGGGCGGTCCCCGCAGGCCATTGTGCAATGGTTGTGCAATAAATCCGGCTTCACGCGAGGAGAGAAAAATCAGGAAAGAGTTTGTTTTCAATCGCGAAGAGTTGGGGTGGGAGACGGGGATTGAACCCGCGACATTCGGTGCCACAGACCGACGCTCTACCAGCTGAGCTACTCCCACCACTGCTCGTAGTTTAGCATGCAATTTCGGTGGCGGAAAAGTGGGGGATGTGGTGGCAGGCTGAATGGCGGATGAGGGATAACAGCGAGCAGATAGCAGATAGCAGGAGACTGGAGATAGACGCTGCGTTGGTGGATCACGGACTGATTTGGTTGTTCGGGGGAGAGCGCAAAAGCGAAAGCTTCGCTTCCGCACTCAAAATTCGGAGTCGGCCGCGACCGGATGGGGGCCGCTCGCGTTGGCTGAGTTTGCTTGATCAGGTCTTAGCTAGGTGGAAACTGCGGGTTAGGAGGCGGGTCGGCGGATTGGTGGTCGTTGCTAGACTGGGGTGACGGGCCGGTCTCGAGACCGGCCACTACATGGGAAGGCTGGCCGGGCTAAACCCCGGCGCCTACATGGGAAGGGTGGCCGGGGTAAAGCCCGGCGCCTACTTGGTGTGTTCCCGGGCATGAATCCGCAGCCGGCAGACCGGTTACATTTTGACCTGCAGCTTGCCTACGCGCGACCGGTGATCGCCACACTGGCGATTTTAGGCTTGCTGGAACTGCGTCCGGCTAGGGAAGTGGAAAAGCCGCTGGCATTTCTGATCGCGTATGTTTTGGCGGCGATCCTGATCCTGGTGCTGGAGCGGGCGCTGCGGAGGTATCACTGGCGGCTGCCGCTGGTGTGCGACATTCTGGCGGCTGGAATTTTTCTTTATCTTTCGCCGGAACAAATCCCCACGTGGTTCCTGATGTTTTTTGTGGCGTTTGCGGCGGGCTACCGGTGGAATCTGCGCTACTCGGTTTCGTTGTGCTTCGGGTTGCTGCTGCTGGGATTCGCCCTGCAGATGCATTGGAAGTTGCCTGAGCCAGGTTCGCGGGATCTGGCGTATTCGGTTTCGCTGTTCACGGCTGCGTTTCTGGGCACGGTGGGTCTGGCGTTCCTGGGGGACCGCAACCGGCAATTTGCCGCGCAGCAGGATTTCTTGTCGCGAATTTCGAACACCATGCACGTGGATTTGGGGCTGGCGGAATCGTTGCGCTTGCTGCTGGAAGAGCTTTGCACGGAGTTTCAGACCGAGGGGGCGCTGCTGGCGTATCGCGATGCGGACCTGGAGCGAATATTCGTGTGGCGGATGAGGTCGGGGGAAGGCGAGCGGCTGGTGCCGGAAAATCTGCCATTGACCCGCTCCGATGGATTTCTGGTGGACGACATGGAAGCATCGCTGTGCTGGAATTCGCTGGAAGGGCGCGGCGACGGATTCGGTTGGGACCGGCGGAACAAGCAGGTGCTGAAAATTCTGCCGCGGATTCCGGGGCCGACGCAGCAGGAGTTTGGGATCAAGAATTTCACTTCGGTGGCGTTCGATCAGGAAGGGCACGCGGCGGGACGTCTGTTTCTGACGAATCGCCGGCCCGGGCAGGAGCCGTTTACCGCGGAACATCTGGAGTGGTTTGAGCGAATCGCGGCGCATATCAGCGCGGCGCTGGAGAACGTCTTCATGTTGAGGCACCTGCGGGCCAGGGCGATTGAGGCGGAGCGCTCGCGGATTTCGCGGGATCTGCATGACGGGATTCTGCAGACGCTGCTGAGCATCGAAATTCAGATTGACGTGCTGCGGCGGAAGGTTTCAACCCACGTGGAGCAGGTGGAACCGGGGCTGACGTCGCTGCAACAGACGGTGAGGAACGAAAGCGCGGAGTTGCGGCACCTGGTGACGGACCTGCGGCCGCTGCGCGTGCAATCTGCGGATATGGTTGATTTGATGCGGGGGTTCGCGGAGCGCTTCCGGAACGAGTCCACGCTGGCGCTGGATTTGCTGGTGGATTCGGCGGAGCTGCACGCGCCGGACCGGGTTTGCCGGGAGATTTTCCAGATTTACCGTGAAGCACTTAACAACATAAAAAAGCATGCGAAGGCTTCCCATGTCGTGGTAAAACTGTCGCAGGATGACAGCCGACTCACCCTGGTGGTGGACGATAATGGCGAGGGCTTTAGCTTCGCCGGGCGCTTCACAGGGGATGAGCTGGACCGCCTGCGGCTGGGTCCGATTTCCATCAAGGAAAGAACGCGCACGGTCGGGGGAGTGCTGACCGTGGAATCAAACCCTGGGCATGGTGCGCGCTTAACGATCGAGGTACCGCTCGGCTGATATGGCGAAGACCAAACAGCAAATTCGGATACTAATGGCGGACGACCATGCGATATTTCGCGACGGGCTCCGCAAATTGATTGATGGGGATGAAGATATCACCATCGTGGGCGAAGCCCAGAACGGCGCGGAATGCATCAAGCTGCTGGCGAAGCTGAAGCCAGACATCTTGCTGCTGGATTTGCGCATGCCGGACAAAGACGGGCTGGCGGTGTTGGAGGAAGTGAATTTCGACCAGACGCCGACGCGGGTGATTGTGCTGACGGCGGCGGAAGATGACCGCGACGTGGTGCGGGCGATGCGACTGGGCGCGCGGGGCGTGGTGCTGAAGCAGTCCGCCACGGATTTGCTGGTGAAGAGCATCCACCGCGTGCATGCGGGCGAAATCTGGCTGGATAACCGGATGACGGCCGAAGTGATGAAGGCGTTTGCGAAGTCTTCAGACTCGGGACCACGGCGGGAGAAACCGCTGCTTTCTGACCGCGAAAAAGAGATCGTGCAATTGGTGGCGCAGGGCTTCCGCAACAAGGAGATTGGGGAGAAGCTGTTTATCTCCGAGCAGACGGTGAAGAACCACCTGCACAATATTTTTGACAAGTTGGGCGTGTCCGACCGGTTGGAGCTGGCGCTTTATGCGATTCACCACCGGTTGATTGATCAGACTTAGGGGAAAGTCCAAGGGTTCAAGGGTTCAAGAGTTCAAGAGTTCAAGAGTTCAAAAGTTCAGAAAGGGCCGCCTAATGGGCGGCTCTTTTCTTTGGCACGGTCGCAATGGATACCGTACTCAATGCTGGTATCAAGTATGGTATAGTGCCTGGTATGGCGAACACGCGCAAAGTCACCGTGGAAATTCCTGCAGAGTTGCTGGACAAGGCGCAGCAGGCGAGCGGAAGCGGTATTACACAGACGATTCGAACTGGGCTGCAGCTTGTGGCGGCGTCGCGGGCGTACGCGTGCCTGCGCCAATTGCGAGGGAAGGTCCGGTTCAGCCGAAGTTTGGCGGAGTTGAAGTCTGACCGATGATTGCGGCGGACACCAGCACCTGGATTGCATTCTTCGAGGGTGACGGCGGCGACGACGTAGAGCTCCTCGATAAGGCCCTTGGCGACCGACAGGTTCTGATGGTGCCAATCGTTCTTACGGAACTGCTGAGTGATTCGCAAATTTCCGCCAACGTGGCCGAAAGCCTGAAAGAACTCCCAATGCTGGAGATTAAATCCGGCTTCTGGACCCGGGCAGGAGAGTTGCGAGCAAAGGTTCTGGCAAAGGGCCGTAGAGGACGACTGGGCGATGCGCTCATCGCACAAAGTTGTGTCGATCATGGCGTTCCGCTTTTGACGCGCGACCGCGACTTCCGGGCTTTCGCCGAGACAGCGGGCCTGAATCTGGCGATCAAGCATTCCTGATAGGCTGCCTTCCATCCACCTCTCTGACGCAGAGCTGTCCCGCCGCCCGGCATGACAAAAAGCGAGACGACTCAGAAGTGGAGTTCCAGGCCGGCGTTTAGGCCTTGGGGCAAGACAAGTTGGTGAATCGGTCTGGCCGCCCCAACTTGGGAGCTCGAAAGGAGGTCCTAGTACATTCGTACTTTTAAAGGGCAGCTTTAATTTGAGCCTTGAGTCCTATTGTTCCCTGGACGGAGGGCGGATAGACTCTGTCCTTCGATGAGGGAGGCTCGCCTTGACAGGGTCTGAACGCCGCACAACTCAACGTTTTTCCATGCGACTGCCGATTACCGTGAGATGGACCACGGGCGCAGCCGTTGGGGAAACCAACACGGAATCCCGCGATGTAAGCTCCCGCGGAGTCTATTTCTTCCTGGCGAAGGACGTCAAAGAGGGGTCTCCGGTGGAGATCCTGCTGACGCTGCCGAACGAGATCACCTTGGCCGGGCCGGTGCGTGTGCGCTGCCTGGGCCGCGTGCAGAGGACCGAGCCTCGCGATGAAGGAAGTGTCGGCGTAGTGGCAGCGATAGAACGCTACGAATTTCTTCGTAGCAACGAAGACAACTGAGAGACTCACGCCGGAAGTTTGAGATTCTGTACAAGTTCCTAGCTCGCTCACTGCGGAGGCGGGCGGGAATAGCCGGGGTGCCTCGGCCCCTCAGCGGAGCCCCCGGCTGATTTGTTTTGACGTCGATGAGTTGGAGGCTTGGTTGACGACCAGCGTTGATTGGAGTTCAGTGGCGCGGACACAGTAATCAGCGATCAGCGACCAGTCATTCAGGAAGCAAGAGAAACATGCAAGAGTTGCGGTTCCCGCCTGCCGTATTTTCTAAACAAGCAAATTCCGTGACGGAGCGAAGTTGCTAACCTCGGTTCGCTTAGATTGCCTGCGCGACGCGCGGCAATTGATGTGACTTGAGGTTTAGCTGCCTGGGACGCCTGCGGCCTCGCGGGCTTTGGCGGGTGTACAGGGGGCACCGGGAAATTGCTATTGGGGAACGCCTGTCCTTTCGGGCAGGGGATATCCACAGGGGGCGTGGGGGATGATGGGGTATACCCGTGAACGAGAGGAACTCGTTTGCCTCCGGAAGCGGAGGCGATGCAACAGGAAAGAAAGAGTAAAACGGAATGTCCGGCAAAGCTAAGATGAATTTACCCGAGGCCCATCAACCAAAAGGAACGGAACGGCTGGCGACGCCCGAGGAACTTGCCGAGATCGGCGGAGCGCCCTCAGATCCCGTGGAGGAAGCGCAGATTCTTGCGCTCTTGGAAGTCCAGATGAAAGAGGATTTGCATAAGGTGGCGGAGGAGAGCGCGGCGCAGGCCCGAGAGGCGGCCATGCAAGAGCTGGCGGCGGCACTCGAGCCGCAGCCGGCCGATGTGCCGGAGAAATCCACAGGCGGGGGACTGGTGAAAGCGGCGGCGGAGAAAGTTCCCGCGCTGAGGTTTTTGCGAAGTACGCAGGGAACATTGAGCGAGCCGGAGCGCGTGGCGGCGGCATTTTTTGGCGCGGAACAGGAAATTCCCGCGCAGGAGGAAACAGTTCCCGCGCAAGCGGAAGTTGTTCCTGAACCGGTCGAAGCCGTGATCGAGCGGCAGGAAACCGCGGCAGAGTTTCCGCTGGAGAGCCAATCGGCAATCCATGCGATCCCGCGCGGGGAAGCGCGCGATCTGAAGACGCAACTGCTCGAAGTGGCCGAGACGTTGGACCAGCACAAGCTTTGGGTGGAATCGAACGGTAAGGAGGGCATTCGCGGGGACTTTGCGGGAGCGAATCTCTCCGACGCGGATTTGACGGCCGTGAATCTGCAGGGCGCGGACCTGACGAAGGTAAACCTGCGCGGCGCGGATTTGTCCATGGCCAACCTGCGCGGCGCGAACCTGGTGGAGGCGGACCTGCGCGAATCCAACCTGCTAGGCACAGAATTCTCCGGTGCCAACCTGATGGGCGCGAATTTCTATGGGGCGCAGGGATTGTGGGCGGGGCGGCTGGGCGGGACGAATCTGTTCGACGCGACTTTGCCGGAGGCCGTGGGAGCGTACGACGGCGGAAAGACGATTGGGCAATTCACACAGGCGGCGCGGCGGTTTTATCTGTTGCTGATCACGATTTGCGTGGGTGCCTGCGCGATGGTGGCACTGACCACGGACGTGCGGCTGCTGCTGGATGAATCGGCCACGGTGTCGGCGCGCATTCCAAACTTTTTGCCGTTGCAGGGATTTTATATGGGCGGACCTCTGCTGCTCACCGTGTTGTACCTGCGGCTGCAGTTTCTCTTGCTGCGGTTGTGGGGCAGCATGGGCGCTTTGCCCGCGGTTTTTCCGGACGGGCAGACGCCGGAGAAAGACGGCTCGTGGTACCTGATGGGGCCGATCCGGCAGCATTTGCGCTGGACGCGGGATCCGCGTTCGCCGCTGGCGATGGTGGAGAGCCGGCTGGCGAAATTGCTGGCGTATTGGGCGGTGCCGGCGACGATCTTTTTATTCTGGCTGCGATACCTGGTGATGCAGGATTACCGGGGAACCTTGCTGCAGGTGTTTTTGATGACGTTGCTGGCAGCGGCAGGGTTTGGCATGCCGCGAATTGTGGCGAGGGTGCTGCGTCCGGGAGATTGGACAGATGAAAGCACGCCGCAATTTCTGCGGGATGTGGCCAGGGCGTTTCGGGTTCCGGTTGCGGTGGGTGTGGTGGTGTTTCTGATGTCTCTCGGCGTGATTCGTGGGCTGCCCGCGGACGCGAATGCGCGGCCCGATGTGGGACGCGGCGACCCGCGGCGTTGGGCGGCGACAGCGTTTCAAGCGCTGGGCTACCGGCCGTATGCAGACGTGACGGAAGAGAGCATTTCGACGAGTGCGCTGAAACCAGTGACGGACGGCGAGACCGGGACGGGCAGCGGGCCGCGGCTGAACGAAATCAATTTGCGCTATTCGCGGGGGTACCGCTCGCAGTTTGCGGGAGCGCGGATGTGGCGCGCGAATCTGGAAGGATCGAGCCTGTCGGAAGCGGATTTCCGGTCGGCAAACTTGCGGGAAGCGGTATTGCGCGGGGCGAATCTGGATCGTTTGCAGGCGGCGAAGGCGAACCTGGTATCCGCGGACGCCGAGGGAGCGCAGTTGGCGGGAGCGGATTTCCGGAACGCGGATTTGTCGTATGCCAACCTGGATGGCGCGAAGCTGACGACGGCGAATTTCGGGCACGCCACCTTGTATGCCGTGAAATTGCGGCGCGCGGATTTGCTGCGGGCGGAGTTGTCGCACGCCGATTTGCGGGACGTGAAACTGGACGAAGCGGTACTTTCGATGGCTTCGATGGAGCTGACGGATTTTTCGGCGGCGAAAATGATTGGGGCGAATCTGACCGGGGCACAGGCGAAGGGAACGATTTTCCTGGAGGCCGACCTGAGCCGGGCGGACCTGCGCGGGGCGGCGTTTCCGGGAGCGATCCTGCGGGATACGAAGCTTGACGGAGCGCGGGTGGAAGGCGCGGATTTCCGCGGGGCGCTGGGCCTCGAAGCTTGGCAGGTCTGCGCGACAACGGGATGGCAGGGAGCGCAATTTGATGCGGACGTGAAAGCAGCGGTGCTGCAAAGCTGCGGCGGCTCGGGCGTCCGGACACAGCCTTAAGGCCCTCCGGGGACCAGGGTGGTAGAACCCATGGCAGACGCGTCAAGCCTTTTAAGCAGGGGCCACCCCGTTGGGGTGGTTATACGAACCTGAAATGAATTGGGAGACCGTAGTGAACTCCGCGGATTCTGTCTTGCGCGCCATGGAGATCGAGCAGAAGTATCAGCTTTCCTTCTGGGACGGGATGATCGTGCAGGCGGCGAAGAGCGCAGGGTGTGAAGTGCGGAAGATTTGCCCCATGGACAGGAGTACGGCGGCTGGGTGGTCAATCCGTTCTTGCGGTAAATTCCGAAAAAGAAATTCAGGTCAGGACGCGTGGCAACTCCAAGAGGCTTGCAAAGATGGCTGAGGGTGTGAAGCCCAATTCATCGCCGGTCCCGGCACCGCGATTCAGCCAGTAGGTGCGAAAGCCGAAGGATGTAGCGCCGGCGATATCCCAATAGTTGGATGAGACGAAGCCGATCTCGTCGTTCGAGACGCCGAGGCTGGCCACGGCGTGTTTGTAGATCTCTGGCCTCGGCTTATACATCCGCAGGGCGTCCACGCTGAAGATATGCTTGAAAAAATCAGTCATTCCGTTCGAGGCAACCAGGGGTGAAAGCATTTCAGGTGTGCCATTGGACAAGACGGAAAGAGGAAGGTACGAGAGTTTTTCGAGTGCGGGTTTTACTTCGGGAAATGCGGGCAGGGTCAGATAGGCCTGCATGAGTTGGTCTTGCTGATGCTTGTCGCTGGAAAGTTTGAGCATGCGGCAACTGAAGACCAGAGCATCCTCAGTGATTTTCCAGAAATTTTCGTAACGCCCCATCATGGTGCGCAGCCAGGAATACTCGAGTTGCTTGGAGCGCCAGAGTTGACTGAGGGCCACGCCGTTTCCGGGAAATAGTTCTTCCGCGCGGGTTCGCACTGCAAATGGATCGAAGAGCGTTCCGTAGGCGTCGAAGACGAGAGCGCGAAGAGGCGGAGTCATTAGTCCAGATTGAGCTATCGCACCTTTCAAGAACGTGGGCAAATGTGAAGGGCTTCCTCAGGGGCCAAAGCCCATTTGTCGAGCCATTGGATGTCGGAGTTAAAGCTCGGACCCCCTGAAGAAAGTCTTTCCGGAAGCGACTGTTGCAAAATCGCGCCGGCGAAAATGACGTGCCCTCCTGAAATCTCTTTTCTAGATGCCTATTAGCGATCTTCGCCGAAGAGCTTGATGTCTTCAGGGCCTTCGGCGAGGGGACCACGTTCGCGGCCCTGGACGATCTGGCGAACCTGCTCGACGATGTCTGGATTGGCGAGCGTAGTGATGTCGCCCGTGTCCATGCGGTTGGAAATGGCGGCAAGAACGCGGCGCATGATTTTGCCGGAGCGCGTCTTGGGCATGTCGGGAACGATGTGGATGCGCTTGGGACGCGCGATTTTGCCGATCATGGTCTCGATGGTGGCGACTATTTTTTCGGTGATGGCACGGTTGGAATGGACGCCGGGCTTCAGGGAAACGTAGATTTCCGGCACGCGGCCCTTTACGTCATCAACGACGGGAACGACGGCGGCTTCGGCGATTTCCGGCAACGTGAGGCAAGCGGATTCGAGTTCCTTGGTGCCGAGGCGGTGGCCGGCGACGTTGATGACGTCGTCAACGCGGCCGAGGATGCGGTAGTAGCCGTCGGGAGCGAGTACGGCGCCGTCGGCGGCGTAGTAAGGCCAGTCGCGCCAATCCTTGCTGTTCGGGTCGGCATTGTATTTTTTGTAGTAGTTGTTGACGAAGCGTTGCGGGTCGCCCCAGATGGTCTGCATGATGCCCGGCCAGGGATTGCGGATGCAGATGTTCCCGGCAGCGTGGGCGGCAGCGAGAACTTCCTTGCCGTTTTCGTCCCAGATCACAGGGTAAATTCCAAGGCAGGCGGGGCCAGCGCTGCCGGGCTTCATCGCATCGAGAGCGGGCTTGGTGGTGCAGAGGAAGCCGCCGGTTTCCGTTTGCCACCAGGTATCCACGATGACGGCTTCACCCTTGCCGACGACCTCGTAATACCAGCGCCAGACTTCCGGCTCGATGGGTTCGCCGACCGTGGTCATGTGCTTGAAGCGGTAGTTGTGCTTTTGGGGTTCGTCGCCGCCGGCTTTGCGCAACATGCGGATGGCGGTTGGCGAGGTGTGGAAGATGTTGACGGCGAGGCGCTCGGCGATGCGCCACGGGCGGCCGGCGTCGGGGAATTGCGGCACGCCTTCATAGAGAACGCTGGTGGCGGCGAGAGCGAGCGGGCCGTAGACGATGTAGGAGTGGCCGGTGATCCAGCCGATGTCGGCCATGCACCAGTAGACGTCTTCGGGATGAATGTCCTGGTAATACTTGGAAGTTCCCGCGACGTAGGCGAGGTAACCGCCGGTGCGATGCTGGCAGCCCTTGGGCTTGCCGGTGGTGCCGCTGGTGTACATGAGGAAGAGGGGATCCTCGGCATCCATCGAAACGGGCTCGACCACGGCGTTGCGATATTCCTTCAGCACATCGTTGATGAAGAAATCGCGCTGCATGATCATCGGGGTTTCGGAAGAATATTTGTGGGGATAGCGGCGCCAGATTAGGACTTTATCAATGGACTGGCCTTCTTTTTCGGCGGTTTTCACGGCGATATCGGCGCTGGCTTTGTGGTCGACCCAACGGCCGTTGCGGTGGTAGCCGTCGGTGTAGATGAGGATGCGGCTGCCTGAGTCCGCGGCGCGCAGGCCGCAGGCTTCGCCGGAGAAACCGCCGAAGACGACGGAGTGGATCACGCCGAGGCGGGCGCAAGCCAGCATGGTGATCGGCAACTCCGGAATCATGGGCATGTGGATGGTGACGCGATCGCCCTTTTTCAGACCGGCGAAATCGCGGAGCATGGCGGCGACTTCGTTGACGCGGCGATAGAGTTCCTGGAAGGTGATGACGGTGTGGCCTTCGTCTTCGGGTTCGGGAACGAAAATGAACGCGGCTTTGTTTTTGTATTTGGCCAGGTGGCGGTCCACGCAGTTATAGCTGGCGTTGAGCTTGCCGCCGACAAACCACTTCCAGAAGGGCGGGCGGCTGGTGTCGAGCGTCGTGTGCCAATACTGATCCCAGTGCAGAAGTTCGGCGTATTCGCGGAAGCACTCGGGAAAATTCTTTTCGCTGAAGCGTTCGACCATCTGGGGGTCGTTGAGGTTGGCCTGGGCGATGAAGCGGGCCGGCGGGCGGATGTCGCCCTCCTCTTTCCAGTGGACGGCAATCTGCGCTTCGGTCAGCCCGTCTTTTTTGGGCTGAGGCTTCTTTGCGGCGGACTTTTTAGCGAGGGCTTTTGTCGGCACGGCAGCAACTCCCTTAGAGGATGAGCACGGCACACCACGAACGAGATGAACAACACGCGCGAATCGGTTCGTAATGGAGGAGCGGCAGGGCCACCATACCGGATGGCACGAATTCCGCCCGTGAGGAAGATGATGCTACTTTGACGGTTCGCTCGTCAATCTGGACGGGCCCCTTGAACCGAGGCCCTGTGCGGCGCGTAAAACCTAAGCCTTTTTGGTTGCCTCGTCGTACTCGGACCAGATGAGCGTTCCGTGCGTTTCCTTCAGGAAGATGGAGCCGAAGACGAGGGTGATGGCCGCCACAATCATCGGATAGTAAAGACCCGCGTAGATATTACCGGTTCGCGCGCATAGCGATAAGCCAATGAGCGGTAATAATCCGCCGAACACGCCGTTCCCGATGTGATATGGCAAAGACAGTGAGGTATATCTGATTTTGGCGGGGAAGGCCTCGACGAGATAAGCAGCGATAGGACCGTAGATCATGCACACAAAAATCACCTGGATGAAAACCAGCAAGACTAGCTTGGGAACATCCGGATTGGCCGCTTCTTTGGCCGCTACCTGTTGGCCTGTTGCCGGATCATTGGTGAGTGCCGTGAGACTGATCGCGCCAGTTACCTTATTTTTGGCGGATTTCAAACCATTGATACTGCTGCCGGCTGCGACTTGCATGGATTTGTAGATGGGAATGTAGGTGACGATAGCCAGCAGGCAGGCGGCCATCATGAGCCATTTGCGCCCGATGCGATCTGAGAGCGCGCCAAAAACAGTGAAGAAGGGCATCGCGCAGAGCAGGGCGATGGCGACGATGATATTGGAGGTTTTTGGGTTCACCTTGAGAACAGTCTGCAAATAGAACAAAGCATAAAACTGGCCGGTGTACCAGACCACGCCTTGCCCGGCGGTGGCGCCGAAGAGAGAGATGAGAACGCGCTTCAGGTTGGTCCAAACGGTGAAGGCTTCGGTGAGGGGTTTGGCGGACGTCATGCCGGAGGTCTTGAGCTGAGAAAAGATCGGCGATTCCTTCATCTTCAAGCGAATGTAGAGAGAGATGGTGACCAGGACGATGGAGAGAAGGAAGGGAATTCGCCAGCCCCATTCCGCGAATTGTTCCTTGGTCATGGCGTTTTGCGTGCCGAGGACGACCAGCAGGGAAACGAAAAGTCCCAGTGTGGCGGTGATTTGAATGAAACTGGTGTAGAAGCCGCGCTTCTTGTCGGGAGCGTGTTCCGCAACGTAGACGGCCGCTCCGCCGTACTCTCCGCCGAGAGCGAGGCCCTGCAGTATGCGGATCGCCAACAAGGTGATCGGAGAAAACCAGCCTGCTGTTTGGTAGGTGGGGAGGAGGCCGATGAGGGCCGTGGCGCCGCCCATGATGCTGAGCGTAACGATGAAGGCATACTTGCGGCCGACCATATCACCGATGCGGCCAAAAAACAGGGCGCCAAAGGGGCGCACCAGGAAGCCAACGGCAAAGGTTGCAAGATACGCGATGTAGGCGAAGGTTTCGTTGCCGGGCGGATAGAATTTCGGAGAAAGAATAGCGGCGAGGCTGCCGAAAATATAGAAGTCGTACCACTCAATCATGGTGCCGACGGAAGAAGCCATGATGACCCGCCAAATTCCGTAATCCGCCGGTGGTGCCCCTTCAAGAGCCATAGTGCCGCTGGCCATATTGTTCCCCCAAAGTCTGCGTCCTTAAGTTTACTTTCCTGCACTTTGTGAATGCTGGCAGACAGAATCCGCCGGGGAAAAGTGCCTCGGAGGAAGTTGCCGCGGGCCGCGATTTTCGGAGAATTGGAAGAAAACCGCGCCGGGTCCCAGCAAACAGGTCAGGAATCTCCCCGTTCATATATGGAGCAAAGGGCAAAGTCAAGTGACGGTTTTATTAGATGGTGGGCCAGTTTGTGATAGCCACACCTACCAGAGACACGGGGGGATTTCCTGGTTTGACTTCGGCAATTCAATTCAAGAACGAACTGCAGTAGTTCTTAAAAGGAAGCAATTGCATTCGAAAATCGGCATCTCAAAACGCCGCTAGTTGCGTGGTGGATGCTGTGAGTGCACCCGCGACAAATACTGTGGCGGGCGGTATTCAATCGTGAAGTCCTGCTGAACCTGGACCGGCCTTTTGTTCAAGAGGGTGGGCCTGAAACGCCACAGGCGAATGGCGCTCAATGTAGCCGGAAAAAGAGAAACTGAACCGCTCAAGAGTTTTACATCCACCACCTGGCCGAATTGTCCGATGGTGGTACGGACCTTTATGGTTTCTGCCGATCCATACCGGTCACCCGGCCTTGGAAAGCGAGGCCAGACGAAGGAAAGAAGCTCACCCGCTTGCAATCGAGCAGGTCTGTGGGCCGCCACGGGTCCCGGCTGAGGAGGAACCAGAACAGAAAGTTCCGAGGTCATCGCGAACGAAGAGGAGGCGGCGATCGGTTTTTCCGGGAAGGTTACCCGGAAGGGCTTGCTGCCATGGGCTGGAGCAGTGACGAGGATGGCGGAAGGTGGTGACCGGTGCGGCGTGGCGTCCGTTTCAGGCGCTGACTTGCGCGGGGCAGGGTTAGATGGCGCAGCAGCTATTTGGCTCATGGCCTTCGGTGAATGGGAGGGTTTGAGACTCGCGGGTGGCGGCGCGTTTCGCGCGATTAGCCCGGCCGAGCGATTACGGCCGGGACCGGCTTCCGGATTAGCAAAAGGTCTCGATTCTATTTCCGGAGATGAATTGGAATCTGTGGGGGGCACTTTCGCTAAAGAATTAGATTCCCCGGTACTCTCCCCGGACTGTGCATCGGAAGACGAGGTGTCATCGAGTTTATTGGCACTCGAGGAGTTACCGGATTCAAGGTAGTTATTTGCCTCAGACGGAGTGGCAGATTGCGAAGGCGTTTCGCCTGGGCGATCAGGCATTGCCGGTCGGGTGGCATCAACACCCAGGATTGAGTTCTGGGCGTCCCGGAGGCGCTGTCCGAGAGGGCCACGTCCGACAGTGAGACCTATGGGGAGACTGATCATCGCGAACAAGCAAACGAATGCGAAGGCGGCGAGGTGCGATCCGGATATTTCAAGAGCATGCTGGCGCGAGGGCGAATTCTCGATGCGATCGACTGACGGCTCGACTCTGCGGGTTCCAACCTGGGTTGCAAAATCGGCGACGGGATTGTGGCGGCGCACTTTTTCCTGGTGATCTCTGACAAACGACGGCAGGGCCGCATCCAGAATCTCGGGCGTCACGATCGTCGATCCCTGAGCCACGTTGTGCGGCATGGGTTCGGGCGAGGGGGGTTGGGCTTGCTCAGGCAAAACACTCCCGATTGGCTCTTCTGGGAAGCTTTCGAGTGTTGCAGGTATGAAGCTCCCAACCGGGATAAGCTCTTCGACGTCGGGCGCGGCAGCTTCCGCGTTTGCCTGTCCTTCCAGCCCCTGCTCCGACTTCTTCCGTTGCGCGATTTCTATCAGTGTTGCCAGCTTGCCGCCGGCCTTTGAAAGTGCGTCAAAGACGTAGGCAATATTCTTCGGGCTAAACTGGAGCTGCCGCGCAGTGAGTGTCAGCCGGAGGATGTCGTCGATTTCCTCTCGCTGGCTCTCGGAAAGAGAGTTCTCGAGGGCGGAATATACTGCGCCGTTCTCATAATTCTCTCTCCACTCAACAATGGCCCGAAGACGACGGCTGGCGTCCTTGTCCAATTCCTGATCCTGCGTTCCTGCTGCGGCACATTCCGGCAACACGTCTGCTTGACCGGAGGGGAATGCCATGGTTATTTCTGTCAACCCGCCACGCAGTTCCTGAAGCTTGTTGGACGGCAAAGAAGTTTTGCGACAGACCCACTCTCCGCGCGTCTTGTCGAAATCAATCGAGGCGCGAAACTCATGCGTTTCATATTTGAACACCGGGAGCGGCTTGAGGGGTGGCCACTTGCCGGCCAGGAGTAATTTCATCTCGGCCTGCTGTACTGGAGACGTCAGTCCAGCTAGATTGGGCCTGGCTCGTTTGTGTTCATTCAATTTCATGATTCGGCCCGAAAGGTTCTAGCCGGTACACGATTATCCTCAAGTGCGCCGAGCGAGCTTCTGGAAGGGGTCGTCATGACAAGCGTGGGAAGAAACCCTTCCGGTCAACCTCCCTCGTCGGTTGTCGCAACTTTCCCGAGTGTTGTCAGCCCTCAACCCCGTCCGGCGGGATTAGTTGCGTGGCCTCGCTCGACGGGAGTGCATTCCTGCTTTTTTGAACCATTCGCAGGAGCAGCTAACGATGGACTTGGCCGGTTTTGGCGAACGAACGGCGAAAATTGCTCAGACTGCGCGCAACAGGTAAGTCGAGGCAAATCAAGTAATCGGGGACTGTTGCACTGCCGCTTTGCCCGCGGGTCCGTCTGCTGGAAGGGTGTCAAGCACTGTCGAGATCGCACCCGGCAAGGAGTTCGGTGGGGCAGCAAAAAGTTATTGGGCGAGGAAGAGTTGCTGTAGCTGTACGAGATCGGTTGGCGCGACATACTGGCGACGCCTGCCGAAGAAGCATGGGCGAACAAAACCTGGAAGGGAAATGGCATCCTAATCTGGTGCAAGGGACGGAGGAGGCTTGGCTCAAAGGGTATGATTGCGGCGTCCAAGAGACCGGAGGACTTCCCGGAATTGAAAGTCACAACTAAGGCGCGGGAAGAGTGGCACGCTAAGATGACCACGGCAGCAAAGGATGGGAGGCGAGGATCCTGATGCGAAGTTTTTGGCATCTTGTGATGGCGGCGGTGCTGTGCGCCAGTTGGATCGACGGCGTTGCGCTGGCGGACGAGACGTACTCGCTTTATGGGAAAGTGGTGAACTCCGTGGATGGCACGCCGATCCGCAGCGCACTGGTGCAGCTTAACGGGCCGACGAAGGTCAGCGCGCTCACCGGAAACGATGGCGGCTTTGTCTTTTCAAAATTAGCGGCGGGAGATTTTGTAGTCAGCGCGCGAAAGCCGGGGTATTTCGCCTCTGAGATCGGGGAGCCGCTCGGAGCGGTTGAAGCACGCGTGCAGGTGAACGCCAGAACTCAGGAACTTTCGCTACCACTGATTCCCGAGGGAATCCTATATGGGAAGATCGTAGACGAAAAAGGAGAGCCGATCGAGGGGCTGGAAGTGCTGGCCAAGCCGAAATATGGGAGGGCGGCGCCTGGGAATGCAGGCTTCGAACATACGGCAACAACAAATGAAAACGGCGAGTACCGGATGGCGGAGCTGCAGCCGGGTTCCTACTACCTGATTGAGGCCAGGAAAACGGCGCAGGGCGAAGGGGAAATGTCGTGGGCGGTCCGGCGCCTCGGTACCGGAATTCCGATCAATTTTTATCCCGGAGCGCTGGAGGCGGCGCAGGCCGCTACCATCCGGGTGCTCCCAGGATCATCCCAAAAGGTCGATTGGCGAATTCCCCACCAGCCGGTGTATCAGATTGCTGGACGAGTACGGGTGAAAGGTGACGCCCGAAATGTGCTGATCATGCTGATGAGCTTTTACAACGAGCAGCCGTTTGGGATGGTGCCGCCGGAGGCGGATGGCTCTTTTGTTTTTTCGGGAGTGGCGCCCGGGCGATATGTTGTCGCCGCATTTCAGCCCGAGAATCAAGAGCAGTATCAGGGGGAGAATCAAGTAGCTCAAAATCCCCAAATGGGAGTGAAACTGATCACCGTGAACGAGAACTTGCAGAACGTTATTCTGCAAATGTTTCCCGAGACGCAGAAGCCGATCCATTTCAAGGAAGAGTATTCGCACAAGGCTGCCGCTCCCGCGGGTACGGAACTGACAGATCAGTCGGCGCCTGCGAATGTGAGTTTTCTGCGGGCAGATCTCCCCGAAGCCGTTACATTCTTGCTTTCCGAACGGCCGGCCGAATGGAACAACGAAAAGAAGGAGCTGCGGGTGGCGCTTGAACCCGGAACTTACCGGATCGACGTAAATGCACCGCAAAAAATCTATGTGGCGAGCGCCATGAGCGGGGGCACGGATTTGCTGAAGGAGGATTTGGTCGTGGGCCCCGAAGAAAGTCTGGAGCCGATCGAGTTGGTGCTGCGCGATGACTCTGCGTCGCTGACTGGCACGGTGCACTTAGATGGGAAGGGAACGCAGGGACGGGTGGTGCTGGTGGCGGAAAATGCGCCGAGGCAAGCGGTTATCGCTGCTGCGGCGGCGGACGGAAGATTCCAGTTCGATAATCTTGCACCCGGACGCTATTACTTGCTGGCGCTGAAGAATGGAATCGAACTGGACTTGCAGGACCAGGGCACTTTGCGTCGAATTCAGGGACTGGGTCAATCCGTGGAACTCGACCCGGATGCCACGGCCAGGGTGGAGCCGGAGCTGAAAAAATGGGACGAGTAAATCAATGACCCGGGGACTGCTGTTAGTGGCGTTGCTGGTCTTCTCTCCACTGGTGATCGCAGCGCAGATCCTGCCAAATTTGAACCCGAAGCCTCGCCCCAATGGCCCGTACCAGATCCGGGGAAAAGTGGTGAACGGCGAGACGGGGCAGCCGATCGCGGGCGCCGAGATCCGGATTTACGAGAACGCACAGGACGTCGGGGAGATGTTCGAGGTTCGGGAGAGCGCGGGGGACGGAAGCTTCCACTTTGATGAAATTGCAGAGGGCAAATATACGCTCATGGCGGCGCGGCGCGGGTTTGCGCCGCAGGCTTATCTGCAGCACGAAAATTATTGGTCTGGTGTAGCGGTAGGACCCGGGAAGGATGCGTTGCATCTGCGGTTCCCTCTCTATCCCTCAGCCGTGATTTCGGGCAGGGTAACGGATGCGAACGGCGAGGGGATTCGCAATGCCCCAGTCAAGCTTTGGAAAGCATCCCTAGAAAGCGGAGAGAAGAAGATCTCGCTGGAAGGCCAAGGCACAAGCGATGACCTGGGAAGATATCGGTTCGAGCATCTGGCAGGCGGAAAATATGCGATCAGCGTGGCGGACGTGCCCTGGTTTAAACGATTTTCAGAAGTGACGCGACGAAGCAAGGTCGTCGATTCCGGTGGTCCGGTCGTAATGGCTGATTCAACGAACTCTAGCTTGCCCGGCGCGGTCGCGCCAAGGAAAGAAAGCACAGAGGACAATTCTCCGCTGGATTTGGTGTACCCGATCATGTTCTATCCGACCGGGCGCACAGTCAGGGAAGCGTCGTGGCTCCTGGTGCGTCCCGGGGAGGAACAAACTGCGGATTTCCAGTTGAACTGCGTTCCCGGGGTTCATGTACTGGTCAACACGACGCCAACTGATACGGGGCCTTGGCGGTTGCGAATTTTACAAGAAGCGGAAGAGGGAGAGTTGGATGCACCCGGAGCGATCGAGCGCCAGATAGCGCCGGGTCTCGTGGAATTCAGCGGATTGGCTCCGGGAAACTATCGCCTGCAGTTGATGATTCCGCAAAGCGGCGGAGTCCAGGAAGAGCAAGTGGAAATCAACGGGGATGCGCAGTTGGACTTTGGAGGAGGAATCTCGTCCGGCCCGGTGATCGACGGGACAATCCGGTTCGCTCAACCGCCGCCAAATAACGCCGGGGTGGTGCTGCAAATCCGGGACGAGGCTGGCCACAAAACAGTAACGCGGTCCTTTCGGACGAGAGTGGAAAACGCGGACAAAACGGAAAGTACAGCTTTTGAATATTCTTTCCAGTTTAGCAACCTGGCCCCTGGCGCGGGAGTTTATGAACTAACCGCGGTGTCACCGCAGGGTGTAACCATTGAAAAGATCGTAGCAACCCGCGGTCGCGCGAACGGCAGCAGGGTGACGTTGGACGGAACGGGCGATGCGCACTTGACGATAATCGTATCGGAAAGTTCGACGGCGCTTCGCGGCATGGCGACGAAACAGGGGCTGCCCTTCGCGGCGGCGATGATTTTGTTGATGCCCGAGGGCGGACAGGCAGAGCTGGTCAGGCGCGATCAGAGCGACTCCGATGGTAGTTTTACGCTGCCAAACGTTGTGCCGGGAAAATACTGGTTGATGGCGCTCGAAAATGGGTGGGAGTTGCCGTGGGCCGACCCGGAGCAGCAGAAGGCGCTTTTGGGGAAGGGCGTTGCAGTGGTGATTGGCAGGGATGCGCTGCCGCCGTTCAAGATTGAAGTGGAGTGAGGCGCAAGAAGTCTGGCGCGCTAATTCTCTGAGATCAGCTTGCGGAGCTGTTCAAGATCGGTTGCCGCGACGTCAGAAACGGCGCAGATGGAAAAGCCGTCCTGCTGCCAGGCGAGCCAGTGGTAGCCCTGGGATTCACCAGCGCCATTCCAGTTGCTCTCCGGCTGAGCCTTTTCCACGAATACATTAATGATGTGCTTGCGGCGAGCATACACCAGGGCGGCGACCGTGCGACCCCCGGCGACATCGAGGCGCCCACCGAGCAGGGGGAATCCATCGCTGGCAAAGTCGCGGACGGGCGGCGCGAAATCGATGCGGCCGTCGAACCAGGGCTTGACGGTGTGCTGGTCTGTGGATTCGACGTCGGTGAGGTGTCCGGGCTGCAGGGAGCGAAGATGCGCATCCACGAGCGATGCCGCCATGAATTGCGCTCCTCGGAGCCCCCGCGGTCTTTGCAGCTGTTGCCAGCCAACCAGCACAGTGAGAAGCAGAACCGCGGCGGCGGCTAGCCAGCGCCAGGAGGAAACGCGCGGCGCTGGAAAAGGCTTCACCTCGGATCGGGCCGCAAGATTGCCAATCAGATTCCGCCGCAGAGATTCGGGAGCACGTTCATAGAGACCTGCTTGCTGGATTGAACGGTGCAAGGACTGTTCCGCGGAAAGAGATTGTTTGCAGTCGGGGCAAGTTTCAAGGTGCTTTTCGAAGTTGGCGGCGCCCAGGGCATCGAGTTCGCCGTCGAGGTAGCCATGCAACTGATTTTGGGTCTGGTCACAGGGCACGGCGGGCCTCCTTCACTGCGGGCTGAGAAAGGGAGTTGCGCAACTGAAGGCGTGCGCGGGCGAGTCCGGACATCACCGTACCAATCGGGCGCGAAGTGATTTCCGCGATTTCCTTGTAAGAACAGCCCTCGAGTTCGCGCAGGACCAGGATTTCGCGGAAGGACTCGGGAAGCGATTCCAGGGCCCGGGTGAGCCGTTCGCGATCGCTGTCGGCCATGGCCAGAGTTTCCGGGTTTTCGTTTTCTTGCTGCATTGTGGCCTCGTCGAACTCCATGAATTCTGCGGCCATGCGATTCTGGCGGAGCCAGGTAAAGCATGTGTTGCGGACGATCTGCAGCAACCACGCGCGAGCATTCCCGGACCGATAGGTGCCGAAAGCACGGAAGGCGCGCAAGAGGGCATCCTGGGTAACGTCTTCGGCGTCGGTCCGGTTGCGGAGCAGCCAGCGCGCCAGGTTGAACGCGGCATCCAGATGCGGCAATACGGTCGCTTCGAACCGGGCTTTCTGCTCTCCTTCGAACACGTGTGCCTTTCTCTCCCCTTCTATGGGATAACCTGGCCGGCCTCGATTTTATTCCCGCCGGGAGGCCCAAAGGTAAAAAAAGAAATCCCGGAAGAAAACCGGCCGTCTGGGAATAAAGCCCCGCCGGGCCGGGTCTACGCCTATGAACACGTTCACACACGGCGCGGGCCTGTCCCCCTTTCTCTGCAGGCCCGCGCCATTCTCCGCCCCCGAGGGGCTGGACGTGAGGGGGATTGACGTCAGGAACAGAGATTCGACAGGAGAGAAGCGATGACCGACAGGAAGAAGGATGAAATCTTATACGACCACAACCAAGACGGGATTGACCGGCGCGGGTTTTTGAAGTGCATGGCCTGGGCGGGCACCGGAACGTTTTGCGTCATCAAGGGTGGAGTGCTGAAATCGTATGCCTTCAACCGCATCGCGGAGATGGATCCCGCGGATATGAAGGGGGAGTTGAGCTTCGCGCAGATCAGTGACAGCCACATGGGCTTTAACAAGCCGGCAAACACGGACGTGGTGGGAACATTGAAGGCGGCGGTGGACAAGGTCAATGCGCTGAAAATGCAGCCGGAATTTCTGCTGCACACGGGCGACATCAGCCACCTTTCGAAGCCGGAAGAGTTCGATACGGTTGATCAAATTCTGAAGGGCGCGAATCCGAAGGATGTCTTTTACGTCCCCGGCGAACACGACGTGCTGAACGATGACGGGAAACAATTCCTTGAGCGCTATGGAAAGGGAAGCAAGGGAGCGGGCTGGTACAGCTTCGAGAAGAAAGGCGTGCATTTCATCGGCCTGGTGAACGTGATGAACTTGAAGGCCGGCGGGCTGGGCACGCTTGGCCACGATCAATTGGAGTGGCTGGAAGACGACGTAAAGCATTTGTCGAAGAGCACACCGATCGTGGTGTTTGCGCATATTCCGCTGTGGTCTGTGTATCCGGAATGGGGATGGGGCACGGAAGACAGTGCACAAGCGCTCGCTTATCTGAAAAAATTCGGGTCGGTGACGGTGCTGAACGGCCATATTCACCAGACGATGCAGAAAGTGGAAGGGAACGTGACTTTCCACACGGCATCTTCCACGGCGTTCCCGCAGCCTGCGCCGGGGAAAGCAGACTCGCCGGGACCGATGAAAGTGCCTGCGGAGCAGCTGCGCGGAGTGCTGGGAATCACCGACGTGAATTTCGTGCGCGGGAGGCAAGCGCTGGCGATCGTGGATTCAAGTCTCGGATAGAGCCGCGCGCGGGATGCGCTGCGGCGGAGAACGAAGCGTTGGTCAAAAACTTTGAGGAGGATGTAGATGAGCGGTAAGTTGAATAGGATGCGAATCGGATTGGGATGCGCGGCCGTCCTGGTGGCAGGAGTATTGGCTGCAACGTATGCGAACGGGGCAAGACTGAAGGGCGCACCGGGCGGGACAGGGACCCAGGTGAAAATCGACAACTTCACGTTTGCGCCGAACGCGTTGACAATCCCTGTGGGCACCACGGTGCAGTGGGTGAACCGCGACGACATTCCCCACACGGTGGTCAGCGATGACAAGACCACAATCAGGTCGAAGGCGCTCGATACCGACGATAATTTCTCCTACACGTTTACAAAGGCGGGAACTTATTCCTACTTTTGCTCGATCCATCCCAAAATGACGGGGAAGGTTGTTGTCCAATAGGGCCCGTGGGCGGTGCAGCCCGCAGTGAACAACAAAGGCCGGAGCAGATGCGCCGGCCTTTTTCTCTTCTGATTGGAAGTATTCGTTCTCTCAGTGGCCCGCGCGGCCTCCCGGGTGGCTTCCGTTTTCGTGATCTTTCGGAGGCTGCGCATGATTTTGCTGCGGCGGACGCGAGGAGTTGGTGTGGTTGTTGTTTCCGTTGGTATTATTCGGGCGATTCGAGTTTTGAGTATTCGCGGCTGGGTGCGAGCCGTTCGGTGAATTATGCTGCGGCTGCTGCTGAGAGTGCTGGGAAAGGTTCTGTGTCGCGGTGTTCGGCCGGTTGGAACTGTTCTGGTTGGACGAGCTATTGGCACGCGCGCTGGGCGGCCGGTCGTTTGGTCCCGCCGCGTTGCGAGTGTTTCCGGCCGATGAGTTTGGCCGGTTTACATTGGAACCGGCGGAGCGTGCCGCGACCACACCCTGGCCGTGAAATTGTCCCGGCCGTGCCGTGGCTGCAACTGCCGGGCGGCCGTGATTTTCAGAGGCCAGCATCGTGCGGTCGCTGCGGGCCGCTTGTTCATGCTGAGTCTGCATCGAGGTGGGTGCGACGTGGTGCTCATGTTCGGCCGCGAGTTCGGCTGAGGTCGGGCGCGCGGTAACGCCGCCTGTGCCGCCGTTGTAGCTGACATTGTTGTTGACCGTGGTGCGGTTGATCACCGTGTTGTTGACGTAGGTGTTGTGAATCACAGTGGTGTTCACATTGGTGACGGCCGTGTTGTAGTGGAACACCCCGCCGCGCCATTCGCCACCAACGAACCCGACACCGCCGTAGCCGAAGCCATAATTAATTCCGCCATAGAAGCCGACGTGGGGGCCCCAATAACCGGCGTGCCAGGCATAAACACCGCCGCCCCACCCCCAATAGCCGGGAGTCCAGAGAAAACCGGGCGTGGGCGCGATCACCCACGTGCCAGGAACCCAATAATAGCCGTCCGGTCCGTAGGCCCAGTAGCCGGGAGTCCAGATATAACCCGCGCCGGGGCAAACCGGCTGGACGTAAATCGGCAGGGCCGGCGGTCCAATGTGCACGGAGATGCCGACGGCGACCTGCGCGGGCGTTCCGAAGGGAATTGCAAAAAATAGAAAGGCGAGCAAGAAAAGTCCGGCTAGATTTCTTAATTTCATGTTCGAATCCTCACAAAATTTACTGCGCCGACCGGGTGTGGCGCGGTGGAAGATCGTGCTGGTTTCTGACGCTGTGGTATTAAACACAGGCGCTCGAGTGAAGTTGCGGATTGGGAGCTAAGTTTAGGCAGATCAGGGGGCAAGGGAAAGTGGCCCGGCCTCTTGCGGGGCTTTGAACTGACGCCATTTCTATATTTTATATAATTTGCCCCGGTTGCCGAAGAAGAGTTTTTGGCCGGGTTGCATGGCAAGAATCCCCGGCAATCCCCTGCAGAAACCTGGATGACTGGTCAGGATACCGCGAGACGACTTAGGCGAAACAGAAACGGGCCTCGCCCTCGTTCGCGACGCTTCTAAAATGCCGGGTAAATGTCCAGATCCCAAGAAGTTCCGCCGGCCCGGTCCCCGTTCTCCTTATGAGGAATTATCCCCATCAATCTTTAGGGTAAGAACCGGATTGTTGCACTTAACATGCTCGGCTATCGTCCGACGTGGGTGAAATTCCTGCGCGTGACGCGAATTTTTCGAAGCGTTGCGACGAGTTACCGGGAATTCGAGCCTGGAACAATCACCGGAGTTCCAGCAAATGGGACTCCAATGGCGGTAGCTTTCCTAGGGGGAATGCAATGAGCACGCGGAATCATCCTTGGCCGTGGTACGCGATTTTGACCAAGACCGGCCGGGAGAAGAGTGCGACGTTGCTTTTGGAGAATTCCGGGTTTGAATGTTACTTGCCCGTCAGCAAATCCAGCCGGAAGTGGTCCGACCGCACGAAGCAAATGGACGTGCCGCTGTTCCCGGGATATCTGTTTTGCCGCATGAATCCGAATAACCGGTTGCCGGTGCTGATCATTCCGGGCGTGGTGCAGATTGTGGGAACGGGAAAGACGCCCATTCCGATCGAAGAGCAGGAGATTGCCGCAATTCAGCGCGTGGGCAGCAGCGGATTGACGACGGTGCCGTGGCCGTACTTGCAGGTCGGCCAGATGGCCCGGATTGAAGCAGGGCCGTTGCAGGGAATGAGCGGGATCGTGGTCCGAATCAAGTCGGGAGTAAAACTGGTGTTGTCCGTGCAATTGCTGCAGCGCTCGATTGCCGTGGAAATTGACCGCACCTGGATCCGTGCGGCGCATCCGGCCAGGGCTGCGGAACACCGGTCCACGACGCAAATGCTCGACGCTGCAACCTGTTGAACGAATTAAAGCGGGGTTCGCTCAGAACTCCATGTAAGAACGCAGTGAAACTACCTGAAATACAGATGTAGGCCAGATCAAAACCCACCCATACCGGCCAGCACAAATTCCATCCACCCAGCGGAACCCGAGAAGGCCATGCAATTTCTGGTATTTATCGCCGCACTCTTGCTTTCGGCAATTTTCACGCGCCTGGTCCGCGATTATGCCAACCGGCACGGCTGGGCCACTCCACCGGCTTCAGATCGCCATATCCATACGCGTCCCATCCCACGAGTGGGCGGAGTCGCGATTTTCCTGACGCTCTGGTGCATCGCGCTGCTGGCGCATTGGGTGCCGGAGCATTTCGGGATGAGCGAATTTCCGCTGACGCAACTGACGGTGAAGATCCTTGGGCCGGCGACGATTATTTTTCTGCTCGGGCTGATTGACGATTTTTGTCAACTGAGCGCGTACATCAAATTTTCCGTTCAGGCCCTCGCGGCGGTGCTGCTGTATGGCAACGGGATTGGGATTTCCCAACTGACGATTCTTGCCGGCCATCCGCATTTGGGGTGGCTTGTGGGGCTGCCGCTGACAATTCTTTGGGTTCTATGGATTACCAACGCTTTCAACCTGATTGATGGCCTTGACGGGCTGGCAGCGGGCTCGGCGTTGCTCTCGACCTTGGTGAGTTGCGTTGTGGCGATGCTGGGCCACAACGAAGTTGTGCTGATACTGACGCTGGCCCTGGCCGGCGCGATCACCGGGTTTCTGCGCTACAACTTCAATCCGGCTTCGATCTTCCTTGGCGATTGTGGCAGTCTGCTGATCGGGTTCCTGATCAGCGCGATTGCCATCGCCGGATCGCACAAATCTCCGACCATGGTGGCGGTGGCAATCCCCATCGTTTCACTGGGACTTCCAATCCTGGACGTGACGTTCGCGGTGCTGCGGCGCTTCTTGAGTTATAAACGTCTGTTCGCGCCCGATCGCGAGCACATTCACCATAAATTGCTTGGCCGCGGCATCTCGCACCGGCAAACCGTGCTGTTGCTTTACAGCGTCAGCGCGTGCTTTTGCCTCTTTAGCCTGCTGCTGCTGAATCCCGGCGGTGCGGCGCTGGCAGCGGTGCTGGTGGTGGTGGGAATTGGGGTGCTGATTGGAGTGCAGCAGCTGAAGTATCACGAGTTTCTGGAGCTCGGGCGCGTCGCCAGCCGCACCCTGAATCAGCGCCACGCGATCGCCAATGGCATCAGCGTGCGGCGGACGGCGGAGAGTCTGGAGACTTGCACCAGTTTGCCGCAGTTTTGCCAAATTTTGCGGGAGTGCCTGGAACCGATCGGGTTTGATGGCTTCGGGCTCTACTTGTCTACGGGATTGCCCGCCGAAGTGGATCTCGGTTCTTTCAAAATGGTGAGCCGTTCGAAGGTTCAATATTTCTGGGATCAATTGCCGGAACCGTGCGATGCCAATTGGAGCCTGACTTTCAGCCTGACAAAACAAAATGGGAAATCACTGGGCGGATTCACGCTGTACCGGAAGAACACAGTTTCGCCGCTTTGGATGGACCTCGATGCGTTCACGACGACCGGATTTTCCAATGCTGTGGAGGCCTGTGTGGAGAATATTCAAAATGACTGGCCAGTTCACGGCGAAGAAGAAATAAGCAAGAAGGCTGCCTACGAACCGAGCGGCAAGGCGATTCGTCCCAAGTTTCGGCAATCCATCCCCGTTCGAACCTCCGGCTAGAACTTGAAGGCCGATTCAATTTGCGGCAAAGACGAGGCCGCCCAAATGAATATGGAACAGAAAACACAGACATTGGTAATCCGGAAGCAGCGTACACGGCAACTGGGCTGGTATCGCCTGGTCACCTTTAAACTCACCCGGCTGGCGGTTGGCCTGTTGTTCCTATCCAGACTCTTGGCGCTCGGCTTGGCCGTGGCCTTCTTGATCGGGGGCGCCGCCGCGCAAAATCCGGCGACGACTGCGTCCGGAGAGCAGAAAGCCAAGTGTGATAACCAGATTCGCTCAACGTACCTGCTGGGACCCGACGACCAATTGGAAATTGCCGGACCGGAACTGACGGATATGTCCAACAAGCCGGTTCGCATTGATGGCGAAGGCGACGTTCAGGTACCGCTGGCGGGCACCGTTCACGTGGCTGGAATGACCGTGCAGCAGACCGAGCAAGAGCTGGACAAAGTTTTGGGCAAGTACATCCGGCACCCGCAAGTGGTTGTGAATGTCGCGGAGGTTCGCAGCCAACCAGTCTCGGTGCTGGGCGCAGTGAATTCTCCGGGCGTTCACCAGGTGCAAGGGCACAAGACGGTGCTGGAGATGCTGGCGATGGCCGGCGGGATCCGCCAGGATGCCGGGTACAGCATTCGAATCACCCGGCAATTGGAATGGGGATGCATCCCCTTGCCCGGCGCGCAGCTGGATGCTTCCGGGAAGTACAGCGTGGCGGAAGTGAACCTGCGAAAAATCATGGATGCCAAAACTCCGGAAGAAAACATTCAGATTTTTCCGCACGACGTTATTTCCGTGCCGAAGGCAGAAATGGTTTACGTGATCGGCGAGGTCAAGCGCTCAGGCGGATTCGTTTTGGGCGAGCACCAGTCCATCTCCGTGCTGCAGGCGCTTTCGATGGCGGAGGGGCTGAATACGGGAGCTGACCCGCGGCACGCCAAGATTTTGCGGCTGAAGTCCGACGCCGATCAACGCGTGGAGGTAGCTGTGGACGTGAAGGACGCGCTGAACGGAAAGAAGCCGGACATGCCCTTGCAGGGCGAAGATATTTTGTTCATTCCAGGCAGCACTGGCAAGAAAGCGGCGTTGCGGGGGCTGGAAGCAGCGATTCAGACGGGAACCGGCCTGGCGATCTGGCGGATGCCTTGAGATCAAGTTTAAGGGGCTGAGATGAGAGCTTCGGAATTCCCAATTCAGAGAAAAAATGGCCGCTCGATGGAGATTGATCTGTGGAACGAGCAGCGCCCTACGCCGTACAAGCGTGCGGACTCGCCCTCGACGCAGGTGGGTGGGTCTGGCGGCTACGACAGCCTGCTGGATCACTGGCAGGTTCTTTTCCGTCATCGAAAGACGCTGCTCAGCTTTGTCGTTGCGGGCTTGGTCGCGGCGATTTTGATCAGCCTGATTCAGACACCGATCTACCGGGTGCGCACTTCCCTGGAAATTCAGGGCACGAGTTTTCTGGAGCCGAAGGGTCCTAACGACACCGGCGGAAATTACTCTTCCCCTGAATCGTACGTTGAGACGCAGGTGAAACTGCTGCAGAGCGAATCGTTGCTGGAGCACGTGATTGACAAGCTGAAGCTGCAGAACGAGCAGCCGAAATCCGGATTGCGGGCGTTTACGTGGCGAATCCACCGGATGTTCCAATTCTCCGACCCTTCGGGTCTTCCGGAACGCGAAAAATTGATGCGAGAGATCGAACGCAATTTGACGGTGCGCACATCCGGCAACTCACGATTGCTGGAGGTGACCTATGAATCGCCGGATGCCAAAGGCGCGGCGGATTTCGCGAACACACTGGTTAGCCAATTCATCGAATTGAGCCAGGAAGAGCGCTGGAAGTCTGCGCAGGGCACGGCCGAATGGCTGACCAGCCATCTGGACAAGATGAAGGCGCAGTTGGAGCAGTCCGAGACGGAGATGCAGGAGTACGCGCGCACCTCCGGATTGTCTTTCACCTCGGAAAAAGAAAATCTTGCCGAGAGCCGGCTGAAAGAGTTGCAGGACGATCTTTCGAAGGCCCAGGCGGACCGCATCACCAACCAGGCGAAACTGGAAGGGGCGAAGAGCAAGCCGGCGGATACTTTGCCGGAAGTGCTGGACGACACGACGATGCGCGAGTATCGCCAGCGGCTGACGGATTTGCAGCGGCAATACGCCGAACTGAGCGCGACACTGACGCCGGAGCACTACAAGGTGCAACGCGTGCAGGCACAGATTGACGAGCTGAAGTCCGCGATGCAACGAGAACGCGGGAACGTGGTTCGCCGCATCGGCAACGAATATTCGGCTGCGCTTCGCCGCGAGACTCTGTTGACCCGGGCGCGCGACGTCCAGGCGAAGGTGGTGGCGGACCAGTCCGAGAAGGCCATCCATTACGACACGCTGAAGCGGGACGTCGATTCGAACCGGCACCTCTATGAAGTGATGCTGCAACGGGTGAAGGAAGCCAGCTTGGCTTCCGCCATGCGCGACAGCAATGTAATGGTGGTTGACCGCGCCAGGCCACCGTTGCTTCCTTACCGTCCGAGCCTGCCGATGAACTCGGCGATTGGATTGTGCAGCGGCGTGCTCTTCGGATTTGGATTTGTGCTCCTGCGCGAGCGCGTGAACCGTAGAATTAGCGTTCCGGGCGACGCGCAGGTTTATCTGGATTTACCGGAGCTGGGGGTTATTCCACTGGACGATTCAGCTATCCCCCGGCAGATCTCCAACGGTCTGCACCCCCGGCGCCCAGCTCCGGCTCTTCGTTCCTGGAAGACGGATTGCCCGGAGCTGGCCACTTGGAAACGCAAGCCATCCATGGTGGCGGAGTGCGCCCGGACGACGCTGACTTCGATTCTGTTGCCCAACGAAAATGGAGAAGGCCCGCAGGTGATCGTGATTACCAGTCCGTGCCCGGGCGATGGCAAGACGACTGTGGCTTGCAACCTGAGCATCGCGGTGGCGGAGATTGGCCGCAAAGTGCTGCTGATTGAGGGCGATTTGCGACGCCCAAGATTGAACAGCGTATTTGGCGTGGGTAACCACTGGGGCTTGAGCGACGTCCTGCGAGGCGATGGCGCGCTGGAAAATGTTTCCGTCTCGTACCTGGTGCGGGAGACGGAAGTGGCGGGGCTTTACCTGCTGCCCGGAGGGAGCTGCGGGGTCACACCGTCGAATCTTTTCTACTCACCGCGCATGTCCACGCTGTTGAAGAGGCTGCGAGCGGAGTTCGACATGATCTTGATGGACGCGCCGCCGATGATCCACCTGGCGGATGCGCGCGTGCTGGGCCACCTTTCGGACGGCGTGGTACTGGTGATTCGCGCGGGACAGACCACGACGGAAAGCGCCCTCTCTGCGTGCCAGCGATTCGCGGAAGACGGCACGCGAGTGCTGGGCACCATTCTGAACAGTTGGGATCCCAAAACGGCCGGTGGGTATGGCTATGGAGGTTACGCCGATTATCACGCGACCGCGAGAAAGTAATTTCGCAGGTTGAGATACGAACCTCTCGATCGGCAGTAACCGCGTGCCCGGGAAACTTTCCAGAGCTTTTCCGGCACCAGATCCCCCAAATAGGAAGCCTTATCCCTCGCCATGCTCTTTGATTCCCCAACGTATTTTGTCTTTCTCGTTCCCGTTGTGCTGATTTACTGGCGTCTGAATCGTCGCGAGCAGAATATTTTCCTGCTGTTCGCCAGTTATTTCTTCTATGGCTGGTGGGATTGGCGGTTCCTTGCGCTGATGATCTGCAGCACGACAGCGGATTTCCTGATCGCCCAGAAGATCGATCCTGAAAAGGCCGACAACAGCCGGAAGAAGTGGTTCATTTTTTCGCTGGTTTTGAATTTTTCCATTCTTGGCACGTTCAAGTATTTCAATTTCTTCGTGGATTCGTTCTCGGCGGCGTTGGGCACCATGGGTGTCCAAAATATCCCGATACCGCTGATCCGCGTCCTGCTTCCACCGGGGATTTCGTTCTACACGTTCCAGGAAGTGGCCTACATCGTGGACGTTTACAAGGGGCGGCTGCAGCCGGCGAAGTCGTTTGTGGAGTACGGCCTCTTCGTAAGTTTGTTTCCGCATCTGATCGCCGGGCCGATTCAAAGGCCGGGGCACTTGCTCCCACAGGTCCAGGGGGAGCGTTCCTTCGACCCGGACCGGATTTTTGATGGCGTCATGCTGATTTTTTCGGGCCTGATCCGCAAATGCGTGGTCGCGGACAATTGCGCGGTGCTGGCGAACGCGGCGTTTGGAGGGCAATTCGGGAAACCGACGCTGTGGGTTGTGCTACTGGGGACGTATGCTTTCGCTTGGCAGGTTTATGGAGATTTCAGCGGGTATAGCGACATCGCGCGGGGCAGCGCCCAATTGATGGGATTCCACTTCATGGTCAACTTCCGGCAGCCGTATCTTTCGCAACGGCTGCAGGAATTCTGGCGGCGCTGGCACATCAGCCTAAGCAGCTGGCTGCGCGATTATCTCTACATTCCGCTGGGGGGCAGCAACGGCGGCAAATGGAAAACCTCGCTGAACCTGATTACCACGATGGTTCTGGCCGGGCTTTGGCACGGCGCAAACTGGACATTCGTCATTTTCGGCGCAATTCACGGCGTGGTGCTTTCCCTGGAACGGCTGATTTTTCCGGCTGTGAAGGGCGCCGTCGATACGGTCCAACCTCGGGGCTTTGCGAATTTCCTCTCTACCTGGGGCCAGCGCATTCTTACGTTCAATGTGTTTTGCCTGAGCCTGGCATATTTTCGCGCGACCTCGCTGGCGGCGGCGACGCAATACCTGGGCGGGCTTTCTGATTTCGCCTGGCGGAGCGAGTACGGAACCGCGTTTCTTATGCTGAGTCTTTTTTCCGTGCCCTTGTTTGTCGTGGATCTGCTGATGGAAGCCGGCAAGGAGGAGTACCCGTTCGCGAGCTCTTCTTATTCATTTCGAACAGCACTGGCCACAACCGCATTCGTTGTGCTGGCACTTTTTTCGGGGAGCAACCTCAATGCCTTCGTCTATTTCAGGTTCTAAGCCCAAGGCCATTGCGCACGCGGAGGCCCTTGCCGCGATCTGCGCGCTGCTGATACTGATGTTCGAGATTGCGTCGGTTTATTTGCTAAACCATCGTTCGGCCACCTACGCGCGGATTTCACGGCAGTACGGCGAAGCGCTGGTGATACGACCCGCCGGCGCCGGTGAACCGACGAGCGTGCTGATGGTCGGCAATTCGCTGCTGCTGCACGGGGTGCAACTCGACCGCCTCGAGGAGATGACTTCCTCCAGGATGCGGATTTACCCCATCTTCCTCGAGGCAACGGGCTACTACGACTGGCTGTACGCGCTGCACGGGCTATTTCTTCGCGGAGCCCGGCCACAGGTGGTGGTCCTCGGCGTCGGCGTGAACTATTTTCTGGAGAATGGCGTGCGGCAGGATTACGCGCCAATGCTGTTTTTTAATGCGCGAGACACGCTCGCCGTAGCTTCCGACCTGCAATTGGATCGCACCGCAACCAGCAATCTGCTGCTGGCGCATTCGAGCACATTCTGGGATACGCGCAGCGCAATTCGAATGCAGGTTCTGAATCACATGGTTCCACATCTGGAAAATCTTTTTTCGCTCGTGAATCAGAGACCCGCCGTGCCAGAAGGCAGGGAATTCGCGGAGATGTCGGTCCCGCGGCTGCAAAGGTTGCGGGAATTGTGCGAAGCGAACGGCGCCAGGCTGATTCTGGTGGTGCCGCCGACCTTGGATTCTGAGGACCCAGTCAGTCGGATGGCTGCAGCGGCGCAGGCCGCGGGTGTGGAAGTTTCCGTGCCGGTCGATCCGGCGGGCCTTACGGCGAAATTTTACCAGCCGGACGGGATGCACCTGAATCCGGATGGGGCAGTGATTTTTACCTCGGCGCTGGCAAAGGATCTTCGCGAAAAGGTGAGAGCGCACGAAACACTGGCGGCGCAAAAGTAGGGGTTGGCAGGACACGTGAATTTGCGGCAGAGAGTGAAGATGAATTCCGCGGCAAGCAGAAAAAGAAAAGAAAGCCGGGCCCATGAGCACTGAAGCTCCCAATGTATTCACCCCGGAGCAAGGCGAGCGTTCCTCGCTGGCCTCGGATTTCAGTTGGACGTTTGTGGGGAACGCCATCTATGCCGCGGGCCAGTTCGCGACTCTGACGCTGCTGACGAAGTTGGTGAGGCCTGAGCTCGTCGGGCAATACGCGCTCGGCCTCGCGCTGGTTTACCCCCTGATGATGCTGGCGAACATGCAGCTGCGGTCGGTGATGAACTCGAGCGGGCGCGACCGCGCCCAGTTTGGCCAGTACCTGAGTCTCCGCCTGCTCACGACTTTCGCAGCATTCACAGCTATTTTCTGCATCACGCGGCTGCTGCGATACGACTGGGAGCTGACGGAAGTGGTTTTGATGGTGGGCGTGGGCTACGGAATCGAAACGATCAGCGATGTGTACTATGCGCGGCTGCAGCTGCACGACAGAATGGCCGAGATTTCCAAATCGTTGATGGCGCGAGCGGTGCTATCCGTGCTGGCGCTGGCGGCGGTTACTTACATCACGAAGAGTGTGGTCTGGGGAATCGCCGGCGTCGCAGCGGCCCGCGCGATCGTGCTGTTTGGGTACGACACTCGGGAACGGACGCACCTTCTGCGTTCGCGCACCGAATGGTATTTGCTGAACGGGGAGCTGGCGCCGAGATTCAACGCAAGGGAGCAACGCCAACTGCTGTGGCGCAGCCTTCCGCTGGGAATCGTGGTGATGTTGACCACGCTGAACTCCAGCATTCCCAGTTTCTTCATCAAGCATGGAATTGGAGAACGCGACCTGGGCATCTTCTCCGCGCTCGGATTGACGATCTCGGTGGGAAACATGGCGGTTGTCTCACTCGGGCAGTCTGCGTTCACCCGCTTGTCCAGAGCCTATGCAGCCGGAAATATCGCGGCCTTCGGCTCGCTGCTCGTGGTGCTGCTCACTTGTGGCGCAGGTCTTGGGGTTTGCGGCATGCTCATTTCCAAATTCGCGGGGCGCGAGATTCTCGCCCTGCTTTTCCGGCCGGAGTACGCGGAGCGGGCGGACCTTCTCCCCTGGATCATGGCGGCCGGAGCCGTTCTGTTTATGGCGCAATTTTTGGGATTTGGAATGACCGCAGCCGGTTTTTATCACTCACAGGTGTACCTGAATATTTTGGCGAACGTCAGCCTGGTGGCGGCGTGCTACTGGCTGGTGGCCGACAAGGGCTTGCTTGGCGCGATCCTGGCGATGCTAATCGCCGCAATCGTGCAGCTTGTGGTGAGTGCAGCGATTCTGGCCGCGGGCATGCGAACGAAGACGAGTGTGCAAGCGGAAACTTTTGAAGCAGCCTGATGCCAGGCATGAGAATCAGTTTGAAGTTCGGAGAGAGTGACTCGTGACGGAGCAAGATCACAGCCGCGCATTTCCGGGACATCAGGGCTTGATCATTCCGGAAACGCTGCCAAGGGTTGCACCAGGGCAGAGGCGAGCGTCAGGGCGCAGTGCACGCCGTCAGAGGGCCTCCGGCCATTCCCTCAGCTGCAGATTCAATCGGCTCTTTACCGGGACAGAACAGCTTTCGACGCTGGGCAAAATTGCGTTTGGATCGCTGTGGCTGCTGGTGTTCGCGATGCCGTGGGAAGACGCCATCACGATTTCGGGATTCGGCACCAGCGTGCGACTGATCGGGATGGTGACCCTGGGGCTGGGAGTGCTGGCGGTCGTCGAACGCGGGAGAGTAAGGCGGCCAGCACTCGGCCACATCGTCATGGCGCTGTTCGTCCTGCTGGCGGTGCTGAGCTACTTGTGGAGCCTGTATCCGGAAGGGACGCTCATCGAAGCATTCTCCTACGTCCAACTGCTCACAATGGTGTGGCTCATCTGGGAATTGGCCCCGGGTGTAGAGGAGCAGATGCATCTGATGCGGGCCTATGTTTTCGGAACCTTCGTCTCCGGGATAGACACCTTCTACCTTTTTCTTTCTCACCAAGAATCGGTCTACCAACGCTATGCCGGCGCGAAATTAGATGCCAATGACTTGGGGCTGATCATGGCGCTGAGCATCCCGATGTCCTACTACCTGCTGATTCAGAATCACGGGCGGATGGTGTGGGTCTACAGGGTGCACTTGATCCTTGCGGGAACGACCATTTTGCTGACGGCCTCGAGAGGAGCCACGCTGGCAACCGTCGTGGCGCTCGCGATTGTTCCGCTGACGCAAGCGCGCCTGGGCGGGCGACAGAGAGTGGCGCTGGTGCTGACCGTGATTCTGCTCATCGGGGGCATTGTTTTCTTTGTTCCCGAAACATCGTGGGAACGCCTGGCAACGGTGCCCACAGAATTCGAGCAAGGGACGTTCACCGGCCGCACGATCATCTGGAAAGCGGGTTGGGAGATTTTCCGCGCGCATCCCTTCGTGGGCATTGGAGCGAATGCGTTTCGCGTCATCGTCAGCCGCGAACTGGCAGAGCCCATTCGCATGGGTGAAGCAGATCCCGCGCCGCCCGCGCATAATACTTTTTTGTCGGTGCTCGTCGAACAAGGCGTGCTGGGCTTCGCGGTGTTTTGCGGCATGCTGGGCGCCCTGGCGGTGTCGCTCAGGGGCATGCCGCCTTTCCCGCAGCGGCTGTGGATTGTGTCGCTCGCGGTTTGGGTGGTCGGCGTCTCCAGCCTGACCTGGGAAATGCGCAAACCAACCTGGTTTTTCTTCGGGCTCTTGATGGCGCAATGCGGAAGCATCGCTCAGATGCACCGCGATGCGCGGGCGTTCGCCCACCCGCCAGAGAGAGCAGCTCCCAATTCCGCCCGAATTATGGGACTTGGAATTTCCGCACGGAAGCCCGCATGGCCGATTTTCTCCTGAACAATTTCCTGGTCCAGACGGGCGAATTGAAATCATGAACAAAGTCAAGGTAGTCCAAATCGTTCCCCTGCTGAGTCCCGGCGGCGCCGAGCGCGTTGCCGTTCATCTCGCAAGGGGATTGAACCGTCGGCGATACGAAACGCGGCTCATTTCCTTCTCGGGGCGCGTGGGATGCGACCTCGACCACATGCTGGAGGATGCGGGCATAGAAGCTCGCTATCTGGGCAAGCATCCAGGATTCGATTACCGCGTGTACAGCCGGCTGGACAGTGTTCTGAAGGAGTACGAGCCGGATGTGATCCACACGCACCTGCATGTGCTTCGCTATGCGCTGCCTTCCATGCTGCTGATGAAACGCACGGCAATGGTGCATACCGTGCACAATCTTGCGGAACGCGAGATTGAAACGCGGGCGCGCCTGATTCAGAGATATGCGCTTACTCACGGAGTAAAGCCGGTTGCGGTTGCGGAGGAAGTGGCGGCCAGTATCGAGAGCCTCTATGGAATTCACCGCTGCCGCGTGATTTCGAATTGTATTCCCACGGACCTTTACGGGAACCCCCAGACTTCCCGGAAAGACTGGCGGGCGAAGGAGGGATTCAAGGACAGCGACGTGCTTTTTGTGTGCGTGGCGCGGTTCGCTCCGCAGAAGAATCAGGCGTTACTGCTGAAATCGTTCGCCCAGGGCCCGGCATCCGACCCTCGCGCGCATCTGGTGCTGGTGGGAGAGGGAGAGTTGCAGGCGGATCTGGAAGAGCAGGGGAGGCAGCTTAACCTGGCGGGTAAGGTTCATTTTCTCGGGCTGCGCAGCGATATTCCTGACATCCTGGGTGCAATGGACGCGTTTGTTCTTAGCTCGGACTATGAGGGCAACCCGCTATCTGTTCTTGAGGCCATGGCATCCGGCCTGCCAATTCTAAGCACTGCGGCGGGCGGGGTGCCGAATCTGTTCGAAGCGGGGAAAGAAGGATTCCTGGTGGCCCCGGGAGATCTTCAGGGGCTCGCCAAGTCAATGAACACTCTCCTCAAATATGACGCCGTGCGGGGCTCAATGGGAGCGGCCGCTGCCAGCCGCGCAAGAAAAAACTACGACGTGTCGAATATGGTCCGGGCCTACGAGGAAGTGTATGAGGATCTCCTGGCGCCTTCACAACTCCGGAATGTGCGGAGTATGTTTCGGGGGCCCGTGATTCCAGTCGAAGAGGGAATGGGAAGCCACCAACGATGAAGGTTCTGGGAGAGGGATGAAGACGAACATGATCAAGGTGATGCACATCATCACGACGCTCGGCCCCGCGGGGGCGGAAAACATGTTGTGCCGGATCGCCGCCGGAATGGACGGGACGCGGTTTGAAAATGAAATCGTTTCGCTGACCGGGATCCTGGACCTGGCCGAGAAGATGCATTCGATCGGCGTGCGCGTGCGCACACTCGGCATGGAAAAGTCCATTCCGAATCCGCTGCTGGTGATGCGCCTGGCCGAGTGGATTCGCGAATCGAAACCGAACGTAATTCACACCTGGATGTATCACGCGAACCTGATTGGCAGCCTTGCCGCGCGCCTGGCGGGCGACGTGCCCGTGGTTTGGGCGATCCACCACAATGCATATGACCCTCGCGTGGACAAGCGGCGGACCATGCTGGTGAATCGCGCCTGCGCCCTGTTGTCGCGAAAGTTTGCAGCGCGAATCGTATTTTGCTCAGAAGCGTCGCTGCGCACGCACAAGAAGCTCAGCTACGCTGCCGATAAACTGGAAGTGATTCCCAACGGCTTCGATGTGGATCAAGTGAAGCCCGACCCCACGGCCCGCGAATCTTTGCGCCGGGAGCTCGGCATTCCGGCCGACGCCATTGTGATCGGAATCGGGGCCCGGTTTCATCCCCACAAGGATCACCGCAATTTCATCCGGGCCGCCGAGCGCTTGCACAAACTGATGCCAGAGGTTCACTTCCTGCTGTTCGGGATGGGGATTACCTGGGAAAACGCGCAGTTGGCGGGGTGGATCCATTCCGCGGGGATACGCGAACGCTGCCACCTGTTGGGATTGCGCCAGGATATTTCCCGGCTCTTTTCGGGAATGGATATAGCCACCACGGCCTCGCGCAGCGAAGCGTTTCCGATTGTGGTCGGCGAGGCGATGGCTTGCGGGACGCCTTGCGTCGTTACCGACGTGGGAGACTCTTCGCTCATCGTAGAAAACACCGGCAGCGTTGTCGCACCGGAAGATCCGCATGCGTTGGCCGAAGCCTGGCGGGCTTTGATTGGCGCCGGACCCGCGGTGCGGCGGCGGCTCGGGATCGCGGCCAGGGACCGGGTGCAACGCCATTTCGCTTTGCCCGCGATCGTCGAAAGATATCAGAGGATTTACGCGGAATTCGCGGCTCGTCCACAACAGGAAGTGCCGGCGGCGGGACTTTCGCAGTTTGCCCGGTGAATCCGCTGTTGACAGCGAAAACATGAAAATAAATTCGAATCGGCCGCGCCTGGTCATTGCGGTGAACTCGTCCATTGCCCTTGGATTCCTGCAGGGTCAGCCGGAATATTTCCAGAACTCGGGTTTTGACGTGACTGTGCTCTGCCCTGAAAAACGTTCCGGCGAGTGGGAAGTGGCCCGACCTGACGGCGTCCGGGTGCTGGAAGTTCCCATGGAACGGGAAATTTCTCCCGTGCGGGACATTCGATCCGCCTGGCATTTGTGGAGCATTTTGCGGACGCTGCGTCCCACGGTCACCAATGTCGGCACACCGAAGGCCGGGCTTCTTGGCGGTTTTGCGGCCTGGCTGACTCGCGTTCCTTGCCGCTTTTACACGCTTCACGGACTGCGCTTTGAAACTACCACTGGTTTGAGGCGCAAACTCCTGATCTTTGTCGAACGCCTGGCATGCCGTTTTGCGCATCGCGTCGTGTGCGTCAGCCACAGCGTGCGAGAGAAGGCCATCGCGAGCGGACTCGTGGGTCGCGAGCAGGCGCTGATATTCGGGGCTGGAAGCTGCAATGGTGTGGATGTCGCGCGTTTCGCGCCGACACCCGAACGGATGAGGCGCGCGTCCGAGTTGCGACACCAGTTTGGAATTCCCGCCGATGCACCGGTGGCTCTCTTTGTCGGACGTTTGACGTGCGACAAAGGCATTGCCGAACTTCTCAAAGCATTTTTGCAGCTTGAGGGCCGATTCCCGAAGTTTCGCCTGCTTTTGGTGGGAAGCTTTGAGGACGGCGATCCGCTTCCCGCGGACATTCGCAAACGCCTCGAATCCCATGAGCGCGTGATTCTGGCCGGGCCTGTAAACGACCCCGCTCCTTACTATGCAGTCGCCGATGTTCTGGTTCTGCCGAGCCACCGCGAGGGGTTGCCAACAGTCGTTCTGGAAGGGCACGCGGCGGGCAAGCCGGTGATCGGAGCAGCGGCGACCGGCATCGTAGATCTGCTGGTGGATGGCGAGACCGGCCTGCTTTTTCCCGTGGGGGATGCGTCCGCGCTCGCGGAAGCAATCGGCAGACTTATCGAAGACAAAGCGCTGGCCCGGAAACTCGCGCTCGCAGGCTATGAGCAAGTGCAACGCAAATTCAGGCAAGAGTTGATTTGGGCTGCATTGCGCGGGGAATATCTGGAAGTTTTGCAAGGAAGAGAAACACCTCATTCCTCCGTCCTTCCCCAGCACGGAAGTTAGGCGCCGGGAAATATCGCTCATGAGTGCAAAACTAAATTTGTTTTCGCGGAGAGGAAGCTCCGGAGAAGTGATTTTTCAAAGTGGCAGAGTGCATCTTCTCGTAGCTGCAGTGTTGGTGCTCGTTGTGATCATCATAAAGGCAAACAAGTCATCGGCTCCGGCGTTTCCGGTTTGGGCGGCATCGGGTCTGGTCCGGGTAGGGAAGACGGAGGCGCCGGGGATGGTATCTTCCATCGATCTGTCCGGGGCGCGGGGGGAAATTGTGGACACACAGATCATCGTGCATGCGCCTCCCACCGGCCTGACCAATGTGAATGTGACCGCCTCGGATCTTACCGCTCCCGGCGCCGGGACGATTCCGGCGTCAAACATAACGCTGTACCGCGAATACTACGTGACCGTCACCGGCACGGCGAACTACGGCGGTGGAAGCAATCCGCCGCTTGGTTCGGGGACTTATCCTGAGCCGCTTATCCCGTTCAATGATCCGGAAACCGGCGCGCCCTTGTGCAAGATTGCGGCCGCGCTCAGGGCCTGTGACGCGAGCATCCTTGCGGGGGAGAATCAGCCGTACTGGATCGATATTTCCATTCCGCATGGAACCACGGCCACTCCCTCGGACAGCTACACCGGCAATATTCGCGTCACCTCCACTCAGGGCACGGTGACCATCCCGGTCGCGCTGACGGTATGGAACTTCGAACTGCCCACACAGCCTTCGGAACTTTCTCTATGGACGCTCTGGCCTCCGGCGGCGGGGAATACGATTACCAGCGTGGCTCGGGCGCTGATGCGCAACAAGGTGATGAGCTGGTTCGATGACGCCGCAGATGCGTCGTCGGACAAATCGAGTGCCGGGCTGAACCGTTCCGGCATCGACGGCTACCAGCATTTCCAGGTCAAGTGCAACGGCTCGCGCAGCAGCATTCCGACCAGCAATGACATTGATGCCGCGGCCGCAAAGTTTCCTGAATCCCTGGCACTGGATCTTTATGTCGGAGACGAGCTGAACGATTGTCCCGAGGGTTACGCGGAGCTGAAAACCATTGCTGCTCACGTGCATGCAGCTCAGCGCACAGTGAAGACCATACTCACTGTGAACACGCCCGATTCGAAACTTTTCGATGATGGCCACGGGCGCAGCGTCATTGACCACTGGGTGCTGCTTGTTGCCGCGGAAAAGTGGCCCGCGTTGCCATTTGCAGGCGGAGGCGACCTCTGGAGCTATACAAGTTGCAATACCGGCTACGGTAACACCCCGGAATGGTTGGTGGACTATCCGCTGATCAACGAGCGCATCCAGGCGGGATTCCTCAACTGGACACAGGGCGCCACTGGGATTCTCTACTATCGCGCCGACGGGTGGACCGCCGGAAACTCCATCGGGAGCTGGAACAATCTGGATACGAATGCCTGCGGCGGCGGTCTCGGCAGGCCAGGCGACGGGATTTTCCTTTACCCGCCGGGTCCGATCGCGTCCAGTGAACCTGCTCCCGGCATACGCTTGAAAGCCATCCGCGACGGCATCCAAGACTACGAATACGCGCAGCTGCTCAAAAATCAGGGCCAAGCCTCATACGTGGACTTCGTTCTTAAGCCGATTGCCGCGAGTTGGACCAGATGGAGCCACGACCCCGGAGACCTGGAGAGTGTCCGGCAGAAATTCGGGCAGCAACTCCACCAGCTTCGGCATCCCTAGCGATTTTTCTTGCCCGGCTGATTCCGGATTTTTCGAAAAATTTCCCCAAGACCACGAAGATCGTTGCAGGAATTACCAAACTTCATTTCTGACAGGAGCGAACAATGACTGGGTGTGACATAGCGATTATCGGGGCCGGGCCGTATGGAATTTCCGCGTCGGCTCACTTGCGTACAATCAAGGGCCTGGACGTGCACACGTTCGGCGAACCCATGGATTTCTGGCAGCGCAATATGCCGAAGGGCATGTTGCTGCGATCTGGTTGGGAGGCCAGCCATATCGCCGATCCAAACCAGTCGCTAACTCTGGATATCTTCCGGAAGCAAAGCGGCAATCACTTCTCAAGCCCGGTTCCGCTCGACCGGTTCGTGAACTACGGACTGTGGCATCAGCAGCACTCCGTTCCGGACCTGGACCAGAGAAAGATTGTTTGTGTCGAACCCGGAACCCGAGGATTCCGGCTCATTCTCGCAGATGGCGAGTCGGTGCTGGCGAACCGTGTGGTGATCGCCGCCGGTATTTCTTCGTTTACCTGGCGTCCGCCGGAATTCGATAACCTGCCCTCTTCGCTGGCGACGCATACTTCAGAACACATTGATTTCGAACGGTTCGCCGGGAAAGAAGTGCTGGTAGTTGGAGGCGGCCAGAGCGCGCTGGAATCCGCGGCGCTGCTGCACGAAGCCGGCGCCAGCGTCGAGATCATCGCGCGGGCTCGCCAGATTCGCTGGCTGGGCGGAGTTGTGTCGCGGACGATTCACCGTGGCTTCGGGCCCTCGATCTCTAAACTTCTCTACGCACCTACGGACGTGGGTCCCGCAGGCATCAGCCAGATCGTGGCGCGGCCGGACCTGGTGCGGCGTTTCTCGCGGCCGATTCAGGACTGGCTCCGGAAGAGATCGATCCGGCCAGCCGGAGCCCGGTGGCTCGTGGAGCGGCTCAAAGATGTGCCGATGCACCTTGGGCGCAGTGCTGTATCCGCGACATCAAAGGGCGCGAGCGTCAAAGTGCGCCTCGATGACGGAAGCGAGAGAGACTTCGACCACGTTTTCCTGGGGACCGGATATCGCGTGGACGTTTCCAAATACAATTTCCTCGCTCCCAAACTTGCGGGTTCTATCAGCCGCCACCAGGGGTACCCGCGACTCACCGAGGGATTCGAAACATCCTTCCCGGGATTGCACATTCTGGGAGCGCCGGCCGTGTGGAGCTTCGGCCCGCTGATGCAATTCGTCGTCGGCACGCATTATTCTTCATGTGCGCTGATGCAATTCGTCGCCCGCAAGGCGGCCGGCAATCGCGCGCGAGTCGGCGAACCGCTGGTGGCTGGGCTGGAACTGTCGCGCCCGCATGATTAATCCACTTTCGATAAAAGTCGTCCGGCACATTGCGCTTCGAAGGAAAGCCCACTCATGAATAAAACGACAGGCGCCTTGGTTCTTGGCGGAAACCTCAACGGCCTTTCAATCGCGAGGAGTCTCGGCCGCCACGACGTGCAGGTTTGGGTGGTGTCCCCACCCAACATCCGGCTGGCCAGCTTCTCCCGTTACACGCGCCGGACTTTACCGTGGCCAAACGGAGACGATGAATCGCAGGTCGAATACCTGTTGGATGTCGCCGCGCGCAATAATCTCGACCAGTGGGTGCTTTTTCCCACCAGCGATGAATCGGCCGCGTTGCTCTCGCGGTTCCACTCCAAGCTCTCGCGGCGATTTCGCGTTTCGGCTCCGACCTGGAACGTTTTGCGCTGGGCTTACGACAAGCGGCTAACTTACCAGTTGGCGGCCGACCAACACGTCGACTACCCGGCTACCTTTTATCCCCGCACGGACGCCGACCTGGAGGGCGTGAACTGTGAATTCCCCGCGATTCTGAAACCGGCCACCCATTCATCCATCAACCGCCTTACCGAGGACAAGGCGTGGCGCGTGACAGATCACAAAGAACTGCTGGCAAAGTATCGCGAGGCCCGGGCGCTGATGCCCGCGGATTTGATCCTCGTCCAGGAAATGATCCCCGGCAGTGGCGGGTCGCAATTTTCGTTTGCGGCGCTCTGCGGCGACGGCAAAACAATTGCGTATCTGACGGCGCGCCGCACCAGACAGTACCCGATTGATTTCGGGTACTCGAGCTCGTTTGTCGAGACGATGGATGTTCCGGAGATCGTCGCGCCTTCGCAGCGATTGCTGGCCGCCATCGGGTACACCGGAATTGTGGAGGTGGAATACAAATTCGATCTCCGCGATGGACGATTCAAATTGCTCGATATCAACCCCAGGCTTTGGACGTGGTCACCTCTCGGCGGCCGCGTTGGGATGGATTTTCCTTATCTGCTCTGGAAAATGATGCAGGGAATACCGGTGGGAGAGCAGCGGGCGCCCGCGGGCGTGCGATGGGTCCGCATGAGCACGGATGTTCCGGCCGCGTTCGAGGAGATACTCCGCGGCCGGCTGAATTTGCGCGAGTATCTGCAGTCTTTGCGCGGCCCGCTGCAATTTGCGCTGGTCGCGGCGGATGATCCGTTGCCCGGACTGATGGATCTGCCCATCTTCGCCTTCAAACATATTTACAACACCTACGCTAGCCTGCGAAGAAATGCCGCGGCTGCGCGAAGATGTCCCGTCAAGAATTGAGCGCAAAGCCAGATACCTGGCCCGATGCCGCCCAGAAAGGAAAGCCGCCATGTGCCGCCAGCCCTACCCGAATGCAAAACTTTCCCAAGCGATGCACTACAAAATCCCTCGCCGCGAACCCCGGGGCAAGGAACGTTCGGCGAATCGGGCTTTCTGCCAGGCGCAGCGCGCGTTCCGGAAACACAATTGGCGGATTGCCCGCGCAGTTCCCGCGATCAAGAATGGAGGTTAAATGACTCGCCCGACCGTGGTCATCAGCCTGGATCTGGAGCTCAGTTGGGGGAGCTTCGATCTTTCCTATGGCGACGAACTGCTCAAGATGGGCCGCTGGACCCACGACGTCGGCGCGCCGAATTTGCTGCGGCATCTTACGCGCAATGGTATTTCCGCGACCTGGGCTATTGTCGGAGCGATGATGCGCCGGTCCTTGCCGGACGTCTCCGGCTTGCCGGATGTCCGCTATCCGCACTTCGCAAAGCCCTGGTTCAGCTATATTCCGAAAGAGGGCGATGAACAGACTCACCCCGAATGGTTCGGTGCAAGCCTGGTGGAGATGATTCGCAAAGCATCCCCGGAGCAGGAAATCGGTTTCCATTCGTTTTCGCACGTCCCATTTGGAGAGCGCGGCATGACGCGGGAACGCGCCATCGCCGAGTATCGGCATTGCGCGCAGATCGCGAAGGACCTTGGAATCCCGAAATCTTCGTTCGTGTTTCCGCGCAATTCCGTGGCGTACCTTGAGGAACTTCGCGACGCGGGATTCACTTGTTTTAGGGATGTGGATCGACTGCCAATGCGGTTTTCAAACGGCATGCTCAATTCCCTCAGCATGATCTGGGCGGATTTTGCGGGAAGTTCTCCGTGCATGATCGAGCCATCGCTTAAGGACGGAATTGTTTCTATTCCCGGTTCGCTTCTGATTCGCTATGCGGCCGGATGGCGCAAGTTTATTCCGGATTCGAGCCGGTTGCGGCGATTGAGAAAAGGGCTGGAGCACGTGCGCTTGAGCCGTGGAGTTTTCCACGTGTGGTTTCATCCGGAAAATCTTTATGCGGAGTGGCCGCGAGTGGAAAATGTCGTGGCGCGCTTTCTCGAAGAGCTTGGTGTTTTAGTGCGGAATGGAGACGTGCGGTGTTTGACTATGGGCCGGCTGGCCGAGGAGTTCCAGTCCCATTCAACCGCGAAACGAAAGCCGCATCTGCCCGCAGCTTGCACGCCCAGCGCGCAAGTGAGTTCCCCGGCTCAAAGCAGCCGCCGCGCTGGTTCGGCAATTTCCGCTTAGCTTGATCTGGCCTGAGCATTTACGGCGTCCGTCGCCGTTCCTAAAAATACGAATCGGGCCTTGGAGTCTGTGATGCTCCCTCTCCTTTAGAAAAGGTGCCCCACAGACCCTTCGACCCGACTCATGAAGGGCTTCCGTCAGGTTCAAGTTGACAGAAGGCGATTCATCCCGCGTTGATCAAGGAGCCAGCCGGTGAAGGAGTTGACCCAGTTGGGTACGGGCGTTTTCTAGCGCGTTCGGGTCATGGCTCCAATTGCTCCAACCGGTGGCAATCGGAACGAGAGTGGAGTCCACTACGCCGAGTTGTCCGAGGTTCTTGAGGATCTGGGCGTATTCGTAGTCTTGAACGCCGTCTCGGATGGCCTTCAGGCGGATGCCGGGTGCGGACTCGGTCGAGGCGATCGGCGCCGGTGGATAGAGGAAGATTCCGTCGCCAGGCCGGCCCAAGCCGCCGCCACATGCGGTTGTGTCCACGTTGTTCCAGCTGCCGATGGCGTTGCCGGCGGTCCAGCCGTCAGCGCGATAGTAGAGCAGCCCGGTCGCGCCCTGCGTGAAGTTGAGGAAGCCCGACTGGATGCGTTCGTTGATTGGGGGATAGTCGACCATCCACTCCGGAGTGTTGCCGTAGCCGGCGTTGCAGCTCGTGTAGCTCCAGAGGTCGCCGCCCGCGGTGAACGGCAGGGCAGGCCACTTTTGCATGGAATCGAGCAGCACCCAATGATCAACAGAGCCGTACAGATTCGGGTCCGTCGCGTTGAGGGTCATCATCGTTTTCACGCTGCGATTTGCCGCATGCGCATTTGCGCCGAGAGTTCGGATGTCGGAGTAGTCGCCGTTGCAGCCATTCAGTTCATCGGCCATGTAGAAATCAAGGCCGAGTCCGGCGGGGAAATTCGCCGCGGCGGAATTGATCTGACTGGTCGTGGGAATGCTGCTGTAGCCTCCGTTGCACTGGATGCCGATGTAGTAGTAGTTGTCCAGGCCGGAGCGATTCAGCCCCATGGTGGACACGTCGGAAGAGGCGTTGCCCGCCACGTCGTACCAGCTCATCACTTTGTTGCGCATCAAGGCGCGCGCCAGTGTGGTGGTGGTATTTCCCGATGCCGGCGGCCAGAGTGTCCAGAGAGAAAGCTCCGATGGCTGCATAGGCAATTCAAAGTTCCATACCGTCAACGAGATCGGAATCGTCGAGTTTCCCTGAGAGGAAGTGATCGTGACGCTGCCGCTGTAGGTTCCTGCCGGGCTGTTGGCCACGCCGTGAGGAATGGAAATATCAATCCAGTAAGGCTGATTCTGCCCTGCGCTGACGCTTGCGTTGCAGGCTTTGAGAGTCGCCGAGCTTCCGCACAATGCGGCGCCGGTTTCCGGATCGTTAAACGGAATCAGCGGTTCGGCATAAGTGCCGGAGCCGAGCGGTGGATTGCTGCCGCCGCCGTAGCTCGCGGTGCCGGTGACGGAGAGGTAGTATTCGCGATAGAGCGTCACATTCGACGCGGCGATGGTGACGCCGCCGGGGCCGGTGAGAGCGGTCGCGCTCACGTTGATGTTGGACAAGCCGCCGGCCGGACCTTGCACCACAACCTGCGTGTCCACGGTTTCCCCGCGCGCTCCAGAGAGCGCGATGGAAGAAAGCGTTCCAGGCGCGTCCGTCTTTCCAACTCTGATCAAGCTTGGCGCCACCCACGTGCTGAAATTCGATTGTACGCCGGTGCCGCTCATGGAAATGGTCGCTGGGGAGTTAGTAGCGTTGCTGACGACCGTCACACCGCCCGTCACACCTCCCGTTGACGTCGGAGCAAAAGTCACGTTTAAGCCAGCGGATTGCCCGGGAGCCAGAACTGTGCCGGAAGATACATTGCTGGCGCTGAAGCCCGCACCCGAAGCGGTGACGCCCGAAATCGTAACGCTGGAATTGCCGGAGTTCTTCAGCGTTACGCCAAGGGTGCTGGCGGTACCCGTGTCAATACTTCCGAAGCTCAAGCTTGCTGGACTCACGCTGAGCGTCAGGGTGGAAGCATTGACCGCGAGCGTTGCGGCGTTGCTGGTAACTTTACCCAGGGTGTTGCTGACCGCAACTGTAAACAAAGATCCGTTGTCGGCGCTGGTAGTCGTGGGTGTGGTGTAACTGGATGAGGTGGCGCCGCTGATTGCCGTGCCGTTTTTCAGCCACTGATAGCTCAGAGGGGCTGCGCCGGATGCCACCACGGAGAATGAGGCGGTTTGGCCCGCGATGACTGTTCTGCCCGCCGGCTGCGAAGTGATTGCCGGCGCGGTCGAGGACGTGGGTTTGAAGACCACGTCGACCCAGTAATTCGCCGCCTGGTGCGTGTTCACGGGATGCGTGCCGTACGTTCCATACACGCCGTTCGGAGTACCAACAGCATGCAACGGCGCGTGGTTGTATCCCGCGCTTGTGAAATAACTCCAGGTGGCGCTGAAGTGGCCGATCGCCAGCCCGTACGAAGCAACGTAGACATTGTTCGCGGTGATGGCCACGGGCGCGGAAAAGTTGGCTTGCTGCCAGCCCGAAGCGGTCTCCCCCGTAAATGTAACGGACGCGAGGAGAGCGCCGGTGGGGCCCCAGAGGCGTCCCACATGGACTCCGGTGTTGGCCGCGCTCTTGTAAAAACGAATGCCAGTGATAGTGCCGCTGACATCCGACTTGAACGAAACCCCTAGTTCCAACGGGCCGCTCGCGCCATTGTCAATCGCCGACGGCACCGTGGTGCCCGGCCAGATCGTTTGCTGCGCTGCTAGATTGCCGCAGCACACCAGGGCAAACAAGAGGCCCATGAGCGCCGCTCCGGCATGTTTCAGCAACCCTAAATAGGAATCAAGCGAAGAACTTTGTATTCTGGTGTTCATTGGAATTTCCCCTAAAAAAGTTCGCCGGCAGCTCGAGGCCTGCGTCTCGAAGGGGCTGGGGTGGACAGGCTGACGAAATTTGGAGGGGGCAGGCCGCTGAGAACTGAAAATGACCTGGATTTCTCAGCTGCACGCGCCCGCGCCGAGAGGCAGACTCGCTCCAACGTTGCGCCCACGGGAGAGAGCTTAATTCGAGCGGTGTATTGGGTCTGTCGGCAGGACAATGATTTTCGTGTCAGACGATTGTTTCGACAGGTTTCATAGAGTCTTACATCGGTACAGCTGTACCTGTACCGATTGGAAGCCTTCCGGGCTTCCGCATCCGATCTGCTCTATAGTTAATTAGAGCGTCCCAGCTCGCCTCGGGCCGTTTCCCGCCCGAAACTCCGGCCACCTGACATCTTTGAAGAGAGTTTTTATGAAAACCCGCAGGTTGGCCGGTTTGGATTTCCAGGAAGATCATTCGGCTTTCGCACTGCCGAACGAGACCGTTCTCGGTTTATATCCGGAACTTCTGAGGGAGCTGCCAGTCGGCGTAGCTCTTCTACGATTGGAAGATCCTTCCGATGCCGAATCGTTTCGAATCGTGGATGCGAATCGCGCCGCCGCAGGAATCACCATGTCGGCCTCTCGAATGCTGCTGGGCAAAACGCTTGCTGATTTTCCCAAGCTCATGGAAACGCCGCTCCCTGGCCAGTTGCTGGATATAGTTCAGACCGGAGAGGCGAGGGACCTCGGAGAGATTGCCTATGGCGACGACAGCATCCGGGCTGGAGTTTACTCGGTGCGGGCGTTTCCGCTTTCGGGCAATTACCTTGGCGTGGCTTTTGAGGATGTCACCGAACGCATTCAGGCGGAACGTACGCTTCGGGAAAGCGAGGAGCGATTCCGGCTGCTGGTCGAAGGTGTTCAGGAGTATGCCATCTTCCAGTTGGATTCCGAGGGCAAAGTGGTCAGCTGGAATGCCGGTGCGCAGCGTCTGAAAGGTTACAACTCGGCCGAAATCATCGGCCACCACTTTTCCATCTTTTATCCGCAGGAAGACCTGATGAACAATAAACCGCGCGAGATCCTCGCCCGGGCTGCCCGGTTGGGACGGACCGAGGATGAGGGCTGGAGAGTCCGCAAGGATGGCACCAGGTTTTGGGCCAACGTGGTCGTAACGGCCCTGCGCGATTCGAACGGAAATCTTATCGGCTTCGCGAAACTCACCCGGGACACGACCGAGAATCGCGAGAGAGCGGAAGCGCTGACCAGGGCCAAGGAGCTTCTGGAACTTCGCGTCGAACAACGGACCGCCGTTCTGACCCGCGTAAACAACGAGATGCGTACCGAGATTGCGGAGCGTCAGCACGCCGAAGAGGAGCTGAGAAAATCACGCGATCAACTCCGCGCACTGGCGGCCCGGCTGCAGAGTGTGCGAGAGGAAGAACGCACCTACATCGCGCGTGAAATTCACGATGAACTCGGGCAGGCTTGCACGGCGATCAAAATGGATCTGGCATTGATCGGCCGGAAGCTGACCAGCCGACAGACCGCGCTTCGGGCCAAGGTGGATTCTTCCATTCAATTGGTGGATGGGACGATTGTCACGCTGCGCCGGATCGCGTCGGAGCTTCGCCCCAGAACACTGGACGATCTCGGCCTGCCTGCCGCGCTCGAAGCACAGGCGCAGGAGTTCGAGAGCCGTACGGGGATTCATTGCAGCGTTATTTTGCCGCCAGAGCCCCTGACGCTCGACACCGATCGTTCGACGGCCATCTTTCGAATTTTTCAGGAGTCGCTGACCAATGTGGCGCGCCATGCTCACGCCACGCGGGTGGAGGCGCGATTGCAACGAGAGGACAATCACATTGTTTTCCAGGTATTCGACAACGGCACCGGGTTCGATCCCGAGGTGGTGAAAGCGCGCAAATCCTTGGGCCTCGTCGGAATGCAGGAACGCGCGCTCTTGCTGAACGGGGAATTCAAAACGGAAGGAGTGCCAGGTTCGGGCACGACAATGACGCTCACGATTCCTCTTTCTCCCTCGACCGCTGCAGAAAGCGTGCGCCATGAGGATTTTGATCGCTGACGACCACGCTATGTTCCGCAGGGGGCTGCGAGAGACATTGGCGGAAGCTTTCTCTCGGGTGACTTTTGGGGAGGCGAAAACGGCAGCGGAAACCGTTGAGCTGGCACGCCGGCACGTCTGGGATGTGGTCATCCTGGATATCAGCATGCCCGGTAAAAGCGGGCTGGACATCCTGGATGACGTGAGGCGCCTGCGCCCCGGGACGCCGGTGCTCCTCCTGACCATGCATCCCGAGCAACAATATGCGCGGCGGGCCCTGAAGGCCGGCGCGGCGGGTTACTTGACGAAAGACAGCGTGCCGGATGAGCTGAAGACCGCGATCAATAAAATCGTCGGGGGCGGACGCTATGTAAGCGCCACGCTGGCGGAAAAGCTGGCCGTTGATCTCAGGAAAGGCGCCGATCTTCCGCTCCACGAACTTCTTTCCGACCGCGAATTTCAGGTTCTGCGGATGCTTGCTTCCGGAAAAACAGTGAAGGAAATGGCCGAGGAGCTTTCTCTCAGCGTAAAGACCGTCAGTACGTATCGCGGCCGGATTCTGGAGAAGACCGGCATGAAGACGAATGCGGATCTGATTCGCTACGCGCTGGAAGCGCAACTGGTGGACTAACCGGGAGCAAGCACGGGGCTGCGAACCCTGGCCACCACGACTTTTGCCGATTGGATGCCGGTTTTTTCTCGTAGGATAATCGCGGTCAATTGCACTTCAGATCGTCCTACATGAGATTCGTGATTCCACCCGATGTAATTCCGCGCGGATTTGTCATTCTCTGTCATTGGGCTCTGCCTCTCGGTTCCACCCTTGGGTTCCGAATTGGGCGAACGCTCTTCATGAGGGACGCAATATGAAAGTCTTTATCGCTGACGACTCCAGGGTTGTCGTGGAACGCCTCGCGGGCCTTCTCGAAGAGGTCCCCGGCGCGCGGCTCGTGGGACAAGCAGGCGATGTGCCCGCCGCGGTAAGCGGCATTCAGAAAATGAAGCCGGATGCGCTGATTCTCGATCTGCACATGCCCGGTGGCAGCGGCCTGGATGTTCTCCGCGCCATTCGCGCGGAACAGCCCGATCTTTTTGTTCTTATCTGTACAAACTATCCCTATCCCGAATATCGCGAGGAATGTTTGACCGCAGGCGCCAATCTGTTTCTTGACAAGTCGGCCGAATTCGAAAGGATTCCTTCCATTCTGCGCAAGTTGGTCCAGAGAGATACCAAGATTCTTCCCAGCGCACGCTGAGGGAAATCTACGAAGCTCGCCTGTGAGAGTAACCCCGGTTTCCTCCCTTTCCTCCCCTATCGCTGTTCGGGCAATTCCTGCCTTGTTTTTCCCGTATTCACCCGATTGCCCGCAGTCCGCCACAAAGGCATATATACGATAGCGGCGGATGATCGGCAGGTGGCTGAAAACTAGGAAATGGTTGGACGACCCGAGTGAACCCGGCCACGCTGCGGGCCAATTTCACGAGATGAGTGTCCTCGCCCAAAGAACACTCTCCCCGGCGCTTCGTTACGAATTGTCCGGTAGGCCGCTCAATAAACCGCTCAACAGACGAGGAGAGGAAAGATGAGAAAGTTGCAGATTCTGGGGATCGCGTGCCTGGCGTTGGTTCTTGCCGCCACGATCCGGGCACAGAACACAATCGGGGTGAACAACGCCCTGCTCAAAGGCGATTACGCTTTTATGTTCAACGGGATGACGACCGGAGGCGGTGGTGGCTCAACTCCTTTCGCCGCCGTGGGCAGATTCACGTCGGACGGCGCCGGAAATTTGACGAATGGATTGCTGGACACCAACGGCGTCGGTGTGCCGGAGAAATTAATCGACCAGGCGTTCACCGGGACTTATTCGATCGGCGCCGATAACCGCGGCGTGATGAATTTGAATATTCCCGGCGGCGGCAAGCTGGCCTTTGTGATGATGGCCAATGGTATTGCGAAGTTCGTCGAGATTGACGCGTCGGGCGGCAACGGAACGGTCGGCTCCGGCTCCATGGAAAAGGCGGACACGACCGCGTACAGTACCGCAAAGATCGCCGGCGATTATGCTTTTGGCGTTGCGGGCTTCGACCCTTCGAACAATCGCACCGCTATCGCAGGCCGCATCACGGCGAACGGAGCGGGCACTTTCACCAGCGGCGCCGCTGACGCCAACCAGTCCGGCACATTCACCACGTTGAACGTCTTCGCGTCGAACTACATCGTGACCGATGCTTCCAATGGCCGGGGCATGTTAAATCTCCCGCCACTCGCAGGCGGAGTTCCGCAAAACCTTAATTTTGTCTTTTACGTCGTGAACTCCGGGAAAATTGTTGCGATGGAGTCAGACTCCCCCACGCCGGTGACCCCTCTTCTGATCGGCGCGTTCCTTCGGCAGCAAACCCCGCTCGGAGGTTTCTCTAACGCCTCGCTGAACGGCGGCATGGTGATGTACCTGACCGGGCGGGTCGGTTCCGGCTGCGGCAGCAAGACTGGCGCCGCGCCCAATGTGATCGCTGGGTTGCTCACAGGCAACGGGACCGGCGCTCTTTCCCTGACCTATGACCAGAACTGCGGTGGGGTCCCTACGTCGGTCGCCGCTCTTGCCGGAACGTCAAGCGTCGCCAGCAACGGCCGAACCGCGATCAACCTTGGCAGCAGCTACCTGGTTGCTTACCTCGTCAGCTCCGAGCAAGCTTTCTTCGTTGTCCCGGACAGTTCCGTTTTGTTCGGGTTCGGTGATCCGCAAACCAGGACATCGCTTACCAATAGCGCGCTCAGCGGCTCGTATGCCGGCTTGGCGACCGTGCCCATGACGCTGGGCGTGACGATTTTCTCCGGCGAGTTCACGGCGAACGGCGCCAGCCCGGCCGGCAGCATCACCGGCAGCGAGGATATCGGCGCGCCGAGCGGCGCAAGCTCCGGCGTCAACGTGAATTCCGCCTACTCCATCTCATCCACACCAACGAATGGGAGAGGAACTTTTACGGGGAGTGTTGGCGGCAGCAGCGCGATCGTCTACGTGGTGTCGCCCACTAAGTTTGTAGTGGTGTCGGCAAGTGACTCGAACCCAGCGGTACTAATCTTCGAGCAATAGGATCAGCCAGGTTTTTCACTCATGAAGTTGTGGTCCTTTGGGAAGCAAGCACGCAACTCAAAGGACCACAGTCCATTTTCCAAACAGGCGGATTCAAGCCAATTTAATCTTGGGGAAATGAGTTTGGACGTTGCGAGTTACGCTTTCCATCTGAGCCAGAGCTGCGATGCGGGTTGAGGGTTCAATCTTTCTGCGCCGGTGCTCAGTCTCCATATCCCATGGACTTTTTGAGCCAGCTAGTGACCTCTCCGTGGAATTCCAATCCCAGGGCGAACCGGCCGTCCAGGAGGCGTTCGCAATACACAACGCGTGCGTCGGTCTGCAGTTCTCCATCGGCAGACTTGATCAACAGCCGCTCGTTCAGCTTCCTGGCGTGTCGCACCAGCACACGTATCCCCAGAGAGCAGATGTTCTCGGTAGTAGACCGTTCGCCAGCAGACGGCTCCTTGAGACTGGAGATCCTTATCGGAACGGCCAGCCGGGTTCTTCTTTCAAGTCGTCCAGACCGCATCGGCATTTGGTGACTCACCTTCCAAACTGCCTTCGGAATCGCTGCACCGGGCTGGACGGCGCTAAAGAACCGAATTAAATTGCGCGAAGCTAAACCACAATATTTCCTCGCAAGTCATGGCACCTGGATTGTCTGAAGCATGACTGCCGGTTCGTGGAGACGGCTCAACCGGCGCCTCTTCTGCTCGTACATAGCCTGATCCGCGCGAACCATCCACTCTCCAATCGAAGCATTGCTGCAGATATTGATTCGTACCGCACCCAGGCTTAGATTGATCCCATAGCGCGTCTCTCCCGCGCTCACGGATTTCAGATCCTCGGCCAGCCGGGCCCGAATGGCCGCTTCGCTGTTGTCTGAGGCCTCGATCGCCAGCACAGCAAATTCGTCTCCACCCAGCCTGGCGATTACGTCGGAATCCCGAAAGGTCATTTTCAGGGCCTTGGCCGTACGTTTCAGAGTCAGGTCTCCCTCGCCATGCCCAAACGAATCGTTGATATGCTTCATGCCGTCAATGTCCAGGAAAAACAGGAGTATTCCCCGTCCGGTGCGGCGGCCGATCCTCAACTGGCGTTCTGCAATGGCCATGAATCCGCGGCGGTTGCACAAGCCCGTTAATTCGTCGGTTAGCGCCAGGTTGCCCAACTCCGCCTGCAACAGGTATTGCTTTGCGGCGCACTGCACGGCTCGCAGCATCAGTTTTTTCATCCGCCCGAGCTGCCCGTCCTCGAGCAGCGGGTCGTCTTGCACCTTGCGCACGTCTTGCAGCAAGCTGGCGAGCTCCCGGTTGGCATCGGAAAGCAACGTCTGGAAAATGGTTTCACTAGCAATTCCCTCGCCTTGTTCGACCAGGTGGGAGACATTGCGGCGCAACTGCTGCGCGTCCTCTGTCGCTCTCAATAGCGCGGCGTCAAAAGGATAACTCTTCGACCGGAAATGTTCGGTCTGCTTGCGAGCGCAGTTACGAACTTTGGTTGGCCCCATGGTCGTTTGGTCTCGTCCTCGGTTCTTGATCGCTACTTCCATGCGTTGCTCCAGAAACTATTCCCAGCCCTCGGCTGTCTTGCAGCATCGAGCGGGCCGGTTCGTCAGTGGCTCGCCTGCGAAGGATGAGCCGTCGCCTGGCAAATCTGCCGCAATTCCTCGTAAGTGAAATACATCTCCTCTTCATTTCCGGCGCGTTCCAGATGACCCAATCCCGATTCTTCCGAAATGCGGCGCAATTCGGCTTCGGGTATGCCGAGCAGGTAAGAGGCTCTAGCCCTGGTGACGAATTTCGGAATGTCATTATTCAAATCGTTCATGTCATTCACGGCCTTGCCCCAATCTGCGCAGTTACCCGGGCGTTTTCCCGACTTCCGGTGCCACCGTCTTTTCTACCTCGGTGCTGCGCGAACTTTCTCCCGCCCGCTTTCTGAACTTGAGTTGGTCCGCCTCCGTGTCTGGACAGTTTGATCTCGGGGTGAAAGAGGTGGGAGCCCAGTCAACGGAGGCGGCCCGCTCTCGTAGTTCGAAGATAGCTCTTCGCCAAACAAGTGCAATTCGGGGAATCCTCCAAATCCAAACCCGGTAATCACCCCAGACTGCTCAGGTGAAGACCTGATGGGCGGCGTGCGGTCTTGCGGGGCAAAAGTGACTTGGGGTTTATGTTCGCGGGTGCCAGATAATTGCAGGCTTGTCCCCGATGTGGTCAACTACCGGGACCATCTTTCCCACGTCGAAAGGCCCAGTTTCTAAGCCCGGTCCCCCTCCCTGATTCCAAGTAACATACAGAAAATGAAGCGGTTAGATAGACTCCGTGAGTTAGCGCCAAACCCGCGCGATGGCCAGCGGGTGCATCCTGTTCGGTTGTTCCTGTGGTTGGAGAGATTATGAACAAGCAGCGATTCGCCTGTCTGGTGGGTGTCCTACTGCTCGGGCTGGCTCTGAGTGGCACGGCGCGCGCCGACAGTTATACGTTCCAGCATCGTATTTGCGGGTTCGGTTACCTGGCACACCGCGACTTTGACCATCCAATGTACGGACATCAAGGCTTGCGGTAGTTATTATCCGGACGATGTGACCCTGAAGGGCTTCAGCGATTCAGGCACACCGACGGCGATTTCCGCACCCGCTGGATACAACCCAATGGGCGGCGGTCAAAACAATAGCGCAGTTGGATCCGGAGGTGGTTGCGATTCCAACGGCACGCCTGGCGCGGTTTGCTGGGACACTTCGTTGCCGATGACCACCAGACTCGCAACAACGCTCTACACTTTCAGTGTCAGCATCAAGCATGGCATGGTCGGTGGGCCTCTACACGTACAGGCAACCGGATACAATAACTCCTGCGGCGCGCAGAAAGGCGGAGGGAAAGGATTTGCAGTCTCGAACGACCTTTCCTTCCTCGTCGGTCACAGCCGCGCCGGAACCTGGTACCTTCACGCTGTTAACCGCCGGATTGTTTGCCGACGTTTTGCTGGGCCGCAAGGCCCGGCCGGTGTAATCGGCTCTACTCAAAATCTGAGCGACATTCAAGACCCCGCGGCCTGCACCGGTGCGGGGTCTTCGTCTTTGCGCGGGCAGCTTTCAGGTTGAGCATCCAGACGGGAATTAGCTTGAAGAGTGCATTGGAAGAAAGGAAATGGTCGGGGCGCCCGGATTTGAACCGGGGATCTCCTGCGCCCAAGCTAACGCTAGAAGCGCTATGTTGGTGGTCTGTCTAGCGCCGCCCGTTCATCTGGAAGAGGTAGGCCAATCCGCCTGTCGAGGTCCGCAAACCTAGGGTCATGGTGGAGGGTCTGGAAATCGGGAACGGGGTTTAGAAGGATCAAGCTTCCTGTACGGTTTCGGTATGCTTTCTCCAGCCAAGCGAATGCACGGTCGTTCTCGCCAAGTTGCGCATATACCTTTGCCAGTTCGATGGTCAGATCTTCCTGACTTCTTGCACGCTGCAGCAAGTCGCGGAGGATGGCTTCGGATTTTCCTGTCTGGCCCACAAGAACGTATGCCTGGGCGAGCCCCGATAGCGCCCAGGGATCCTCTTTGTTGATGGCCAGGACCTTCTGAAACTCTGTGGTCGCCGCCGGATAATCTTTCTTTTCGATATACGCTACCGCGAGATACAGGTGGGCCAAAGGAAAAGCCGGGTCTATTTCCAATACCCGTTGGGCTTGCTTCGCAGCCTCGTCGTGGCGTCCGGCGTATATCAACAATTGGGCAGTATCGGTCATGATGATGATAGATAGAGGATCTGCCCGCTGAGCGCGGAGCTCTTCCTCGAGCGAGGCAGCCGTCTTGCCTTGGGCCATGAGCCACACCGCGTACCACTGATGAGCTGTGGCATAGTTTGGATTGAGCGCCAAGGCGCGTTTGAATTCCTTCTGAGAGCCCGGCCAGTCCCATTCATACTGCATATTGACGAAGGCAAGGGAAGTATGGGCTTCGGCCAGAGAATCATCGATTCGAAGGGCCTCTAACGCCGCCGCTTTGGCTTTGGGCATCGCTTGAGAGCGCGGCATTTCAGCGTTTGGTAAGGAACCAAGCAGAGCATAGGAATCGGCTAGTCCGGCGTAAGCTTGTGCGTATTTCGGGTCGAGAGCTATGGCGTGATTAAAGTATTCGATGGCTTTTACAAAGGCGTCTTCGGTGCGCTTGTTCCAGAAGAAACGTCCTTTGAGGTATTCATTATACGCTTCGACATTTCCAGTCCCGACCGAGGACTGTGGCGCGACATTGAGTTCACTTCCTGGCGATTGCAGTTGCCGCGACAGAGATCGGCTGATGGTGTAGTTAAGCCCCAGCAGGTCGTGATGCGAAAGTTCGAAGCGGGCAGTCCAAAGCGTGTGGTAATCAGCCGAATGTACGAGACGCACATCGACGGCGAACTGATCCCCATCTTTTAGGACGGCGCCCTCGACAAGAGCATCGACTTGCAAATCCTGCGGAATTTTCCTGTCGAGGCTGGTCGTGGCATATCGCGCCGCAGAACTTCCGGAAATAACCCGCAATCCTGAGATCTGCGCGACGTCGGTTAAGAGAGCGTCGGAGATACCGTCGGCAACGTATTCCTGCTGTGGATCACCGGTAAGATTTGCGAAAGGCAACACGGCCAAAGACTGAATCCGAGGGGCGTGCGGGGGAGCATAACGCCGCCAAATGGCCGCGACAAGTCCAAGAACTACGACTAGAACGGGGACGATCCACCGCAAGCGCACTTGAAATTTGGAAACGGACAGCGGGCGTCGATTATCGGAAACCCCAATTCGCAGCGGACTTGCTTCGGAGAAATAGGGATGTACCTGACCCGTAAAGCGATACCCGACGCCAGCAATCGTTTCGATCAGATTCTGCCCGGGCTCGTGCTCACCCAGAGTTTTCCGGAGGGTGAAAATATTCTGGGCGATGGTGGCTTCTTCAACCAAGGCGTCGCCCCAGACGAGCCGCTTGAGCTCCTCGCGGCTAACTACGCGCCCAGCGTTTGACACCAGGACGCTTAGGGTATCGAGCGCCTTGCGCGTGAGAATGACTTGCTGATTGCGATGCAGAAGCTGCCGCTTCTCAACATCGAGCCAAAACGTACTGAAGGAAAACTGTTTTGTATCCTGCATGTTCATTGCGTGTGCGCCAGTACGCGCGATGATACAACGGCCATCCAAGGAATAGGTATGAACAATAGAAAGAGAAGTGAGTTTCCAAACATGTGCAAATTTGTTGTCACTCCGGAGCCTGTAATCCATTCGGAAGGCTGGATTTGATTCAAACGATTCCAAATTTGAAACTGCGCGGCCCGAGTCGCACGGTAACAAAGTCGATCTTGCAGCGCGCTTCAAACGGCATTTGACACATATTAAATGACGCCTTTGGAGCACTTTGGCAGACGGTATGCCTAACCCCCTATAGCCCTTCGGGTATCGCTATCCGGGGCAAAGGAGAAACACCGTGATGAGTTACTCCCAGAGGATCGCGCGACGGACTGCCTTTGCAGCCTTGGCAGTCACTATGATGGGAATGTGCCTGGTGATGAGCGCCCGCGCCGACGACATTGCAGGAAGCTTTTCGATCGCTTCGAACCCCAACGGGGTGTGGAGTTACGGATCCCTTTCGGGTACGACGTTTACTCCCTTTACCGTCAGCAGCTCAAGCCTCGCTTCTGGGTACTGGACGACGAGCACTAGTTTCCCGGTCGTCGTGGCCAACAAAACCGGTGCAGACGTCTTTTATTCTTCATGGGATCTGCCCACGGACATGCTCAATTTGCACCCTGACCCCGCTGGCATAGCGAGCGACGTTCGATGGACGGCGCCCTCTGCTGGTATGTATTCAATTGCAGGCTTTTTTGAAGGGGTTGATTATCAAGGCCCGACAACTACGGATGTACACATTTACCTGAACGGAACAGACTTGTTCCCTGGCATGAACATCGCCAGCTTTGATGTCCATTTGCCGTTTTCACTTACGGAAAGCCTGAATGCCGGTGATCATATCGACTTTGCTGTGGGGTTTGGTGCCGACGGCAACTACTTATTCGACAGCACTGGTCTGTCCGGATCAATTACCCCGCTGAATCAGGCATCGGTCCCTGAGCCTGCCACCCTGTTCCTGCTGGCGACTGGCCTGGCTGCGATGAGCTTACGGGGGAAGCGGAAATCTGGTCTGATATCGGAGTAAATCGTCGCTCAATGTTTCCTGTTGATCGCTTACGGAACTCCGGCTTGTCAAATTTGGTCAAGTGGCTTGCTCGGTTTGAGAAATCGTTTGCACAGGTGCTTACGCATGAACATGGCTAACTTTTAGTAAAGGCTACCTCGGACTCGAAATGCCTTTGGTAAGCTAATTGCACCGTCCTTAATTTATATCTGTATCTCGCGGGTGTCTCCCTTGGACTATGAATTGACGCAACGAACGGGCCGAGACGGTGGTGGTGGGCTCGAAGACGAAGGGCGGGATCTATGAGCTCGAGATTTCGCTTGCCGGTCATTATAGGCTGCCTCTTATGGTTCCTAGCTGGCTCGGCCGCAAAAGCCGATGATCTGCCGGTGGGATTTTTGTCCTTCGATCATTTCAAGGATGGGTATGCTGTAGACCTTACGAACCTGACGCAGCCTGGAGGCGGTAGTTCTGTAGTCAGCTTCCTCGACTTCCGCTCGTTTACACTCACCCTCAATCTCTCGAACGGTAGTTCATCGACGACAGCTCTTTCTTCCCTTGATCCCTTCGGCGATCTGGGGACGGGTGCCATTTTTTCCGTGGGTCAAGTCAACTCCGCCACTCTAACCGGCACTTTTTTCCCAACTACAGTTGTCTTGGCTGATGGGAGCACAATGACGATTGATCCGAACTCAGTGACGTTGTTGAACGATTTCACGGGCCCGCTGGTTGCGGGGGATTTCACCCTTATTAACGTGAGCACTCAGCCTCGGGCCACTCCGGAACCGGGTACTATGCCCCTGTTGGCTGCAGGACTGCTATTACTCGTTTTCCACTCGCGTTCACTCTTTCGCCTCGGGGCTACTTTTAGTCGCGATTCGTAGAAGAGTTTCGAACAGGTCGGCGTTTGGCCAATTAAAAGTTCGGCTCAGTTGGGATTGCCGTGACCTGCTTCGACGGGTCATTCGCATAACGCCGCATATTTTTGCAAGTCTGGGGGCGACATGCACCTCTCATACCGGCGTTTCGCATTTCTATCCTATGCGCCTCGCTTCATCCTCTCCACCATACTCTCGCTGGTATTGGCCCCCGGACCCGATTGGGGACCCTCGCTCGCTCAGGCTGCTGTTTCGCCCAAGCCTGTCTCGCGAAATCCCATCTTTGGGCTTAATGCCCCGCAAGCGTTGAAAGACAACTTCTCTGGTTCGAAGGAACTTTCCACTGCCATCGGCAACCCATCCGCTCCAGCAGGACGCACCTATTCAGCCACTGCTGCTCTTCCGAATCCACCGGTCTCCGTTACCTTGACAGGTTCGGCTGTCCCGGGTACGCAGCAGGCGGGCGATTACGTCTATGTGACCGGCTCTGGCTACCCCACAGGAACCATTCCCGCGGCTAATGTTTCCGTTTTCTTGGCGGCGTCTTGCGGCGGCGCGCCAATCGCAACAGTGACACCGTCTTCTTTCCAATTGATTGTCGGTTCAACCGAACGTGCCCAGGTCTTGCTGCCCAGCTCACTGGCCACCGGAAAACTCTACGTCTCCGTTAATGGTAGCACCTCCACCGGAACTACCTTCGCAAGTACCAATTGTTCCACTGTCACTGTTACATCACCGGTCGGGCCGGCGTCGAAGCTGGTGTTCACCACGCAGCCAACGAATGGCACAGCAGGTTCTGCGTTGGCGAGTGTCGTGGTGCAGGTGCAGGATGGCAGCGGGAACCTGGTGACCGGTTCGACCGCTTCGATCACGATCAGTTCGACTCCCGCAGGGGTTGGCGGAACAACGACGGTATCCGTGGTCGGCGGCATCGCCACATTCAGCAACCTGGTGTTCACCGCC
>JABCZN010000007.1 GCA_013289665.1 Acidobacteriota bacterium | reverse complement strand
CGGACTGGCGCTGAATGAAGCCATATCCCTTGCTGGCATTGAACCACTTCACTGTTCCTTGTTCTTTCACTGTGTTTCCTATTCTTTGTTTAAATTATTTGCTGCTGCTCGACTGCCTCCAGCCGTAAAGCAAAAAAGGCCGCGAGTTTGAACTCGCAGCCCCTCTAAAATCGAATCTAAAGGTGTTACAAGAGCAACAAACGCATGTATAGAATAGCACATTTTGCCCCTTTGGCCAGCACTATTTTTTCCTGAACGTCCGGCCAAGTAAGCAAAACTACAACCTACCCCTCGTTTTCCTACGAATGCAAAAGTCTTGGTGGTAGAGTTATCTCAGACCATGAGCCTCCGCACTTTTATCGAGCACGACCGCACCTTTCATCAGCCCGTCAACTGGGGCGTCACCTCCGTCATGATCGCTCTCCATCTGGGCGCCCTGGCCGCTGTTTTCTTCTTTACCTGGCAAGCCCTGATCCTTGGCCTGGTGATGTGGTGGGTTGCCGGCAGCTTGGGCATTGGCATGGGCTATCACCGCCTGCTTACCCATCGCGGCTACAAAACCTCGAAATTCGTTGAGTATCTCCTGACTACCTGCGGCACGCTGGCCATAGAAGGCGGCCCAATTTCCTGGGTCGCCACCCACCGCATGCATCATCAGAATACGGACAAAGAGGGCGATCCCCACTCGCCGCGAGATGGCGGCATATGGTCCCACATGGGCTGGATCCTCACCGGCCGGGCCATGCATCAGGACCGAGTCGAGTTCCTTCCCTATGTCCCCGACCTTCGCAAAGACAAGTTCCATCTCTGGATCAGCAAGTGGCACGTGGTGCCATCGGTTGTAGTCGCCATCCTCTTTTATGCGATTGGCGGCTGGCCCTGGCTCTTCTGGGGAGTCTTCCTGCGCACGGTCGTCAGCCTGCATGCCACCTGGCTGGTGAATTCCGCGACGCATATGTGGGGATCGCAACGCTACGAAACTGGCGACACTTCGACCAACAGTTTCTGGGTCGCTATTCTGACCTTTGGCGAGGGCTGGCATAACAACCATCACGCAGAGCCACAAGCGGCGCGCCATGGCCACGCCTGGTATGAGCTAGACGTGAACTGGTACGGCATTTATGCGCTCAAGACGCTGGGCCTTGCCTGGGATATTAAGCGCCCCAGATTGCAAGACGAAGAAACCGTTGCCGCCGCTGCGGCCGACTAAACCATTATTTATCTTTAATTTGCATTGCCGCAAGGGCAGTCCTTGGCCGGCCAGGAATCTTCAGATTTTCTCTTTTCCACAGGCACGTGTCCCGTCCATCGGCTACCCGCCGCGCGTGAATTCCTTGAAATAAAGAAGCCTAGTCCTCTTTTAGACACTCCCACCGCGGGGCCAGAAATTGTTAAAATTGCAAGATTCTTGCCAGGACTGTAACTATTGACAGTTCCCTTATCCCCTGAACTCCCTCATTATTGCTGCGCTCTTGAGGCGAAACTCACCCGTTCTTGAGCAGCTTTGCTACGTTTTCCTCTATCGCCTCTCGATGTGCTTACTTTCGAGCAGCCCGCGTGGTGGGCAAGCTCGTTTCGTTCTTTTCTGGGCGGAGCAGTCTGCTTTCAGAAATTCTTGGGCGGAGAATTTCTGAGCTGCGCTGGGTTGCTCGAAAGCAAGCACGTCGGCACACGCCTTCTGTCCCTGGGCTCTCCCATCCTTTTTAACCTCACCCGTTTGCGGTATCCTCTTGGCAAGTTTTCGATCCATTTCCCCCGGGGCAGTGCAATTCGGAGGTTCTTCACGTGGGCAAAGCACGCATTCTGCTTGCCGACGACCACACCCTGGTCGCCGAAGCGATCAAGCGGCTTCTGGAACCTGAATTTGAGGTTGTCGCCGTCGTCGCGGACGGGCGTTCGCTTGTCCGCGAAGCCCTTGCCCTGAAACCCGATGTCGCACTCGTGGACTTGAACATGCCCCTGCTGAACGGCTTCGATGCCAGCGAACAATTGAAGTCTGCCAACCCGGCCATAAAAATCATCGTCCTGACCATGAACGAGGACGCTGAAATTGCGGCGGAGACCCTGCGCACCTGGGCCTCAGGTTTCCTGCTGAAAAAATCGGCGGGCTCGGAGCTGGTCAAAGCTGTTCGGGAAGTCCTGCATGGTGGAAAGTACGTCACTCCCGCCCTGGAGGAAGCACTGAAAGGACTCTCTGCGCGCGAACCGCGCTGCCCGGAAATTGGCCGCGTGCTGACCCCTCGGCAGCGCGAAGTTCTGCAGCTTCTAGCCGAAGGGCACACCATGAAAGAAGCCGCCGCCATCCTGAACGTGGCCACCCGCACCGTGGCCTTTCACAAGTACCGCATCATGCAGGACTTCAGCCTGGCGAATAACTCCGAACTCCTCCGCTTCGCCATCAAACAGCGCGTGATTGAACAACGCTGAATTTTTCACTGCGATCTTAAGTCGCGGGGTCAGGGGGTGGCTCCTGGGTTTCTCTTTCCTCTTCTTCATTCCGAAACGACATCGATTCCCAAAATCCCCGGCTCTCCCGTTACGTAGCATGACCAGCTGCTCTGCGCCCAATCCTTCGGATATTTCACGAGTCCACGCGTCAACGGATTGCGGTCTATATACTCCAGTTTTTCTTACGAAAAACAGGGGGGAGGAGCCTGCAGGCCATACCATTCCCGACCGTCCACATTCTTCACTGGTCGCCTGGCGCTGGTCGCCGGCCACTTCTTCGTCCCGGAAATCCCTTCCCTACGTCTCTTAGGCAAAAACAGGGGGGTACCCCTGTCTGGTCATACCCATTCCGCCGGTCAAACCAGACGGGTGGGACAGTGATGAACACCCTTCACGGGAGCTTGGGCTTTGCGATCGGACCCGGCTTACTTAGAAAGCGTCTGCTGGACGGTCTTTTCCCGCCAGAAATTCTGCCCGGTCTCGGGCAGCGTATAGATGGGGTCGTAATACTCGTAGCGGCGATTCAATGCTTCCGGGTCGTCCGCTTCGATACCCGTGCGGTAATTCTTCGTCCAGTATGAAATTCCCAGTTGCCGGTCGTACTCTTTCACCTGGTGCACCCATCTCTTCCCGACAAACGGCACGTCGCACACCATGCGCGGCGTGGCGAATCCCGGCAAATAGCCCATGATGTCGTGCTGCAATTGCTGCACTTCATGGATCGCCAGCCGCCAGTGCTCGGCGTTCGGAATCATATCGCATTGATAGAAGTAGTACGGCATGATCTTGCCGTAATCCAGAAGCGCGAAGCAAAGTTCCAGCAACTCGTTCGGGGACGCGTTAACGCCGCGCAACAAAACACCCTGGTTCCGGACGTCCCGGTAGCCCATGTCCAGCAGCGACTCCACCGCTTTTCGCACCAGTGGCGTCACCTGGCGAGCGTTGTTCACGTGCGTGTGCACGGCAATATCTACGCCGCGCTCCCGCGCCTTCTTCGCCAACCGATCTAGTCCCGCTTGAACTTCGGACTGCAGGAAGTGCTGTGGGATGGCAATCAGACCTTTGGTCGCCAGGCGAATGTCCCGGATATTCGGAATGTCCATCAACTTGGAAACAAAATCCTCCAGCGTGCCGATGGGGACGTTGGCAATGTCGCCGCCGCTCACCACAACGTCGCGCACCGAAGGAGTGACCCGCAGATAATCCAGCATCTGCTGGTAGCGGTCCTTCTGCGGAATCTGGAACTTCAGCTTGATGACTTGCGGCACGTCGTTGCCGACCAGGTCCATCCGCGTGCAGTGCCCGCAATACTGCGGGCATGTGGAAAGCATTTCCGCCAGCACCTTTGTCGGATAGCGGTGCGTCAATCCCTCCACCGCCCACATATCCGATTCGTGCAAGGAATCGCGGCTCGCTTTCGGATGGCTGGGCCATTCCGGATGCCGGTCGTCAAACGCCGGCAGCATGTAACGCCGCACCGGATCGTTCCAGAGATCCTTCTCATCCATGGTGTTCAGCATGTGCGGCGGCACCAGGATGGACATCGTTGCCCGCTCCTTGATGTCGCGCTCGAGAGAAGCCATCAGCGCATCCGGGATGAACTCGCCAAAAGCGTCTTTCAACTCCTTCAGGTTCTTCACCGTGTGGCGGCGTTGCCACAGCGCAGTCTCCCACTCTGCTTTGGAGACACTCTTATAGCCAGGCAGGCGGCGCCAGTCCGGTTCCGCAAATTCCCGCTTCAGGGGATAGGTAAACGGCTGCTCACCCGCATGAACTCGGCCGGCCGGCTTCCAGGTGGGGCGCGCCGCCTTGGCCGCGGGCGTAGTGGTTTTCGTCTCGCTCATAACATTGATCCTGTGTCTGGGGGCTTTGCGTAATGGAAGTTGCGTCAACTTCTTTACAATTCAGAATAGCCTACCCGCGTATTTTCCGCCACCCCTCTAAGATGCCATATCGCGCCTCACCCCGGAGCGCAGCCTGGCGGAAAAACCGGGCGACCCTCTTTCCCAATTCTGTGAGAGAATTCGCGCAGCGGCTTCGCTGCAATCCGCACCGCTGGTGGATTCTGATCTGTTCGATGTCACAATTTTCTTTTTCAGGACACTCTTGGAAAGTCACACTCGCAGTCGCGTGATTCCCCCGATGCATCGGCGAATGGCAATCTCATTAGTTTGTATCCTGTGCCTCGCACTGTCCGTGGCCATCGTCACCCCTGCGGATGATTTCAAGGATTTCCATCCCACCGGCTACGTCACCGATCGCGCTGGAATCATTCAGCCGCAAACAAAAACCCAACTCGAAGCGCTCTTTAAGGAGCTGGAAGAAAAGACCGGCGCGCAGATGGCCATTGTGACCGTCAAATCACTGGACGGGGCTGACGTCCAGACTTACGCTAACGATTTGTACAAGCAATTTGGCGTTGGATCGAAAAAAGACGATCGCGGAGTCCTGTTGCTGGTCGCCCCCAATGACCGCAAGTATTGGACGGAGGTTGGTTACGGCCTCGAACCGGTGATCACGGATGCGCGAGCAGGCGACGCAGGGCGCCTGCTGGTGCCCTACTTCCGGAAAGGCGATTACAACGGCGGGATCACGGCGGCAGCCTGGCAATTGGCAAAACACATTGCGGACGACAAAGGTGTAACGCTCACAGGAGCGCCGCAGATTCAGCAAGTGCGCCGGCATGATGGTCAGATGGGTGGCATCGCGGTTTGGATTTTGCTGGGAATCATCCTCCTGATCTTTCGGATAGCCAGATCGGCGGGTTCCGGAAGCAATATCAACCGGCGCGGAGGTGGCAGCGGCTGGTGGATCGGCCCCATGATAGGTGGCGGTTGGGGAGGCGGATCGGGTGGCGGGGGGGGGGGGGGGGGGGGCGGCGGTGGATTTGGTGGATTTGGCGGTGGCGCCAGCGGTGGCGGCGGGGCTGGCGGCAGTTGGTAGACGGACAAGTTCAAATGTGCAGTTGAGGCGGGTGCCATGGAAGGCAAATTGACGGAACTCGTGAGCCGGCTGAAAGAAGCGGCCGGCAAGAACCTGGAATCGGTTGTCCTGTACGGGTCTGCCGCGCGCAGTGATTTTCAGCCCGGAATCTCGGACCTCAACGTTCTGTGCACACTCGTTTCGATCGATCTCCGGGAACTGCAGTTGCTTTCGCCGGTGGTTCGCTGGTGGACGCACGAAATGAAGGAACCCGCGCCGTTGTTCTTCCTCACCGAAGAATTGCGGCGGTCCACTGACGTCTTTGCCATCGAAAGCCTGGACATGAAGAAATCGCGCCGCGTCCTGTTCGGCAAAGACCCGGTCGCCGACCTTGAAATCCCCATGAATCTTCATCGCGTTGAACTGGAACACGAGTTGCGACTGCTGCTATTGAAACTCCGGCAGCACGTGCTCCATTCAGGCCGGAATGAACTCGAAATGACCGCGGTGCTTAAGAAAACCATTTCGGGGACAAAGGCGCTTCTTCGCCACACACTCCTCGCCTTCGGCGAGGAGCCGCCCGCTGCAACGAACGAACTTTTTGCCCGCATCGAACAGTTGACGGGTGCGAACGCGGAAACCTTCGCCGCGATCTATGAACAACGCGAGTCCAGGGTTTGGAAAAAAGATCCAGCTGCGCTTTATGACGGATACATGCGTGCCCTGGAGAAAGTGGTCAACACACTGGACACCATGGTCCCGAAAAAACAGTGGCAACGCATGGGTGCCTGAGAATTCGCGAATCTAACACTTCGAGGTGGATATGAAAGCGGCAATCGTAGCATTGGTGATTGTTCTGGTTCTGGCGTTTGTTCTGGGATCCGCATATGTCAGCCGTCGCAACCAGATGGCGATCAAGCGGGAGGCGGTCAATGCCGCATGGGCCCAGGTGGACGTTGTATTGCAGCGCCGCGCCGACCTGATTCCGAACCTGGTGGAAACCGTGAAGGGGTTTGCCGTCCAGGAACAAAAAGTCTTCGGCGACATTGCGGCAGCTCGCGCGGCGCTGGTAGGCGCCAAAACGCCCTCGGATAAAATCGCCGCGAATGGCCAACTGGATTCGGCGCTGAGCCGCCTGCTAGTGATCGTCGAAAATTATCCGCAGCTGAAATCAAATGAGAATTTCATGCGCCTGCAGGATGAGCTGGCGGGAACGGAAAACCGCATCGCCGTGGAACGCCGTCGCTACAACGAAGCGGTCCAGGACTACAACACCTACATTTCGCTCTTCCCGAGCAGCCTGGTCGCCAGCTTCGCTGGATTCGCGCGCAACGACGCCTATTTCAAGACCGAAGAAGGCGCGCGCCAGGCTCCCAAAGTAAATTTCGATTTCAACAAACCCGCGGCAAACCCCGCGCCGGCCCATCCGTAGACTGAATTGACCATGGGGCGCAGCATGGCTGCGTCCTTTTCTGAAAAATTCAGTGGGCGCTTTGGAAGGGTGTCGCTGGGTTTCTGTATCCGGGTTTACTGCAGGAATTCGCTCAGCAGCCTATGAAAATGGTGCACGCCATTTTCCCGCTTCACCGAATAGCGCCCGCGGTCATAGGTTGACGACTGCAGGCCGCGCTGAACCGCTTCGCAGATGTGAATATCTTCCTGCTGGATGGTTTCGCTGAAGCCGAGCGTCTTTCTCACCCGCTCCTTAACAGTTTCCGAATGCGGGTCGTGAAAATACCATTCGAAGATGGTCAGCGTTCGATCGTGCCCAAGCGGCACGATCACGTTAGTCTGAATATTGTCCGGATAAATGTTCAGCATCAGGTTGGGGAAGACCCAAAAATAGAGCGCATCCTTCGTTCCCGCCTCCGGTGCATAAACCCGCTCACCGCTGTCCCCTGGCTTTACTTGTTTGACTGGCCCCAACTGCTGGGAAGAATAGCGAAAGACTTCCGTCCGATAACTCGGGTAATCGATCTCTTTCATCAATCCCGGATGAACGATGGGAATGTGGTATCCCTCAAGATAATTATCCACATAAATCTTCCAGTTGCAGTTCAGGTAGTAATCTCGACGCTCGGCCAGTTCGATCCCCATGAAATCGAAATCGGCTGCCTGCTTGGGAATATTTTCAAGGAAAGCGGAAAGAGGAGGAGCTTCGAGGTCGAAGTTGACGAAGATGAACTGTTCCCACGTTTCGCAGCGCAGCGGAACCATGCCCATCGTGGAGCGGTCGAAAAATTCCATGCCGTCGACTTCCGGGGTGCCGATCAGCCGCCCATCGAGCGTGTATGTCCAACCGTGATACGCACAGTTGAATACATTCCGGCAACCCGAACCCTGCGCGATGGGGCCCGCGCGATGCCGGCACACATTGCTAAACGCGCGCAGCGTCCCTGAATTGTCCCTGGCCACAACGACAGGCTCACCGGCCACATCCACAGTGAAGAACGCTTCAGGATCGGCGATAGTCCGCTTTCTGCCGTCCGCGTCCCCGCAAGCCTGGCTCAGCGTTCCCACCAGTTGCCAGGTGCGGCGAAAGATGCGTTCTTTTTCCAAGGTGAGGATGCCGGGATCGTTGTAAAAGCGGGAGGGGAGCGTTTCCGCGCACTCCACCCTCTCATTCATCCGGAGGTTGATGGGTTTGCTGGTCATCGTCCTAAGGAAAGACGTGACCGGTTAGAATTTGCGCGTTTCCTGGCGCGACCAACGCTCGACGACGATTTTCGATTCCGTGTAGAACTCCACCGCGTCCTTGCCTTGCGCGTGCAGAATGCCGAAAAAGCTCTCCTTCCAACCGCTGAATGGAAAGTACGCCATCGGCGCCGCAACGCCAATATTTATACCGATATTTCCAGCCGGCGCCTCGTAGCGGAACTTCCGCGCCGCCGCGCCGCTCGTAGTGAAGAGCGACGCTTGATTGCCATACGGGCTTTTGCGGATGAATTCAATGGCCTCGTCAATCGTGTCGGCATGAATCAAGCTCAACACTGGCCCGAAAATCTCCGTATCCGCCAGCGAACTCGAAGCCGGCACGCCGTCAAGCACGGTAGGCTTCAGGAAATTTCCGCCCTCATAATTCGCCAGCTTCGGATTGCGCCCATCAACGACCGGCTTCGCGCCATCCGACACTCCCTGCGCAATCAATCCTTCGATGCGCTGCTTGCTCGCGGGAGAAATGACCGGCCCCATCTGAACACCGGTGTCGAGGCCAAACCCAACCTTAATGGAAGACGCCGCTTCTGCGATCGCGTCGCGAAAAGTCTTCTGTGCTTCGCCGATCGTTACGGCAACGGAAACCGCAAGGCAACGCTGCCCCGCACATCCAAAAGCGGAATCGCTGATAATCTGCTTCGCCAGATCCATGTCCGCATCCGGTAACACGATCACGTGATTTTTTGCGCCGCCCTGGCACTGCATCCTCTTCCCTGCGGCCGCGGAGCGCTGGTACACATGCTTTGCCACCGGCGTGGAGCCCACGAAACTGATGGCCCTCACCGTCGGATGATCGCAAAGCGCGTCCACCACTTCCCGGCCGCCATTCACGATGTTCACGACGCCCTTGGGAATGCCCGTCTTCTCGATCAGCTCCATGGTGCGGCGCACCGTCAAAGGCACGCGCTCGCTCGGCTTCAACACAAAGGTGTTGCCGCAGGCAATCGCATACGGGAGAAACCAGAACGGAATCATCGCCGGAAAATTAAAAGGCACTATGGCCGCCACCACACCAAGCGGCTGGCGGATCAATGTCTCATCCACTCCGGGAGTGATGTCTTCCAGGTTGTAGCCCTGCATCATGATGGGAATGCCGCAGGCGACCTCTACGTTTTCAATTCCACGGCGCCATTCGGCCTTCGCTTCGGCAAAAGTCTTGCCATTTTCCAGGGTGATCAGCTTCGAAAGCTCATCGATGTGTTCTTCGAGAAGATTTTTCAGCCTGAACAGATATTGGATCCGCTCTCCGGCCGGCGTCCGCCGCCATGCCGGAAATGCAGCAGCAGCGGCCTGCACCACGGTATCAACCTCAGTCTTCGAGGAGAGCGGCGTGCGCCCGATTACTTCTCCCGTGGCCGGATTGGTGACATTCGAATACTCCGATGCGGAGGATTTATGCCAGGCGCCGCCGAAATAGTTCTGAACGTCAATCACTTGCGATGTGACGGGGGTACTCATGAGACTTCTCCGTGCCTCCGCTCGCGCGTTGGCTTGCGGCAGGACTTGCGATATGAAGGATGGCGCTCGGACGGACCGGGCGAATGACACTTCAGTGTACCAAACATTGCGGGTTCAGGAGGGAGCGCGCAAGGGCTATCGGCCGAGCGTGGCGAGGGCTTCGTAGGCAGCGCCGATCAGCGGGGCAGACTCATTCAACACCACTGAGACGGGGACATTGCTCAGCATTTCCGTAAAATGCCATTTATCGCGGAACGATTTGAAAAAAGTTCCGTCCTGGATTTTGGGGAGAATCTTCACGGCAATTCCGCCTGCCACGAAGACGCCGCCAAGCGCGAGCACCTTCAGGGCAAGATTCCCTGCCTCCGCGCCATAAATTGCGGTCCAGAGATCCAGCGTCTGCACACAAACGGGGCATTCCTTCGACAAGCCGGTTTTCGTGATAAACGGCGCAGGATCCGCGTCCGGATCCTCAAAGATGGGATGCTTCACGCTGGACGAAAGAAATTCGTGGAGTGTGCGGAAACCCCGGCCGGAGAGAATCAGCTCCCAACTTACTTGTGGATAGCGCGTGCGCATGAACTTCAACAGCTCGATTTGCTCGTCGGTGTGCGGTGCGAAATCCGAATGTCCTCCTTCGCTAGGAACCACTCGATACCGGTTGCCGTCCCAGAAAAGAATCGACTGTCCCAGACCCGTCCCGGCCGCCAACAAAGCGCGCGTCGCTCCCTCGACCGGAATTCCCTGGTTCAACACCACAAAATCTTCCGTGGAAAGATGTTCCAGGCTGTGACCCGTCGCGCCGAGGTCGTTCATCAGCGCAATCGTCCTGACGCCAAGTTCCTTCGACAAACTATCCGCATCGATCACCCAGGGAAGGTTGGTGGCGTGAATCCGGTTGTTGATCACCGGTCCGGCCACGCCAAAACCAGCAGCGCGCACTTTCTCATCGGTCAAGTGCGGAGCCGCCTGCCGCGTGAATTCCTTGATGATCAGGTCAAACCTGGCGAAATCCTTGCTGGCGAACCGCTGCCGGAAAACAACATGCAGCTTCCCTTCTTTCTCAGCAAACAGCGCAAGATTGCATTTTGTGCCGCCCACGTCGCCCGCAAGTATCACCGAACCTCCCCTCTAATCTCTTCATTAAACCGTTTTAATAGTTATACCATTGTCTGTCGTCGCGTTCCAGCAATTGGTCGGACTCTTTGGGTCCCCAGGTGCCAGCCGGGTACACCGGCACTGTCCCCGTCCTTGCAGCGCTCCACACGTCCAGGATCGGATCCACAATCGACCAGGCCGCTTCCACCGAATCACCGCGGTCAAAAAGTGTTGCGTCTCCGCGCAAGCAGTCATTCAACAGCGTCGCATACGCGCTCCTCGTTGCCCCTCCGAATGCTTCGCGATAGCTGAAATTCATGGTTACGTTGCCGATGCTCATCTCTGTTCCCGGCCGTTTGGCCCCGAAGGAGACCGAAATCCCTTCGTCGGGTTGGATATTCAGCACCAACCGGTTCGGCTCAACTTCGCGCTCGCGGAACACAATATGCGGCGCGCAGCGAAACTGGATCATGATTTCCGTGGTGCGCTTCGCAAGCCGCTTTCCCGTGCGCAGGTAAAATGGAACCCCTGCCCAGCGCCAATTGTCGATCAAGACCTTCATGGCCACAAAAGTCTCCGTGCGCGAATTGGGATTCACACCCGGCTCGTCCCTGTATCCGGCCAGTTTTCCCCCATCGACGGTCCGAGCGGCATACTGTCCGCGCACTGCGGACTGCGCCACCATTTCCAGGTTGTAAGGGCGAATCGATTGCAGAATTTTGAGCTTTTCGTTGCGCACCGCCGTTGCGTCAAACGATGCCGGCGGCTCTACGGCCGTCAACGACGTCAGTTGCAAAACGTGGCTCTGGATCATGTCCCGCAGCGCGCCGGTCGTCTCATAAAAGCCGCCGCGCCTCTCCACCCCAAGAGTCTCCGCGGTCGTAATCTGGACGTGATCCACATAATTGCGATTCCACAGCGGCTCAAAGATGCCGTTCCCAAATCGCAAGACCAAGAGATTCTGCACCGTATCTTTTCCAAGGTAATGATCGATTCTGTAGACCTGTTTCTCTTCAAAAACGTCGAGCACGATCTTGTTTAACTCCCTGGCAGACGCCAAATCACGCCCGAAGGGCTTCTCAATGATGATGCGCACCCAGGAATTGGGATTCGAAGGCTTGGCCAGTCCGGCGCGGCCCAACTGTGCCACAATGTCCGGATAAACTTCCGGCGGCGTCGAGAGGTAAAACAACCGGTTGCCACCCAGTTTCTTTTCCTTATCGATTTCCGCCAGCCGCTTGGCAAGTTGCAGAAAAGAATTCAGATCCCCATACTCGCCGGCTGAATAGTAAAGATTGGAAGAGAATTCCTTCCACTTGGCGGGATCGATCGGTCCGACCTCGGAAATCGTTTTCGCTGCCTCCCCGATGGTGGCCCGGAAGGATTCATCGGTCATCGGAGTTCGGGCGAACCCGACGATTGCATAGCGCTCCCCAAGGGAATCGTGCTGCGCCAGGTCGTACATCGCGGGGATCACTTTGCGCTTGGCCAGATCGCCTGAAGCGCCAAACAGAATCACCGAGCATGGCTCGGCAGTTGTTCCATAGACGGGACCCGAGCGCTTCTCTTCTTCAGGCATGAATTTCCTCCGTGATGTATTGCCCTGCAATGCCTATTTGGATGACTTTTCGACTATACCTCAATCCCAAGAGCTTTCAGTTCGGCTCGAGTCTGTGCGGCATTCTTGTGGTGAATCACGTGCATCCGCAATCGCCGCGGGTTCTCCAGATTGAGCTGGCGGTCGTCAATGAAAGCGCATTGCTCCGCCGGCCGCTGCGATACCTCCAGCGCGATCCGGTAGATTTGCTCCTCCGGTTTTCGCGCGTGCAGATAACAGGAGCTGAAAAAGACCTGAAAGTCCTTGCGCAGGCCAAACGCTTCAATTCGATAGTTATTCAGCTCACGCGGCTCATTATTAATGGATGCTACAAAATATTTTTTGATACGTGCTACTTCCCGCAGCAACTCCCGCGTTTCCGAATACTCCTTCGACTGGGCGAACATGAAGGCCGTAAATTCTTCGCGGTTAAAAGCCCGCGGCCTGTAAAACAGAGTTCTGTCCAGATACTGGTCGAGGGTAATCTGCCCGGTATCGAATGCGGGAAACGACAGGTCATGCCGTTCCCGGAACTCTTCCGAGTCCAACTGGAAGGTCTTTGCGGCCTCGATCCGCGAATTGTGGTCCCAGCCGTTCGTCAGAACAACACCGCCGATGTCCCAAAAGACCGTTGTGATGTTTGCCAAGGAAACGCCTCCAGGAAAGCCCTTGAGAAATATCAGAAGAAACACCCGGAAGAAAGACAAAAAAAGACCTTTAACGGCTCACTAGTTCTGAAGCCTGGCCTATCAGGTTTGGCAACTGTCAATTGATCCGTCACCACGTTTCCCAGAACTTGCAACAACTCGTGGGCTGACGGACAATATCTCCTTCGGGGGAAACCACAATGGCAGATGATTCTTGCGGACCAACGCCCGCTCCCAGTGAACCGGTCAAGCCAGGCACACGCATGGTTCATTGCGTGAAATTCGACAAGGAGATGCCAGGATTGGATCGCGTACCCTGGCGAGGCGAAATCGGCAAGCGTGTTTATGAAAGTGTCTCCAAAGAGGCCTGGAAGCTCTGGGTGGAGTATTCCAAGATGCTGATGAATGAATATCGCCTGAACCCCATCGATCCGAATTCCCAGAAAATCATGGAAGAGCAGATGGAACAATTTTTCTTCGGCGATGGTGCAAAACTCCCCGAAGGCTACGTTCCCCCCAAAGCCAAAGGCTGAAGCTATACCTTCCCCGTCACTGGATGCTCCACCGGGAGCCTCGGCGTAAGCCTGAAGTGTAGCTTCGCATGACCTTCGCGAAGTGCATTCTCGACCTCGACAGGTCTCTCGCCTCTCGCAAACAGGAATCCCAGGTAGCTCGCTCCCTCAGGCCACGCCGCAATATAATCGCGGCACCGTGCGGTAATCTCCAACTCCGTCACCCCGGCCACCGCTCGCGCCTCTTCCGCTCCATCCACCTTTTCCAGGACACCACTTCTGGGGACGGGAATCATCAGGACGCCGGAGGCAGCCGTTTCCCGCGGCGCATCTCGACCCGGAAGATTCAACGCGTGACGCAACAACAACTCCTCCAATCCGATTGGCTCCGTTTCATTTTCCAACTGGAACCTGAGCGCACGCGCACACAGTCCGCCGATCGGCCGCGCCGCAACCTCTATAGGCCACACCCCACGCTCATTCAGCCGAAACTCTCCGTGCACTGGTCCGTGCGTGAGCCCCAGCGCCCGAGCCGCATCGACGAAACTCTCCTTGATCAATCTCTGTTCCACCTCCGACAAGCGGGAGGGCGTGACGTAGATGGTCTCTTCGAAGTACGGCCCCTCCAGCGGATCCGGCTTGTCGAAGATCGCCAGCACTCGTAGCTCCCCGCTTGTCAGCAAGCCTTCCACTGCCACTTCCCTGCCGGGCAGATACTCTTCCACGATCATCCGGTCCAGATTCGCATCCCGCGTGGCCTGTATTTCCGCCGACTCCAGCAACCGTTTCAATCGGTTGGCGCCCGCAACGAACTCCTCGCGATTGTTCACCCGAACGACTCCCTGGCTTGCCGAAAGCGAAATGGGCTTCAGTACGCAGGGATACGCCATCCCCATCAGCGCAGGCTCGGGAATTGCTTGCAGCGGCACGCTTCGAAACCAGGGCGTTGGCAAGCCGGCATCACGAAAAACTTCGCGCAGACGCAACTTGCTCCGGCAAGCCTCCACGCTCGCCGGGTGATTGTGCTCGATCCCTAATCCCCTCGTGACATACGCGGCCGCAAGTGTTGGCCGATCTCCGAGCGCCAGCACGCCGTCCACGCGCAGCCGAGACAGCTCCTTGATGACCGCGTACGCAGCCTCTTCCGGCGCCTCAAATCGCACCGGCACCGCGCGGTCGTGCCATGGATCGTCCAACTGGTGGCACCGGTCAGTCACAAATACCAGATCCACGCCGAGCTTTTTCGCGGCGGCGTCAAACGCGCGCGTCTGGTAACCGAGCTTCGCAGTGAACAAAAGAATTCTCGGTTGAACCTTTGGGGAATTCATTCCGCAGCCTTCATAGAAATGATTCTGCCTGCCTGACCGCTTCCTTCGCTCTGGTGATGGGGACCAACTGGTCCCGCGTCGGCTCCGCTCAACAATACCAGGGCTCATTCAGGTACGGCACGCCTGTCGCCGTGGCGGGCACCAGCAAATCCTTCTCTTCGATGCGCCGATCGGCGGCGCGGTTCGCAGCGCGCCAGATCTTCTCGAAAATTGCGGCGCGACTCTGCTTTGATTTCTCCGCCGCCGACACGATGTCCTCGAGCTCTTCAGACAACCGGTCGATTCCTGGAACGCCGTGTTCCCAGGGAAAGATTAGCGACTTCGCATCAAACGGACCGATCCGGTTGCGCACTTCTTCGATTTCCAGCAATCGCGAGCCTGCCGTAACCAGCAGCCGGATCGCCAACTGGATCGGCGCCACCGCTCCGATCAATTCCAATCGCCGGAGTTGCGCCAGCAGGTCCAGATAATTTTCAAATGTGGTCCACGGCGTGAACGGCACAAACGTCGGCTGGAGCGCGATCCCCACCCGGCGGCACTCCTCTACCACACCGAAAAAATCTTCCCGGGTATGCCCCTTCTGCAATTTCTTCAGAATGTGATCGTCCAGAGACTCCACCGCCGAAACAATGAAAAGACAACCCGTGTCCCGCAACGTCTTCAACAGTTCCGCGTTCTCTCGCAGATGTTCCACTTTGATTGTTACGTCATAGCTAAGCTGCGGGAATTCGCTGTGCAGCGCTTCCACCAGCGGCACGGCGTGGCCCACGCCATTGAAAAAGTCCGGATCGCCAAACGTGATGTGTTGTGCTCCCGCCTCCACCTGCTGGCGAATATCCGCCAGCACAATTTCGCGATCCACAATCCGGAACACGCCGTTGTAGACCGGCACAATCGGGCAGTGCCGGCACAAATGCTTGCACCCGCGCGATGCCTCCGTGTATCCGACCAGCCGGTGCTCCCCCACCGGCATCACCAGATGGGCATAATTCACAAGCGAAGGAAGATCCGAGCGATCCGGCGTCACGAAACGAAGCCGCGCCAGCGAAACATTCGAATCGAGCGGATGAATCTGCGGAAACGCCGAAAGCCCGGAAAGGTGTTCCGCCAAATCCACCAGTGCTTGCTCAAATTCTCCGCCGAACAGGCTCTCGATCCCACCCGCACGCAAGCTATCCGCTGCCAGTGGTGCGTACAAACCATATGCACACAGATGTGCGGTGGGATTGCTCCTCCGAACCGGCTCCAGCAGTTCCAACATCAGCCGCGTGGCCGTATGCATCGGCACATAAAACGCAATCAGCCCGGCTTCCCGCACTGCCTGCTCGCTCAACGCCTGCCGCGACAAATCGAGGCAATTCACTTTGTGCCCGCGTTTCCGCAGCCACGCCGCCGGTGAAGCTAGTCCGAACGGCTGCCTTCCGAGCTCATACGTTGAAATCAGCAGTATCTTCACAACGCTTCATTATAGCGTCTCCGCGGCGAGTCGTGATTTCGGTTATCATAGTAGGCTCAAGCAATCTGGAAAGGACCTCGGTATGACGATCTCCGCTGCCAATTCCTTCGGTACCCGGGACAAACTGAATGTTGGCGCGCAATCCTTTGAAATTCACCGTCTCGAAGTTCTCGAAACGAAGGGACTCAGCCATCTCTCCAAGCTTCCCTTTTCCCTGCGCATCCTGCTCGAAAATCTCCTTCGCTGTGAAGACGGCCGCTTCGTCCGCAAGGACGACATCGCCGCGCTCGCCAAATGGACTCCCAACGGCCCGCAAAAAGAGATCGCTTTCATGCCTGCGCGCGTGCTGCTCCAGGATTTTACCGGGGTTCCCGCGGTTGTCGATCTTGCCGCGATGCGCGAAGCGGTTCAGAGAATGGGCGGCAATCCCAAGCGGATCAATCCGCTCTTCCCGGCGGAACTCGTCATCGACCACTCTGTGCAGGTGGACAATTTCGGCAGCGCGAACTCTTTCGGCTTGAACGCGGAGCTCGAATTCCAGCGAAACATTGAACGTTATGCATTCCTCCGCTGGGGCGCAAAATCTTTCCGTAATTTTAAGGTGGTTCCACCCGATACCGGCATCTGCCACCAGGTGAATATCGAATACCTCGCGCGCGTCGTTTGCGCCATGCCCAACGGCAATCGCGTCGAAGCCTATCCCGATTCGCTCGTCGGCACCGATTCGCACACTACCATGGTCAACTCCCTCGGCGTCTTTGGCTGGGGCGTTGGTGGCATCGAAGCCGAAGCGGCCATGCTCGGCCAGCCGCTCTCAATGCTCGTGCCGGAAGTCGTCGGCTTCAAGCTGCATGGCCGCTTGCCGGAAGGCACCACCGCCACGGATCTCGTCCTAACCGTCACGGAAATGCTCCGCAAGAAAGGGGTCGTCGGCAAATTCGTGGAATTTTATGGCTCCGGCCTTTCCACGCTCAGCGTTCCCGACCGCGCGACCATCGCCAACATGGCTCCTGAATATGGCGCCACGATGGGCTTCTTCCCGGCGGACAACGAAACGCTCGCCTATCTTCACTTCACCGGGCGCTCCCACGAACAGATCGCTCTCGTCGAAGCCTACTGCAAGGAGCAGATGCTGTTCCGCACCGACACGACCCCCGAGCCTCTGTTCAGCGACAAGCTGGAGCTTGATCTCGCCAGCGTCGAGCCGACCGTCGCTGGGCCAAAGCGCCCACAGGATCGCGTCGCACTCAAGAATGCAAAAGCATCCTTCGTAAAAGTGGTGGAAGGTGCATGCACAACCCACGTGCAGGTCAAAAACAACGGCGATACGTTCGATCTTTCAAGCGGCGCCGTCGTGATTGCCGCCATCACCAGCTGCACCAACACGTCGAACCCGTCCCTGATGCTCGGCGCGGGCCTGCTGGCCAAGAAAGCTGTCGAACGTGGCCTGGACATCAAACCTTGGGTGAAAACCAGTCTCGCACCCGGGTCCAAGGTAGTGACCGATTACCTGCTTGCTGCTGGCCTCACGCAATATCTCGACAAATTGAAATTCAATCTTGTTGGCTACGGCTGCACGACCTGCATCGGCAACAGCGGGCCGCTGCCCGATTCGATCGGCGCGGCCATCAAGGAAAATAATCTTCTGGCCGTCGCGGTATTGAGCGGCAATCGCAATTTCGAGGGCCGCATTCACCCACTCGTGCGCGCCAACTATCTCGCGTCGCCGCCGCTCGTCGTCGCCTACGCGCTCGCAGGTCGCATGGACCTCGATCTCACCACCGAGCCACTCGGCACGGATAAGGCCGGCAAGCCCGTTTATCTGCGCGAAATCTGGCCGACCCCACAGGAAGTCGAATCCACGGTTCGTGCCGCCGTATCCACCGAGCAATATCGCAAGGAATACAGCGAAGTGTTTGAAGGCGATGCCCGCTGGAAAGCGATGCCCGTTCCCGAAGGCGATCTCTACCAGTGGGAGCAGAATTCCACCTACATCAAGCTGCCGCCCTATTTCGATAACATGCCCAAGACGCCCTGGCCGCTGGCCGATATCCGCGGCGCCCGCGTCCTGGCTGTGCTGGGCGACAGCGTCACCACAGACCACATTTCTCCCGCCGGCTCGATTGCCGTGGATTCGCCGGCCGGGAAATATCTGATTGCCAAAGGTGTGAAGCCCCACGAGTTCAATTCCTACGGCGCGCGCCGCGGGAATCACGAAGTGATGATGCGCGGCACCTTCGCCAACATCCGCCTGCGCAATCAGCTCGCTCCCGGCACCGAAGGCAGCTGGACGCTCCACTTGCCCGATGGCGAGAAACTCTACATCTACGACGCCGCGGTGAAATACCGCGAAGAAGGTGTGCCTCTGTTCGTCATCGCCGGAAAAGAATACGGCTCGGGCTCCTCGCGCGACTGGGCCGCCAAAGGCACGCGCCTCCTCGGCGTTCGCGCCGTTCTCGCCGAAAGTTATGAACGCATCCATCGCAGCAACCTGGTGGGCATGGGCGTCTTGCCGCTGGAATTCAAGCCCGGCGAGAACCGCGAATCCCTGGGTCTGTCCGGTCACGAAGTTTTTGATGTAGAAGGTGTAGCTTCCCTAACCCCTCGGAAACAGGTCACAGTGAAAGCCAAAGGCCTGGACGGCGCCGTAAAAACAATCACCGCCATGGCACGCGTGGACACACCCGAGGAAGTTTCCTATTACCAACACGGCGGCATCCTCCAATACGTTCTCCGCCAAATGCTCGAGTAGCCTCGCGCCCCTGTAGTGGCCAAGCTTCAGGTTGGCCACTCCGAAGTCGTGATCTCGCCGCAGAACAGCAACGCGGGCACTGGCCACGCGTGGGTTCCCCGCAGAGCTATGTTACATTTCGCAGTGTCGTGACCCAATCGCCCATTACTGATCGGGAATCATCTCGCATGCCGGTGGACATCGCGTTCGTAACTGTCAATTACAACACGTTGGAATGCATGAAGAACTTGACCAGCTTCTTCAGTGACCTGGACGCCCCGTTCACTTTTACTTTTACCGTTGTGGACAACAACTCAGTGGACGGCTCCCAGGAACTCCTGCAATCTCGCCCGGAAATACAATATCTTCAGACCGGTGAAAATCTTGGTTACGGCCGTGGCATCAACCGGGGAGTGGCTGCGACCGCCAGTAAATACGTCTGTGTAACAAATACAGACGTTATTCTCAACCGCGACGCGTTGATCGCTCTTTGGCACTTTCTGGAAGAACGGGCCGATGCAGGAGTCAGCGCCCCGCGGATTACTTATGAGGACGGCCGCAACCAGGGAATGGTATTCAAGGCCTCACTTTTTTCCATTTATGCCAACTGGTTTGCCAAGCTTCTGGCGAGTCGCGAGAAGCGGAAGATAGCAAGAGCAACCGCCCCGCTCAGAGTCGAGGGTGTGATGGGTGCATTTTTCCTGATTCGAAGATCGGTGATTCCCCAACCGGCGCTCTTTGACGAGGATTTTTTCTTCTTTTACGAGGATACTGCGCTCGCTCACACCTTAAAAAACAATGGGGTACAGTGCTTCATCGTTCCCGGCGCGACCATCATCCATCTTGGGGGGAAATCGGGCTCCGCAAATTCCATTTCGTCCTTTTATGAGAGCAGAAATCTTTACCTGAAAAAGTTTTATGGGCCTGTTCATGCCAGGGCCGTCTATTTACTGGATCGCGCCCGTATCCTCCGCAAATGGACCATTTATTCGCTGTTTTCGAGGTTCACCGCTTCCGAACGGATCAAATCCAAACAACGTTATTACAAACTGGCCTGGGATACCGCTCGTTTGAAGTGAAGGAACGGCGAGGGTGCCAAGGTCACCCCCTTGCGCACCCCTTACTGGGATGGAGACTGCGTCAACTTCAATCGCCACAGCAGAATGCAGCCTGCAATCACCGAGGCCGCGCTGGCCACTTGCGCGTTGGACAGTCCCAGGATCCACGGCGGATTAATTCGAATGATCTCTACCAGAAAGCGCGCGACTCCCGTCAGAATCAGGTAGTAGCAGAACACTTCTCCCGCATGTCCAGGTCGTTTCAAAAACTTTGCACCCAATCGCCACAGCAGCCATCCGATCGCGCTCCAGATCAACAATTCGTACAAAGGCGCGGGATGCACGCGTTCTGTCGTCGGCACCACGCCATTCGGAAAGCTCATCCCCCACGGCAGCGACGTCGGCTTGCCATAATCTCCATCGCCTGAAAGAAAGCAGCCGATGCGCCCGATCGCGTACCCAAACGAAGCGGCCGGCGAGCATGCATCGAGAAATTCCCATACCGGCAGCTTCGCCTGCCATCTCATCACCAGCAATGCGCCAAATCCGCCCAGGAATCCGCCAAACCACGCGAATCCGTAGCGACTGAGCAATAGAGGTACGGGACTCGCAAAAAACTCCGCAGGGGTCTCTAGCAGGTGGTAAAGCTTAGCTCCGAGAATTCCCAGCAGCCCCGCGACCGTGATCATCGTGAACGCGTCGGCATTCATCCCGCGCCGGTCGAAATCCGCCTGCAGGACATATGCGGCGGAAATCAGCGCCAGCGCTACCATCAAGCCAAATGTCGGAAGTTGTAACGGGCCAATATGAAGGTAAGGGATCATTCGAATTGCGCCCTAAAGGCGTCTTCAAAAGTATACACGACGCGCTTCACGCGACTGTTTTCGCCCGGCGTCGGAGCAGCAGGCCAATCGCCAGCCAAATTCCCAGTGCAATCCATTCCGCGCCGGTGAAGTGCCCCGGAACCGCCGGCACCAGTTTCATCAAGATCAGCAGCGCAGAAATAATCATCCCCAACAAGGCGACGATGCGTAATCCAGCGCGAGGCTCCACGAAGAAAAACGAAATGCAAGCCGCAAACCATCCGAGCGCCGCCGCCATGGATCCAACCTCCGTCACCGGCACCAGCAGCGAGTCTCCAAGCAACAACCCAATCAGCGTTCCCCCGGCCACCGCCAATATCGCTACCGTCGGCGTCAGATTGACTGCATGAATCTTTCCGAACGCAGGAGCAATAGTTCCCCGGCGCCCAAACGCGAACAGCAACCGCGACGACGCCACGAAATTCCCGTTGAATACCTGAAACAACGCCACCAGCGAGATTCCCAGTATCAGCCGAACCAGCCACAACGAATGCGTTCCCTGCTCAAACGCAATCGCTGTCGCAAATCGCTTGCCCAGGAGTCCCTGCCACGGCGCAATAAACGAAACCGCACCCACCGCCAGTACGTAGAATCCCGCGCCCACCAGCAGCGCCATCGCGATGGCCTTGAAAAAATTCCCCGGCGGAAAACCCGGATGCGCTTCTTCCGCCACCTTGGGCACCGACTCAAATCCGGTCACAAAATACGGCACGATCTGCAGCGTCAACAAGACGGACACCAACGACGAATGGCTGAACACCGGCTTGAAATTCGCTGGGCTGCCGCCATGCGCGCTGATAAGGACCAGAAGAAGGAATACCCCCAGCACCGAGGAGGTAGCCCAGTTCTGAAAAACCGCGCTCGCCCGAATCCCGCGGTAATTAACGTAGGAAAGAAACGCCGTAAGGCCAATGCCAACAAGCAGCCGCGACAAAAACACAGGCTGCCCTGCCACGTGATAAAGTGCAATCGTATCGAGCTGCGGGAAAATGTAAGCGGCCAGCTTCCCCAGCGCCACCGCTTCCCATGGACACACTATGAAATACGCCAGCAACATCATCCAGCCCGTCAGGTAGCTCACAAACGGCGGAAACACCTGCGCGGTGTACGCGGCCTCGCCCGCCGCATCCGGCAAACGCCGTACCCACTGCCCGTATATGTACCCGATGGGCAAAAGTAAGATCCCGCCCATCAGAAACCCGATCATCGCCCCCAGCGGCCCGCCGCGGCCCAGCCAGTCGTCCATCAGGATGACCCAGCCTGTGCCGATCATGGTCCCAAATCCCAGCGCGAAGTAATTCCAAAGGCTCAGCTTCCGCGCGAGGCCGGTCATCTAAAATACACACAATAATTCGTAAAGCAGATTCGCGGCCAGCAGCGAGGTGATTCCACCATTGTCGTACGGCGGCGAAACCTCCACCAGGTCGCAACCGACAATTTTCAGTCCGCGCAGCGCCCGCAGCAGTCCCAGCATTTGCGCGCTCGTAAATCCGCCCACCTGCGGCGTCCCGGTTCCCGGAGCGTACGCCGGGTCTACACAATCAATGTCCAGCGTGACGTACACCGGCTTGCCTCGAAACGCGCGCAACTCCTCCTGGAACACCTTTATTCCTCCGGCGTGAAACTCCTCCGCGGTAATCATGCTCACCTTGTGCTTCCGGGCAAAATCGAAATCGTCCTCACCGTACACCTGCCCGCGCAAGCCCACTTGCAGAAAACTGCGCTCGCGGATCAGTCCCTCTTCGATCGCCCGGCGAAACGGTGTGCCATGCGAAAGCTTCGAGCCGAAATATTCGTCCCAAAGATCGTTGTGCGCATCGAATTGAATCACCGCCACCGGCCCATATTTTGTGGCGGTAGCGCGCAACAGCGGCAAGCTCAACGAATGATCCCCTCCGACGGCCGCGCACCGAGTGCTTGCGCCTATTAGGGGCTCCATGTGCTCCTCGACGCGCCGAAAGGTGTCTTCGATGGACAGCGGGTTCACTGGAAAATCGCCGAAGTCCGCGATGCGATATTTTGCAAACGGATTGATCTGCAGCACGGGGTTCCACGGACGAATCAGCACTGACTGGTCGCGCACCTGCCTCGGCCCGAACCTCGCTCCCGGCCGGTACGTCGTGCCACCGTCAAACGGAATCCCCACCAGCGCAATATCCAGCTCCTCCGGGTCGCTGATGTGCGGCAACCGCATGAATGTCGAGATCCCGCCCGGACGCGCGTGTTCTAGAGCGTTCAACGGCGCCGGATGCGACTGCTTGCGCTTGTTCGGATGTTCTTTCACCGAGCGGTATGCTATGGGGCCGACCAGAACAAGTCAACGAGTGAAGCCAGTTTTAAAGCCCTGGGAGTAGCGGTCTATGTGTGCACTCGGGGGTTCTTCGCAGTCGAGTGCGCCGCAGCCTAGGGGCAATTGCTGGGAGCAGGAAGCCCCGAGAATCGCGCCTTGATCCAACTAAGCTGCTCGCTCATTGAGTTTCCCAAGACGCCGCTTGAGTCGAGACCCGGATATTTAACAAACAGCACCCGATCTTTCTGCTGGCACAGTTGGTCCACGGCCCTTGCGGTGAGCGCCGCCGGAACCGCAGTTTCGGCCTCCCCGCTGATTACCAGCAGTGGGCTATGCGCTGGCCTCCCGCCAAGCCTGTTCCTTTCCCAGAAATTCCTGATGTCGAGGTTCTTCTCCCAGCCAGGCTTCAGCATTTCATTCGGGCTCACTTGCGGGCCTGACCCTGCTTCACAGTCATGGCTGAGGTACTGGTAAAGCGGAATCACCTTCTCGGCGAGGATCTCCTCGATTCGAAACGCTGGGTAAACCGTCTTCACCCCCTGCGCCAGAAACACCAGCATGGAGTGCTCGGGGCGGTTGGCGAATCGCTCAAACATCTCCTTCGGTTCCGCGACCCCCGCAATGCTGACAGCCCCCAGGTAATCGGGATCGCCAATTTCACCAACAGCTTCTGCCACTCCTACAGCTACGCTCGCTCCCTGAGAATACCCCGCCACCACCCACTTTTGCCCGAGTTGCCGCAAAGCTGCACGCGCTGCCGGGATCGCAAAAATCAAATCCATGGCGTTCGACCGGGTATCGAAGGCAGCATGAGGAAAGTTTGTTCCTAGCCCCGCGTAGTCGGAGGCAACGACGGCGTATCCCAGGCTCGCGTACATCGAGAGCAGAGGCCCTTCATTCAGGTTTTTCAGCAGCGACGGCGCGCATTGTCGAGCCGACCCCGTGAAATCATGCGCCCAGGCGATGACCGGCCAGCCCCCCGCTGGTGGCGCGCCGTCTGGCACAAGCACCACGCCCGATACGGCTACATCCTTCCCCTGCGCAGAAAGAGAATGGTACAGAATGCGAAATGTCGAAGCTTCATAGGAGAGGTGGTATTCGTACGCCTGCTCGGCCCGGATCAATTCGCCTGGTTTGCCGGCAGGAAGCGGGTCTGGCGTTTCATAGAACTGGCCAAGTGGAAGCATGAGCGGCGCATGATGGCTCTTCGGCCGTGGCGGCGGCCCCTGATCCTGAGCCGGCACGGCAACGCCCGCGAGCGAGACGGCTGTCCAAAGCGCTGTCAGGAAGATTCCACTCCAGCTGAAATCCAAGTTAGAAACGCGGCGAGGCGGGAAGGTTCTCATCCTTTGAATGTACATGACCCCGGGGCGTGCAGTTGTCTCCCCGGCTCGCTACCAGTTGGGGTTGGATCCAGCCGCTTTGTCGGCGCGTTTAAACTGATTCCGTTTGGAATACATAATCGCGGCAATCACCAGCCACATCAGCGTCGGAGGAATGATCAGCACCAGGATCCCGCTGCGCAGCGCCTCGATCATTCGGGAGCCTGATGAAGCAGCCTGCGTGTAACAAAGAGCGCAACTTTGGCAAAACGCCGGCGGAGCGAGAACCACCAGAACCAGCCCCGTCAAAGCGACACTCGCCATGCGGAACGTCTTCTCGAACTTCATCTGTGTTCCCTTCCCTCCAAGCCACAGTCTACTTTGCGTACGGCACACCCATCAGAACACGGAAGCTGTCGGTCCAGCCATAATTAATTGTCGCCATGACAAACAGGGTAAAAACCGCGACAAACAGAATCAGGCTCCGCTTTTCCGCCGCCAGACCCATAAAAAACAGAACCCCCAGCAATGCGCCGGCGAAAGCGAGAATCAGCATTATCGGAAGCAGGTGAGCTCCGCCGGGGTTACTGCCGGCGATAGCCACTTCGATCCCCGTGACTGCCAGCATGCAGAGGTAAACGACGATGTATTTGCCAAGTCCGCCCTGTTCGCCAGCTGTGCTCATAATCAGATTTCCTTTCCGCGACTCAATTTTACTGGCTTGCCCATCTTCAGCTTGCGATATCCATCAGATAGACCAGGGGCACGACGAACATCCACACGATATTGATGAATTGCCAGAACAGGTTGCAGTTTTCAACATGCGCTGCCCCATAGCGTCCGCTCTTGTAGCCCAGGCCGATGATCAGGAGAGCGATCAGCGCCGCAATCACGTGCAAGAGTTCCATGCCGGTCACGCTGAAATACGCTCCCCCAAACAGGCCTGTGCCCCACGGGTTCGTCGACAACGTCACGCCTTGACCAATCATGCCGAACCATTCACGAACGTGCAGGATCGCGAAAAGTATCCCCAACGCCAAGGTCACCATCGTCCATCGGAAGGCGTTGGCGCGGTCCCCCGCACGCGCGGCTCGGACCGCCATCAACATGATCAGGCTGCTGGTCACCAGGATGACCGTCATCACCAGCACGCTGATGATCGTTGAGGAGTGGTACGGCCTCGGCCAGTTTGGCGTCGCATTCCGCAGGAATCCGTAGGCCACCAGACACGCCGCGAACGTCATGATGTCGGAAATGATGAACAGCCACATCGCCAGCTTGATCGCGGGAATCGCAAACGGCGAGGGCTCCATTGCGGGTGCATGGTGTCCGCCCAAAGCTACGTCAGGATGACTCACGGCGCCTCCTATGATCGAACTCGTTAAATTCTCATCCACAACAGCAGGAACAGGTAGATCCACAGCGCGCCCATGAAGTGCCAGTAGATCGAAGTTGCATCCAGGGTGCTCCGCCGCAGCGTCCCCAGGCCGAGTTTACGGATGACGCGGCCCAGCCCGGCCAAGCCACCCATTACGTGCAGGGCATGCAAGGCGGTGAATACATAAAAAAACGAGCTGTTCGGGTTGGTCGCCAGGTACAGCCCCTCGGACCTCAATTGCAGCCACGCCATGTACTGCCCGGCCACAAATAGGAGACCGAGCCCCAGGGTCATGTACAGCCACAGTTTCGAGCTCACGGCCTGGCTAGTCAGACCTCCCATATGGGCCGCGACACGACGCCGCGCTACCTCCAGGGTGACGCTGCTCGCCACCAGCAGCATCGTGCTCAGGAAAAGTATCGACGGCAACGTAATGTGCCGCCAATCGTTCGAAGCCCCTTGTCGGACAATCAGCGCGCTGGTAAACGCCGCGAAGGACATGCAAATCGCCGCGATGCCCACCCAGATGGCGCTGCTCGAGGGCGGCGGAGAGTATTCTTCGATCGTCCGGAGATTCCCGTCAGCCGGCACCAGATTCTGCCAGCCGCCATTGCCGGTGCTTCCGTTTCCAGGCCTTTCCGGCTGCTCCAGTTCTCCAGCTTTCGGAGGTGGTAATGTGGTCGCCATCTTTTCTACACCGTTCCTCTCGTGCGTCCGTTGTGTCCGAGATCAATCGCCATCCCCGCCGGGCAAAGCCTGCTCCGGTGAATTCTGCATGATGTAGTCCGCGCCCGACGCCGTCTTCACGCCGTACTGTTCCGCGTCGTGATAAACCACCGGGTCCTTGCCGCCGAAATTGTTCCAGGGCGGGGGCGAAGGCATAATCCACTCGAGCGACGTTCCCTCCCATGGATTGGGCGGGGCCGGCGCTCCGCGGAACCTGCTGTTGATGAAGTTGTAGATGAAGATCAGCTGCACCGCGCCGGTGAACAGCGCGGCGACGGAGATAAACTGGTGCAGCGGGATCAGCGGCTTCAGGTAATCGTCCGTGAACGCCGCATAGCGCCGCACGTTGCCGGCCCATCCGAGATAATGGAACGGCATGAAGATGCAATACGTCCCCACAAACGTCAGCCAGAAGTGAATCTTCCCCAACGTCTCATCCATCATTCGTCCGTACATTTTCGGGAACCAGAAATACGTTCCGGAGAAGATCCCGAACATGGCCGCTACGCCCATAACCATGTGGAAGTGACCCACCACAAAGTATGTGGCGTGCAGCATGATATCGATCGAGGGTTGCGCCAGGAAAAACCCACTGACCCCGCCGCTGACGAACATCGAAATGAACCCCAGCGCAAAAAGCGACGCCGTATTGATCCGCAGTTGCGAACCGTACAGACTCCCGATCCAGATCAGCACCACAATCGTGGAGGGAATCGTGATCATCAGTGTTGGAAACGAAAACACCAGCGAGGAAAACGGATTCATTCCGCTGACAAACATGTGGTGCCCGTAAACCATGTAGCTCAAAAACGCCAGCGCCCACATCGAATAGAGAATCGCCTTCATGCTCAACATCGGACGCCGCATATTCGTGACCAGGACATGGGTAACGATCCCCATCCCCGGCACGATGGCGATGTACACCTCCGGGTGCCCGAAGAACCAGAACAGGTGCTGCCACAGAAGTGTGGACCCGCCGGAATGCGGTATCAGCTGATCGTTGATCACCAGACCGGACGGAATAAAGAAGCTCGTCCCCGCCACATGATCCAGAATCAGCAGGATGCACGCCGGCATCAGTACGGCAAAGGCAGTCAACCCCATGCAGGAGGTGATGAACCAAGCCCATGCGCTGACCGGCAAGCGGCTCAAGGTCATTCCCTTGCACCGCATATCGAGCACCGTGGAGATGAAATTCAACGCGCCCAGCAACTGTCCGACGCAGAAAATGCCCAGTGCTGTCGCCCAGATTACCTGCCCTGCGCCCTGTCCGGGCCCTGCCGCTTTTCCGATCGCGCTCAACGGCGCGTACGAAGTCCAGCCGGCCAGCGGCGGACCGTCACTCACAAAGAAGGCGCTTACCAGGACGAGGAACCCGGTCAGTGTCACCCAAAAAGACATCATGTTGAAATGCGGAAACGGCATATCTTCCGCGCCCGTCTGGATGGGCAGAAAATAATTTCCAAACGCCGCAAACGGCGCCGTGGTCAGCACGAAGAAGACCATGATCGTCGCGTGCATGGTCATTAACTGCAGGTAATACTCCGGCGTCATCACTCCACCGGGCGCGCCGTTTGCAGAGAGCGCCTGCAGTCCCGGAATCGCCGCATTGGTCCATCCAAGATGAATGCGCATCAGCCAGGACAGCACCATGCCCACCACCACCGCCACCAACGCCAAGTGGTAATACTGGATGCCGATGACTTTGTGGTCCGTACTGAAAACATGCTTCCGAATAAATGTCGTCGGAGGGCCATGATGCGCTGCTGGGGCTGCTGATACTTCGTGCATTTGCTCACCTCACCCGAAAATAGAAGTCACCGCCGGAGACTGCTCCCATCTGACCTCACGTGCCTTTCTACTGCGCGGCTGCTTGCTTTTTTTGCCAGTCATCAAAGTCCGCTTGCGACATTACTTCCAGGTACGCCCTCATGTTGTAATGGCCCAGCCCGCACAACTGCGAGCAGACAATTTCGTACTTTCCGACCTGGGTGGCCGTGAAATGCAGCGATAAATCCAGTCCCGGCACGAAATCCTGGTGGACACGCAGCGCTGGCACGTAGAAAGAATGGCTCACGTCCTTCGCGTGCATCAGCAGATGGATTTCCTTGTTCACGGGAATGGCCATCTCCGCCGTCACGATATCGTCCCGCGACTCGACGTCGTGCTCGGGATCCAGACCGAACAGGTTCTGGGTCCCTTCATTGATCATTTCGGGATGGATCGGACCGAACTTGCCATCCGGTCCGGGATAGCGGAAGTAGAAAGCAAATTGTCCGGCTTGTACCTGAATCGGCATCGCATCTGCTTTGGGCGGCGTGAAATATACGGTCGCCCAGGCCTTCGTGCCGAACGCTCCAAGCGCCAGTACTTCCGCTCCGACCAGAACAAGCGCAGCGCCCACCAGCCCCTTGGCTCCGCCCGGGAAAGTCTTCCTCTTTCCTTCTCTCTTCGATCCAGCAAACTGCCAAATGAATATGGCCAGCAGAATCTGCGCGGCAAGGAACGACACACCCGCTTCGATCATGGTGTCATCCCTCTGGCTGTCGATCAGGTGCCCATGGGTCGAGATATCCGCGGGCGGCTCCCAGGTATGCATCACCACCGGAATTGCCGAAGCAATTGCGATCACAATGATAGTTACTGCAAGAAATTTGCCCATAGTTCTCCACCTTTGCCCGCTTCAAGGGCAATCTATTGCATTAGGTGCGCTTGCCCGAAACCGCTGACCATTGCAGAAGAAACTACCAAGCCCCATTTCAATAGGGCTTGGCTTTGAAAACGAAATTGACGGTTTTGGTTTCGCTGCCGCTGATGGTCACTTCCTGCGATTGATCGCCGTAGGATTCCTGCCAAGCGGTCACCGTGTACTTGCCGGGAGGCAGATTCCCCAGGCTGAACGCCCCGCCGTCACCCGTTATGGCGTAGTGGGAGTTCTTCAGCACCGCGAAATTTCCATGCATCCACGGATGCACGTTGCACTTCACGGGAATAAACTCGGCCTTGTCATACTTCTCGCTGATCGGCGGCGTTCCCGGTGGCTGGGACTTGTTCCACTCGCGGTTCACCTTCGGCAGCGGGTGGATGTTGTGCGAGGTTTGATCCTCATTCACGATCTTGATTTCCTGATTGACTTGAAATGCAAGGATGTGCGGAATATACCGGCAACCCTTCTGGGTGAAAACCGCCGCGGTTGACGGCGCTGCATCGTCCGGGGCCCCGGCGGAAATGTAGACAACCACATCCTGAAGGCTGTTGCCCGATCCAGTCACGACTGTTTCCACCGTTGGCGGGGTTGTGTACATTTTTTGGCAAGACGGTTCTTTCGACATATCAATCGGCTTCATCTTGGCTGGCGTACCCTCATAGGTCACCTTGCCGCTGACGGTGCCACCTGCAGGTCCGGCCAACGCAACAGCCGAAGCTGCCAGCATCACGGCTCCTGCCAGTACTACGTGCTTCTTACTCATTCGAATCCTCCTCCCAAACTTGAATCTTCAAATTACGGTTTCACTCCAGAGCCGGTGTAGGTGTTTTGTACTTTCTTGGCGTTTACAATTTCCGCGCCTTCCTTGGTGCTCAGCCACAAGGCCAGCTCGGGGCTCTTGTTGTTGTATTGCAATGTGCGCAGGAAGTGCACTAGATCCCACGCGTCTTCCGGCTTGATCACGTCGGCGAACGAAGGCATCGGCGTGCCGTCCAGACCGGTCATGAAAATCTTGTAGAGATCCTGGTTCGTCTTCCCGCACTTTGAACGGTTGTCGGAAGTAAAGTTGTAGGGTCGAATGGGCTGGTCGTTGCTGTCAGTCAGCGTGGAGGCGGAAGGCCCATCGCCGCGGCCTTCCTGGCCGTGGCACTTCCAGCACTCCAGCTTCTGGAACAATTCGCTGCCGTGCTTGATGCTAGCCACCGACAACGCGGGCTCCGCCGGAACCTGGATTGCATCGCCGGGCTTTTCGGTTTTCCAACGAGGCGAGAACGTTTTGATGAAAGCAACCAGGTCGGCGCGCTGCTGGTCCGTCAAGGCGGACCAGTTCGGCATGTTGGTGAAGTTAATTCCGCGCTTCAGGGTACTGAACAGATCCGAATCCAACGGCAGCGTTCCCGTCGGCGTGGACCGGCACTTGAACGCCCCGATTACAAAATTGCGTGGCAGGATGTTCAAGTAGGGCGCGTTTTCGCCGTCGCCGTTGCCGCGGGCTCCATGACACCCCCAGCAGTAGCGATAATACAGTTGCCGCCCGGCCTCGGAATGCCCCGTAAGGTTTCCGATGTGGGATTCCATCTGCTGCCCGAAGCCAGCAAACGGGACCGCGATGCCAATTGCGAGAATCAAGACAATTTTCGTAATTTGCAGTCTCCGCATGATTTTTTCCCCTTAGAATGCGAAGTCAAATCCGAACAGCAAGCTGCTGGTCGTTTGGTTCGTGGCAGTAACCGGAGACACGCCCTTCTGCCAGATAATGGCGTACTCCCCGTGATAGGCAAAACCTGCGCGACTCGAGATAAACGGATAGTAGCGCGCGCCAAACGTCAGCACATCAGCGTTCCCCAGGTTTCCGGGGTTTGTGCTGAGAGCTTGTTGGGACATGCGCACCAACTCGTAGCGATTAATCAGGATAAGTTGCGGGTTGAAATTGTAGTGACTCTCGAAAAGTCCGCCGTTCCATGTCGGTGCCTGCGCTCCAGTTGGCAGCGCGCCGGTTGGATTCAGTGGTCCGCCAGACGGCGTGTTCGTTCCCAAATAGGCGCTGTCGTGGCTGTGGAAGAAGATCGTGGTAATGTCAAACTTCTTGACATACCACATGCCGATCAACCCGTATCGCTGGAATCCTTTATTCCCGATACCCGTGCCGGGAAGTCCGGCCGTTGGCCCGCCGTTGGTGAATTGGAAGTACGTAGGTGCCTGTCCGATATAGGCAAACCCGCCCACGCGCTGCAAACCGAGGCTCCCGACTTCAAACGCCTGGCTGGCCGCGAAATACCCGTTGTACGCACGGCTGTTCGGGACACTGGGCTGGCCGTCACTGGAAGAGAGCAGCGAGGCAGAAATACGCGTCCGGTCATTCTTCGAATGCCCCATCCATTCGACGCCCACTTGGTTGTCGCCAATTCCAAACTTGTAAGCTTCTCCCACGGGCTGGAAGTGATAGTTCGTGTAAACGCCGGAAACATTGGTGAGCGTCAGGATGCGCTTCTCGGAGAGCAGGTTGTCGAGCTCAAACTTGCCCAATTTGACGTTGATCCACGAGCTTCCCCCAATGTTGTCAATGCGTGCCCAGACAGACTCAAAGTGGAACGCAGCCGTGTTGTCGGACGACGGAAGAACGTAGAACGAATAATTATTGGCGAGGGTCCCCGCCGTGTGGAAGTCCAGGCCGCTCCAGTCGAAGCCATGGGTAGTCACCGTCGCTTCGTTTCCACCCACTCCGTTCGATCCATCGACCTGTGTCTTGTCGTTGCTTTCGCGGTGCCAGATCGGCGTGATGCGGAATGTTACCGGCCAGTATGCAGGCTGCTGGAATATGGGGGCATCGCGGTCGTTCCCCATCTGATACCCATTGTCTTTAAACTGCTGCCCGAACGGGCTCAACTTCGGCCACGCCTCATGGCACGAGGAACATGGCATGCCATATTTTCTTGCAAATGCGGGAAGGGCGTTGGCTGGACTGCAGGTCGAAAGAAAAATTCCGAGGACTGCCGCAACATAAAAAAGAGTTTTTACCGGACGTTTCGCAATCCGATTCACCCCACTACCACCCCTGACGTCCATACTGCCTCCTCAATTACGTTCGGTGAAACGCTGAGTAGACAACGCGACCAGATCGCGTTCAGTTTGGGTGAAGGGTATTTGGAAAGAGTGCTTCAGGCAAAACAGATCGCTGGCGCTCCCACAGCGCCAACTCCCACATTTGGCCAAATCGCTCCAAACCAACTTCCGAAAACCGCGCTTTGCCTCTCCGTCAAGAGAGCGATGCGCGACCTTCAGTCCCTGAACCGTTGCGGATGCTACTCCCTCTCGCGCTAAGAATGCAAGAGTTTTCTTACAATCATTTGAAAAATATTTTACAAATGAAGTTCTGGTACCGCACTGTTACACCTCCATCTACTCTCGCCCGCTTCACAGTGGATTTGACACGACCCATGCGTTGGGAGTAACACAATAGGCAGATCAAAAATGTGGATTGGAAATAAAGTCCTGCGCAACCCGGTTTTTCGGCCCTCTGACTCCGTTCGCGTCGCCGCAATTTCGGCCCTGATGCTGCTCCTCCCCGGAGCTGGCATAGCAAAGGAAACATTCACCACTCCCGGACTCGTCCGCGAATTTTTCGGCTCGCTCGAAGAGGTTCGCCAGGCTGTGCAGTTCGTCGTTCACGATCAAGTCATCCATGGCACGCTGATTTTCGATAAGGAGCCAATTTTGAACGGTGCGGAAGCCGTTGCCTCCACTCCTCTTTTCGATCTCTGGCAAGGCCCGGGCGATGTCTATTTCAAGATTCGCAAAAACGCCATCGCGCCGCGTCATTTTCTGGAGTCGGGGGACCAGGGCACCATCGCCGTTCGTTTTGTCCTCATTCCCGTGGACGCGAATCGTACCCGCGTCAAAATTGACGCCATCTATCAGGAGACGGCACACCGTGTCTTTCACCCCTCCGATGGCACCGTCGAAAAAAGCGAAATGAAAGAGATCAAGGATCAGCTTGAGACTCTCCAGGAAGCCGCCGCACAGGCCGCCGACGCCAGGCGCCGCCAGACCAGCGCCGAACTCGTTCGCCAATCCGTGATTCACCAGCGCGAGGACGAAACCTCCCGTATCAGCAATGCGCAGTCCGTCCAAAAAGATCTCGAACAGCAGGTCAGCGCCTTGCACCATGAGCTCGAGCGCCGCGTCAAATCTCCCGGCGCCGACTTAAAAGCCGCTCCGTTCCAGTCCGCCGCCACTCTCAAGACCCTCTCCGCCTTCACCGACGTCGTGATCTTGATCGTCACTCCTCACTGGTTGGGAGTGGAGACACCCGATGGTCAGCGCGGATGGCTCCCCCAGGAATTTCTGGAGCAGTTGCCTTGAACGTTTCCACGCTTCGCTTTACAAAAATCCTGCTCTGCTTTGTTTGCCTGACTTGTTTCGCCCGCGAGACTTCCGCTCAAGCGATCCCCTACGCCAGAGATTTCAACATGCCTCGCGCCCGGGTGGAGCAGGCGCTCAAAGATCTGCAAGCTTATTCCGGACAGAAACTTCCTGTGCTCGATGGCTTTGTCGCGACGCCCGACAAGCCGCTCGACCGTTACGAACGCGGCTTCTATCAATTCTCGGTTGAACTGCTCCCCGGCGATGCCGGAGGCACCATCGTTCGCCTCTCTGCGAAAATCACCGCCTGGTACGCCGATCGCGACATCTCTAAATCCGGCTACCAGGTGCTGCCTTCCAATGGCCGCCTCGAACTCGATTTTCTTGATCGTCTCGAAGAAAAACTTGCCGGCAAACCGCTTTCGGCGGTCTCCCCGGCTCTTAATTCTCCCCAAGCGCCGCAACCCAAGCTTGATCTCTCCGGCGCCCGAGCCGCCGCGACAATGGCCGCACCGCTTCCCCAGGCCGCTCAGCAGCCCGACGAAATCGCCTTACTTCGCAACCAACGCGTCGCCGGAGAAAAGCGCGTTCAACAACTCACCGCCGAACTCCAGAATCTCCAGGAACTCCAGCACACCCAGGCTCATCCGAGAAATCTGATCGTCGTCAAGAAACCCCGCACCCCTGTCTATGCAAAAAATACGGAGAACTCGCGCGTGCTCTTTGAAGCTGCAGCCAACGATGAATTTGAATTCCTGGACGAGGAAGCGGAGTGGATTCACATCACCATTTCCGGCGATTCGCGCGGTTTTGTCCGCAGAAACTCGGTCGAGTTGCCCGAAGGCCTCGCTGCCAGATTGCCGTCCGCCGCGGCCGGCCCGGAAGAAGAATTCACCGGTTTCCGTATCGAACGCGAAGAGACTGGAGATTTTCCCGGCGACTGGGCGCCGCTCAAGGGCAAAAAGGTGAGAATTTTTACTGTGCAACCGCTCTCCCAGAATCCGAAAGAGACGGGTCCAAACGCCCGCCTCAATTATTGTCTCGCGCTTTTTGAAAAAGGCCTCCGTGAAGCATCCGCCGGAAACCCCACGCCTGAAGGTGTGGTGGTAATCTTTGACGCCGCCGATGGTGGCATCGCCGCCGCAACTTCCGCGAATATAGAGAACTTCAGCGCAGGCTCATTGCAAGGTGAGGCATTCTGGCAACAAGGCTATCTGGATCCCCCCGACGCCTTCGCACCCACTCCCAAATAGCTGCCGCTCCACTCTGTGCTCTCTGTGCTCTTCCCCTGCGGCCGGCGTTTACCCCGACCTGATCGGGGTGTTAACGCTTTTCTCTTTTCCATTCTTTATTTTCAGTTATTATTTCAAAGCCTTCGTAGATTCTCTCACCACCAGTTCCGCCGGAATCTTTCGGCGCACCACCGGTACGTCCTGCTTCTCATCCATCGCTTTGATTGCGTCCAGCACCATTCCCGCGCTCAAGCTGCCCATCGCTTCCATTGGCTGCCGCACGGTCGTCAGGGATGGCACCGATAAACTCGCCTGTGCCACGTCATCAAATCCAACCACCGAGCAATCTTCCGGCACGCGCAATCCCTTTTTCTTCAGCGCGCGCAACGCCCCCAAGGCCGTCACATCGTCATAAGCCATCAATGCCGTGAACGGCCTGCCCTGCCTGAGCAATTCCCCGGTCAACTGCGCCCCAGCCTCAAAACTCGAATTTGGATCCAGGGACTCTGGCAGCTCCAGAATCTTTTTCAAATCCAGTTGCAACCCCACTAACTGTGCGAACGCGCGAATTCCCTTCCATCGCTGACCGCTGCTTGAAAGCGCCTTCGGCCCGCGCAAAAAGGCAATTTCCCGGTGCCCCAGCCGGTAAAGATGCTCAAGCGCCATGCTCGCGCCGCTTTCGTTGTCCACGGAAACCGTGCTCACCGAATGATTCTCAAAACTTCGCCCGGCGATCACCGTCGGCACCTGGCATTCCGTCAGGTCCGCCAGCAGCTTGATGTCGGTCACCAGCCAGTTTGCGATCACCACCAGCCCTTCCACTCTCCGGTCCAGTAACATTTCCAGATATCGCTCAAACCGGTTCGGTTCGTTGTGCGCATCCGCCAGTAGCGACAAATAACTCGCCTGATAAAGGGCGTTCTCCAGCCCGCGCAAGATCGGCGTGCAGAACGGATCCGTGATGTCGATAACCATCACCCCAACAATGTTCGACCGTTGGCTCCGCAGCGATCGAGCCAGCGGATTCGGCCGGTACCCCATGCGCTTCGCCGCGGTCTCGATTCTTCCTTTCGTATCCGCGGGAATGTACCGCGACAACGGCGCGCCGTTCAGCACAATCGAAACGGTGGAGGCTGAGTACCCGCACTCCCGCGCCACGTCCCGAATCGTGACGATCCCCGTTCTCCCCATCGGCTGCTCCTCACTTCGGCGCGGTATAGGTGTAACGCAAGTTTCCCGGAAGGCGATCTGATCGCGAGCGCGTATTGTATTCGAATTGATACCTCAGATGTTCGTCGTCCAGCGGATACTCTTTCCCGGCTTGGTAGGGATAAGAGGCCAGCCCATGCCTCGGCAATGGCTCCACGGTAAACGCGTACGCGGCATAAAAATCGAAATCTTTTTCGAACCCGTTCGCATAGAAAAAATAGTCGCGCGTCCATCCGGCGGGAAGTGCCGGCAATCCTTTCGGATCAAACTCCAGCTCCACGCCCTCGCCCGATCCGAATACGGCAAATTTATCGTCCGCCGCCCCAAGCAGATTCTTCACGTCACCATAGCGAGTGTAATTTCCTGCAGCCCGCGCATACGGTCCTGTGGGGCTGCGGTGCGAATACGTGTACACCGTGTCGCTTGCCGGCTGCAGTCGTATCTCCTTCGGATAGCCCAGGTAAGCGAGCGATGCCGTCTCGAGCGGCACCTCCTCGACCTTGATGCCTCCTACCGGGGGCGTCTGGTCAATTCGCACCGCATCCCAATAAATCTTCAGATTCGATACGAGGCGAATGCGTCGCGTTCCCGCTGGAATTTTCCCCGTAAGGTCCGCCACCATTGTCCGCGCCAGTCCCGCCGGAAATCCCATATCCTCCACGACCCGGTTCCAGTCTCCCTTCGCGTCCTGCGCCTCCACATACGGCGCAATCACCTTGATCCCCGCCTGGTCCGCCGCATACATCGAAGTCGCCGTGAAATAATCGGTGTATCCATCCAGCAGCAGCCGCAGCGGTTTCTGCGCGTCCCACCCGCCCAAGTCCAGCTCAATCCAGTGCAATTTCGCAAATCCCGCAAACGGCAGCCCTTCAAATTCCGTCACATACTTCCGGTCGCGTTTCGCCAGCAACTGCAAAACATCCTTCCCGTGGTCGTCCCATGCGCCTGCCGGCACCCGCGCATTTTGCGTAGCGATCACGCGAAACTCCGGAAACGGTGGCGCGCTGGCAAATCGCTCGTTCGGATTCACTTCCACATTCGCCGGATGATCCACCGCCAGCAAACGCACTTGATCGAGGTAAACCGTTTCTTCCATTGGCTCCATAAACCGGAAGCTCAATCGCCCATTCTTTTCTCGCACGCTCTTCGCCGCAACTTTCAAATACTCATCCGGGTCCGGCACATCCCGCTCTCCCGGCGCCACCCAGTGCCCCACGACTCCCGGTCCAATCATGTCCGCAATAAATTCGTATTCCCGCCCGTTCCAGGAAAACAGTATCGGGCACGAGCTTCCCCGCCGGTCGAGCTCCGCAATCGCCTGAATCTTGCCGGCTGCCAGGTTCACCTCGTCTTGCGGCACGCCGGTCGGCCAGAGCAGCCGCACCACATCCGTGGCCTTTTCCTTGCCAAGCCCCGCGAGCAACCCTGGTCCGTTCTGCCCCAGGTATCCTGAAGCTCCAGCGATTTCCCACTTCTGGTAAAGCCCGCCGGCAAAAATCTCGAGCTTCGTCCCGATGCTGCTTTTGTTGTCGTTCAGCGCCTTCAGGTCAATCTCGATCCAGTGGTTCTGATTCGCCCCGACATTTTCCAGCACCAGCGTCTCACCACCCGTCTGCGTCACCACAAAATCCGGACTCCCGTCATTCTTCAGATCGGCCACGGCAATCGTGCGCGGATCTTTCAGCTTCACTCCATCCAGATGCACTTTCTTCGTCACATCCGACCATCCCGCATCGCCAAGATTCCGCAGCACACGAATTTCTCCGCCGTTCGCGCTCCCTCCCACCGCCGCCAGATCCAGCCATCCATCGTTGTCGTAGTCCACCCAGGTAATTCCCGATCCCTGCGTCCAGCCAAATTCGGGTAGCATCACTCGCTCCAGCCGCTTGCCCTGGACATTTCGCCACAGTGAGATCCCCGGTGCGCCAGCATGCGTAAACGCCAAATCCATCCAGCCATCTTTGTTGAAATCAAACGCCACCACTCCGACGGCCGGCGGCAACTTCTCCTTCGCGAAATCAATCGCGGGCAACTCCACAAACTTTCCTTCCCGCGGATTCAGATACACGTCCGCGCCGCTCGCGCCTCCGGCCAGCACCAAGTCAATTGCCCGGTCATTGTTGAAATCCGTGCTGGCCGCACCGCCGCCCGTTGCCTCCACGCCCAGCCCCGTCTCCTCCGAAACGTCCGTGAACGTTGAATTCCCATTGTTTCGCCACAAAACATTGCGCGATTTCTTTCCTTCCACGCCTTGAGCAGCAAACGTCAAATACAGATCCAGATCCCCGTCATGGTCGTAATCGACAAACGTCGGCGAAACACATCCCGCTTGGCGGCGAATGCCCACCTTCTCTGTCACATCCACAAATTTCCCTCCGCCTTCGTTGTGGAATAGCCGCACTCCCTCGCTCGCGCAAACCGCAAGGTCCGTCTTCCCATCGTTGTCAAAATCTCCCGTGGCACATCCAAGGCCTCCACCAACTCCGCCAAGCCCCGCCTTCTCCGTAACATCCTCAAATCGCCCTCGACCCACGTTGTGTAACAATTCACTCTTTCCGTTCCCAGCTCCTACCAGAAACAGATCCGCTTTCCCGTCCCCGTCAAAGTCCAGAAAACATGCCCCGTTTTTGCCCGCGCTTGCCTCCGAACTTTTCTTTTCCAGGTTCATCAGCTTTTCTAACGGTTGCGCTTCGTAATCGACCGCAATTTCCGCCGGAACGCCGGTCTCCCCTCCAGGTAAAAATTCCGCCAGCGAAAATTTCCCCTGGTCTCCATACCCCGCCCCAAACGGAATCCCCAGATGCTCCGACGTAATACGCTGAAATCTTTTCATTCCCTCGCGCGCTGCTTCCGTATCGCCCTTCCTCTGAAATGCCCGCGCCAGTCCGAACTGCGCCGAAGCGTGATACGGCGCAAGTTTCAGCGCTTTCTGGAACGCCGGAATCGCCTGGTCATATTGTTGGAGTTGCGAATTCAGATAGCCTTCGAAGTAAAATGCGTCCGGCTCCCCCGGCACAATTTTCTCCACATGCTGGAACGCCGCAATCGCCTTCGCCGGATCGCCTGCGTCCTTATACACAAGCCCCAGGTTGTACCAGGCGTTTGGATCATCGGGTAGTTTCGAAGCCGCCTCCTCCAGGGCCGCGCGCGCCTGTTCCAGCTTCTGTTGCGCCCGCAACGCGATCCCCAGATTCATCCTCGCAACCGCAAACCCCGGATCCGTCGCCAGCGCCTGCTCAAAATACTTCTGCCCCTCCGCTGCCTTCCCCTGATTCAGGTACGCCACTCCCAAACTATTCAACCGAAGCGCAGCCGTTGCCAGAGTCTTCTTCTGGCTCCCAGTCGTCGCATTCTGTCTGAACGGCTCCTCGGTCCGGCGTGACGCGAACACAACCAATCCAGGCAGCAGCAACGCCGACAGTCCGAGAATCCAATAGACGCACCGCAAACCCCAGTGCCTGGCTTTCATTCGGGAAAAATCCTTCCAGATCCGCCACTCGCAAATAAGACTGATCTGCCGACAAACTTCCTTAATGTTCCGTTCGATTGTCTTGGCTGCCACCCTGATCGTCAACCGATTTTATAGCGGCTTTCCGTCGGCTTCTCCAACTCGCCTTGACCAATCCGAATCAGGCCGCTACATTTCTTTCCTCACCCATGTCTCAGCCAATTTATTCCACCATCGCCGAAACTCGCGAAAAATTCCGTCGCAAGGAAGTCTCCCCCGTCGAACTCATCGCCACGCATCTTGATCGCATCCAGCAGATTCAGCCCCAACTGAATCCCTTCGTGCACATTGACGCCGAATCCGCGCGCGCCCGGGCCCGCGACTCCGAATCCACGTTTGCGTGCGGAGAAACGCCTCGCCCGCTCGAAGGAATTCCGCTCACTGTAAAATCCTGTCTCGATGTAGCCGGCTGGCCGTGCCCTGCAGGCTCTCTTCTCCGCAAGGATTACATCCCCGCGGCCAACGCGCCCCTCGTCTCCCGACTCGAAGACGCGGGCGCCATTCTCTTGGGCAACACCAACACACCTGAATTCCTCATGGCCTATGAAACCGACAACCGTTTGAGCGGCAAAACTTCCAACCCGTGGAATCCCGCGTATTCCGCCGGCGGCTCGAGCGGTGGTGAAGCTGCCGCAATCGCCTCCGGTTGCTCGATGGGTGGAGTCGGCAGCGACGGCGGCGGCTCCATCCGCACGCCCGCGCATTTTTGCGGCATCTGCGGACTGAAACCCACCCCCGGCCGCATTCCCGCCACCGGCCACTTCCCTCCTGGCGGCGGTGCCTTCGCCTGGATCGGCGTCGTCGGCCCCATGGCGCGTACGGTCGCCGACCTGCGCACACTCTTCGCCATCATGTCTGGTCCTGATCCCGGCGACGCCCTCTCCGCACCCGTGCCTATGCGCGAAATTACCGCAGCCGCTCTACGCAGCCTCCGCATCGGCATTCCTGAGAACCCCGAACTCGGCCGCGCCACACCGGAAACTCTCTCTACATTGCGCTGCACCGCACAGCTTCTCTGCGATCTCAATCACCGGGTCGAACCCTTCAAATTGGAAAAATTGGATCAGGCTCTCGAACTATGGTGGTTTTTCTTCGGCCAGGCGATCGCCGATCTCTTTCGCCAATCCACTAGCGGCAAGGAATCAGAACTCAGCCCGATGTTCCTGGCATATCTCGAAGCAACGCAAGTCGAATCAAAGGTCACTCTCGAATCCTTCCAGAAAGCCTGCGTTGACCGCGATCTGGTCCGCGCCTCTCTCCTCCACCAACTCCGCGACGTCCCCATTTTTCTCTCAGCGGTTTCCACCGCACCGGCCTTCAAGCACGGCGCCGGTAACTACCGTCCCAACGATCCCCACAATTACCGCGACACCATGCGCTTCTGCCAATGGCTAAATCTCGCAGGATTCCCAGGTCTTTCCCTTCCCATGGGCCAATCCCCCGAAGGCCTCCCCATCAACATCCAACTGATCGCCCGACCCTATGAAGAAGAACTCCTCCTAGCCGTAGCCGAGCAACTCGAACAAGCCCGCGGCCCATGGAAATCTCCGCCGCTCTAGCCCCGGCGGTCACCCAATTCCCTTCAGCATATTTTTGCACTTGACACCTGCACTGATTTCGCTTATTCAATCGATTTAAATGACACCCCTAAGCAGTAGTTCAGTCAGGTGCTGCAGCAGTATTTAGCTTTTCTAAAGACAGCCGGTCCTCGAATCAGCTGTCGATATCAGGGGGGATTATGGGTTTCCTCGACTCTATTCATCGTGTTAGAACATCTTTAGCCTTTGGTGTAGCTCTCCTCTTATTCACATTGCTGCTTCCGCTTTCCTCGCGAGCGCAACTCTATAGCGGCAGCGTAACCGGCGTCGTCACCGACCCCTCCGGCGCTACAGTGCCCGGAGCAAAGGTAACCCTCGTCGACCAGAACAAGGGCTACCCCTTCCCCGCCACCACCGATTCGGCCGGCCGATACCTCATTCGCTCCGTCCCTCCCGGCTCCTACAAAATTCGGGTCGAAGCCAAAGGCTTTCAGACTGAAGAGCAGATGGGTGTCACCATGGATGTCAGCCAAAACATTTCTATCGACTTCGCCCTGAAAGTCGGCGGTGCCTCGCAAACAATCGAAGTCAATGCGGAATCCGTTCACCTGCAAACCGAAGACGCCACCACTGGCCAAGTCGTCAATCGCAGGTTCGTCAACGACCTTCCTTTGGTCGACCGGAACTTCACCAACCTCACTTACTTGGCGCCAGGGGTCACGGAAACGGACGCGCCGGGTACAAAGAATGCCCAAGGCGGCATCAACTTCAACTCCAACGGCAGCCGTAACGCCACCGCCGACGTCCTCATCGACGGCGCCAGCGCCACCAACTTCGACCAGAACAGCGGCATCCAGAACGTGCTCTACACGCCTTCCGTCGATTCCGTCGAGGAGTTTAAGGTCGAACAATCCAACTTCTCCGCCGAATACGGCTTCGCGGTGGGCGCTATCATCAACGTCGTCACCCGCTCTGGCACCAACCAGTTCCACGGCAGTGCTTATGAGTTCTTTCGCAACTCGGTCATGGACGCAAACTCCTGGTTCAACAACGCGAGTAGCGTGCCACTTCCCGCGCTCAAGCGGAACAATTTCGGTGGAACAGTTGGCGGACCCATTCGCAAAGACAAAACCTTTTTCTTTGTCGCCTATGAAGGCCTTAGGGCACATACATCCGCCACTTCAGGGCTAATTAGTGTTCCCACGGCTTGTATGCGGGGTGATACCAGCACCCCCGGCGTTACCTGCCCTAATGGAGTTCCGGCGTTGGGTAACTTCAGCGAACTTTGCGGGCTTGCGGGCGGAACGTTTGACACTACCGGGATGTGTCAGAATCCTGGCAACCCCGGAGCCGGCCAGCTTTGGGACCCCTATGTCGCCAACTTTAGCAACACTCCCCCCGGCGGCGCACCTCCAGGGGCAGTTCGCACGAACTTTATCCCTTTTGACAACTTGGCTACCTACACTAGCCCGGGTAATCCTGCTTTGAACGGCACTCCGTTCCAGCTTCCAGCAGGTCCGGGAAACCTGATCAATCCGGTGGCGGCGAATCTTTTCAAGTTGTTTCCCGAACCAAACGTCACTGGGGCGACGGCGAACCTCTTCAGCGGCAACTATATCAACTCTGGGCTCAATACCGAATCGAGAGACCAATTCGATATAAAGATTGACCACCGTTTCAGCGACAAGGACCTCCTCAGCGCAAGGTATTCTCAAAAGAGGGACGACAGCACCAGTTTTAGCTGTTTTGGAAACACCCCCGACGCCGAATTTGTGGACCCCTGCAGCGGGGGTCCAGGATCAACGAAGCAATATCAACTGGCACTGAATGAAACACACACGTTTAGTCCCAGCGTGATCATGACCGTGACCTTCGGTTATATTCGCGAATCCGACCACTTCCCCGGCGTTGGCTCTACTGTTCCGAACTTCAATTCGCTCTATGCCCAAACGGGATTGCCCTCCTATCTGAACAACGGTTTTGACACCACTCCTTCGATTTCCATCGCCGGCTATAGCTCTGGGAATGCCGGTCACAACCTCGGTACAGCGGATTTCAGCATTACGAGAGAAGGACAGGACGCCTACCATTTGGGGGGCTCTGTTAATTGGACACGCGGGAAGCATGAGTTCAAGGCTGGGAGCGAATGGCGGGCGCGCCGCATCAACCACGGGAACCCAGGCTGGCCTTCCGGCTTCTTCGGTTTCGATGAGAGCGGCACTTCCCAAATCAGTTCGCAGACAGGCCAATCCACCGGAGTTGAAACCGGCGGCGACGGGCTTGCCAGTTTTCTGTTGGGTGTCGGTTCTTTCAATGGGGGCACTGGCGGTTGCACCCCCTGCCAGCAAGGCTTCAACAACTTTGTCAGCACACAGAGCTTCCAATTCGGAGAGTTCATTCAAGACAACTACAAGGTTACCCCGAAACTCACCCTCAACCTTGGGCTGCGCTATGAGATTAACACTCCTCGAACCGAGCGTTTTAACCGCATGGACTGGCTCAATCCGACCGCTACGGCACCGATCCAACTCACCCCGGCTCAGCTCGCAGTTGCGTCGGGCGACGGAATCTCCGGCTCAGCTCTGACGGCCCTTGGCAGCTTGCAAGGGGCGGAAGTGTTTGTAAGCAACAGCGACCGTCATAACTATTACTACGACTACAAGGATGTCCAGCCACGGCTGGGTTTTGCTTACCAGCTGCCCCACCAGTCTGTGATCCGCGGCGGGTACGGTATCTTCTACTCCACTCCCCGCAGCGGCGCAGCAGGCACCGGACCTTGGGGCTACCAGGGCTACAACATCCAGCCTCCGTGGCTCACAACCCTAAGGTCCTCAAACCCAAACCTCGATCGCGCCCTTCCCTGGAACCTGATCAGCAACACCTCGTGCCCATTCACTGCCCCGTATACTTGTGGCGTCGCTCCGGCTCCTGGCAATTCGTTGGGAGCCTTCAATGACATCGGCTCGGCCGCCGTCGGTCCCATCCGCCAGATCAGCCAAAACACTCCCTACGAACAGGGCTGGAGCCTCGGACTTGAGCATGAACTGCCGGGTAAGATTCTGGTGGAAGCGGAGTATGTGGGAAAGAAGGGTACGCACCTCTACCTCGGTGGTTTCCGCGATCAAAACATCATTCCGAAATCCGCTACCGCGGGCATGACTCCGACCCAGATCGGAGCTCTGTACAATCAGGTTGCGAATCCCTTCTATTTCAATCCAGCCCTGTTTCCTCCAGGGACAGCGTGTGATCCAACCCATTACATCTGCAATCAAGCCAGTGGTCTAGGCGGTCCCCAAGTTGCGGAGTTCCAACTCCTTCTGCCGCACCCGCAATACACCAACTTCCAGGGCGACTCTCCGCCATACGCCAACTCCATTTATCACGCTCTGCAACTTCGCGCGGAGAAGCAGTTCTCCAACGGCCTGCAGTTCCTGGCCACCTACACCTTCGCGAAGTCCATTGATAATGCTTCCTCCACGGATGACAGCGTCGTATTCCTGGGCGGCGGATTCCTGAACACGGGCACAATTCTTAGCGTCCAGAATCCGTATAACCTGGGTGGAGAGCGCGCGGAGTCGGTGTTTGACATTCCGCAAGTCTTCCAATTCAGCGGCGTCTACGAGTTGCCGGTCGGCCATGGCAGGCAATTCGGCAGGAACATGAACCCCATCCTCAATGTCATCGTCGGTGGGTGGCAGCTAAACGGTATCGTCCGCATCGATGACGGGCGGCCAATTCTTCCCCTGCTTTTCTGCCAGATCAACTTCTGCAATAGTGGCAATATTCCTACGTATGGTCAGCGGCCCGACCTGCTTGGTCCGTTGGGCCGATCTTCGCAATCGCCCGAACAGGCTACTGTCACCTCCGGTGGGAACTACTTTGCCAATCCAGGCAACCTGGCCATCCCGGCCAACTTTACCGATGGCAGCGCCCCCCGAACGCTTTCCACCGTTCGTCAGCCGGGAGCACGCGACGTCTCCATGTCCCTCTTCAAGGACTTCCCTCTGAACAGCCTTCGCGAGGGGATGCGCCTGCAATTCCGCGCGGAATCCTTCAATACCTTCAACCATCCGCACTTTGGCGGACCTGATAGCCTTGTTGGATCTCCCACATACGGCCAAATCACGTACACCGTAAACGACCCGCGAGAGCTGCAGTTGGCTCTCAAGCTGAATTTCTAGCAACTCTCAGAACTTGGTCTGCGGCGGCGCAGAATATGTGCCGCCGCAGACTTAACTAACCCCGCCTGCAGCCCGCCGTGCAGTCGACTTTCCTAGAAGATTTCATCCGTTTGTTCCAGGAGACCTGCCCATGAGCTTTTGTGCCTCCGGAGTTCTGCGACTACTCGTAAATGCCGCGCCGTTCGGCCGCTTTTGTAGATTGGCGACGTTGCTACTACTGGCGGCGTGCGTTCTTCCCTCGCTCCAAGCACAAACCGTTCACGTGGACATCAGCCACCCGGTGAATTCCTTCCGTCCAACCGAAGCCCTCGGCGCGGGCGTCGACCGCATCCCTCTAGCCGCCACCGACAAAGTCTTCACCGAGCCCGTTCTCAAGCAAATCCTTTCCACCGGCTGGCAGACCGTCACCTATCGCCAGAACACAGAACTGTATGTCGAAGCCTGGCACTGGAATCCAAAAGGGACTTGGAGTGCCGCCGGCGAGAAAGGCTACTTTGTCGGTGACGCGAATCCAACGGAGCTCATTCGACATTCCTTTGGTTATCCGTTGCCCCACGCCGGATTCTCCCAGCCCGACGGCCGCGGCTACTCGCGGCTAACCGACGGCGACACCAACACCTATTGGAAGAGCAATCCCTATCTGACCAAAGCTTATACCGGGGAGGATGACAGTCTTCATCCGCAGTGGGTCATCGTGGATCTGGCCACTCCCCAGGAAATCAGCGCCATCCGGATTGCGTGGGCCGACCCTTACGCCAAAAAGTATCTTGTCCAATACTGGACTGGCTTGAATCCGATTGAAGAGGCCGCGAAAGGCTCATGGGTCACGTTTCCCGGCGGCAAAGTGACCGATGGAAAGGGCGGCGATGCCACCCTGCAGCTTTCCCGCACTCCGTTGCCAGTGCGCTGGGTGCGCATCTGGATGACGGAATCGTCTGGCACTTGCGACACGCACGGATCAGACGATCGTCGCAATTGCCTTGGATATGCGATCAAAGAGCTTTACCTGGGTACGACATCCGCCGATGGCCGCCTTCACGACGTCGTTCGCCACACATCCGACCGTGCGCAAACAAACACCTATTGTTCCTCAGTCGACCCCTGGCATGACGGCACCGTGGTCAACCAGCAGGGAGACCAGGTTGGTTTCGACCTCTTCTACACAAGCGGCATCACCCGCGGGCTTCCTGCAATGATCCCGGTCGCCATGCTTTACGACACACCGGAGAACGCAGTTGCGGAAATCCAATATATAGAGAAACGCGGCTATCCCATCTCATACATCGAAATGGGCGAAGAGCCCGATGGCAAGCACACCTTGCCTGAGGATTATGCTGCTCTATACTTGCAGTGGGCCACTGCCTTGCACAAGGTCGACCCCAAACTCAAGCTCGGGGGCCCGATTTTCGAAGGCGTTAACAAAGACATCGAAGTCTGGGCCAATGCCGAGGGCAAGACCTCTTGGATGGGACGCTTTTTTGACTACCTGCGCTCCCACAACCGTTTGAGCGATCTCTCTTTTGTTTCGTTCGAGCATTACCCTTTCGAGCCATGCAAGCTGCAGTGGAGCGAACTGTACGACGAGGCGAATCTTACGCGTCACATTTTGCAGGTCTGGCGCGACGATGGGCTGCCCCCCGGCACTCCCATGTTCATCACGGAAACCAACATCGCCGCCGGCGATGACGAGTCATTCCTGGATATTTTTGCCGCTCTCTGGTGGACAGACTTTGTTGGCGCTTTCTTCGAAGCGGGGGGGAACGCAGTCTACTATTTCCACTACATCCCGCTCGGGCAGTCCCTGGGTTGCCACAATACATCCCCTGGCACATTCAGCATGTTTACCATGGACAAGAATTATCAGATTCAGCAGCCCACCTCCCAGTATTTCGCAGGTCAGTTGATCACCCAGGAGTGGGCCCAGCCGGGCAACGACGAGCACCATGTCTATTCCAGTGCCAGCGACATCGTTGACGACGCGGGTCACGTGCTCGTCACTGCCTATACCCTGCAGCGCCCCGACGGCGATTGGTCTGTAATGCTTGTAAACAAAGATCAGGAAAATGCGCATACCATGCACATTTCCTTTCAGGGCGCCGCCCCCAACGAGAAGAAACACTTCTCTGGTCCCGTCAGCTTCGTTACGTTCGGCACCGAGCAATACAGGTGGCACTCCGATTCAGGGAACCCCATTGGCGGAGTGGCCGATCCCGATGGCCCGCCTGCACGCTCCGCGATTACTGCTGACGCGGACAGCGCCTTCCAGTTGCCAAAGGCTTCCGTTACTGTGATACGCGGCAAAATTGTCGCGCACTGATCTCCCAACCAGTCAGGACACTTTTTCTCCACCCACGGAAACGTGTCCTCGTCGCCCGCTGCCGACAGCGCCCGCTACATAACCAGCACGGACTACTCCGCCTGCGCCCTCATCTGAGATCTCGCCCAGCGCGAGGCCGCCCTCGCAACTTTGATCTTCTTCGTTTCCCCGCGCTCGCCTATAATCCCCAGTCAATCACGGAAGCCATTCACTTGCCCGAACCAGCCGCCAGTCCGGAACGTTATGCCCTCGCCGTCATCACCGACGACGACCAGCTCTTCCCCGAACTGCGCAAGCACCTCGGCGCGCAATTTCGCACCACCCTCGCCTCCACCGAAGACGAAATCAAATCCGCCCTGGAGCTCCCCGATCTCCACGCCATCCTCTTCAACCTCGATTGCATCGGCGACGGCCCCGGCGACGGCCTTGATGTCCTTTCTGAGATGCGCAAGATTCGCGACGACGTCGTCATCGTCGCCTTCACCCAGACCAACAACCGCACCATCCCTCTCAAAGCCAGCCAGGCCGGCGCCGACGAATTCTTCCTGCAACCTTTGAATTACGCAGAACTGCAAATCGTCCTTTGCCGCGCCATCGAAAAGCGCGCCCTCGAACTCGAGGGCCGCCGCCTTCTCCAGCAGTTTGAAAGCAAAGCTGCTTTCCACAGGCTGGTTGGTGGCAGCGCCGCGATGCAGAAGGTCTATCAAGCCGTCGAAGCCGTTGCCGGCACCGGCGCCTCGGTGGTCCTTCGCGGCGAAAGCGGTGTCGGCAAGGAACTCGTCGCCCAGGCCATTGTCCAATGCGGCGACCGCGCGGATCACCCTTTTGTCTGCCTCAACTGCTCGGCACTGCCTGAAACCCTAATGGAGTCCGAACTGTTCGGCTACGAAAAGGGCGCCTTCACAGGCGCCGATTCCGCCAAGCCCGGCATGGTCGAATCGGCCCACAACGGCACTCTCTTCCTCGACGAAATCACCACTCTTAATCCCAACCTGCAAAGCAAACTCTTGCGCGTTCTCCAGGAACGCTCCGTGCAGCGCCTTGGCAGCCGCGCCACCCGCAAAATCGATTTTCGTTTGATCACCGCCACCAACGAAGACCTCGAAGACTCCGTCCGCAAAGGCCGCTTCCGCGAAGATCTCTACTTCCGCATCAACGTCGTGCCCATCATTATTCCCCCGCTACGCGAACGCAACGGCGACCTCCCGCTTCTCGTCGACCACTTCCTGCGCGTCTATTGCGCCGCCGCCAAAAAGCCCCTCAAAACCCTGCAGCCGGAAGTCCTCGAAATCCTGGAGGACTACACCTGGCCTGGCAATGTTCGGGAACTCGAAAACGTCGTCCAGCGCCTAGTCGTCATGGTCCCTGGCCACGTCATCACTCCGGAACACTTGCCGCAGCACCTGCTCCATCACAGCGCCAGCGGTCAGGAAGCTATCCTTATTCCCGAGTTGGGCGTGGATTTCGATGCCGAAATGGAAAAAATTGAAGTCGCTTATCTGAACGCGGCCCTGCGCCGCACCGGCGGCAAGAAAACCGCTGCCGCCCAACTCCTCCAGGTGGATCCCCAGCGAATGAAGTACCTCTGCCGCAAGCACCACCTCGATTGACATGCCCGGGAACGAGATCCAATCTTTCGCGGCTCGAGCCCAAGAAGGTGGTCAATTTTTTACCCGTCAGCGGTTAATTTTTGACCATCCGGCAAAATTCTCACCCCCTCTGCCACCCGCTTTCAATCGTGCTTTCCTGCTAAGTTCTTTCTTTTCTGCGAAGATCCTGCCTCATCCGCCCACCCGCAACTTTGGCCAGTCACCTGCACTATTGGCCAGTGTCTGCGGGACAAAATCAAAAAAATAAGGAGCTACCCAGCCATGTCTATCGAAAAGAAGAGCCTGATCAGCACTCTGAAAACCACCAAGAAGGCCAACGCAGCCAGTTCGGCTCCAGCCCCTGAAGCCTCCCACGTCATCAGCAAGAGATCCAAAATGACCAAGATGACCAAGCGCAGCAAAATGACCAAGCGCGCCAAGGTTGCCCGTGCCTAGTTTCTTGCTTTTAATACGTTTTGGAAGAAGGCTGCCTCCGGCAGCCTTCTTTTTTTTCGTCCAGATTTTCCTTTACCAGAGCTTCCGGCCCCAAATATTCCTGATCTCCTCCAGAGCCATTCCCGCAATACTCCGGCGACCGCTATAAACCCTGGCAACTCCGCTCATCCCCGGCTTCAAATCGCGCTGGGCATTCATTATCACGATATCCACGCAATAGAATTGGTGCACGCGTCCCGGGCCGGTATCGGAGGCCACTTCATCAGCTGGCATTCGCGGTGTTTCCGCTGGGCGGGCGGAGACCATGCTCACCTCTCCATCCCTTCGATGCAGCATCGCCTCAAACTGCAGCTTTGCCGGCTGGCCAGTTCGAATCTTGTAGAGGTCAAATTCCGAGATGTAAATCCTGGCCCTCAAGCGTGACAGGTCCGCTATTTCCAGTAGTTCACCACCTGGTTTCAGATAGGTGCCCAATAGAGACTGAACCTTCGGCGTCATCACGGTTCCCTCGATGGGGGCGGTCATGTCCAGGGCGGTATTCATGTCGGATATCTGTCCAAGTTGCTTCTTCGACCGCTCCCTTTCCACAAGGGCGCTTCCGTACCCTTGATAGCTCAACCCCGCCTTTTTGGCCTCTGCCGAGGCCAAAAGCAGTTTCGTCCGGGCCTCGGAAAGATTGGATTGCAGCGGCAAGTTGCTCAATGTCGCCAGCGGGCTGCCCTGTTGCAGTTCCTCTCCCTCACGAACGAAAACCTTCGTAATCGCTCCGGCTACGTGGGCTCGCACCACTGCCTGGTTCACCGGCTGCAGCACAAAACTGCCGGCCACCGACTCTCTCCAAACGGGAACAGCGAGCAGGAGCCCGACGATGCCGGCGGTCAGGGCCGTATGTTTTGGCGTAAACCACGCCACGACACGGTCTCTCTTGTCCAAATAGAGAAATTTCATAAAGTTCACCAGTAAACGAATACGCGATCTGAAAATGATCAAGGCAACGCCAATTTCTGGAATGAATCCCCATTCCGGGCTGAAATTCCGAACAAAATTGCCGGTAAAACGCGCCACAATGTACAGCACGGTGTAGCTGTAAATGCCCGAAGCCAGCGCGTAAAACACAAATGCAAACCGGCGTGACTTTGGTATGTACGGCACCTCTACCGGAAGTCTCCAGATGTGCTTTCTGACCCACGCCGAGGCATAAGCCGTTGAATCTTCCTTCAAACTATCCATGCCCACCAGATCGCAGAGCATGTAATAGCCGTCAAGCTTGATCAACGGATTCCAATTCATGATCAACGACATCAAACCCGTCAGCATCATCGTGAAGTGCGCGCTGTTGTGCAGCAGAGTGTCCGGCGGCGTGGCCCACCAGATCGGCGTCACGATGGCATAAAGAACCATCTCCGACCAAACCCCGGCGAACGAGATGATCAGCCGTTGATAGCGTGAGCCATGGACGAATCCCTCCGTCGTATCCGTGTAGAACGCGGGCATGAGGTATACCAGTGCGAACCCCATCGCTGGCACCCGCCCCCCGTAATGCTTGCAGGCATGGGCGTGAGCAAATTCGTGCACGCCAACCACAAACATCCCCAACACGTAGTAATTGAATACGTCCAGCCAGGACCGTTTCGAGAACGTGTAAAAATCAACCGTGTCCTGCCAGAGCTCCGGCCAGTACGCTATCGTTATCCCCGCGCTGAAAAGCACCACCATCGCGCACAAAACCGTGAACCATGGCGTGTAGATGAATCGCGTTTTGTCGTGCACCCAGGTAACCACCGGATCTGGATTGAATGCCGGGAAATCCACGTCCGAGAGGTCGGCCCAGATGCTCTTGCCCTTTAACCTCTTCTTCCTTTCCTCACGGCTCAATTGCATTAGTTGGACATTTTTTTCTTGCGGCGTCTTGTACCAGAATTCACTCGATTCGAGACTCGCCCCAAATTCCCTGACAGTCTCCGCGTCATATTGAATCCCGTTTTGCTGCGAGTACAGCTCCGCGATCTCCTCGTAACTTCGCTTTCCGTCAAATAACTGCGTCAGCGCCCACTGCGCTTGCTCAAACGTAAACATGCCCGCGATACTCGGAACATACACCCGCACGATTGGTTTTCCGCCCTCGACGTGCACACGGAACGTCGTCCCCGGATCCAGCCGCGGATAGCTCTCCGCAAGCTTCCGCGCCGGTATGTCCGGCAGGGCCACTTCCAGTGCGCGCGTCAGGTTCATGGCTTCTTCAGTGGGAGTTTTCCAGATGCGCCAGGGCCGTCATGCCTGGGCGCAGCGAACCGCGGTCACCCATCAGTTCCACCAGCACTTCAAACGTTCCGCTCGATGGATCCACCACCGGGCTTACCTGCTTTACCTTCGCCAGATGCTTTTCCGCCGGCGCGTCGGCACAGTTAACTTCCACCGTCTGCCCATTGCGCATTTTCCCGAAAAACTTTTCTGGCAACGTGAAGCGTACCAGCAGCGGCGCTTCCGCGGTCACCCAGAACAGCCGTTCGCCCTTCGGCACATTCTGCCCCTCGCGCACATAACGCCGCGCAATCAGTCCGTTGAACGGCGCGGTCACTTTAGTTTTCTCCAGCTCCAGTTCCAGCGAGTGTTCCTCTTCCTTCGCGGTATTGAGCGTCTCCGTCACCCTCAGGATGTCCCATTGGTCGGACTCCGCCTTGTATTTGGCATGCTCCAACTGCTCTTGTGATGTGAGCCCCAGCTCCATCAAATGCTGCTGCCGGACATAATCGGACTTCAACACTTCCGCCTCGGCCTGCCAGTTCTTCAAGTCCGCCGCGATACTGCGCGTCTTCGCCCGCGCTGCCTCCAGATTCGATTTGATCTGCCGGTCATCGAGTTGTGCCAGCAACGTTCCCGCTCTCACTCTCGCCGGCGCGTCAAAATAAATCTTCTCAAGGATCCCGTCCCGCTGAGCCGTCAGGTCCACTTGATGCTCCACAATGATCGGCCCCGATACGGATAGCGACGCATTTCCGGGTTCAGTGGCTTTCGGAGTCGCCGGCTGCGGCTGAACCGGCGCCGCCGGCGCCGCTGCATTGGCAACGCCACTCACCGGCCCTTTTTCGTCTCCACATCCGATCGCCAGGAAAGCTGCCCCCAGCCCGACCAATATCCACTCTTTTCGCATGACTTCTCCGTGCTCCTACCAGCCCAGCCAATACCAGATTTTCGAATAGATCCACATAAACGGCCGCCGGAAAATTACATACCCGGACGGCGACCAGCCTACCCGCACCTTCCCGCGTCCTTCCATCCCAGCCCGAATCGCTCCTTGCTCATTGGGCACCGATACACGCGCGTAAAACACTGCCCCATCCCGCACGATAGTTCCCTTCGGACTCACCACCGATACTTCCCCGTGAAACGTCCGCGTCGGGTAACTGTTCAGTTTGACCACCGCCCCCTGCCCCGCTTTCAGCAATCCCGCGTCAACATCCTCAACGGCCACATCCACGATCGCTTGCGACGTATCCACTACCTCGGCAAACGAATCTCCCGGCTCCAGTTTCCGCCCCGCAAAATCTTCCACGTGCGGTGTAGCTACGACGCCGTCAATCGGTGAGCGCAACTCCGTGCGATCGACCATTTGCTTCGCCCGCTCCACTTCCGCCTCCCAATAATCCGCTTGCACCCGCCGGACCCCGGCTTCCGTTCCGTCGTTCGAAGCCAGCGCCTTGTTCATCTCCAGCATCGCCGTTTCAAATCTCGATTCTGCCGAAGCCAGCGCCGAGCGAAAACTCCATCCCTCCATCTCCGCCAACACCTGCCCGCGCTGCACGTGTTCCCCTTCCCGCACAAGCACTTTCCCGATCACTCCTTCAACTTCCGGCTGAACCAGCGCCCGCTTCCCCGGCGCCACCACCGCGTCGCCATCCACCCGCATCGGCAGCGGGCACGCCACCAGAAACAGTAATCCGATCCCCGCCAGCACGAGGATCGCCGCCCGCTTCCTTTTCCGCATGGCCATGAACTTGCGTTTCCTGACCAGCACCGGCTCCAGCACCGAAATAAACGGCACCTCCTTGTACATCTGCGCATTCCGCAGCGCCACCGTCGCCTGCCCCGCCAGCACTTCCACAATCTCCAGGTGCGCGGGACCCAGAAAATCCGGATCCTGGCTTTCCATCGACAGCATTCCCACGCGTCCCGTATCGTCGTTCAGGGGACGTGCGTAAAATCCACGCATCCCGGACTCTTCGAAATATTTTCTGAATTTGGCCTTGGCCTCTTCCCGCTCGGCGTCAATCTCCACGCCGTGCTGCCGCACGTGAATAACTTCTTCCGAAAGTGAAGCCCATTGCAGGATCCCATTGAGCGGTGCGATATCCGGATGGTCTACCTGCACCTGCGTCAATCCGGTCACCGCGCTCAGCTTGAACCTTCCGCCGTGCTCAAGAACAATCGCCGCCCGCTCATACGGAATCACCGCTTGGGGCGCGTTCACGATCGTCTGCAGCATCCGCTCCAGATTCAGTGTCGAAGTAATCTCATGGCTGACCGTGTTCAGCGTTTCCAGCACTTCTACCTTGCGCTCAGCCAGCAACAAACTCGCGTTGTGCAACGCCGTGGACGCCGTCTCCGCAAGATTGCTCAGCGTAAACAGGTCGTCTTCGTCGAAAGGGTTTCCATCCAGCTTGTTGACTGCCTCAACCACTCCCACCAATGCCGATTTTTCCAGTATGGGCGCCGCCGCCAGTGAAAATACTCTCGCCTCCCCAGCATCCTTATTCCGCTCCACCAGCCTTTCTTCGCTCGCATCGCTGATGCAAATCGGCTCCCCGTTATCCGACACCGTTCCGGCCACGCCCTCGTTCGCCTTCAGCTTTTGCCCTTTAAATGTCGTTGCGTCTTCCCCGGCCTGGTGCATCAATTCCACGGACTCGTCCGGAAGCATCAGCCAGATGTTTACCGCCTGGCAATCCAGAATTTCCGCGATCTTTGTTCCAATAAGCGGTAACAGCTCATCCATCTCCAGCGTCGATGAAAAAACCTTCTCCAGGTCATAGAGCTGCGTCAATCGTGTGATCGACGTCATCGTCCCGTGCCGCTCCTCCTCGTACGCTCCCGCCGTCGCGATCGCCGCCGCTGCCACCTCTGTCGCCGGCAACAAAGCGTCCACAGACTCCCCGGAAATCTCCTCCTCAAACGCCAGTATCTCCAGCGCCCCGACCAGGTTTTCGTTGTGAACCAGCGGAAGGTAAGTCAGCGATAGCAGTGACTTTCGAATGTCTATATGGGGATAGTCTTCCCGCTTGATCTCCGCCGCCGTCCGGTTGATTGCGTCGCTCCCAGCAAACACCATTCCGAGCAGCCCGGACTCCGCCGGAATCTCCTCGTCGTGCAGCTTCGCCTCGCCCACCGTCGCCCGCGGAATCCAAACCGTTTTCTCGTCAACGCTCGCAAGCGTATATACGCTCACCGCCGCATCGGCAATCAACTCCGACACAAATCGCGCAAACACTTTCGCGCGAGGCACAACTTCCTGCTCCGCGAGCAAATTCAGTGAGAGAGGTAAGAGATCAAGGACGGATTCTTGTTCCTGGCTGGCCAACGTCCGACCTTCCGTCTGGTGACAGGATCGCGGGGGAAAGTCACCAGCCCGCTGCCTTTCTTGCTTTTTGTCCCAAGATTATCTAAGTTGTCCGCGCACTGTAACAAAGCCATACTGGGGTGTCAATGCGGCGGACACAGCTCGATCCCCGGCCGCGAGGGGGTGGCAACGTTGGATATTGATACCAAAACTTTGGACGGAATCAAAGTCGTCAAGCTCGCTGGCCGCCTCAGCATGGGGCAGGCACTCGACCGCTTCAACGCCACCATCACTGAACTTCTGGGCCAGGGTCACTCCAAAATTATTCTCGACCTCGAAGGCGTCCCGACAATTGATTCCAGCGGCATCGGCATGTTGGTCCGCCATCTCACCACCGCCAAGCAAGCCGGCGGCGCCATCCGCCTGCTGAAACCCTCCAAATTCACGATGCAGACGCTGAAGATGGTCGGCCTGCTCAATCTCTTCACCACCTATGACGACGAGGCCGCCGCCGTCGCGTCATTTCAGTAGAAACTGTCCGCAATTCCATCTCCCAACGGATCGTTCACCGCTCATTATCCCCCCGCCGCCGCCTCAAACTTCTCGCTCGCCGCTTCCACCGTCTCGAAAAACTTCACAATCCGGTCCACATGCGTCATCTGCAGCGTGCTCTCCACAATCCCGTCGCTCGATACAATCCTCATCACTCCGCCAGCTTTCTGCAGCTTCGCGTTGCACATCACCAGAATCCCCACTCCCGTGCTGTCAATCGCATCCAACTCCCGCAAATCCACCACGACTTTCTTCGCCCCTTCCTTCAGCAGCTCGGCAATCGACCACTCCACCTGGCGGCTGTCGTTTCCCATCAACAATCGCCCGTGTAATTCCAAAACTACGATCTCTGGCGTCGCCTGTTTCTTCTGCACATCGAGAATCATGGGACACTCCTCGATGGCCGATACTATTTCCGTCCCCCTCCGGAGTCAACGGCTAACCCCTCGCGGAGGGCCTGGGGTCCCCTATCTTCCAATCTCTGAAGCGATGCATCCCGAAGCCTTGTTCATGAATCCAATACTTTCCAGTTGCGGGCCGGTTCGCAGCAAAAAAGCTTGCCGTTCTAGGCCGCCGCGCCATCGTCAATTTTGAGCCAATTGGGGGGATAGTGTCACGCCGATCTTTTATGAGATTTCTTATCGCTGTTTTTCTGACAGCCAGGGTGGGCTTCGGCCCACATCTCTTCGCCCAGGAACTGCAGTCCAATCCAGCCGTCCAGGAAAACGCCGGAATGGACGACTCCGAATACGGTCAGGCCCCATCCTCCCCCGGCCCGGAGGCATCGGCCGGCCCCCAGGATCCCTCCCAATCCAAGACTTCGTCCGGCTCTTCCGCCACCACGGACCGCAATGCAGCGAAGGTGGATTCCCCTCATCCCAAAGTTGATCCCGATGACTCCGTCCAGCAGACCAAGCGCATCCTGTGGATCATCCCCAATTACCGTTCCGTCAGCGCTAACACTTATTTGCCGCCTCAGAGTTTCAAGGAAAAATTCTGGTTGGCTACTCAGGATAGCTTCGATTACTCCAGCTTCATTTACGAGGGTATGCTCGCCGGTGTCTCTATGGCCGGAAAGTCTGAGCCGTCCTTTGGTCAAGGCGCTTCCGGCTACGGAAACTACTTTGCGCACACCTTCGCCGACGGGACTATCGAGAATTACATGGTGGAAGCGGTCGTCCCCACCTTGACGAAGGAAGACCCGCGCTACTACACACTCGGCAAGGGGGGATTCTTCAAACGCACCGGCTATGCCGTAAGCCGTCTGCTTATCACCAGAAAGGATTCGGGTGACAGCACGTTCAATCTTTCCGAGTTCGTCGGCGCCGGAGCAGCCTCGGGCATTAGCAATTCCTACTATTCCGCGGATACCAACGTGTGGGTGAAGACCTACCAGCGCTGGCTCAGCCAAATGGTTCAGGACGCCGCCAGCAACATCGCCAAGGAATTTTGGCCCGATATCAATCACGCTCTCTTTCGCAACAAATTTTGACCTCAACTTCAACCTGGGTACGCGTACAATAGAACGGTGTTCGGTCGTGCACATCGCGAATTCGCTCGGTTCGGTTCCCTGGTCCTTGTGCTCTGCCTTCTGGCCGTCCCTCTGTGCACTACACGCTGCACCCTGTTTTCCTGCTTCCAAGTGAACTCGCATCAAAACTCGGCCCCAGGCTGTCACCATCATTCCGCCGAGTCCCATGGTTTCCGCACACTCGCACCCACTCCTGCGCTCTCCTGCGTACCAACCGATTCGTTCCTGACCCTTCTCCGCTCGCAGCAACAACGTTTGCTCCCCGCGGCTTCCAGTTACGGTTCTTCCCGGCTCTCCGCAACTCAGAATGTTCCTTCCTTCCCGCCAGTCGACGATCTAAATGCGGTTCGAATCCCCATCCGAGATTCCTCTCCCGGCGATTCCGGCTCGGTCCTTTTAAACGCACCTCTCCGTCTCTGATTCGCTCTTCCTAAGCGTTCCCCTTTCTCCCGATTGGAATTTGCACAAGGCCAACAATGGCCAGGCCTTGTCTCACAAACATCCAAACAGTTCTGGCCATTTACCCGGAGGATTCCATGAGCAGCTCTCGCAGGAATTTTTTTCAAGAGGCCGCCGTCTTCGCCGCCGGCCTCTTCGGTCTAAGCGGTCGCCTCGACGCCACCCAAACAGCAAGCACCCCACCCAATGATCAAAATCCTCCCCACCATTACGCCGCGACAAAAACCAAGTCCGCGCCTTCCCACGCTCGTCCCCACGTCCCCGTCATTACTCCCGACGTCCCCGATCTCCCTTTCACTCTCGACGGCCCCATAAAAGTCTTCCGCCTCCGCGCCGAACCCGTGAAGCGCAAAATCGCTCCCTTCAAAACCATCGACGCCTGGGGATACAACGGCTCCTGCCCCGGCCCCACCATCCAGGTCACGCAGGGCGACCGCGTCCGCATCGTCGTCGAAAATGCCTTACCCGAAAGCACTTCCATGCACTGGCACGGTCTCGAAGTCCCCATCGAACAGGATGGCGTCCCCTTCATCAGCCAGAAACCCATCGCTCCAGGCGAAACCTACACCTACGAATTCACCGTCCACCAGGAAGGCACTTTTTTCTATCACGCCCACAGCGCCATGCAGGAAATGATCGGCCTCCTCGGCCTTTTCATCGCCCATCCGCAATCTGCCTACGCCCCACACACCGATCACGACTACGCCATCGTCCTCCAGGAATGGGCCATCCTCCCGTCCAACACCGTTCCCAACACCGCATCCATGGAATTCAACTGGCTCACCTTCAACGGCCTCTCCGCCCCGTCCACCACGCCGCTCATCGCGCGACTCGGCAGCCGCGTTCGTCTCCGCTTCGTTAATCTCGGCATGGACCACCATCCAATCCACCTCCACGGCAACCAGTTCGTCATCACCGGCACCGAAGGCGGCCGCGCTCCTGAATCTACCTGGTATCCCACCAACACCGTCCTTGTTGGCGTCGCGCAAGCCAAAGTCGTCGAGTTCGAAGCCAGATATCCCGGCGACTGGATGATCCACTGCCACCTTCCCCATCACATGATGAACAGCATGATGGACCTGCTCGGCAACCGTCAGATCCAGACCGCCAGCACCAGCGACGCCAAAGCCCTCAGCCAAATGCAGACTCTTGCCAACGCCATCGGTGTCGAGCATGTCCACCACTCCCCCATCGCCAGAAACGCCAACTCCGTCCCCGGCTTCCCGCAAGACGCCTTCATGGAAATGGCCATGGACAATGCCGAAGGAGTCACGAAACCTGAAACCCACGGCCTCCCCGCCAACTGGAGCGCCGGGATGATGGGCATGATGACCATGGTCCGCGTCCTCCCCGACCAAAAATACGAGGAAATCCAATCCCTAATCCGCAACTCCCAATCCCCCAAACCCGAGGAGCACCACCATGGCTCCTAAATCCTCCTGCTTCTCTGCACACTCTGCGTTCCGAGCGAACTCTGCGTTAAATCTTTCTTCTTTCTATCGGAGTCCAAAAATGCAACGCGTCTCAGAAAAGTTCGCCACTCTAGCACTCCTGCTCACGACCGCCCTCTTCCCCTCGTTAGCGCAACAACCCATGAACATGCCGCAAGACCAAATGGACCACCACCACATGAACATCCCAATCGTCCAACCCGTCTACCCCCACCTCGGCCGCGCCCAGGAGAATTCCAGCTCCCCCCTCCTCACCCTGGAAGCAGCCCAGCGCATCGCCGCCGAATCCAATCCCACTCTGCACCAGGCCGAAGCCGAAATCCGCGCCTCCAAAGCCCGCCAGCAGCAAGCCGGCCTCTACCCGAATCCCACCGTCGCCTACACGGGCGATGAAATTCGCGGCGGCTCCGTAGGCGGCGGCAAGCAAGGCTTCTTCGTCCAGCAAACCATCGTCACTGCCGGAAAAATTGCCCGCAGCCGTGACGTCTTCTCCAAAGAAACGCAACTCGCCGAAATCGAAGCCCAGGAACAGAAAATCCGCGTCGAAACTTCCGTGAAGACCGCTTTCCTCCGCGTTCTCGCCGCCCAGGAACTTCTCGACGTCCGCCGCGACCTGGCCAGAATTCAGCAAGGCTTCTCCGACACCCAGCGCCAGCTTTCGAACACCGGCCAGGCCGACGAATCTGAAGTCCTCGACTCCGAAGTGGACGCCCAACGCCTTCGCATCTCCGCCCGCATGCAGGAAAACACGCTTCGCGAAGAGTGGCGCTCCCTCACGGCGCTTCTCGGCCGCCCCGATCTTCCCCTCTCCACCGTTTCCGGCGATCTCGAACACAACTGGCCCGACCTCAACGAGGACCAGGCCGTCGATACAATCGCCACGCGGTCTCCCGCCAACCGCATCGCCGACGCCAGTGCCGCCCGGGCCTCCGCCGAACTCGTCCGCGCCCAACGCGAATCCATCCCCGATCTCCAACTCCGCGGCGGCATGGAATACAACAACGAAGTCCTCGACACCGCTAACCACGCCAAAGGCTGGGAAGGCATCGCCGAAGTCGGCCTGCAAATTCCAATCTTCAATCGCAATCAGGGAAACATCGCCGCCGCGAACGCTTCGCTCGATCGCGCCAATCTCGAAAAGCAGCGCGTCTCCCTCACTCTCCGCGACCGCGCCGCTACCGCCGCCGATCAGTATGCCAACGCCAAACTCGTGGCTCTCGAATACCGCGAAGAAATGCTCCCACGCGCAAAAAAGGCCTACACCCTGATGGTCGAAAAATATGGACTCATGCTCGCCGCCAACCCCCGTGTCCTAGAATCGCAGCGCAAACTTTTCGACCTTCAAGCCGAATACATCGTCGCCCTCGAAAATGTTTGGACCGCCGGCATCGCCCTTGAGGGGTTCCTCCTCACCGACGGCTTGGAATCCCCCGCCCGCCCCGGTGAAGTCGATCGCCCCGTCCGCGAAACCAACCTTCCTCTCCCCGACCGCATGATGTCGCCCTCCGACTCCATGCCGCGCCCCTAATCTCTTAGCCCGTACTTGGGCCGGGTTTGCCCGGCCCTCCGAATCTGTCCTGCGGCACAGCCACAGCCGCCCCACGCCGCGCAGTTTGCGGGATGATTCCTGGCTGTGCTCTGGGGGCTCCTCGACCTGTAGCCAAATGTCCACGCCTGCGACAATTCGTCCACCGATTCTGTTTATTCCGGACGGGTTCGCGGCAACGACTGCAATTCCGCGGACTTTGCCTTGCCGCCGTGCTGGTACAAGTGTGGGCCTCGCGACAGACTCGCTGCGTTAGTGATCGGAGAAAAGGTAGCGTGCGGCGGGGATGGAAGGAGCGGAGTCAGACCGAAGCGCAAAAGATTGCGCAGAGATTGGAGAATTGGCTTGGTCGAGTTGTTCGCGTGTCATGACCTGAGAAAGAGCTTTGAGGCGATCTAGGTTGGGGTCGTCGCCGGCAGCGACCGCGCGGGAGTACCAGGCGCAGGCCGCGACCGAGTCGAGGGGCAAGGCCTGAGTAACGCTGCGAGCTCAACCGGTCAAACGGATTTTGGCGCTACTGGCCGTAGTCACTGGGTGTATCCTAAGCTTCCGGTTCTTTCCCATCCGCCAGAGAGCGCTCCGCGATTCTCTTTATCTGTTCCCATGACTTTGGACCGACGATTCCGCCGTTCAATTTGTCGATCCTTTTCCAGCACTGGTCAAGCTTTGGACCTCTGGCTTCACCGCGCCCAATTGCCTCGTTCGCTCGAACCAGGATCTCTTCCGTTATCCTTCTGGTTACTTCGTTCATAAATGCTCCTACAACAGTCTGACAGGAATCCGGCTGGAGCCGCAACCTCCTTGAGGATTGCTCCCGCAAATCGCCACGGGTAGGAACATTCGAGAATCTCTCCGATCCAACCGCTATCCAGCGGACAGGCTACGCGCAAGAATCGACTTCAAGAGTTAGAATTTGGCGGCGCCGATTGTTGCGGCCGACGGTTGGTGGACACCTTGAAGCAGACAATTAACCCGACTATAAGACCGATGGGAACGGTGAAGTAGATGGAAGATAGTCCGGCTATGCTAGCCTGATCGCCCAATTGCTTCCAACCCAAAAAACCAAACACCCATCCGGCGACTAATCCCAGAAAGATACATCCGAGAACGATAACCACGATCGCTGCGAAACCCGCTACAAGCCCAAACAGAAGTGCCCAAATTGTTTTTGGAAAACTGGCAGACGATGCGGACATTTGGTACCAATGATATTCACGACAAAGCTGCGGCGCAATACATCCCCGACGGGGGGTCCCCCGTCCGAACGGACATGTTTTGCCAAGCACACCAGACTCCCCTGACGTTCCCTCCCGTAGCCGACCACCGGAAAGGAGGCCGGACCAGTTCAACAAAAGCGTGCCTCCCCGCACGAATCCGGCGGAGGAACCGGTAACTTCCAGTTTGCTCGTGCTCTGGACCCTTGACCTGATCCTATGGCCCCAACCGTCGCACTAAGCACGACATCTGCCACCCGCAAGTGCTGCCACAACGGCTGGGGCCACAATCTGAACGCGCACGTTCGACAAGAGGTTATTTGACTTCGACTTTCATGCGCATCCAGGGATGGATGCAGCACTGAAAAAGATGTTCACCTTTCGAAAGGCCCGTCACCTGGCGTTGGCTGCCCTGCAGGATGCGCGTTCTGGCTACTTCGACTCTTGAAAAGCCACCAGCGCATTCAGGAACGGTCGTCTCGTTTGGCCCATTGAGCCCTCCGATAAAACCGCCACCGAACTGTGCCACCTCCGTGAAGGTATGCGGCTCGCCGCCCTGGTCCACCGCGATAATCGGGGTTCCTTCGTCGACTGTGAGCGTGTCGGGTTCGAAATCCCATTTCCGATCGGGATTTCCTCCCTGCGCTTCTGTAAATAACGTCGAAAACTGTGTGGACGCTCCAAGCGCCACGTTTTTGCAGAAACCCGGCCCAGCAGCGTTTGCAGCATTAAAGGTTGCGGGATCGCATTCGTCTAAAGCCACCACCTGTGCGGGAACTGAAGGTTTGTCATGGTCCATCATTCCCACAAAAAGAAAACACGCAACAGCGAAACCGAGTTTCACGAATGGGCTCGTCATGGTTTTCCTCTCCTTAATCAATCCGCCCGCGAATTCAGCGCTGGGTTTTGGCTACGCTGCTTGGCGAGCACAATGTCACGGCCACTCTCGCTGCCGACTAGGAACAGAGTCAATCCCTGTTACCCCCATCCCTTCCCAAAGTTATCTCCATCCTCAACCTATTGAAGGAAAAGGCCTTCTCGCCATAACCAAAACCCTGCGCTGGTCAACAAGGGAATGTGGTAAGCTTCGCGGACTCTTTTGGCCCTGCTATGCCTACCTCTCCACCAGGCGCCCCGCGATTCCGTTTCGGCGATTTTCAACTGGATACCCGTGCGGGCGAACTGCGCAAGCACGGCGTAAGGCTGCGCCTGCAGGGTCAACCGCTGCAGCTCCTGGCCGCGCTGCTAAATGGCGCGGGCGACGTGGTCACGCGTGAGGAGCTGCGGAGACAGATTTGGGCGGCCGATACCTTCGTCGATTTCGACCACAGTCTTCACAATGCGATTGCGCGCCTTCGCGAGGTGCTCGGCGACTCTGCCGAGATGCCGCGATACATTGAAACGCTTCCGCGCCGGGGGTACCGGTTCATCGCGCCGGTTGAGACCGTGGAGGCCGTGTCTCCTTCTCCTGCGGCGCATCCCGAGGAGCCCCGCCGAGCGTCTGCCGAATCGAAGCGCCCGCCATCTCAGGCAATGTGGGCTGGGGGGATCCTTGCGGCATTCGTCATAGGCACCGCCTTCTGGCTGGCCCGCACCATGCCCCGGCATACAAGTGCGGCCCCACGCTTGGATTCGATCGCGGTTCTGCCACTCGACAATTTGTCCGGCGATCCATCCGAGGAATTCTTCGCGGATGGAATGACTGACCAGTTGATTACTGACCTCGCCGGGATCGGCTCGCTACGCGTGATTTCCCGAACTTCGGTCATGCCTTACAAAGGCACGAAAAAGAGCCTGCCGGAAATTGCGCGCGAGTTGAACGTGACGGCCATCGTTGAAGGATCGGTGGTTCGTTCGGGGCAACGCGTGCGGGTCACCGCCCAGCTAATACAAGCGCCCACGGACCAGCACCTCTGGGCAGAGACATACGACCGCGATCTTGGCGATGTCCTCAAACTACAAGGTGAGGTGGCCTACGCCATTGCCCAGCAAGTGCGCGCGCAACTCGCTCCACAGCAACACGCCGAGCTTCGTCTGGCCAATTCGGTGAATCCGGCAGCATACGACGCTTATCTGAGAGGCCGTCTTTATTTCACTACCGAATACACCAAACCCGAATCACTCCGGAAGGCGCAGCGGTATTTCGAAGAATCAATCCAAAAAGACCCAAACTTCGCTCTTGCTTACGCCGGGCTCGCAGACACCTACGTCTATTTGGCCTTTCAGGGAGCGTTGCCGAGGGATCAGGCCTACCGGTCTGCCAAGGGGTCGTTAGCCAAGGCCCTGGCGCTCGACGACAGCATCGGCGAAGCCCACGACACCCTCGGCTTGCTGAGTTCGGAGTTTGACTGGGATTGGGACACTGCCGATCGCGAGTTCAGCCGCGCCATCGCCTTGGCACCGAGCTACAGTTGTGCGCATGAGGATCGCGCGATTTTTCTCGCCCTTACTGGCCGACGCGCCGAAGCGTTGGCGGAGATCACAAAGATCGAGCAATTGGACTACGGCTTCAGCGCCGCGAGGGCCGTGTCCGGAACCTATTATGGGCTGCGGGATTACCCCTCCCTGATCGAGGCCAGCAAACGAGGGCTGCTGCCTGACCCGCAGGATTGGATGCAGCATTACTTTCTTGGCGTCGGTTACGAAGGTACGGGTAAGCTGCAGGAAGCGATCTCTGAATACCAGAAAGCCATCGAGATGTCAGGTGGCTCTGAGGGCGTTGTGGCACTGGCCCACGCTTATTCAGCCGTGGGCACAAAAACCAAAGCGGAAAAGATTCTTCGTGATCTGGAGCGCAAATCAAAAGAAACCTCGACGTCCCCGTACACGATGGCCACAATCTACGCCGGCCTCGGGGAAAATGACAAAGCATTTGAGTTCCTGGAAAAGGCGTATTCGCAGAAGTCCTTAGGCCTCCCCTCGTCGTTAAGCTCAGACTTGCTGCTTGAGAGCTTGCGTCCTGATCCTCGTTTCCAAAATCTTCTTGGCCGCATCGGTTTGAAGAACTAGACTCCGCCCGGGACGAGCACGTTGACTTGCCCCTCTGTTTTTGTTCTGGCGGATGCAGGCAAATTTTCAGCGTCCTCATATTTCCTGGCAAGTGACCAGCACTCCACAGACAAGGCACGCCAGTTCGCAAACTAAACGCCCGGTATCTGCAAACCACCTGGTTGGCGAATCGGCGGCATCTCGTCAGGAAATCAAGAGCTGCCGAGATGCCCGGTCCTGATTCGCACGGCCCCTTGGATCGCTGCCGTAACGGCCCTGCGTGAACAGGTTTTACAAGATACATGGGGAGTGCCACACGCGGGCCTAGTCATATAAGACATACCAGACTGTGGGTTGGGAATTTCCAGGGAAAACTGGCCTGAACGCTACCCTAGTAGCACGGGCAGTGATCGAAGCTCAGAACGAGACTCTACGCGCCAACCGCGCCATAGTTGCCAGGCTTCACGGGGTGCGGTCCTCGGAGGCCCGAACTCCTGTCCGTGGCTGTTGAGACAATCCAGCAGCGTCAAGCACGATTGGCAGTCCGTCCCGCAAGGAGGATGAGCGAGAAAAAGCTGCAGTTTCATCACTTTTTATTTTTGCGTACTCTCGCTCGAGAACCCGCGGGCGTTTTCCTCTTCAATTTGACCTGATTGTAATCAACGGCGGCACGAACGAGATTTTTCAGAGCACGTTCATCAATCCTATCGCCCTCGAACAAATCGATCGCTCGCCACGCGTTGCCTCCGAGGCCCGCATTGAAGAGCTTGTCAGGATCTGGGAGGCTCGCCCCATGGGAAAAGGTAAGCTTCACCTTATCCTTGTGCGCGTTGCCGACCGCGATCATTCCGTCGTGAGACCACACTGGGCTTCCCATCCACTTCCATTCCTCGATGATCTCCCGGTCGGCCTCAAGGATGGTCTTGCGGACGCTGGCGAGTGTGTTCCCGCGCCAGTCTGTAAGTCCTGCGATCAGCCGGTCAATGCGTTCCGATGGATTCATTGGATCTTATGCCTCCAGCTCTTGTGCCGTTTTCGTTCTCTTCGAAAGAAGTCGTCGAACTACATGGCCTTTCCACATCCATAATCCCGAAAGGACAATAACAGGCACGAAGACAAACCGGGTAGCGGGGGCATAGTTTGGGATTTGTTCGAAGGGACTATAAATATATCCGATTATCGGAATGCCAAAGATAACGTGAATCCAACGAAAAATCGAACGTTTGGTGGCCTCTTTCATGATTGATTTGTCCTCCCTTTCTGTGACGGCCCGTCGAGCGTCTCGATACTGAACTGCTTGGCGTACTCCGCGTGCAGCCGCTGCCAGCCGAACTTCATGGCCTCGGGGCCGACGATGCGTCCAATCGGCCCACCCGCGAGGAGCCGCTCGAGGACGTCGAAACAGATGTGCCACCCAGCAGCACCCATTGCGATGAAGCGGTCGCCGATGTTGGTCCACAGCGTGAGGCGCGTGCCGCCAACAATGGGTTCGAGTTCCCACCGCATCTGGAAGTCGCCCCAATTGTACTCAAGCGCCTTGGGGGGATCGGCTCGCGTCACTTTTGTTTCGGTCACGCGTGGCGCGGGTGCTCCCACTGTGGTGAGTTTCACCGTGTTTCCCACAGTACCCAAGCTCCGATCGGCGTCGAAAGGAGCCCACTCGTGCAGGTGCGCCGGGTCGGTTAGCGCCTGCCAGACTCGCTCAGGCGAGTGGCGCAGCTCTCTCACCAGAATGAGCGTCCACTTCTCTCCATCCTTCCGTATCTGAGCCCCGCTGGCCGGACCCGGTGTGTACTGCTCGCGCTCGGTCATCTTCTTCTCCTTAGCGTGAATAGCGTGTCAGTTGGGTCAGCTGAATCAGGTTGCCGCAGGTGTCCCTCAGCATCGCAATGGTCGAGCCGGTCACGTCAGTGGGCGGCATCGTGAAGTGGGCGCCGCGGCCCTTGATCCGCTCGAAATCGCCCTTGATGTCGTCGGTGAAAAACATGGCCGCGGGCTGGCTCTGTTGAAATAGCGCCTGCTGATACGCTTTGGCCGCGGGGTTGTTGTTCAGCGCCAGCTGCAGCTCGGTGCCTTCCGGCTCCTCGGGCGAGGCCACGGTCAGCCAGCGATACGGGCCCTGGCTGAAATCAGTCTTCTTGGCAAAGCCCAGCACCTCCGTATAGAAGCGCAATGCCTTGTCCTGGTCGTCCACATATATACTGGTCACCTTGATTTTCATTTCGCCCCTCCTTGGTCACGTTGGCGGTTTCTGCCGCGTCGCCTTCTCCTTGTCTTCCCTTTCGCCGGCGTTAATTGTTCCATGCGGTCGAGGTGCCGCTCCAGAGCATCTACGTGATCGGACCAGAACCGCCGGAACTGCTCGAGCCACGCATCCACCTCCTGAAATGGTCGAGGTTTCAGCCGGTAGAGACGGCGCTGTCGATCCACCATGGATTCCACGAAACCGGCCTCGCGCAGCACTCGCAGGTGCTTTGACACGGTTGGCTGCGACATACGAAGTTGACGCTCGATCTCTCCGACCGACTGTTGTGACGAGACCAGGAGGCTAAGGATCGCGCGGCGATTCGGCTCCGCAATGATTTCGAACACCGATTCCATTGTTTTTATATACTCTACAGCGCATATACGTGTCAAGGCATATTTAGGTGAAAAAGCCCAGGCATCGTTTTGTAGGGCCCGCCACCTGTTTTGCGATGGAATCTCCCATGAGCCCTCGAAGGATTGGTTTGCTCCAATCTGCGTTATTTGGAATTGCCGGTCTGGTAGGCGCGTTACGCCTTCATTACGCCCGCAAGCTATGACTTTCCGAAATTGTCTTGCTTCCAACAGAAGGTCCGGTAAACGCTGAACGCAAGCTGCCCCTGCAGCCGTCCGTGGCAACCGACCACTCCGCTTCGTTACAGGATCCCCTCACCTGTCCCAATGGACATGTCCTGCCAAGCACACTAGTACTCCCGTAGCGTTGACCCCCTGAATTCCCGCCCACTACTCTCCTAATGGCGGGGGATGTGTGTCGGGACATCTCCAAGGTATGCAATATACGTGTCGGCTCTTACAGCTTTACGGCGATTCTCCGATATGTCTCCTGCGAGGCTTTTTTCGCGCAACTCCGCCTTTGGGTGTGAATTTTTAGGGATCTAGTCCGTCTTCGGGCAGCGGGGCAGCATGGCAACAATGGTTAAAGCAGGTCGTTACGAAATCCTCGGTGAACTCGGCCGCGGTGCCATGGGTGTCGTCTATCGCGCCACCGACCCCGTCATCGGCCGCACCGTCGCCGTCAAGACCATCCGGCTCAGTGAAGAAGGCACCGGCCTCAGCCGCCCCGAGCTTCTCTCCCGCTTCCAGACCGAAGCCCGCGCCGCAGGCCTCCTTACCCATCCCAACATAGTGGTCGTCTACGATGCCGGCGAAGAAAACGGGCTCTATTACATAACGATGGAACTCATCGAGGGCAAAAGCCTCCAGGCTCTCATCGACTCCGGCCACTCCTTCCCTGTCCCCCGTGTCCTCCGCATCATGGAGCAGACCTGCAGCGCCCTCCAGTTCGCCCACGAACGCAACATCATCCATCGGGACATCAAGCCCGCCAACCTGATGCTCACCGCCGATGACACCGTCAAGGTCACCGACTTCGGCACCGCCAAAATCCTGCAGTTCGGCACCGTTCAGCAGACCACCCACGTCATGGGCACGCCAAGTTACATGTCGCCCGAGCAGGTCAAGGGGCGCCCTGTCGACGGCCGCAGCGACATCTTCTCCCTGGGCGTCCTGCTCTATGAAATCCTCACCGGCGAGAAACCTTTCCCCGGCCAGAGCATCACCACCGTCATCTACAAAATCGTCAACGAAGAACCCATTGCTCCGCGCACCCTGAATCCCTCCATCCACCAGGGCCTCAGCGACATTGTCATGCGCGCGCTCGCTAAAGAACCCGAAGTCCGCTACCAAAGCTGCCGCGAACTGCTCGAAGACCTCCGCAACTATCGGGCCCTTATTCCAGCCGATCGCAGTCCTGACGCCACGCTCATCTCTCCGCGATCAGGCTCCCCGTTCCCCCTCGGCATTGCGGGTGGCAGTCCCCAAAATACTCCCTCGACGAATCCGCAGATCACGCCCACGATTCGCGCGCTTCAAAATCGCGGTACCAGTCCCATGCAGACTCCCGTCCTGCGCCGCACCGGGCCCATCGCCCCTATCGAGGAACAGAAAAAGAGTAGCCCCGCTCTCACCATCATCCTCGCGCTGATTCTCGTGGGCGTCATCGTCTACGGCTTCAACAAGCTCCGCCCCGAATTCCGGGCCACCCGTGAATTAAACAGCCGTCCTCGCCAGGAAGTTCCAGCCCCCGCTTCTCCTCTGCCGAACTCTTCGCCTTCAGACCCGGCACCCTCGGGGACTCCTGTGCCTTCAGCCGCCGATCAATCCAACAGCGCCGCTGTCTTTCCGGCTTCCACCCCCTCGCCTGTTCCGTCGAAGTCCGATCCAGTTCCTGCGCCCGTCAATGTTGTCGAGAAAAAATCCAGCACTCCGGCGGCGCCGCTCGAAACCAGAAAGACCGAGCCGACCACCACAGTTGCTGCATCGGAATACAAGAATCAGATCGAGGCCGCTCTCGCCGACCGCTCCATGTCCGGCCGCGTCAAGGTCTCAGCCACCAGCAACACCATCACCCTCACCGGCAAGCTTCGTCCCGCGGAGCATTCTTCGCTCCTGCACTTCATGCGCAACGCCCCCGCAACCGTCCACGTGGTTGACGAAATCTCTTACGACGACACCCCGCTCCCCGCTTCCCAAAACGCCGACAACAGCGGCCATCCCATCCCATCCAGCGGCAACGCCGCCGTTCACATCCTTACCAACGTCATCGGCGCCAAAGCCACCATTTTTGGCCCGGCCGGCCGCGCCCTTGGCAGCTGCCAAACTCCGTGCAGCTTCAACGATCTCGCCCCGGCTCGCTACAGCCTGCAAGTCCAGAAGGAAGGCTACCTGCAAGTCCAGACCGCCCTCGAGCTCAAGACCGGCGATTCCCAGGACCAGAAGCTCCTGCTCGAAGCCCTCGCCAAAGGCCTTTACGTCAGCACCCGTCCACCCGGCGCCGACATTTTCATCAACGGCGATAAACAAGCCGGGCAAACTCCCGCCACTCTTCCCCTTGCCGCAGGTTCGTACAATCTCGTCCTTCGTCTCGGCGGTTACGAACCCTACGTCGGCCAGATCCAAGTAAAGGACAGTGTGCAAACCGCCCTCGATCTGGAACTCAAGCCCAGAGCCGGCCATGTCGCATGGGCCCAGGTGAACACCATCCCTGCTGGGGCGGAAATCCTCGTTGACGGCATCTCCACGGGCGAATTCTCCCCCGCTCGTGTCCAGATCCCCAGCGGCACCCACACCATCGGTCTTCGATTGAAAGGTTACGAGTTCGCCCGCCGGGGCATTGAAGCCAGCGAAGGCGGCACCGTAAACATCAGCGCCACCCTCCACGGCAAGTAAAGTCTCATCCGACTTACAGCGAACAATACACGAAAATAGACCTAGATTGTTGCCCCGCTGACCCTTATTTTGTGGCCTTTCAGTACATACGATGGACTAGTAGTACTATAGGCGTACTAGCCTTCTCTCCCTACCCTTATACCTGTAGGGCTCCCGTCGCTGGCCGTGGACTTTTTACCCACTTCCAGCCCGGTGCCCGGAATCTTTTTCTCCAAGCGCAGGCCCTTTGGCCTCGCGGAAACAGGGCGGTCTTTTGGTACAGCGCGGCACAGCTCTTCTCGACGATCGTTCCGGCGCTCATCCGGGCTCCAAGCGCCCTTCGCCGAACGATTCCGGTTCCTTGCGCCGCGAGCCTGCTCGTTCCATCGAACCTCTCCTCGCCGATACCGTCCAGGCCCTGCGTGAATTCCACCTGCTCCTCCGAGCCCATCGCCTTTACAGCACCGCACACCCGCGCGTCCAGGACAGCCTCGACGTCGCCTACGAGTCCCTTCGCCGCACCGCCGCCGACCTCGGCGGCCTCGAAATTCGGCCCGAACGCGGCGGCATCGTCGTCACCAAGGTCAGCGAAGCTCACCTCCCCGACGCTCGCGGCGAATTCCACGCCCTTGCCACCGAACTGCAACGCGCCGGGATCCAGACCCTCTGGTTCGCTCCCAAATTTAATGTGGGCGAATTGGACACGCTTGCCCAACTCATGAAGGTGACCTTGCTAAAATCGGATGAGCCTGCCAAGCACGATCGAACCACGGCTTGGGCAGCGCTACTCCGGGAGCATCGCGTGGAAGGCATTCAGATAAACACCTTGACCGAGCGCAAGGTGGACACGGTATTGGCCAGCCTCATCGCGGCTCTGGTCGCCTACGGAGGAACTTCGTCCGAGGAAAGCGGCGACACTCCGATCCACGCCCCGCAAATTAACGAACTGAACGACACTCTCCGCCTCATCGGCCACCTCACTCCGCCGATGGAGGGCGCCCGAGGCCTTTCTCCCGAAGAAGCGGCGCGGGCCATTCATTCTTCCATGGAACAGGCCAGCCGCAGCACCGTTCGCATGCTGCTCGCCTCCATGACCCATTACACTCCGCAGGAAGGCGAAATCCCGCAAGCGTATCTGCGCCGCCTCTCACAAAGCCTTGTGCTCGAATTCCTGACCACGGAATTCGCCGCCGCCCTGCTCGCGCCTCACTCCGTCCGCCCAATATTGAATCAGCTGGCCGGTGTCATCGTGGACGCGGGCGGCTATCACGGCCCTCATTCCTCGCAGCATCTTTCTTCGCTCGCCACCACCTGGGCCAACGAATCCTATCGCGAGCAAATTATCGAGCGCTTCTGGCTGGAGCTTCCGCCCCGAGAAAAATCCACGGTCCTTCGCGGCCCGGACATCTGGTGCGTCCCCATCACCGCCATTCGCCAGACCATGAACCTTCTCGTCGAAACCGGCGCGGACGCCCCTCGCCGCGAAGCCCGCTCCATTCTTCTTAATTACGCGCGCCGCCTCGAGCACGCGGATTCCAGCACCCGCCGCATCGTCTCCGCCGGCCTCGGCGAACTCACTCCGCTTCTCGAATCGCTCTGGCCCAATCAGGTTCCCGAAGAGTTCAGCATCGGCACACTCACCGCCCTTGCCAAAGAGCAAGGCCCCGAAACCAGCGCGCTGCTTGCCGCCTTCCTTGAAACCCTTGGCCGCGTCGCGGTCTCCCGTGGCGACTTCTCCGGCTTCGAAAATATTCTCATCGGCCTCGAACGGGTTCCTCGCGACGCCGAGCACGAGCACCTCACCGCTCTTGGCCATCGTCTCGTCGCCAACGATCGCTGGATGCTGCTCGTGGACGCCGCCCTCGCCAATCGCGCCCTTGACCCTACGCTCCCTCGCCTCTTGGTTCGTGATCCAGAGCGCCTTCTCGATCGCCTGACCCTTTTGCTCACTGACCCGCGCGGCCCCGAAATGATTCCCGCCATGGCACGGCTGCTCCGCGCCATCGGCGTTCCGGTTCTCACGCTTCTCGAAACCCGGCTGTTCGAAGCCCGCCGCCAACGCGTCAGCGCCGCCATCAAATTGCTCGCCGCCGCCGATCCCGATCGCCTCCTCCGCGGCCTCACCCGCGCGATGGCCAGTTGGGAGTGGAATCTTCAGGATCTCGCCGTCAGCGAACTTGCGCGTCCCTCAAATTCCCCGTCGGCGCAAAGCACCGCTTTCGTCTTCTCTGCGATCCTCGCCGAAGCCCACCCTCTCGTCGTTCCGATGATGATCGATCAAATCGGCGTCGGCCAGGAAGCCACTGCCGTGTCCCTGCTCATGGAAATCGCCGCCGGCGAACATGAAATCCTGCGCGACATTTTTGTGCGCATCAAGTCCATCGAAGCCCTCGGCCGCCTCCGCGCCACCGAATCCATCGAAATGCTGCGCCAGCTCGCTACCAAGCGCGAAGGTCTCACCTTCGTCGAACCCGCCGGCCTCCGTTTCGCCGCCGAAGACGCTCTCGCGATGATGGAGGAAACCCCATCCTCCGCCCGCGTCCGCGCCACCTTCGAATCTCCGTCCGCGCCGCTCGGCAATTTCGTCGTTCCTCGCCGCTACACACGCATCCCTCTGGAATCGCCGTTGCGCGCGCAAATCGGCAGCCAGCCCCAGATGATGAGCTCCGTGCGCGTCAAAACCATCAGCCTCGGCGGCGCCTACGTCGAATCCCCCAATCGCCTGAGCGTCGGCGATTCCATCCAGCTCGAAGTCCGCTCCGGCCTCCGCAAAATCCACTTCACCGCGGTCGTCCGCAATATCGGCCCCGACGGCAGCGGCGTCGAATTCGTCCACATGAAAGAAGAAGACCACGAGCGCCTCCGCAAACTTGTCCAAAAACACCTCTAACACGTTCCCATCGTTCGGCTAACGAATCAGCCTACTTTCAAGTAAACTACTCCTGCTCTCTCCACCGCAGATCCCCTGCTAAAATAAACCGAGGAGATTTCCGCCAAATGCCATCGCCGCAATCCATCGAAATCCTCGGCGCCGTCGCCGGTTTCTGCACCACCTTCGCCTTCGTCCCGCAACTCATCAAAATCCAAAAGCAAGGAGGCCGCGACCTCTCCTACGGCATGTTGATCTTCTATCTCACCGGTGTGCTCCTGTGGCTAGCTTACGGCCTCTTCCTCCATTCCCCCTCCGTGATCCTCGCCAACTCCGCCACTTCTGTCCTGATTCTCCTCGCCATCCTTCTCAAATCCTGGAAAGAACGCCGCCCGCCCTCAACCAATCTCGTCGTCGAACAGCTGCCCGAACAGACCTGATTCCTTCTCTCATTGTTTTCATGCCTAGAATTCGCAAGCCGGTGAATTGATTCACCAAGCCACCAACCAGCGCCGGAGGCGCGACAGAGATTAGCCCAGCGCGAGAAAGTTTCTCAAGCACCGGAGGTGCGACAGATTCCCTGCTTCACACACGCCGTCAGACCGAATCTCATCCTTCCTGCTTCAACTCGCAACCAACCCAGATCGCCATCCATCGTGCACCTATCTTTCCGCTCCCCACCCATTACACGTTGGGCACTCCTGCCTCTCAGTCCTAACCAAACAAACGTCTGGCAGTTTACAGTTGCAATGCTTCGTACATTGCCGTACAAGCTATCTCATCTTAATCTTTTGCTTTTCAGTCATCTCGCGGCGGGCACCGCTCGCCACCGCTAGGGGTAGCGGAGATACTGGCGGTAAATCCAAGGAGGCCCGGTATGCAACGCAGGCAGCCGTTGTTTGCGTTTGTGATTCTCTGTGTGGCAATTCTTTTGGGCGTCGGTTCCGCGGTGGCCCAGGTCAACACCGCTACTCTATCCGGAAACGTAATCGACCCCCAGGGTCTCGCCGTCCGCGGCGCAAAAGTTACCGTCACGCTTCTCGCCACCGGTTCCGAGCGCTCCGTCAACGTGGATGACTCAGGCCACTACACCCTTGTCGGCTTGGTTCCCGGCGTCTACAAACTCCGCGTCGAAAGCGGCACGAATTTCGCTCCCTACGAAATGCCCTCTCTGCAACTCACGGTCGGCGAACAAGCGACTGCCAACGTCACGCTCCGGTTAGGTACGCAAACCCAAACCGTCACCGTCACCACGGAATCCGCTCCCGTCGAAGTCACCCGCTCGGAAAGCTCCCAAACCGTTGACCAGCGCCAGATCGACAACCTCCCGATCAACGGCCGCAACTACATCAATTTCACTTTGATCAATTCCCAGACCACCCGCGACAACTCCAACGCGATCGGGCCGGCCCCGAATAGCGGCCTGAGCATCAGCGGCTCCCGTGCCCGCTCGAACGAGGTCAGTGTGGATGGCGCCGACGCCGTCGACAACTCCGTTAACGGCATCCGCTCCACCGTTTCCCAGGAGGACGTCCAGGAATTCCAGATGATCCTCAGCAATTACAACGCGGAATACGGCCGCGCCACCGGAGGCGTTGTCAACATCGTCACAAAGAGCGGCACCAACGATTTCCACGGGGACGTCTTCGGCTACCTTCGCAACAAATCTTTCCAGGCCCGCAATCCGTTCTCCGGTCAAGTCGATGCCGCCGGGGATCTCGTGCCCACCAAGCAGGCCTACACCCGCGTGCAGACAGGCACGGCCTTTGGCGGCGCTCTCAGGAAAGACAAAACTTTCTACTTCTTCTCCTACGAATACACGCAACGCGAAGAAACCGGCTTCTCCAGCATTGGTCAAAACAATTTCGGTCTTACCACCGGCGACGTCGCCTGCATCGCCAATCCAGTTACCTTTGCCCCGATTCCTCTCAGCATGACCCCCTCTCAATTGGCCACTTACAATGCCGCCATCGGTCAAGCCATTGGTGGCAATCCCGCGAATTGCTTGAGCCCTGCCTTGCAACCCCTGCTTCAAGCAGCCGTGGCTACCGGCGCCTCCTCCAACGTCGCCGTAAAAGGCGACCTCAATGTCAACGTAGACGGCACCCAGATCCCCATGACCACTCTCCTCTACGGTCCAGCGGTCGCGGCGTCTCTCCCCAACTCGAAATTCTTTCCGGGCACCGTGAACTGCCCGCCAAACACAATTACAGCGAACGTAGCGTGTCCCGCTTCTGGCGTCGGCCTCGTGCCTTTGCCCGCTTCTTACATCGGCTTGGATTCCCTGCGCGGCAATTTCCCCGTCATGGAAAAGACCAGCCTCTGGTCCGCACGGCTCGATCAGCGCTGGAACAACCGCAACTCCTCGTTCCTGCGCGTCGGGGTTTCTCCATCGCTCGTCACCGGCATCCAGTCCACCTCCCAAAACCAGGTTCTCGGCCAGAATTCCGGTTCTCGCGTCGGCCTGAACCAGACCCGGGACTTCAATGCCACTTTTCAACACGACACCATCCTCAGCGACACCGCTTTCAATGAATTCCGGTTCCAGTATTCTCGCCGCGGAATTCATTTCGGCTTTTCTGACCTTCCGGGTGGTTCCAACATCGCCGTGAACATCCCGGGCTACGGCTATTTTGGCCGCGAGCCCTACTCTCCCGTCGACCGCATCGAGCGCCGCTTCCAGTTCACCGACAACGCCACCATCACCCGGGGCCGTCACACTTTCAAATTCGGCGCGGATGCCAACCTGATCCAGCTCCGCTCCAAAAAGCAGCAGATCTTTCAGCTCGATTTCGGCGGTGATGTCAACTTTGGCGGCATCTCGCTCTTCGGCAGCAGTCTGCCCGCCGTTACTGGCGCGCAAGCCTACGGGCTCGGCCTCCCTCAAACCTATGTTCAGGGCATCGGCCAGTCCAATCAGCCCTTCGACAACCTTCCATTCGGTTTCTTCGCCCAGGACACCTGGCGAGCAACCCGCAAGCTCACTGTAAACTACGGTGTGCGGTACGACGTCGAGATCAGCCCGCTCTTCGCGCCTGCCACCGCCATTAATGCCGCGGCCGAAAAGCAGTTCGGTGTCGTCGAGGGCATCCCCCGCGACTACACAAACGTGGCACCCCGCATCGGCATCGCCTGGGATCCCAAGGGTGACGGCAAAACTGTCGTTCGGGCCGGTTATGGCCTGTTCTATGACCATCCCCTTCTGGCCATCGCGTTCGATGCCACCACTGCCGACGGTGGCCGCTCCGTCCAGCTGCTTTCTATCGGCGGCACTCCTTCCGCATGCGGCATTATTTCGGCGGCCCAGGCGCCTGCGGGCTACGCCACCTGCGGTGGCAATCTGGATTCTCCTGGAAACCTCAACGGCTCCTCGATCTTCCAGGGAGCGCTGAATGCCCTTCCTTCCATGTTTTACCTCCCCAACCAGCAGCGATTTGACCCTCTCAACCCGAACTCGTTGTTCGCCAACCAGAATTACTTGACTGCTGGCCTGCCGCTGCCCATTCTTCCCTTCGTCCTTCCGGTTGCCTCGAATTTTAAATACGGCTACGCGCAACAAGGCAATCTCACCATTGAGCATGTGATTGCCGGCACCTGGAAAATGAGCGCCGGCTATCAGTGGACGCGGGGGATTCATCTCAATCGACCGGTCGATATCAACCCAACCGATCCGGTGTTACTCACTTCCAATGAAGCCAGTGCAATCGCGGTGGGACTTAGCACTCCGGGCAGCAACCCGCTGGGCATTGTCGTTCCTTCTACCCCGAACGGTGTCTGCGCAGGCGGAATTCCCGTTTTTAACGTCCCGGGTGGCGGCAGCATTGCCTTCGCTACTCCAACCGGGCAACCTCTGGCTCCAGGCGCACTCGGCCTCGGTTACACCGGTCCGAGCTGCGGCGGTTCGCCCGTCGGCTTCATCGGCACCCCTGCTTTCTTCAACTATTTCCGGAAGTCCGGTCCGAACCCCTCTTTCGCTGCTGGCGTCGCTTCGGTGGCGCCCCAGTGCGCGGGTGTCCCGGCAAACCTGCTCTTCAGCTGTGGCTTCGCCGTGCAACAGGCGCTCGCGCATGCGGCAAACTATCCCGTCGGGGGCGCGCCAGTGCCATTTAATAGCATCGATGCCCAACTCTCGGACGCCTCTTCCTGGTATAACGCCCTCACGATCAACCTCGAAAAGAGCTTTTCGCGCCATTTCACGTTGCTCTCCAGCTACACCTGGTCCCACTCCATCGATAACGGCACCGACCTACAATCCACCCTTGAGCCCCAGGACAGCCGCTTTGGCTACCTCGAGCGCGCTAACTCCGTCAACGACCAGCGCCATCGCTGGGTCACGAGCGGCGTCTTCCAGTCTTCGCCTCACAAGGGCGGGGACTCCTTCGCGCAATCCTTTTTTAGCGATTTCACCCTCGCTCCGCTTGTCGAAGTTTCTTCGGGCAGGCCATTCAATGTCATCACGGGCGAGGATCTTCGCTTGTTGTTCAGTTCCCAGGGTGTCCGTCCCGATCTTGGCGGTGCCACAACTTCGCCCTTCATCCACGGCGTCAGCTTCGGCCTTCCCTCGGTTTGCCTCACCAATGCAAAACAGCCTTTCACGGTCACCGGTGTCGCGCCGCCCTTCGGTTGCTTCGGCACCCTGGGACGTGACAAATTCACCTCGCCGGGATTCTTCCAGTTCGATCTCCGCGTCTCCAAGGGCATCAGCTTCGGCGAACGCTTCCGCCTCGATCTCATCGCCGACGCCTTCAACCTGTTTAACCGTACCAACGTTGCCGCGGTGAACCAGCTCTGCGATCCCACCGCGGGTCCTGTTTGCGCCGCCGGGCAGCCAACCGCCGCCTTTGACGCGCGCCAATTCCAGTTCGCCCTAAAACTAAACTGGTAAAGGTACAGTTCAAATCTGGCCTCCAACAAAAAGAGACCCCGGTCGCGGGGCCTCTTTTCTTATGTAGGGCCCGCCTTGTGGGGCGGGCCGCTCCTACTTTGGAGTGCGGAAGCGCAGCTTCCGCTTTTACCAACGAATCCTCACCACCCAAACTTTCTGCTCACTCGCCTGAGACTCCCACCCATCCGATTCCTTGCTTCGTCACCTCATTACTTCTTTCCTTCATTGCCTCTCCGGCAACAACCACTTCCCATACACCGGATAAGTCGCCCACTCTCCCCGGTTCGCCCTGATCGCGTACACCACTCCCAGAATCACACTTACCACCCACCCGCCCATAAATCCAAGCCAGATGAATGGAAAAAAGTAGAAAAACGCGGGCGGCGCCTGGCTGTGCGGTTCTGGCGGGTGGTGGATCAGACACGTCATCATCACAGCGAAAAACACCGCAATGAATAGAAAACTCAACCCCAAATAGATCGCATGCCAGACCAGCGCCTGCAGCGAATGAAACTTCACAAACCGCGAATTCTGCTTCACACAAAAAATCACCAGCGGCCCGATAAATCCCGTGAACGCCATCAACAGGTGAGCCAGCATCGCCATCGTCCGCTCATCTTCCGTAGGCGCTTCGAGCCCCGTCACCCCAGCTTGGCTCGCCATCCAACCCTCCCCACCCAAATTCCATGGCGAGGATATCACTGCGCGGTCCACTTTCAGTCACGCATTTAGCCGGGTCGAGAACGCCGACCTTTTCCGCCTCTAACCAGTCATGCCTTTTCTACTAGTGACTCTCCGTCGCCCCAGTAGCCGGCCGAAACTTCTTAATCAGAAACACCAGCGGCACTCCCATCAACACAATCCACCCGAGCGCCGTAAAACAATCCAGAAATCCCTGAAACGCCGCCTGCCTCTCGAGCAGGGCAAACGCCTGAGCCTGCGCGTGCACCGCGGCGTCCGCCGCCGTAAATCCATGCGCCGAAAAATACCCGCACAAATTCGCCAGCAATTGCCGGTACCGTTCATCGAGCGGTGTTGAATGCGCCACCAATATGCTCTGGTGATATTGCGTCCGCCGCGCCAGCAGCGTGGTCACAAACGCAATCCCGAAACTCCCGCCCTGGTTCCGGAAAAGATTCGTCAGGCTCGACGCCTTGTTATTCTTGTTCTTCGGCAAATTCGAATACGCCAGCTGGCTCACCGGCACAAACAGCGTCGCAATCCCCAATCCCTGCAAAGCCCGCGCCCACGCTTCGTGCCGGTAATCCGTCGCCAGCGTGAAGCCCGCGTAGTGCCACATCGCCATCGCAAACACGAAATATCCAAACGCCAGCAGCTTCTTCACTCCCAGCTTCGGCAATATCCTCACCACCACCGGCGCCAGCATCACAATCACAAACGCCCCCGGCCCCAGCACCAGACCCGCGTCCGTTGCCGTGTACCCGTAGAGCCGCTGCAGCATCTGCGGGATCAGCACTGTCGACCCATACAGCGTGAACCCAAACAGAAAGTAAAAAATATTTGCCAGCGCGAAATTCCGGTCCCCCAACAATCGAATCTCCACCACCGGGTCCGGATGCCGCCACTCCCACACAATTGCAAAAATCAAAGCGACCATCGCCACCGCGAAAAACGCCACGATAAAATTGCTTTCGAACCAATCCTCCGTCTGCCCCCGGTCGAGCACCACCTCCAGGCATGCAAACGCAATCGCCACCGACACGATCCCCCACACGTCAATCTTCAGCCGCCCGTCCCTCCGCGCCGCTTCCACCTCCCGCGTAAACTCCGGCGGATCCTTCAACAGCCGGTTCGTCAAAATCAGGGAAACAATCCCAATCGGAATGTTGATGAAGAAGATCCACCGCCAGCTCCAGTGGTCCGTAATCCATCCGCCAAGCGGCGGCCCAATCGCGGGCGCCGTCACAATCGCCATGCTGTACAGCGCAAACGCCGCCGCCCTCTTCGACGCCGGAAACGTGTCCACCAGGATCGCCTGCTCCACCGGCGCCAATCCTCCGCCGCCCACTCCCTGCAAGACCCGGAAAAAGATCAGCATCCCCAGACTCGGCGCAAATCCGCACAGCAGCGAACTGATCGTGAACAGCGCCACACAGATCATGTAATAGCGCTTCCGCCCGAAAATCCGGCTCAGCCACGCCGAAAGCGGCAGCACCACTGCGTTCGACACCAGGTAACTCGTCAGCACCCACGTGCTCTCGTCCGCGCTCACCGCCAGCCCGCCCGCGATGTGTGGCAGCGACACGTTGGCGATCGCCGTGTCCAGCAATTCCATAAACGTCGCCAGCGTCACCGTGATCGCGATGAACCACGGATTCGTCCCCGTCCGCTCCCGGGGCGGGTTGAACGGCATCGCCGTGGCCATCGTTTCGCTCATGCGTCCTCGAAACGATTGGATGCAAAAGAGACCGTTTGGTCTCACTTGGATTGTGCTACAATTTGGAAATGAGACCATTCGGTCCCAGTACTACTCGGGGAGGCACTCGACCGATGTCCAATGAAATGTCTAAGGGAGAACTCACCCGCCGCGAAATCGTCAAAAAAGCCGCCCCGCTCTTCAACCGCAAGGGCTATGAGGGCACTTCCCTATCCGACCTCATGCAAGCCACCGGCCTGCAGAAAGGCGGCATCTACCGCCATTTCCCGAGCAAGCAACAGCTGGCCGGCGAAGCCTTCGACTACTCCTGGGAAAAAGCCGTCTCCGGCCGCCTCGAAGGCGTCAGTGAAGTACCCAACTCCGTCCTCCGCCTCAAGAAAATGATCGACAACTTCGTCGAAAAGCGCGAAGGCCTCGTCCCCGGCGGCTGTCCCCTCATGAACACCGCCGTCGAATCCGACGACGGCAACCCCCTCCTCCGCGCCCGCGCAAGAAAAGCCCTGCAAAGCTGGACCGCGCGTCTCTCCAAAATCACCGCCGAAGGGATCGCCCGCCACGAAATCAATCCCCGCACCAAGCCCCTCGAACTAGCCCAACTCATCATCAGCTCTCTTGAAGGCGCTCTCCTCCTGAGCCGCCTGCAGGATTCCACCGCCCCCCTCCGCAACATGCAGCACCACATGCACGATCATCTCGACCGCTCCGTCCGCTCCTGATCACCGGTGGCCTACCCTTCGCGAAGTTTCTGAAGGGGGGCTTCTCTTCTCTGTGAAGTCTGAGGCTCCTCTGCGTCCTCTGTGTCCGAATCTTTTCTCTTCACCGTCCGGGGGCTTCATCTGATCTCAAAATCCACTTCAACAGGCTCAATCAACGGCATCAGCCAACTCACCAGTTTCTGGTGCACCGGATGCCCTCCATAACCTTCCAGCGCGGCCTTGTCAGCAAACTTCATCGCGCCCCCCAGCCCATACCCGCCGCCTCGAGGAGAGATATTCAACCCCACTGCGGTCTCCAGCAAGCCCGGGATCTGCCCCTGCAGCGCGCGAATCTCGGCCACCACCCGCCGCTTCTGCTCCTCCGTCACTCCCGCCTTCCATCGAAACGCAAACATGTGCATGTACATAAGGCCTCCAAATTCGCCGCCATTTTCTCACACTCGCTCACCGCGTTTGTCAGTCACAATCTACGGTGCCAACCTTGCCTGCCAATCAAATGAAAAGTTTCCTGTATAATCTTCCGGCCATGTCCTACACTCCGGCCTCCGGCCACTCCAGTGAACCCTCTACCCGCTTGGTTGAAATCCTGCGCACCGCCGACGTCCTAACCTTCACTCTCAACAACCCCAACCACGGCAACGAAATTACCGGCCCCATGTTCGACGCCATGCTCGCCGAACTCCGCTCCGAATCCCCGCAACCCCGTGCCCGGGTCCTCCGCATCCGCGCCCGCGGCAAAGATTTCTGCACCGGCCGAGAACGCGCCGCCAGTGACCTTGAATCCGTCCGCGCCGAAGTCTCCCGCCTCATCGAACTCAAACGCCTAGTCCGCACCTCCTGCCTTATCTCCGTAGCCGAAGTCCAGGGCGACGCCTTCGGCTTCGGCATGGGCCTGGCCATCGTCACCGACTTCCCTCTGGTTGCCGACACCGCCTCTCTCCGTTTTCCGGAAATGAGCCACGGTCTAGCTCCGGCCGCGATCATGTCCTACCTCGGTGAATACGCGCTCCCGCGCTTCGCCTTTCCCCTGGTACTTTTCGGTGAGCCATTTACTCCTCAGCAAGCCCAGGAAATCGGCTTGATCTCAATGGTCTGCCCTGCGTCAGATCTATCCGCCGCAGCCGACAAGCTCATCGCCCGAATCCTGAAACTCGATCCCGGCGCCGCCCGTCGCTGCAAAGACTTTTTCCTCACCGCGCAATCCAACACCTTCAAAACAAATTGCAGCCTCGCCGTCGAAGCCCTCACCGCCGGCACCATGGCCGTGCTCGCGGGGAAAAAGTGAGCCACCCTTGAGCGTCAGCGCCGGCGCTCGTCTCGACCGCCTCCCCATCTCGCGTTTTCACCGCCGCATCCTCACCCTCATCAGCATCGGTATGTTCTTTGACGGCTACGACGTCTACGTTGCCGCCAGCGTCCTCGGCGCCACGCTCAACAGCCGCTTTTCCACCCTCGCGCAAAACGCCCAGTTCGTTTCCGTCACCTTCATGGGCATGATGCTCGGCTCTTTCCTCACCGGCTTCCTCGGCGATCGCTTCGGCCGCCGCTCCACCTATCAGGCCAATCTCATCATCTTCGGCCTGGCCTCCATCGCCTCCGCGTTCGCTCCCAACATGCCCACGCTGATTCTCCTGCGTGGCGTGATGGGCATCGGATTGGGTGCCGAACTTGTAGCCGGATACGCTGCAATGACTGAATTTCTTCCGCCGCAGGCCCGCGGCCGCTGGTGCGGCATCCTCAACGCCGTCGTCGTCACCAGCCTGCCCATCAGCGCGCTGGCTAGCGCCGTGCTCATCCCCCGCTTCGGCTGGCGCATCATGTTCATCATCGGCGGCGTCGGCGCCCTCATCGTCTGGTACCTGCGCAAATCCATGCCCGAATCGCCGCGCTGGCTCGAATCCGTCGGCCGCACCGAAGAAGCGGAAAAAATGCTCGCACAAATCGAGCGCGAATTCGTCAATCAAGATCCGCCGCTTCCCGCTCCCGCCTCCGCGCCGCCCGCTGCTTCCGCCCGAAATTTTTCCTCGCTTTTCGGTCCGCAACTCTTCCCGCGCCTCTTCGTCGGGGCCACCGTCCTGATCGTCGCCAACACGTTGATCTACGGCTTCGTCACCTGGCTCCCCACCTTCTTCGTGCAGCAAGGCCTGAGCATCGCCAGCTCCTTCAAATATTCCTTCCTTATGAGTATCGGCGCCCCGGTCGGCGCGGCCATCGGCGCGCTCTCGGCCGACGCCATCGGCCGCAAGCCCGCCATCATCAGCGCCTCCATGCTGGCCATTCTCTTTGGCGGCATCTATCCCTACATTCGCGATCCCCGCTTGCTTCCCCTCGCCGGTTTTCTCCTCGTCGTCTGCATCTACATCCTTGTCGCCCTGCTCTTCGCCATCTACATCCCGGAGCTCTTCCCCACCGATGTCCGCATGCGCGCCCTCGGCCTGTGCAACACCATAGGGCGTTCCGCAACTATCTTCACTCCGTTCCTCGTAGTCTTCCTCTTCCGCTCCCGGGGCGTAGCCGGCGTAGTCGCCCTGATGATCGCCCTCCTCGTAATCCAAATCCTCGCCGTCCACTTCTTCGGCATCGAACCCAAACTCCGCCGCCTCGAAGAAATGCAATAAATCGGCAAGCCAGCTGTTGCTTAACCACATTCTCCAATCGAGCGCTGGCTTTTATGCCAGCCCCCCGGCGGTTGTAGCGCACGCGTTCGGGGGCGGGCATTTTCTGCCGCGAATGGCCTTACGGGGTGGGGCGCTCCGTTCTCTCCGCATTCTTCCCCGGAGCGCTGGCCTGGCGGGAAGTCCCGATTTTCCGGCTCTCCCTAAACTCGAAATAGGAATCTGTTACTTCTATCGGCAAGTGGAGTATAGTTTACGCATCTTACCCGGCGCGGTCCCAAGATCCAGGCCCAGTCCAGTTTTCACCCCGAACACCACCTCTCCCTTGGAGGTCCTATGATTCTGAACGTCCCCGACAGCAACTCCACTCGTCGTCGTTTTCTGAAAACCGCGGCAGCAGCCACAGCGGGAACATTCCTCTCCGGCATGCGCAGCTTCCCTTCAAACATCGCGCGGGCTCAGGATCCCCCCGCTTGCCCCACCGCTCCCTCGGGAGGTAACCCGTTCGCCGCCGGAAGCGATACCCGCCCGATTGTCCTGCGAAAATCGATCAGTGCACTCGCTCCGTCCGAACTTAGCGAACTGCAGACCGCCTTCGCCAATTTGCGCGCGCTTCCCTCCGGCGACAATCGCCGCTGGCTCCTCGAGGCCGACGTCCACGCCCTCTTCTGCGATCAGTGCAGTGGCGTCAACATGCAGATCCACGGTTCCTGGAACTTCTTCCCCTGGCACCGCGCCTATCTCTATTACTACGAGCGCATCCTCGGCTCCCTGGTAGGCGATCTCGACAATTTCCGCCTCCCTTATTGGGATTGGGAGAACAGCCGCAGCATGCCGTCCCCGTATCGCAATCCCGGCAACACGGGCAACCCGCTCTGGGATTCCAGTCGCGATTCAGGCATCGCCGGTGGCGGCAATTTGCCGGCCTCCGATGGCACCACCTCGCGCATCCACACTCTTTACGGCATCACGGACTTCGCCAGCTTTGGCGGCACCGCCGCTTTCGCCGGGGCCTGTGAAAACGACCCCCACAACATTATTCACAGCGATGTCGGCCCGGCCGCGTCGCCCTTTGAAGACATGGGCAATCTCGGCTACGCCGCTCGCGACCCGATTTTCTTCGCTCATCACTGCAACATCGACAAACTCTGGAGCGGTTGGAACGGCCAACCCGGCGGCACCGGCACCGACTTCAAGAATCCCACCGACTCCGGTTTTCTCACCGCCCGCTGGTCGTTTTACGACGAGAACCAGAAAGTAGTTTCCATCAGCGCTGCCGATGTTCTCGACCACCGCAACAATCTGCGCTACGTTTACACCCTGCCTCGCATCCGTATCCCCATCTATTACGAGATTTACATCTGCGAACTGATCTGCTGCCTCCCGGGCCCGGATCCTCTCTCGTTCCTGAAAGTCAGCCAGGAGGTGCGCGAGACTCTTCTGACCCAGTTCCGCGAAAGCACTCCCATGGTTCTTGTCCTGCATGGCGTGGAAATTCCAGAGGACGTCACTGGCGTTTTCGATGTCGCTGCCGTACGCGGCGATCGCCGCTTGCAGATCGGCTCTCTCTCCGTCCTGGCCGATACCATGGCCGACAAGCGCCACAAACCCATCACCCTGGTCCTCGATATCACCAGAGCCGCCGAGGACCTGCTGGCTCCCGAAAAGCCGGCTGGCATCCGACTTTTTGCCCGGCACGAGAAAGAAAACAAATCAAAGCCCTTCATCCTGCGCGCCCAAAGCGCCCAGATCCGCACGGAACGCCGCGGCGCAAAGCCGCAAGCCTGAACCGGAGCCATGCCCTGCGCCCTCGTCCAGAGAAGGGTCGACGTCGTTTGGGACCGCCCGGAGCCCGCCAGACAGCATCCGCATTTAACAGCCAGCGTCCTCTCTAGGGCGGCTTCACGCCCGCCCTCCGCTATTACTGACCAGGGATACTCCCGTTTACACTCCCCCGTGCCCAGGACTAGAATCGCTCTGTCGTGACTCTCCAACCAACTGGCGAACCCAGGCCTCTTTGCCCCAGGCATTTCGTTGCCATGGTCACCAACGCCGACGAGTCAGGAAAAGCAGTATCAAACCGCCCGGAGCCAGCGAATCTTTTCCTCTGCAATTGCCCGGTCGAACACTGCACGCAAAACTATTCCCCCGAAATGGGCTACTTTGCCGTGGAAAGAGTCCAGGACCACTGGTTTGTAACCGGCTCTTCCAGCCTCAAGCTCCACAGGAACGAATCCCAGGTCCTCTGCTCCGATGAAGCCGGAAACGTAATGTTTCTCGAAAGGATCGACCCCAAATCCAGCGAACAAATCTTCCGCTGCCCCCAGAAAGACTGTGGCAATACCATGAAAATCCCCGCCAACAGTCCTCCCGTCTACTGGCTAGCAGCAGGTTACTTCAGCAAATCTTACTAACGCCCTACTGGGGTGGCCCGGACAGACTACGTCCTCGCTGCCCTCGAGCTACCATCGATTCAAGGACGACACTTTGACCCACGCCCAAAACACAGAAACGCGAAGGCTCGGTTTTTCTGTCTGGGTCTTGGGGTGGACTTTTCTTCTGGTCCCGATCGACAAGCCCTGGCGCTCGCCCCCACTCAATTATTCTTGACCCATCCCCAGCTGGGATACTCTTCCCGCATGTCGCCTACAACCAAGAAAGTTCTCCAAGCCGTGTTCTGGTTCGTGCTGGGCCACCTGAGCTGCGCCGTCATGCACCACCTCCATCACTTCGCCGGCAATTAGCAACGCTCCCGTGTTGCTTGGGTGGCGCCTCATTCGCCCGAGGCGGCTCGGCGCGCAGCCGTTAGCACGCCTCCTCCGGCGATCTCCTCACAACTTCGTCCCTACAACCAGGCAACGATTTGCGATCACTCAGCTTCCTAGATGCAAGCCGAGTATTTCCTCACCAAAATTCCCGACGGCCTCAGCAACCGCCAGAACAATTTCCGCTTCGGCGCCGGAGTAGCCTTTCGCTTCGGGTGATACAACAATCATTCAAGCGGAGTACTATGTAATCGTCTATTGATAACGTTATCTATTCAGGCCGTGCTTTCACCTGACAGTCGCGTAGTACTGTGTCCCGAGCTCTCCCCGTACGTCGCCTGCGCGTCCAGCTTGCTCTTCTCTCTTTCAAGCTTCGCTCGAGAACTCTCATCTCTCTACAAAACCCCAAGCTGTCCTGCGTTTTAGCTGCCATCGGTTCCCATTTCGGGACAGATCACGGGAAACGAGTCACGCATCCGTGTCCGCTAAATCCTTTCTCTCCGTCTCCCAGGCAAAACCAGGGGGCAGGGGGTATTGGCCATACCAATTCACTTCGCTGTTACCCGTAGGCTGCCGGCAATTGGCTTTCCACTCCTTCGCCACGCCTTGTCCGTCCACCCACTTCCCGCTACAGTGGGAACACCGTTTCCCGTCACCACGGGAGAAAAACCATGACCCTCGTCACCACAGTCGCGGTGTTCGGCCTGCTCCTGATAGGCCTGGTCTTGTGGGTGCTTATCCAAAATACCCAGGACCAGAAAAAGAACCAGCAGATGGAATCCCAGATGAACGAGATGCGCCGCGACCTGCTGAACCTCTCCACCACCCAGGCGCAAAGCACCACCAAGCTCGAATCCATCGCCGGCACCGTCGCCATCCGTCTCGAAGCCGTCACCACTGCCCTCAAAGACGGGGTGAAGGATTCCGCGCAAATTACCTCCAAGCTTACTTCCGAATCCCAGGCTGCCATGTCCCTGGAGCTGAAAAACACCCGTGAGCAGATCAATCAGATTCAGAACCAGCTCGGCGAAGTCCAGCAAGCCGGCAAACAGATGTTTGAGACCAGCCGAACACTCGAAAACATTCTGGGTGGAGCGAAGTCCCGCGGCTCGCTCGGTGAAATCACGCTGGAGCGCTTGCTTGAAGATTCCCTGGCGCCCTCGCAATACGCCCGGCAATACCGTTTCCGCAGCGGCGAAGCGGCCGACGCAGTGATCTTCCTGCTGGACAAAAAGAAGATGGCTATCGATTCCAAGTTTCCCCTGGACGCCTATCGCCGCCTGAGCGCCGAAGGCGAGGAAGCACGCCGCGCATTCGTGACCGCCGTAAAAAACCACGCCGATTCCATCTCCAAGAAATACATCGTGCCCGATGAAGATACGCTCGAACTGGCGCTGATGTTCGTCCCCAGTGAAACCGTGTTCTACGAACTGCTGATGAGCGTGGACGGCAAAGGCCAACCCCTCGATGAATACTGCCGCAGCCGGAGCATCTTTCCCGTTTCGCCAAACACCCTCCACGCCAACTTGCGCGTCATCGCCATGGGCCTGCGCGGCATGCAGATCGAGGAAAACGCTAAGCACCTCTCCGCCAACCTGAGCGGTTTGCGCAAACAGCTCGACACGTTTATGGAACATTTCGCGACTGTAGGTACGCATCTAAAGAATGCTCAAAAAAGTTACGCGGAAGCCGACAAACGCTTCGACAAAGCCAACAACACCCTCGATTCGTTGGTAGGCGCCAGTGGAGCCGCCACTCCCGCCCTGGAAAACGCGCAAGGCACGTTAGCGCTCCCCGCCAGCGCCACAAAGAATTCCGCATGACGCCAGTACTCTCCTGTGTGCCCCGAACTCTGCACTCTCAGCTTGTCCTGAGTGAATCAGGCGAGTGCGTCTCTGCGTCGAGTCTTTCTTCATTCCTGGATCTGTGTCGCGCTTTTCTTCGTTTGAATCCGCTCGTCCATCTCATCCGGCGATCTCGGCCAATCCTCGCGGAGCAACCGGCTCAACGCCCGGTCCGCCAGCAACTTTCCGCCCGTTTGGCAGGTCGGACAATAATTCGTCTCATTTGACGCATACCGGATCCGCTGGATCTTCGTTCCGCACCGCCGGCAAGGCAGCCCGTATCGCCCGTGAACAAACATCTCTTCCCGAAACGCGGTCACTTTCTCAGGAAATTTTCCGCGTGCCGCTTCACGCAGCATTTTCGTCCACAAGTTCAATGTCTCCCGAGTCGCCTGATACAACCGATCGATCGCTTCCCCATCCATGCGCCGCGTCAGCAAAACCGGCGAAAGCTGCCCGTGAAACAGAATCTCGTCGGAATACGCATTGCCAATTCCGCTAAACAAATGCGGATCAGTCAGCGCCCGCTTCAAGGTGTGGTTTTCCGAAGTGAGCACGGCGGCAAAGGCGTCGCGGGTAGCCGGTAGCGCCTCGAGCCCGCCAGGATCAATCGCTGTCATCGCGGCCTCATCCGCAAAAAGATGCAGCGAAGCCCGCTTCTTCGCCCCCGCTTCTGTAAGCGTCAGCGTTCCCGAATCAAACTCAAACGCGCCCAGCGTCCGCCTTCCGTCCGGAACAACCGCCTTGCTCTTCCAATGCAATCGCCCCGAAATCATCAGGTGAAACACCAGCCACATCCCGTTGTCAAATCCGAGCGCAATCCGTTTCCCAATGCGTCGCAACTCGCTAACCTTATGCCCCTCGACCGAATCAACCGGAGGCTCAGCCGTCCGCAGGAGAAACGGCCCGGCGACGCGCACGCGCCGCAACACGTGTCCGAGCACGCGCTGCTCCATCGCTTCGATATAGACAACAATGTCGGGAAGCTCGGGCATGTTCGGATTCCCTCAAGCAGCTTCCTGCTTCGCTCCCTCGAACTCAGCTACGCGGCGCGCTGAGCGGCGCCACCAGCCGGATCGAGATCACAAAATTCCCGCGCTGCTTTCCCACCAGCTCGAAACTGGCCACATTGTCCGAGCCGCCGCTGGACACGGCGCGCAGAAGTGTGCCGCCCTGCAACTCCGCGACTTCCGGGGCCAGATTCCGCGCCTCCAGACTCACCTTCGTAGTGGTTCCCTTCACCCGCACAGTCAACTTGCGACGTTCGCCGGGAGTGAGTGCCCGGTTGCCTGCTTCGAGTTCCAGCGAGACAAATACCACCGTAAACGGAGTCGAACTCTTCTGCCCGCAAGCCACCTGCACTTGTGCAGGTCCGGGTGCCAAATCGGCAGGCGGAAGAACCGCAAGATAAGCGGGGGAGGAAGCGAGCACAAGTCCGGGCAGGCCTTGAATCAGGACGTGGTTTCTATCGGCATCGCCGCAGAAGCCGTGGCCCATAAATTCAAAGCGGTCGCTCAAGGAAGCCACGCGCGGAGCCAGGGCGGCTTCCTGAGTGCCGGAAGGCGAATCGACCGCGGCGACGATCGTGCTTGTTATACGGCCAGCGCGCCCCTGAATCGCGGCATAAATCTTCTCGGCATTCAACGGAGCGACGAACATTGCGCGGCCGGTTGCGTCAGTCTTCAGCATGTCACCGTTCGAAAATTCCACGGTGACACCTGGAGTCAGGCGTCCGCTGACATCAAGGACGGCGAGTGTCGCGTGTTCGCCGCTGACAATCTTGCGAGGCATGATCAGAATGCGCGCGCCCGAAGCGGGGGGTGGCTCTTGCGCGGGAAGGTCTTGAGCGATCAAGGAAAGCAGAGTCAAGGCGAGCCAGCACTTTTTCAGGGGGTTCGACGAGTTGGGCACACCGAGATTGTAGAGGAGATTTCGCCGGCACAGAAGAGTGTGAAACCCCGGAAACGCCGGTGCCGAGGCTTGCCATGCCCCCATGGACATCGAGTATTCTTGCGAATTGAAAGCGGGGTAAGTGTTAGGTATTGAAAGGTAATCAGTTGGATGCAAAGCCTTTCCGAGCAGCAAGGTGTCTGCTAGCGTGGATAATACAGAAAGACCGGGGTGTCTGCGCCGGGGGTACCTGTTGTGTTCACGGCAAGGCTTGAAGGAGAGGCTGTGCAGATCGTCAGTAGCGGCTTGTCAGACGTCGGACGTGTGCGTACCAATAACGAGGACTCCTTCCGCATCGTGGAAGCTCTGAATCTATTCATCCTGTCGGATGGAATGGGCGGAGAAGCACACGGTGAAGTGGCCAGCGCGATGGCGGTCGATGTGATCAACAAATATTGCGAAGCGGAAAAGGAAGATTCCGGCGCGACGATGCTGGACGAGGTCCCGGCGAACGTGAGTTCCCGGACCCGGCGGCTGAAAAATGCGGTGGCACAAGCGAATTTCCAGATTTTCCAGTCGGCGCAAAAGAATCCCGAGCAGCGGGGCATGGGCGCGACAATTACCGTTTTGTGGCTGAAGGACACCCTGATGAGCATCGCGCACGTGGGCGACAGCCGGGCCTACCTGCTGCGCAACGGGAACCTGCAGCAGTTGACGAATGATCACTCGCTGGTAGCCGAACAGGTGCGGCGGGGACTGATCACTCCGCAGCAGGCGGAAGAGAGCGAAATGCAGAGCGTGCTGCTGCGCGCGCTGGGTGCCCATCCGGAAGTGGAGATTGACGTGGATGAGGTGGAAATCATTCCGCGCGATGTGTTGCTGCTGTGCTCGGATGGGCTGACGCGAATGGTGACGGAGCCCGAAATTGCCGGAGCGCTGCAAGCGGAGACTATTCCTTCGACGGCTGCGGAAAGATTGATCGCGCTGGCGAACGAAAACGGTGGAATTGACAACGTAACGGTAATCGTCGTGCGTTTCGAGGACGACGCCAACAAGGGTTGGTTCTCCTGGATGCGGCGCGGCGGGGCCAAGAAAGACTAGCACCTCCTCGGAGGGGATTTGATGGCGAAACTCAGCCTGATGTTTGAAAACAAGCTGGTGAAAGAAGTGCCGATCGGCAGCCGCCCGGTGACGATTGGCCGCTCGCCGGACAATGATCTTCCCGTCGATAATCTCGCGGTCTCCAATTATCACGCGCGCGTGTATTTCGAAGCCGGGCGCCTGGTGGTGGAAGACCTGGACAGCTTGAATGGAACGTTTGTGAACGACCTGCGGGTGGAACGCGCCACGCTGCACGACGGCGATTCGATCTGGGTCGGAAAGCACCACATCAAGGTGGACGCAACCGCCGACGCCGCGATTCCCTGGGACACCGGGCGCAAGACGGCCGCACCGAAAATCAATGAAACCATGGTGCTGGACACCAAGGTACGGCGCGAGATGCTGCAGCAGGCGGCCGCCATGGGTGAGCGGGCGCAATTCTCGGCGGGACGGATGAAGGTGGCCACGCTGGTGATTCTGAGCGGCAAGATTGACATAAAAGAATTCACCCTCACCAATAAGCTGACGGTGATCGGGAAATCGCCTATGGCGACCGTGCGATTGAAGGGGTGGTTCAAGCCCAAGATGGCCGCGCAGATCAACCAGCGCGACGACGGCTACTATCTCGGCACGGGCGACAAAGTGCCGACGGTGAATGGCACTCCGATTACGGGAACCGTAAGGTTGAACGACGGCGATTTGATCGAAATCTGCGGCGTGCGAATGAATTTTATTTTCCGCGAATAGTCACTCACCCACACCAATGCCAACCGCGCCCGAAGGAGGCCGCCAGCACGGAAGCATGTACCGCTTCCGCGACCTCATCGCCACTTGGTGGCACCATCGCGCGGTTTTCCTGATCAGCGTAGCCATTACCATTCTGTCGGTGGGTGTGTACATTTTCACGTTCATGGGCGATCGCAATACGCCGTTGTTCGATTTCCTGAAGCGATTCGAATACAGCACGCTGGACACGCGCTTTCGTTACCGGCCGGCGAAGTACACACCCCCCGATCCCCGCATCGTTGTGGTGGCGATCGATCAGCGCTCGCAGGAGGTGCTCGGCAAGTGGCCGTTTTCGCGAAAATATTTCGGAGAGATGCTGGATGCGTTGCGGGAAGATGGGGCGCGCGTCGTTTCCTTTGACGTGACGTTTGATAAGCCGGACCAGACCGTTGCTCCCATTCGCGCGCTGTGGGGGCAGATCGAGCGCGACAAGAAGAACGGCAAGCCGCCTGACCCGAAACTCGAAGCCCACGTTCTGGAGTTGGCAAAGGAGTTCGACGCCGATTCGCAGTTCGCGGCGGCGCTGCGGCGCTTCGGGCCGGTGGTACTGGGAAATTTCTACCTGCAAGCGAATGAAATCCAGGGGATCGATGACGCGCCGCTCAATAAATATGCAGAGATGGTGCAGTGGTATTCACTGAACCGCAACGCGCTCAATCCGGCCACGGGCAAGGCCGACTTCGCTTCCCTGCTGAACAGCTACCAGTTTGAAGGCACGCTTTTCACCGCGACGATTGCGAACATTCCACAACTTGCGCCGCCAGAGAACGACGAAAAAACGTCCATCGGATTTTTCAATATTTCGTCCGATGCCGATGGAGTGTTGCGGCGCGCGCTGCTGGTGCTGCCCTTCGGGCGCTCCAGCAATCCGGACGACATTGACCTCTATGGCTCGCTGGAAGTGCAGACCCTGCGGCTCTACCTGGGACTAAAGACCGAGCAGGTCACGGTGAACTACGGGCCGACTGGCGTGGCGTCGCTGCAATTCGGCGAAAAGCTGACTGTGAAACCGGATTGGTTGGGCCGCGTGCTGATCAATTATCGCGGGCCGCGTGAAACGTATCCGTATTACCCCATCGCCGACGTGGTGAATCACAAATGCAAACCGGGAACCTTTCGCGACAAGATTGTGCTGGTGGGCGCTTCGGCGACGGGAATCGGCGACCTGCGCACTCCGCCTTACGGTGGCATTGACTATCCCGGGCTGGAAGTACACGCCAATGTGATTGACAACATGCTGAACAACGGATTCCTGATTCGCGGAGCGCACCAGGAAATTCTGGACCTGCTGCTGATTCTGATTTTCGGAATACCGGTGGGAACCGCGATGGCACTGGTTTCGCCGCGGTGGATGTGGTTTGGCCTGGCGCTGCTGTTGCCGTTCGGATTGCTGATTTATGTCGCCTTTGTGCGCGGCTATTGGCTGAACTTCGCACTGCCCGCCGGGACGCTGACGGCGAACGTGATGATGGTATCGCTCTACCGCGCCCTGGTGGAGGAAAAGGAAAAACGCAAGGTGAGGAGGGAGTTTGCTCGATACCTGAACCCTGAGGTGATCCGGCGGCTGCTGGTGAATCCGAAACTGGTAGAGCCACGCAAGACGGAAATCACTGTGATGTTCAGCGACATCCGGGGATTCACGACAATTTCAGAAAAGCTGGACGCGCAGGAGTTGGCGATTTTTCTGAACGGATATTTGTCGGACATGACGAATATCGTGTTCGAAACGCAAGGGACGCTGGATAAATATATCGGCGACGCCGTGATGGCGTTCTGGGGAGCACCCGTCGAGGAACCAAATCATGCAGTGAACGCATGCAACGCCGCCATTGCGATGATGAAGCGCGTCCGGGAATTGCAGCTATTGTGGGAAGCGGAAGGGAAGCCAAAGCTGGACATCGGGATTGGCTTGAATTCGGGACCTGCGAGCGTGGGCAACATGGGGTCCGCACTGCAGCATGGATACACGGCGCTGGGGGATACGGTGAATCTGTCCTCGCGCTTGGAAGGATTGAACAAAGAATACGGCACCCACATCCTCGTGAACGAATCCACGTATGCGACGGTCAAAAATGACGGATTCCTTTTCCGCGAACTGGACATCATTCGCGTAAAAGGGAAAGTGCAGCCGGTGACGATCCACGAGCTGGTGGGGAAACTTTCGGAACTGGGGCAGGATGCAAAATACAAGGAATTACAGCAACGGCTGCATGATTTCGCCGCGGCGCGCGAGCTTTATCGCAAGCGACAATGGGAACCGGCCCAGCACGCGTTTCAGGAGATTCTGGACCGCACGCCCGACGATGGCCCTTCCCGCATGTATTGGAAACGCTGCCAGGAGTATCTGTTCGACGAGCCGCCCGTAGGATGGGACGGCGTCTTCACGATGACACACAAGTAGCGCCAGAGCGCGCTTCGCGGGGTTTCGGCAGAATCTTTAAAAGGCTACGACCGCGTGATGACGCCGCAGGCGATGCGCGGCGGGGCGGCGGTGCCGGTGCCGCCGGCAACGGCGTGAATCACAATCGCCGTGCCCCCATTGCTGAAAACGGAGTGATCGTCATCGCCGAGAGTCACGTTCGGGGCGACGGTTGAGACGTGAGCCGTGCCATCTTTGCCCACGATCAAGGAGAAATCAGGAATATCACCCGCCGGCGCGGACTCATGCGAGTGGCCTGCCGGGCTGAAATGCGGGCCCGCGGATTTGAAATCCGGGGGTTCACACTTGGCCATCTGGTGGATGTGGATGGAGTGCTCGCCCGGAGGGAGCTTTTTGATGTCGAGCACAATCTTGACTCCTGACGCGGCGGGAGAAAGCGTAGCCGTGCCGACGGCCTTACCTTCGGCGTTCATGATGTTCACAACCAGGGGTTTTGCGGGTGCGTTCGCGGGGGACTGCTGGGCCCTCACGGCCCCGGAAATTGCAAACAGCGCTGCGGCGCAGGCGAGAATTTTCATGAGTGTCCTCTTCGGTTAGAAAGTTAATCGGATCCGACGGAAACCTGAAAACGAGCATCCCCACTGTAACGCAAAGCCGACGAGCTGAGCGTGAATTTGTGCGAGTGGTAGCGTAAGGCAGACGGGTGAGGCCGGCCCCGGGAGAGTTGCGAGTGGGTGACTTCCGGGCGGGTCCCATGGCAACTGCCATGGTTGGTAGGATAGTTCGAGCAGACTCCAGAGACAGGCCGTCCAAAATGGCCTGTAAGGAAACGCACAGAAAACCCATGTTGGCCCGAAAAGCGTAATGGAAACGCGGTTGGGGAGTGGCGCGCGGAAAAAGCGCGACGGACTTGGGGCTTCTGACGCCACTTGCGTACCCAAAAGCGGGGATTTGATAGTCTAATAGTCGTGTCAAGCTCGAAGAAACTTGGGCGCAGGGGCGCATATGAAGGGTGTCTCCGCTCAATAGGTCAGGGTAACTAACACTAATTTATGTGGATTGTCCGCTTAGCGCTTTCCCGGCCATACACCTTTATCGTGATGGCGATTGTGCTCGTTCTGCTGGGTGGGTTCGTAATTCCGCGCACCCCGACGGACATTTTCCCCGAAATCAATATTCCGGTGGTTGCGCTCGTATGGACCTACACCGGCTTGCAGCCGCAGGAGATGGAGCAGCGGATCACTTCGAACGTCGAGCGCGGCCTGATGGTACTCGTCAACGACATCGAACACGTGGATTCGCAATCGCTAAACGGGATTGCCATCATTAAGATTTATTTTCACCCTGGGGCCAATATCCAAACGGCCCTGGCCCAAACCACGGCCATTTCGCAGACATTTTTGAGATCGTTGCCACCCGGCACAACGCCGCCGCTGGTGATTATTTATTCCGCGTCCACCGTGCCCGTGCTGCAGGTGGGGTTGAACAGCGACAGCCTGAGCGAGCAGCAGATGTTCGATTACGGGAATAATTTCATCCGCACGCAGATTTCGACGGTGCCGGGCGCCTCCATGCCATTTCCATATGGCGGCAAATCGCGCGTGGTCTCCGTGGATATTGATCCGAGCGCAATGCAGGCCAAAGGGCTTTCGCCCGTGGACATCGTCAACGCGGTGAACGCGCAGAACCTGATTTTGCCTACCGGCACGGCAAAGATGGGGACGCTTGAGTACAACGTGGAAATGAACGGCAGCCCGAAAACGATCGCGGAATTGAACGACCTGCCGGTCAAGACCGTGAACGGCTCGACCGTCTACTTGCGGGACGTCGCCCACGTTCGCGACGGGTTTACTCCCCAGACTAACGTAGTACTGACCAACGGGCAGCGCGGCGTGCTGATGAGCATCTACAAGACCGGCAACAATTCCACGCTATCAATTGTAGACCGGGTGAAGCAAGTGCTGAAGGATTACGCGCCTTCGCTGCCCAGCGCCCTCCAGGTGAGCAACTTTTTCGACCAATCAATTTATGTGCGGGCGGCGATTCAGGGCGTCTTGCGCGAAGCGCTGATTGCGGCGTGCTTGACGGCCATCATGATTCTGCTGTTCCTGGGAAACTGGAAAAGCACGCTGATCATCGCGGTTTCGATTCCGCTCTCGATCCTGGTCAGCCTGCTGTGCCTGAGCGCGCTGGGCGAAACCATCAACATCATGACCCTCGGCGGGCTGGCGCTGGCGGTGGGCATCCTGGTGGACGACGCGACGGTGGAGATCGAAAACATCAACCGCAACCTGGCGATGGGCAAGGAGACGGTGCAGGCGATTCTCGACGGCGCGCAGCAGATAGCGGTCCCGGCGTTCGTTTCGACGCTGTGCATCTGCATCGTGTTCCTGCCGATGTTCTTTCTTTCCGGCGTGGCAAAGTATCTGTTCGTGCCTCTGGCCGAAGCCGTCATGTTCGCGATGCTGGCTTCGTATATGTGGTCGCGCACGATTGTGCCGACGATGGCGATGTATCTCTTGAGCGCGGAGGATGAATATCAGGCCGATCTGCACGTGGGAGAGAAGATGGGCTTGTTCCGCCGCTACCAACAGTCGTTTGAGCACTCGTTTGAACGGCTGCGCAACGGCTATCGCCGGACGTTGACCTCGGCGCTCGACCACGCTTGGTCTTTCTCGGCATTGTTCCTGACCTTCTGCCTGTTGTCGGGCGGCCTGGTGTTTTTCCTAGGCCGCGACTTTTTCCCCAGCGTGGACGCCGGCCAGATCCGTTTGCACATGCGGGCGCGGACGGGCCTGCGTGTTGAAGAAACCACCAAGATCGCCGACCAGGTCAACCAGTCGATCCACAAGGTGATCCCGAGCCGGGATCTGCAGACTGTGATTGACAACGTGGGCTTGCCGTATTCCGGCATCAACCTGACATACAGCAACTCCGGCACGATCGGGACTTCCGATGCGGAAATTCTGGTGCAGTTGAAGCAAGATCGCGGCAAATCGACAGGCGACTATATCAATGAGTTGCGGCGGCGCCTGGCCACGGAGTTCCCCGGCGTGCAGTTTTTCTTCCAGCCCGCGGACATTGTGACGCAAATTCTGAATTTCGGCACGCCGGCTCCGGTGGACATCGAAATCATCGGCGCAAACCAGCCCGCCAATTATGAAATTGCGCAGCACCTGGCAAACAAGATGACTCACATTCCGGGCGCGGTGGACGTGCACGTGCAGCAGGCTTTTGATGCCCCGACGCTGTACCTGGATCTGGACCGGACGAGGTCGCAGTATGTGGGCATGCAGGCCCGGGACGTGGCGCAGAACCTGCTTGTATCGCTTTCCTCAAGCTTCCAGACCGCGCCTAACTTCTGGCTGGATCCGCGAAACGGCGTCAGCTACAACGTTGCCGTGCAGACGCCGCAGTATCGCGTAGACACGTTTCAGGCGCTGCAAAACACGCCCATTACTGGAGCGGTGGCCGGAGTCACACCGCAAATTCTGGGGAATCTGGTGCACACGAAAACCGTGGCGCGGCCGGCGTCCATCTCGCATTACAACGTGCAGCCGATGATTAACGTTTACGCTTCGGTGTACCGGCGGGATCTCGGGAGCGTGGCACAGGAAGTCCGGAGGCTGGTGCATGAGGCTGAAAAGGATTTGCCGCGGGGAAGCCACATCGTGATTCGCGGCCAGGTGGAAACGATGGACTCCTCCTTTTTGGGACTGGGCGTCGGGCTGATCGGCGCGATTGTGCTGGCGTACCTGCTGATCGTGGTGAATTTTCAGTCGTGGCTGGATCCCTTCATCATCATCACCGCATTGCCGGGAGCGCTGGCGGGCATCTGCTGGATGCTTTTGATCACGCACACCACGCTGAACGTGCCATCGCTGACCGGAGCCATCATGTGTATGGGCGTGGCGACGGCCAACAGCATTTTGATGATTTCTTTCGCGCGGGAGCAGATGATTGAGGGTAAAGCGCCGCGGGAGGCCGCGCTCGAAGCAGGCTATGTGCGGATACGGCCCGTGATCATGACGGCGCTGGCGATGATAATCGGCATGGTGCCGATGGCAATTGGGTTGGGCGAAGGCGGCGAACAAAACGCGCCGCTGGGCCGCGCGGTGATCGGCGGCTTGTTGTTTGCGACTGTGGCGACATTGTTTTTCGTGCCGTGCGTGTTTTCGATTATCCATGGATGGCTGGAGCGCAGAAGGCACCGGACCACCGAGGCGGAACCCGCGGTATCTTGAGAGAATACAGAATTGAGTTTGGAGCGATGGGATGACAACTGAAGGCATGGCAAGAAGCGGCAGCGCCGGGCCGGCGCGCAAACGGAGCCCGCTGTTCACGGTATTTTTTGTGCTGGTGGCGGTACTGATCGTGGTGGGCGGCGTATTGCTGTTCCAGCGGCGGACGCAGTACCAGGCTCTGGCGAATGAAACGGAAGCCTCGGCGATTCCGACGGTTGCGATCATTCACCCGAGTATCGAAGCCGGCGATGAGAACCTGGTGCTGCCGGGAACTCTGCAAGCGTATGTGGAGTCGCCGATTTATGCGCGCACCAATGGTTATCTGAGAAAGTGGTATCGCGACATCGGCAGCCGGGTGAACAAGGGCGAATTGCTGGCCGACATCGACACGCCGGAAGTGGACCAGCAGTTGGGGCAGGCCCGGGCGGATTTGAACACGGCGCAAGCGAATGCGCATCTTTCCGATATCACTGCGACGCGTTATACCGATCTGTTGAAGACGGACGGGGTTTCGAAACAGGAAGTTGACAACGCCTTGGGGGACCAGGCGGCTAAGCGCGCAACCGTGCAGTCGTCGGAGGCCAACGTGCGCCGGCTGGAAGAGCTGGAGTCGTTCAAGCATATTTACGCGCCGTTCAGCGGCGTGCTGACGCAGCGCAGCATAGACATTGGGACGCTCATCAACGCGGGAAACGGCGGGACGTCGCAACAACTTTTTTATCTGGCGCAGACGGATCCGATTCGCGTTTACGTGAATGTGCCGGAGCCTTTCGCGCCGTCCATTCATCCGGGAATCGGTGCTTACCTGGAATTGACGCAATATCCCGGCGAGAAATTTCGGGGGAAAGTGGTGCGCACCTCGAATGCCATCGATCTTTCCACCCGGACACTGCTGACGGAAGTGGATGTGCCGAACGCGTCGGGGCTATTGCTTCCGGGCGGGTACGCGCAGGTGCACCTGGAAGTAGTGGTGAAGGGTGATCGCTTGCAGGTGCCCGTGAATTCCCTGCTGTTCCGTTCGGAAGGGTTGCGGGCGGTGGTGGTGGATTCGAATCACAAAGCCCGGCTGCAGACGCTGACCATCGGCCGCGACTACGGAGTCACACTGGAAGTTTTGAATGGTTTGAAAGCCGGCGATTGGATCGTTCTGAATCCGCCGGACTCCTTGAATGACGGGCAAGAGGTGCACGTGAAGGAAGTGCCCAATCCGATCGCTCCCGCCGCGGCGTCGCCGACGCCGAAGGAAACGCCAAAGCCCCCAAGCGCTCCGGCGGCCACGGGGAAAAAGCCCTGATGCCGTTCGACAGACGAGCCGTGAAAATAAGGCTGTCTAATCTGGGATCACTGGCCCTCATTGGCTGGATTGCGGGTTGCACGGTCGGACCAAACTACAAAAAGCCGGCCGCGCCGGTTCCCGCGAAATGGGCTGTTGAAGAACCCTTCCGGGAAGCCGCGCCGAAAGACGCGGTTCCCAAAACAACTTGGTGGAATGTATTTCGCGACGACGAACTGAACGGCCTTGAAACCGACCTGCTTGCGGCCAACCAGACGCTGAAAGTTTCCGTGGCGCACTATCGGCAAGCGCGGGCTTCGGCCGCGGTGCAAAACGCCACACTTTTCCCGACGCTCGGCGTGGCACCGACGACGGGCCGCCAGCGGTATTCGGGCGATCGGGCGACGGGATCGTCTTTCCCGCTCCCCGGCCCGATTACGCAAAACAGTTGGACGATTCCCTTCACTGTCAGCTATGAAGTGGACCTGGTGGGTCAGCGGCGGAGAACGATCGAGGCGGCGCAAGCTTCGCTGCAGGCAAATGCGGCCGACCTCGAAAATGTCCGCCTGATTCTGACCGCTGAGCTTGCGGCGGATTATTTCAGCGTGCGGCAACTGGACACGGAAATTGGGATACTCCTCCGCACGGTCGATGCGCTGCAGAAGGGGCTGGATCTGGTGAACTCGCGGCACCGCGGCGGAGTGGCGTCCGGGCTGGACGTGGCTCAGGAAGAGACCTTGCTGAATGCCACGCGCACGCAAGCCACACTGCTCGAGCAACAGCGCAAACAGTTTGAGGATGCGATTGCGGTCTTGACGGGGCGGCCCGCGCCGGATTTCCAACTGGCAGCGCGCGAGCTTTCCGCGGAGCCGCCGAATCTGGATACTTCACTGCCCTCGGATCTCCTGGAGCGGCGCCCGGATATCGCCGAGGCGGAGCGGGCGATGGCGGTGGCCAACGCGCAAATAGGAATTGCCAAGGCGGCTTATTATCCTTCATTGCAACTCTACGGGCAGGGCGGTTGGAACTCCGCAAAAATTTCGCAACTGCTGAATGCCGAAAGCGGCGTGTGGGCCATTGGCGCAAACCTGGCGCAGAATATTTTCACCGGCGGGGCGCGGCGGGCCCAGGTGCAATTTTCACAGGCTGGCTATGACGCAACGGTGGCGAGCTATCGCGGAACGGTGCTGGGTGCATTCCAGGAAGTGCAGGACAATATTGCCGGGCTGGAAGTGCTGCACAACGCCCAAGAATCGCAGGCCCAGGCGGTAGACGCTTCGCGGCGGCAACTGGATATCGCAACCTCCCGGTATGTGGGCGGGCTGGTGAATTACCTGGACGTGGTAAGCGCGCAGCAAAATTTGCTGAGCAACGAGCAGGAAGCCGCCATCATCCATGGCCAGCGGCTGGTGACGGCCGTGCTCCTCGTAAAAGCGCTGGGAGGCGGCTGGGACGCCGCGAGCCTCGCCGCCGTGCATGAAAAGCCTCACTTGAAAGACATCGTCGCGCCGTGAGAAGTAAACCGGCTAACACGCTGCTTCTGGCGGGTTTCCCTTGCACGGAAAAATCGAAAGCTCAGTGCCGTTCGACTTCAATTTTCGCTTTGCCCCTTCAAACCAGCGGGCAGCGGGTTGCGCACGCCATCAGCGTCGGTATTCCTAATTACGGTAATGGAATCCTCAGACTTGAGATTACGAACTGCCTTGAACAGGTCGCTTTGGCCGGCCCAAGTGGTAGGAAGAATAAGTTTCGAATTACCTGCCTCTGACCCCTGAAATGTCAGTACCACATGTAACGAAGAACCAGAAGTCGCAAAATCCGGTGTAAATGTGTAACGGAGAATAACCGGCTTCTCAGCCGCAGGCGTCAGAATTGCTCCGACATAAATGATCAGAATGAGCCTGGGGTCATTACGAGAATATAGCGCTTCAATTGGTCTGGGTGAGAGAATTCAGCCAGTTCTATAAATCCTTTTCGGTTGTATTCAGATCTGGTGCGCGCCAACGCTGTAACTTCGATCACATAATCGGAACTGCCACACGTTCAATTTGGGGGATTGCTCTTGCCGTCCAGCGGCCGATGTTACACTTTATTCCCACACCTGGCAGCCAAGGAGATCACCTCTTGGTCGAACACTCCTATATTTTTCGAGACATTGCGATGGTTTTTACAGCCGCGCTGGTTTGCGGATTCCTTGCTTGGCGGCTGAAGCAGCCGATTCTGCTTGGGTATGTACTGGCCGGGTTGCTGCTGAGCCCTCTGACGCCGGGGTTACGCGTGCACGACGTGAGCAATTTTGAAGTGATGGCGGAAATCGGCGTGGTGCTTCTGATGTTTTCCGTTGGCATCGAATTTTCCGTGCCAGAACTTTTGAAGGTGAAGTGGGTCGCGCTTGTCGGGGCGCCGCTGGGAATTTTGCTGTGCGTGGGACAGGGGATGGCAGTTGGCGCTCTGCTGGGCTGGCCCCTGATCCAGGGGGTCGCGGTCGGCTGCATTATTTCCGTGGCCAGCACGATGGTGCTGCTGCGCCTGCTGATGGACCGCGGAGAGATGGCGGCGGAACACGGGCGGCTGATGGTGACGCTGTCGCTCGTGGAGGATCTGGCGGTGGTGGTGCTTACTGTGGTGCTGCCCAGTTTCTCGCCCAGCGGCGAAGCGACGTTGGGAGAGGCGGCGTGGAAGGTTAGCAAGGCAATTCTCCTGCTGGTGCCGATCGCAGCGGCGGCGTGGAAACTTTTCCCTCCTTTGCTGGCGCGCGTGGAGAAAACGTGCAACGACGAAATCTCTTTGTTGCTGGCTCTGACCATTTGCCTCGGGATCGCAGCACTGATCGAAGCAGTGGGACTTTCGCTGGCGTTGGGTGCGTTCCTGGCAGGGCTGTTTTTGGGAAATTCGGCGTTCACGCACAAACTGGCGCACCAGACGCAATCGTTGCGCGATGTGTTCGTGGCGTTCTTCTTCGTGTCTGTGGGAATGCTGATGGACCCAAGCACGTGGAAAGTGAGCTGGCCGCTGATCCTGTTGCTGGTGGGCTTGGTGCTCTTCGGCAAATTTGTGGTGTGGACGGGCGTGGTCCGGCTGTTCCGCTACCGCTTCCGGACGGCATTCCGCGTTGGCCTGGGGCTGACGCAAATTGGGGAGTTTTCCTTCATCCTTGCGCAAGTTTCCATGAAGGCGGGTTTGATTTCGCCGAACTTGTACCACGCGACGCTGGCGGCTTCACTGATTACAATTCTGGCGAATGCGACAATATTCCGGTTCTTGAAACCTCTAGCTGGCGAAAGACCGACTCCGGACGTTCCTGCCGCAGTACCGGCTTCGGCTTGAACTTTGCTACGAGAGTAGGCCGTTGAAAACTGCCTCGTAGCCGGCCCCGATCGAACGCGAACTAGCCCGGCAGGATCGTCTCCTGGCCGGCGACCACTTTCCAGCCACCCACGCGATTGTTCAGGTAGACGTGAATCACGCGATACTGGCGCGAGAAATTGCGGCCGTTTTGCACGCCACGGGTGCTCCAGGTGCAGGTGACCACGGCGGTGGGGCCATAGACTCGAACGTGAATGTCCGTCGCGATAAAGCTGGAATATTTGGTGGTGGAATTCTGGATGCTGGCAACCAGCGCGCTCCGGTCCAGGATTTCTCCCGTTGGCGTGGTCCCGACAAAATCGTCATTGTAGACACGCTGAAAAAAACTGGAATTGTTCAGGGCCATAGCGTGGGCGGTCTCTTTCTCCAGGGCCACGAGTTCCACCCCTTCCACTTCCATCTCTACCGTGATCGCCCGGTCTTTTCTTTGTGCCACGGTGAGCGAAGGCGAATTCTGTGCCGAGACCAGTGCCGGGAAAAACAGCACCGCCGCGAACAGCCATATGACGCTTGGATTTGCCATGCCGTCCCCCTTCGCCGCGACGGGGAAACCTGGCGGTGCCTCCAGCCGGTTCCCTCAGCGGTTCCACCTATTAGCTTGCGCGTTTGGCCGATAATCAGGAGATTCGGGAGACGGGAGCTTGTCCACTCAGTTAAGACGAGAGTCGCGGCGAAAACAAGGCGCAATAGCCCATGTTTGAGGGCGGAATCTGCGACAATTTAGAGCAGGCGTATGGTGAACAAAAACGAAATCCAGCAGGCGGCCCGCATCGTTCGCGAGGGCGGGCTGGTGGTGTTCCCGACCGAGACGGTCTATGGGCTGGGGGCCAACGCGCTGGACGCGAGCGCTGTTCGCAAGATTTACGCCCTGAAAGGGCGCCCGGCGACAAGCCCGCTGATCGTGCACGTGGCCGGCATTGAACAAGCGAAAGAACTGGCGGCGGAGTGGCTGCCGGAGGCGGAGCGTTTGGCGCGGCAATATTGGCCGGGCCCACTGACGATCGTGGTACCAAAGAAAAGCGAGGTTCCCGACGAGGTAACTGCGGGACTGCCGACCGTGGGATTGCGCATGCCGCGTCATCCGGTTGCGTTAGAACTGCTCCGCGTGGCGGGTGTCCCGATTGCCGCGCCGAGCGCGAACCGATTTATGCAGCTTTCTCCGACGACAGCCGAGCATGTGCGAGAGGCGTTCGGCACGGAGACGCCATTTTTGCTGGACGGCGGCCAATGCGAGGTAGGGCTGGAGTCCACGGTGATTGCGGTTACCCGGGAAGGCTTGGAGGTTCTGCGGCCTGGGATGGCCGAGGTGAGCGACGCGGTTTCTGCTGGCGCCGAAGAGGGCAAGGCACATCGCTCTCCTGGGCAGCATCAGAAACACTACAGTCCGAAGACGCGCATTGTGCTAGTCAGCCGAGGGCATCTCCCGCTCGAAGGCAAGGGGGCGTATCTTTGGCTGGACTACAACTCGGTGGCTACCAGTAAGCAGCGCATGCCGGAAAAACCGGAGGAATACGCGGCCGAGCTTTATGGCGCGCTGCACAAATTCGACCGTGAGGGTTTCGACTGGATCGCCGTGGAGCTGCCGCCCGATATGCCGGAGTGGGCGGCAATTCGGGACCGCCTGGTGCGCGCTGCCTACTGAGCTTTTTCCGATATTCCAGACGGACTTCCTTTTTCGGCGAAACACGCTACAATTCGCGGATTGAGACTGGAGGACTTATGGGTGGACGTTTTCGATTTGGTTTTCGCGCCGTTTTGCTGTTCGGGCTGATTGTTGCAGGCGCCCTTGCCGCGGTCGGATTGCGCGGCCGAATCCAGGCACAGAGCATACCGGCGACGGAGAAGCCGTTCGTGGTGGAGTACTACTACAAGGCGAAATGGGGCCACGCGGACGAGTTCATCACGCTGTTCCGCAAGAATCATTATCCGGTCTTGAAGAAAAATGTGGAGCTTGGCCGCATGCTACGAGTGTCCGCGGTGATGCCCGTGTATCACACCACGGAAGACGGACGATGGGATTACCGGGTGACGATTGTTTACAAGAATGCTACCGTGGCGCACGACAATTTCGATTCCACGGCGCTGCTGAAGCAGCTCTATCCGGACCAGGGAACGTATAAGAAAGAAGAGCAGCGGCGTTTCGAGATTCTGGATGCGCACTGGGATTTGCCGGTTAAGGACGTGGACCTGGATGCGAAGTAGAATTTCGCAGAGAAGCGGGGCCCGTCTGCCGCAGCGGACGGGCCCTAGAACTGCGTGAGTGGGCGGCTACAGGTTGTCGGTGAAGAATTTGGCTACGCGCTCCCAGAGGATGCGCTGAGCCGGCGGGTCGCTGACTCCGTGGCCGCGGCCGGGAAAGGCCATTACTTCAGCATACTTCCCGTGCCGAACCAGTTCGTCGATGAGTGACAATGTGTTGGAATAGTGCACGTTGTCGTCGCCCGTGCCGTGGGCGATCAACAACTTTCCCCTAAGATTGCCCGCGTTCTTTATCGGCGAAGAATCCTTAAAGTTTTGTTCGTTCTTCGGCAGCAGGCCCATATATCGTTCGGTGTAAATTGTGTCGTAGAAATGCCAGTCTGTGACCGGCCCTCCGGCAAAACCAACCTTGTAGATATCCCCCGCTTCAAACATCGCGTGCAGCGTCATGTGGCCGCCGTAGCTCCAACCCCAGATTCCGATGCGGTTCGGGTCCACATAGGATTGCTCGCGCAGCCAGGCCGCGCCCTCGCGTTGGTCGGCCAGCTCCTGCGAGCCCAGATGCAGGTGCACAGGCTCTTCGAACGCGTGGCCGCGTCCGGCCGAGCCGCGATTATCGAGGGAGAAAATGATGTAGCCCTTTTGCGCCATCATTTGGTGCCACAGGAAGATGGCGGAGCGCGACCATGCATCCAAAACCACCTGGGCGTGCGGCCCGCCGTAAGTGAAGGTGATCACCGGATATTTTTTCGAGGGATCGAAATGGGGCGGCTTGATGATCGAGCAATGGAGCGTTGCACCATCGTGCGATTTGATGGTGAAAAATTCGACGGGGGAAAGATGATACTCGGCGAGTTCCGGCACCTTGTCTTCTTCGAGAGTCCCCAGCTTTGCGCCGTCGGCGGCGAAGGTGTCGCGGCGCGGAGGAGTCGCGGAATTGGAATACGTGTCCACATAGGATGTGGCAGATGGAGAGAACCGAATGCCGTGGGTCCCGGCTTCTTTGGTGATCCGTGCAAAACCCGAGCCGTCAAGGGAAACCCGGTACAGTTGGCGTTCGATGGGAGATTTTTCCGTGGCGGTGAAGTAGACAATACCCATGGCCTCGTCGAGCGCATCCACCCGGGTCACTTCCCAATCGCCCTTGGTCAGTTGCGCGATCTGTTTGCCGCTGAGATCGTACAGGAAAAGGTGACGGTAGCCGGTGCGCTCGCTGGACCACAGAAAACGTTTCGAGTCTTTCAGGAAGCGCAGGTCGTCGCTGACATTGATCCAATAAGGATCTTTCTCGGTAAGGATGTTGGTGGTTTTTCCGCTCGATGCCTCCGCCAGCAGCAAGTCGAGATTATTTTGCTCCCGGTTGAGCCGCTGGATGACCAGGTGTTTGGAATCCGGAACCCAATCTACGCGGGCAAGGTAGATGTCGGTCTCAGAGCCGCTATCTATCAGACGGGGCGTTCCCCCGGCTGCGGAAACGACATAGACGTGGACGCCGGGATTCGTGCCGCTGGGAACGGGATAACGCTGAAGCTCCGCTTCGCCGGTGTAGGACTCGAAATTCAGCAACGAGAATTGCGAAACTTTTCGCTCATCCATTTCCAGATAGGCGACGGAGGCCGAATCGGGTGACCACCAGTAGGCGGTGGTGATATCCAGTTCCTCGGGGTACACCCAGTCGAGTTCACCTTTGCGAATGTCCTCCGTGCCGCCCTTCGTCAAGGCATGTTCTTGCCCATCGGCGGTGCTCACGGCCCAGAGATTATGATCGCGAATGAAGCTGACGCATTTGCCGTCGGGGGAGATCTTGGGGTCAGCAAGATCCTGCGTGCCAGAGACGAGGACGCGGCTGGATTGAGTTTTCAAATCGTACCAGGCGAGCGAATTCGCGCCTTGAAAAAGAATCGCTTCGCCCGAGGGCGCCCACTGGTAGAGCGGCGGGGCGTGGCGTCCGAGGCCGGTGGCTTGGGTGTTGGCGGCAGCGGGATTGACGAGCGCAGCGTCCCACTTGTCGGCGGGAACGAGAACCGAGCGCTGACCTGTGACGGGGTCCGCGACCCAGAGTTCGCGACGCGTGTCTTTTCCAGCGCCAATGGTTTCGAGGTAGCTGAGGCGTTTCCCGTCGGGCATCCAGGTGAGGCCGGAATTCAAGTGGCCGGAGAGAGAAGGCGCGCGGAAAATACGGTCGACGGTGAGTTCGCCGGGACCCGACGCTGTGGTTTGAGATGGTTGTGCATAATTGGCGGGGCCCACGGAAAGCAAGGCGAATACTACGAGGCCGGAGAAGATTAAGCGGCGAACAGTCTGCTGGCGGATCATGCTGGCTCCTTGAGAGTTTCCAAATTTATTCTGCTGTAAGGAAGCAGGAAAAACCAAACGCGGCCGCCACAGGCGGAACTTCCCTGGCCGATCTGAAGATCGGCCACTACCGGCTAGCCGGGAGGCCAGCGGAAATTGCGGCCGCCGAGGAGATGCAGGTGAAGATGGGAAACAGACTGGCCGGCGCCGCTGCCGTTGTTGATCACGGTGCGATAACCGGGAAGCAGATTCCGCTCGGTCGCTAACTTGGCGGCAACGAGTTGCAACTCGCCCAGCAACGCCTGGTCATCGGGCCCGGCGTCGTGCAAGGCAACAAAATGTTTCCGCGGGCAGATAAGAATGTGCGTGGGCGCCTGAGGATTGATGTCTTCAAAGGCGAACGCGGCCTCATCCTCATAGACGAGCTTCGCGGGAATCTGTTTCGCGCCGATTTTGCAGAACAGACAGTTCGGATCCATCTACTTCACTCCTGGTGCGGGTTTTTCGTCGAGGCGGATCACCATCGGCGCAAACCCCTCTGTGTTGCGGAGTTTTTCGCCGAAATCCTGGGCCGCCTGCTCGCCGGAAATCCTGCCGACGCGCACGCGATAGAACGCGCCGTCGGGAGAATCATACTGCTGAATGAAGATCGGGGAATAGCTGGCGCCCAAGCGGTCGCGCAAGCGTTCGGCGTTGCCACGATCGCGAAATGCCCCGACCTGCACAGTGAAAAAACCGGCCGTGACATCCACGTTGCCGAGGACTTCGATGCGCACGGGAACGATGCCCGGGCCGATGGATTCGATTTCGCGGGCGGCGGCTTGGGATAAGTCAATGATTCGGTTGTCCACGAAGGGGCCACGATCGGTGATGCGCACGGTAGTGGTCTTGCCGTTGTTGAGATTTGTGACCCGCACCATGGTTTCAAAGGGCAGCGTGCGGTGCGCGGCGGTGAGTTTGTACATATCGTAGACTTCGCCATTCGAGGCACGGCGGCCGTGGAAAGGATTTCCGTACCAGGAGGCGTTGCCCTCTTCGGTATAGCCGACAGCGGCGGGAGTTTGAAGAGTTTTGCCGTGTTTCGGATGCGCGGGTGATGGCGAAGGAGCGGGCGGAACCGAGGTGTCCCGCTTGGCGTTATCAACGGTTTCCGCGGGCGCAGTGGCAGGCGGACCGGGCGCAGGCTGGCGATCGGCAATCGGGCGCTTGGCGGCGCAGCCCAGCAGCAGCTGGGTCGAAATATAGAGCAGGGCTAGGGAGCGGAGGTGGGCCGGATTCACGATTTGGCGTCGGTCGAGGCTTGCGAACCCCGGGCCGCAACCCGCGCCTCCAGTTTTCGGGCGGCCTCGGAAAGTTTTTCGGAAGCTTCGCGGAGAACCTGGGCTGTGCGCTTCTCGGCGGTGGGCGCGACTTCTTCATCTACAAACTTGCGCAGCCGAGCCAATTCTTCCTCCAGCCGCTTGCCAATCTCTTCAAATTTGTCCATGGCAGCCCCTTCTGTCCGCACCCCGGAACGCGGGGCGAGATTCCGGTATTATAGGAACGCGCAAAAGTGCATGCAAGGAGGAGTGTTGGCCCTTCCGTATCGTTGGCAATACCGGGTGGACCGCTGGAAGCAGATCTTCGGCGGAATGTTTGGCGGGGGCGAGAAGCGGCCGCAGTTGTGTCCCGCATGCGGCGCACTGGTGGGCATTCACGCGACGCGTTGCCACGAGTGCGGCGCCAACCTTCGATTTGGGCTGGCGGCATGGAGCAAAGGGTTGGCTGAATTTTTCGGCGGGCATGCCCCGGTGACAGTAGCGATTCTGATCGTCAACATCGTGATGTTCGCAGCTGAGCTAATGGGCACGATCCAGGCGGGGCAGTTCGGTGGGGTCAGCATCATCTGGAGCATGAACCCGGAGACGCTCTACCGGCTGGGCTCCAGCAATCCGTATTCGATTCGGATTTTGCACGAGTGGTATCGCCTGGTAACAGCGATGTTTTTGCATATTGGATTGCTGCACATCGGTTTCAACATGATGGTGCTGCTGGACATCGGGCCGATTGTCGAGGAACTTTACGGCTCGGCACGCTATTTGTTTGTGTACATCTTTACGGGAATAGTGGGGTTCGCGCTCAGCATGTTTTTTCATCCGGCGGCGGGAGCCAGCGGCGCGTTGATGGGCCTGATTGGAGTGATGATTGCCGTGACCACCAGGCGGACCGGTGCGGCAATGCAGGCATTGAGGTCCCGGTTGATTTCCTGGGTCGTGTCCATTTTTGTGATCGGTTATTTCTTGAATGCGGACAATTACGGACACTTCGGCGGGCTGGCCACCGGTTTTATCCTGGGAAGACTGATGGCTGACCGGGCGCCTCTGAATGCGAGCGAACGTAACAGAGCTTATCTGCTTGGGTGGCTGGCGGGCATCGTTGCGCTGGCGAGTTTTGTGCTGATGTTCCTGCATTACCGCGACAAGCTGCCCTGGTCCGATTAACCGGCTGCAGTGGAGGTGGCGAAATTAGCAGGATTCCAGACAGTGTGGCTGGCCGGGCCCGCCCCTTTCCTTTTCAAGCGCCGATGAGTTTCAGGCAGAGTGGTGGAGGCGGCGAGCGACGACGAAGCAATAGTGGAAGCCGGAGAGGACGACGAAGGCGCAGACCGCGTAGGTGACGTAATGGAGGAGGATGCTGACGCTTTCGTTGGGATACGCGGCGCCGAAGACAGTGAAGAAAACCAGCGCGATTTCAAAAAATGTGGTGGCTTTCCCGAGGAGCGTTGGCGGAAATGGCCGGTAGCCCTGAATAACCAGGATGACAGCGGCAACCACCAGCATCAGCACGTCGCGGCTGATGACCAGTATCGTGAGCCACCACCCGATTTTCTTTTCCATCGCCAGCACAATGAAGGAAGAACTGAGCAGCAACTTGTCGGCAATGGGGTCGAGATACGCGCCGAGCGCCGATTTCTGGTCCAGGCTGCGAGCCAACAGGCCGTCCAGGCCGTCGGTGGCGGCGCTGACGAACAACACCAGCAACGCCCATTGATATTTTTCGTACAGAATGAGGATCAGGAAGAACGGCAGGAAGCCGAGCCGCAAAAACGTAATTTGATTAGGTACGGTCCAGATCCGCGCTTTCATTTCTGAAAAGAATAGCGCAGTTCAGGCGAACTGCGCGAGGTAATCCATGATCGAGCGGCCGATTTTGCGCTGGAAAATCTCGGCCATGGAAGGGATGGCGCCGGAGGGCTCGTCGAGCGAGATGCGCTCGACGCGGGTCATGGGGAAAAAGATGGTTGGCAGACCAATGCGCTCGGCATCCAGCTGGTTGATCTGACTGACGAAGTGGTCGAAGGAATTCAAATCAACACCGCGCAACGTGACGCCGCTGGGATTGATTTCCAGCAAAATGCCCCAGATTTTCTCGCGGGGCGAATGCAGGCTGACGATGACGATCGAATTGGGATCCATAAACTTGTCCTGTGTCCCCACCAGCTTACCGCAGGCGAATCAGAATTGATCGAAGAGATGCGACCGGAGTTTCCGACGCGTCAAGCCGTTGATGGGCCCTGTTCGAGTTGCCGCTCGCGCAGGTAAAGGAAGAGGGGAAAGCCCAGCGAGACGCCCACCAACAACGTGGCGAGAAGAACGATCCACCGCCCGCGAAGGCGGTGGCGGTGGGACTCCAGGGCAGCAAATCGGAGGAGGACCACGGCGGAAACGACCACATCAATCGCGAAAAAGGCGCTGACTCGATTGGCGAACAGGTGTTGCACGAAAAGGCGTCCGTTGGGGCCATGTTCGGCGAGCCACGGAATGAACGCGGCGTATGGCGCGGCAAAGCCGATAACAGACAGAAGCAGATAGATCGTTTTGGGTTTCACCTTGAGTGTCCTCTCTTCGCCGATTCGTAGGAATGATTGAGCCACCCGAGAGCGTCGTGCAAGTCAATATCGGAACTCATTGTGAATGAGAACCATCTTTTGCCCGGCGTGTTGGTGTGGAGGCGGGTGTCGCTCTGGGCTCGTTGCAAAAGGGCCGGCGGCACGGGATCAAACTTCAGAAGAATGGTGGTGTCGGGACCGAATCCTCGGGTGTGGGGGAGGGCGGCGAAGATTCTCTTCCCGCGATAAATGGCGCGGAATCCGAACATCCGCTTGGCGATCACGCCGGGCCAGGAGAGCAATTCGGATTCGAGCAGGGCGGACCAGCGGCGCGTCTCTTCCGCAATGGGGAGGAGTTTCAGCCGCGGGCGAGCAGGCTTCTTGCGAATTGCCTTTGGCTTAGAGTCTTTCATTGAGGCGCAACTCCGAACTTCTCGGCTGCTCTTACTTGGCTCTAGGGCGGGTCAGAGTCAAGTCAGCGAACTCGGTCCACCCGCCGGACTTGTTTTTTTGCTGCATCAGCCATTTCCACTGTTGCGTCTCGGGGTTCCAGCGGAACGTGGTGTGGAACGGCCCATCCGGGTACTCAAAAACGAAACGGATTTCATCGCCGGTTCGGGTGCCATACCCAAGAGTCTCCGAAACTCGGCCGCCAAAGACGTCGTTCCAATGTGCGACGTAACGCTCGCTGGTGTTGTCGTACCCCACCATGACCATGACTTCGTACGGGACCCGATCAGCGGTGGCAGGCGCATTGTCTTTTTCATGGATACGCAGGAATTGGTGGTTGAGCACCCACTCGACGGACACTGTGTGCTCCGCGGCGCGGCCCATCACATTTCCGGTGAGTTTCCAATCCCCTACCATGTGATCGAGGAGGGCATCGCTAAATGTGTGTTTGGGGCCATCGAGGTCCTGACCGAAGCTTGCGGCTGCAGCGGAGATCGCGATCGACAGAACCAAGAAAAACATTGCGGGGCGAACGGCGGGACGCATAGGCTGAGGCCTCCTGTCGAATATGGGATGCGAGCTTTTCTACACCTGCATGACTGCGGGCCCATTCGCGGGAAGATGGAGTTTCGGTTCCGTAAGCGATCGCACCTGCTCGAGCGTGGCGTCGGGCGCGAGTTCGCGCAGGACGAGGCCTTGCGGGGTGATGTCGATGAAGGCGAGTTCGGTAACGATGTGATCGACCACCTCGACGCCCGTAAGCGGCAGTGTGCATTTTTTCAAGATTTTGGGCTTATTGTCGCGCGTGGCGTGTTCCATCGCGATAAATACGCGCTTCGCCCCCGCAACCAGGTCCATCGCGCCACCCATGCCTTTCAGCATCTTGCCGGGGATAGCCCAGTTGGCGAGCGTTCCCCTTTCATCCACCTGTAGCGCGCCAAGTACAGTCAGATCCACGTGAGCGCCGCGAATCATGGCGAAAGAATCGGCGGAGGAGAAATAACAGGTGCCGGGAAGTTCGGTGACGGTTTCTTTGCCGGCATTGATGAGGTCGGGATCGACTTCCGCTTCGAGCGGATAAGGGCCAACGCCAAGCATGCCGTTTTCAGATTGCAGGATGACGTCCATGCCGCTGGGGACATAGTTGGCAACGAGAGTGGGCATGCCGATGCCGAGATTGACGTAGTAGCCGTCGCGCAGTTCCTTGGCGATGCGGCGTGCGATGCGTTCGCGTTTTTGCTCTTCGGTTAGCGGCATGGGGTCAGTCCGTAGTTGATAGTTTTCAGTTCATAGTAGAGGAAGCCCCGCTGGTCCAAAGACCGGCCACTACACACTGCTCACCGTGCGCTTCTCGATGCGCTTGAGATAGCCTGCACCTTCAAAGATGGCGTTGACATAAATACCGGGCGTGTGAATTTGGTCGGGCGGAAGCTGGCCCGGTTCGACGAGGTGCTCGACTTCGGCGATAACGTAGTCCGCGGCGGTGGCCATTACCGGATTGAAATTGCGGGCGGTTTTGCGGAAAACGAGATTGCCCCAGCGATCGCCTTTCCAGGCTTTGATAAACGCGAAATCACCACGAAGGGCGCGCTCCAGGACGAAGTGGCGGCCGTCGAACTCGCGAGTTTCCTTGCCGTCGGCGACCATGGTGCCGTAGCCGGTGGGTGTGTAAAAGGCCGGGATGCCCGCACCGCCTGCACGCAGGCGCTCGGCGAGGGTGCCTTGCGGATTCAACTCCACTTGCAGTTCACCGGTCAAGACCAACTGTTCGAACAGCTTGTTTTCGCCAACGTAGGTGGAAATCATTTTCTTGACCTGGCGATTTTGTAACAACAGGCCAATGCCAAAGTCATCCACGCCGGCATTGTTGCTGACCACCGTGAGGTCCTTGGTGCCTTTGCTACGCACTGCGCCAATCAGATTTTCCGGAATGCCACAAAGGCCAAAGCCGCCCATCAAAATCGTCATGCCATCGAGCAGATTGGCGATGGCAGCTTCGGCGGAAGCGATGCGTTTGTCCATGGAATCGGTCCGATCGTTTGCTCGAGAAGAAGTGTACCCCAAGTGTTACGTGCGGGGGAGGGTGCCGGCGCGAGAAAAATAGCGGGACGACAAGTCAGCAAGCTGGGAGCAGTTGCGAGCGGAACGCGTGCGGCGTGAGGCCGGCGACGCGGCGAAACTCGCGGGTAAAATGGCTCTGGTCGGCAAAGCCGGTGAGCAGGCTGATTTCGGTGAGCGGCAATTCCCGTTCGAACAGGTAGCGGCAAGCGGTGCGGATGCGCAGGCGGCGGGCGTATTCGCCTATGCCTTCGCGCTGAAAACGGCGGAAGACGCGCGAGAGGTGCACAGGATGGACGCCCGCCGCGGCGCTCAGGTCATCAAGCGTCGCGCGCGCGCAACGTTCGGCATGCAATTTATCCAGCACGCGGGCGAGCCACACTGGAGCGTCCCGCTTCTCCTCAAGCGGAAGCCGCGCCGCTAGGGCGGTCACCTCGGCAAGCAGGCCTTCTACGCAAAGCGGGTCTGCCTGCTCGACGGCGAAGGTTTCTCGAAACAGCTGCATCGTCAGCCAAAACAGCGGGCCTCCACGAGTGTCTTCACAACCCTGGTCGAGCTTTCCGGAACATTCGGCAAGGCGCGCTTTCCAACCGGGCCGCAGTTCGACATGGAAGAAGCGCAAGCCGCCGGGGGCGATTTCGTCTTGATGCGGAATTCCGGCAGGGCGGAACATCAGGGACATCGGAGGGAACTGCTTCTGCTGGCGGCCGTAGCGTTCGCCGTAAAAGCCGCTGAGCAGCAAGCCGAAAAAGGGCAATTCGTGTGAGTGCATCGGCAGCTTGCGTGGCACCGGGTGGCGCAGATCGGAGAAGACCGCGCCGGAATGCTCCAGACGATGGCGGATGGCTCCGAAAAATTGGCCGCTTTGAAGGCGGGATTCGCCAGCAGGAATATGTTGTGTTTTAGTCATGGGGATTCCCGGCGCGGAAAGATGTTGCTTTTGTTCTAGACGCGGTGCGGAGGAATTGGTTAGTTTCGTGCACGAGTGGCTAAGAATCCGATGGAGGAAAAGCAATGTTGCGAATTGGCGTGTTGTTGAGCATCTCGTTGGCGTTGTTAATTCTGGGAAGTGTCTTTCCACCCACAAACCAGGTGAATCCCGTTCCCGCGAATGTACCTCAGTATACGGCGGACGGGCAGTTGAAGTTCCCCGCAAATTACCGCGAATGGGTGTACCTGAGCAGCGGGATCGATATGAGCTACGGCCCGGGTGCGGGGATGGACCACTCCATGTTCGATAACGTGTTTGTGAACCCGGAGGCGTACAAGTATTTTTTGGCCAACGGCACCTGGCCGGATAAGACCATGCTGGTGCTGGAAGTGCGCGGCGCGGAAAGCAAGTCCGCGATCAACAAAGCGGGCCATTATCAGTCGACCGTGGTTATGGGACGCGAAGTGCACGTGAAGGATGAAAGCCGCTTCCCCGGGAAGTGGGCGTTCTTTGGCTTTGACAATGCCCCCACGGCCAAGATGTTCCCGACGGAGATGGACTGCTATTCCTGCCATGCGCAGCACACCGCAGTGGATACGACGTTCGTGCAGTTCTACCCGACGTTGATTGAAATTGCCAAGAAGAAGGGGACGTTGAGCGCCGCGTATTTAAAGGAAGAGCCGTCGGCGAAATAGACGAATGGGACAATTCTTTCTTCAGGGGCTAAAGCCCATTCTTTGAAGAAGTCTCGCGCCGGGGCTAACTAAAGCCCCGGCCTGCTAAAGAGAGTGCCCAAACTGCCCTCCGGGGAAGACGGCAACCACGGGGCGTGTTTTAAGCTACAGGGAGCGGAGGAGTTTGTAGAGTTCATTGGCGGCGTCGAAGTCGGCTTCGAGCTCGCGGGAGCCGAGGCGTTCGCGAAGATCGTCGAGGCGGCGGGCGAAGAGATCGAGCGCGGCCGAGAGCACTTCCCTGTTGGTGAGAACGATGTCGCGCCAGGTGGCATAGGAACTGCCGGCAAGGCGCAGCGTGTCACGCAAGCCGGGGCCGGCGAGGGTGATGGGCAAGCCGTTCTCGTCGAGGCGGTCGTAGAGAAACGAGCCGAGCGCGACGGCGGTGAGTTGCGGTAAGTGCGACGCGAGACCCACGGCGTAGTCATGCTGCTGCGCCCCCAACCACAAAGGACGCGTGCCCAATTTTTCCAGGATCTTGGTGAAGGCAATGATGCGCGGGTCGCGATCTTCCTGCGCCGGCCCAACCAGCGCGTAGGTAGCTTTTTCGAACAAGTCCGCGCCCGATTGCGCGAAGCCGGAAAGTTCGCGCCCAGCCATCGGATGTCCTCCAAGAAAAATCGGAGTGGACTCTTCCTCCTCGAACAGCTCAACGGCGGCGGTGCAGATGCGCAGCTTGGTGCTGCAGGCGTCGGTGACCAAGGCATGCGGCGCGGCGTTTTCGGCGACCTCGGGAAGAATGTCCAGGGTCACGCCGATGGGCAAGGCCATGTAAACCAGGTCGGCACCGCGAATGACCGGCTCGATGGGGCCCGAAAATGTCTGGTTCGCCACGCCGGAGCTTTCCAGCTGGTGCGCGATATCTTCCCGGTCCCAGCCGGCAATGTACATGTCCGGCGTGTATTTTCGGAGGGCCTTGGCGAACGAGCCGCCGATGAGGCCGGTGCCGAGAATGGCGACGCGTTGAATCAGATGGGGCATCGTTACGCGACGCGGCGTCCCACGGCGGGCGCGATGATGCGGATTTCGCTCATGAGCTGCGCGAACTGCGTGGGCTCCAGGGATTGCGCTCCATCGGAGAGGGCATGGTCCGGGTCGTTGTGGACTTCGATGAGCAGGCCGTCGGCGCCGGCGGCCACCGCGGCGCGGGCCATGGCGCTGACTTTGTCGCGGCGCCCTGTGCCATGCGATGGATCTGCAAAAATTGGGAGATGCGAAAGTTTCTGGATAACAGGGATTGCGGCGATGTCTAGCGTATTGCGTAGATAGGTTTCAAACGTGCGGATGCCGCGCTCGCAGAGGATGACGTTGTAGTTCCCGCCGGCGAGGATGTATTCCGAGCTAAGCAGCAGCTCTTCGATGGTGGCGGACATGCCGCGCTTCAAGAGCACCGGCTTCTGAACTTCGCCGAGAGCGCGCAGGAGAAAATAGTTCTGCATATTGCGCGCGCCAACCTGAAAAATATCCACGTAAGTGCTCATCATCTGGATTTGCGAAGCGTCCATCACTTCGCTGACCACAAAGAGGCCGTACTTGTCAGCAGCTTCGCGCATCAGCTGCAGGCCTTTTTCTCCCATGCCTTGGAATGCGTAGGGTGAAGTGCGTGGCTTGAACGCACCGGCGCGCATGATTTTGGCGCCGGCTTTGGAAACGGCCTCGGCGACAGCGAGGATTTGCTCGCGCGACTCGACGGAACACGGGCCGGCGGCGACGACCACTTCAGGGCCGCCTATTTTTACGCCGCGGCCCAGATCAATCACCGTGCCCTGCGGCTTGAACTGGCGGCTGGCAAGCTTAAAGGGCTGCGTGATGCGTACTACTTCCCGGACGCCTTGCAGCAGCTCAAAATCGCGGTGGTCGAAATCACGGTGTACACCGACGGCGCCCAGAACCGTGTGCGATGCGCCGGTGGACCGGTGGACGTCAAAGCCGCTGGCGACGACGCGGTCAATGACGTGCTGGATCTGCTCTTCGGTTGCGCCTTCTTGCATTACGATGACCATGTTTCGTCCTCAACTCCTGAAATTCTTTCGGTCGAAAAAGCGCCCACTTCAGAAAGTGGCAGCTACAAATTCACTTTGCATCTTTGCCATCGGGCGGCTCGCCACGCATGGCGACGCGTTCGGCGGAGCGCGCTTCGTCAATGATGCGTTCGAACAAACGGCGAATCGCGGCATTCGTCAGCGGACCGCGGTTGTTGCGCGCGGCGTTGGATAGCACTTCGTTCTCACGCGCCGGCTGATAAATCGGCATGCCCGCAGCCTGCTTCAGGCGCCCAACCTCCAGCGCGCATCGGGAGCGCTCATTCAATAACTCGACGAGTTTCTTGTCAATCTCATCCATTCGCTGCCGCCAGTCGGAGATGTTCATATCGTGGCCTCACGCCGGGACAGTCCGCGGCAGCCGGCTTCCTTCAGTACTTTGACCCGGTCGCGGAGCGCGGCACAGGCGGCCTCGACCGAGGAAGCCTTTTCAATTTCAGAGACCAGTGCCGAGCCCACCACTGCCGCATCCGCAAGGCCACCGAGGACTGAAACGTGGCCGGGGAGCGAAATGCCGAAGCCCACGGCAATGGGCAATTCCGTGAAGTGGCGGACGCGGCGCAGCAAGCCGGGAAGATCGTCGGGGAGCGAGTCTTTCGCACCCGTTACTCCGGTGCGGGAGATGAGATAGAGAAAGCCGGAGGAGCAAGCCGAGATTCTCAGGAGACGCCCATCATCCGATGTCGGGGCCGCCAGGAAAATGGTATCGAGATTTTGGGCATGTATGATGCGGCGATAATCTTCCGACTCTTCGGGCGTCAGATCGGTGACGAGCACGCCGTCGGCTCCGGCTTGAGCGGCGTCTGCAGCAAATTTCTCGAGACCCATCTGCAGGATCGGATTGAAGTAAGTGAACAGAACCAGCGGCACCTGGCTGGTGTCGCGAACACGCCGCACCAATTCGAGAACACCGGCAAGCGATGCGCCCGCTTTCAGGGCGCGTTCTGAAGCCCGTTGAATCGTTGGACCGTCGGCCAGCGGATCGCTGAAGGGAACCCCAAGTTCGATCACGTCGGCGCCAGCATCCGCCAGAGCGAGAACAAATTTGTGCGTTGCATCGAGTGACGGATCGCCGGCAGTGACGTACGCGACAATGCCAAGCCCGCCGGCGGCGCGCAGTTCGGCGAAGCGCTTCGAGATACGGGTCGAGTTTTGGAACGAGCTGGTCATTGGTGTTGGCAGATTAAAGCAGCCGCTTATAGGTGTCCATGTCCTTGTCGCCGCGGCCGGAGAGATTGAGGATGACCAAGTCGCTGGGCTTGAACTGCGGTAGGCGTTCGATGAGGCCAGCGATGGCATGCGCGGATTCGAGCGCAGGAATAATGCCTTCGGTGCGCGAAAGAAGCTTGGCCGCATCGAGCGCCGCCTGATCGTCAACGGCGGCGTATTCGGCGCGGTGCTGATCGGCGAGCCATGCGTGTTCCGGGCCGATGGCCGGATAGTCGAGACCGGCGGAAATGGAATGCGTCGTCGCGATCTGGCCGTCTTCGTTCTGCAAAACGTATGTATAGGTACCCTGCAGAACGCCGGGACGCGCCCCCGTGAAGCCCTGATGCGCAGCCAGGCGTGCGGCGTGTTCGCCCAGGCCGCTACCGCGGCCGCCGGCTTCGATGCCTACCATTTTCACGTCAACATCTTCCAGAAATTCGAAAAACAAGCCAATCGAATTGGAGCCGCCGCCGACACAAGCGTATAAATGCGTGGGCAGTCGCTTTTCCGCAGCGAGGATCTGTTGGCGGGCTTCGCGGCCGATGACCGCTTGAAAATCGCGCACCATCGTCGGATAAGGATGTGCGCCAAGGACGGAGCCGAGCAGATAATGCGAGCCGCGCACGTTGGTCACCCAGTCGCGCATGGCTTCGTTGATGGCGTCTTTCAACGTCTTGCTGCCGGATTCCACGCCGATGACTTCCGCGCCGACCATCCGCATGCGCGCGACGTTGAGCGCCTGGCGGGCCATGTCTTCCGTGCCCATGTAAACGGTGCACTGCAATCCGAGATGCGCGCCGACTGTGGCCGAGGCGACGCCGTGCTGGCCCGCGCCGGTTTCCGCGATGATCCGCGGCTTGCCCATTTTCACCGCGAGCAATCCCTGGCCAATGGCGTTATTGATTTTGTGCGCGCCAGTGTGCAGCAAATCTTCCCGTTTCAGGTAAATGCGCGGGCCACCGAGCTTGGCTGTGAGGCGCGCAGCAAACTGCAGAGGCGTGGGGCGCCCGGCGAAATTCTTGAGCAGCGATTGGAACTCAGCCTGAAAGACAGGGTCAGTTTTTGTAAGCTCGTAAGCACGCTCGAGTTCGTAGAGCGGCACCATCAGCGTTTCGGGAACGTAGCGGCCGCCATAAGGCCCGAAGCGGCCTGGAACAGATGCAGGAATGGTTAGTCGGGTACTCATGGAAACTATTATTGTCGCATATCGAGGCAAAAAGGCGACATGACCCGGGTGGCCCTCAGGAGTGGGTTTACTTCCTGCGTGTGTAGATGCTGACGTTGCGCGCTTCGCTGCCGTCCGGTCGAACGACATGCTGCGTGATGCGCATGGTATCGCGGCCTGGCAGGATTTCGCGTGTCCAACGATCCACTATTTTGCCGTCACGCTTGAGAGCACTTTCAATCAGGTTTTTGCTGTGGCGGGTGAGGATCAGCACAGCGTCACTCGAAGGAATCGGTTGTTCCCGGCCGTCCAACGCTCCGCCATAGCTGAACGTCATCCGCTTTCCATGCGCATCGTCGCCGTCGAGATGGAATCGCAATCCCTCCGGCGAGCGCTCAATGATGTAAAGAGCCCGCTGGCCGGGACTCCCAGCCTGATAGTCCAAAGTATCCGGGTCGAGTTCCCAGACACCAGGGAATGGGTCGTTGTCGGCTGCGTCGAATGCAGCCGGGAGTTCTGCATTCGTAAGAGCTCGATTGGCGCGAATGACTTCGTCAAAGAAGGCCCGGAGCTTGATGGGATCTTTCTTGCCGGGCTTTGATTCGACGCCGCTGGTAACATCCACGGCATGCGGACGAACGGCGAGGATCGCTTCGAAGACATTCTCGGGCGACAGCCCACCCGCAAGAAGAACACGATGAGATTTCGCTGCTGTGCATGCCACGCTCCAATCTGCTGTATGGCCAGTGCCGCCATATCGGCCGGAATGCGGGGCGTCAAGCAGGAAGGCTGCGGCTCCACGGTACTTCCCAAAATGGGGCAACGCGCTTCCCTTCCCTACATGGAAGGCCTTGATCACGGAGACCCTTTTCGCGATCTCAGCAATGAGCTGCGGCGGCTCATCGCCATGCAGCTGAGCGGCGGCCAGACCAAGCGCTTTCGCCAGCGTCGTAACGGGCGCAGCCTGCCAGTTTACAAAGACGCCGACGGCAGCGACGAACGGGGGCAACTTTCGGATGATTTTGCTCGCCGTGTACGGCGAAATGCAGCGTGGGCTCTTGCTGTAAAAATTCAAGCCGATGGCGTCGGCTCCCAATTCGCACGCGAGCAGTGCGTCTTCGACATTCGTGATACCGCAGATTTTTACCCGAACCATGAAGAACTATCTCCCGGGAGTGGGCGGAACAAGAAGGGTGCGCAATGCCGCCGCAGGGTCGGGCGCCAGCATGAGGTGCTCGCCGATGAGAAACGCGTCGAAGCCGGCGGCGCGAAGTTTTTTCAAATCGTCGTGTGAGCGCAGCCCCGATTCGGCAACCGCAAGGCAGTCCTCGGGAATCTGCTCGATGAGTTCGTAGGAAGTTTCCAGTCGAACGCTAAGTGTCTTGAGGTCGCGATTGTTGACGCCAACGATGCGGGCGCCCGCGGCCATAGCGCGGTCGAGTTCTTCGTGCGTATGCACTTCGACGAGCGGCTCCATCCCGAGTTCCCGGCCGAGCCCGAGGAGATCGCGGAGTTGTTCACCGGAAAGTGCGGCGACGATCAGCAGAAAACTGTCGGCGTCATTCGCGCGCGATTCCCAGACCTGCCAGGGATCGAAAATAAAATCCTTGCGCAGGACAGGCAGTGCAATTTCTTTTCGCGCGTCGCGCAGGTTTTTGAGAGAGCCGCGGAAAAATTCGCCCTCCGTCAGTACGGAAAGCGCGGCGGCGCCGGAGGCTTCCAGCGATTTGCCAAGCGCGGGGGCGTCAAACGGATCGCGGATGATCCCCCGAGAGGGCGACGCAGGTTTCAGCTCGGCAATGACGTTAATGGCGTCGCGCGAAAGGGCCGCGGCGAAATCACGGACCGGCGGAGCGGCTTTTACGCCGTATTTCAGCGCGGTCTCCGGCAACACGCGCTTCCGGTGATCCACTTCGGCGCGGCGCGCTTCCAGGATGCGGTCGAGGACGGTTCCCGTGTTGGTATGGGCGTTCATGGGGGTGAACTTGTATGCTAGGGAGTGAGGGCAAGCGTGTCAAATCAGGCTCTGCCGCTGGTTTCTGCGGGGCGTGGCCTGCAGGGTTGAGCTTAGCCCTGACCGAGTCGGGGCCGCTAAGGGAGGGAGTGGGAGAACGGATGAGTTGCAAGGCCAAATATGGGGTGTTGTTGGACGCTATCGCGAATGAGGCGGATGCGATCGCGATGAGTTATTTCCGCGGCGGGGCGATGGGAGCGGAGCGCAAACGGGATGGAACGGTCGTCACGCAAGCGGACAAGCGCATTGAACAGATGGCCATCGCGAAAGTCGAGGCGAGCGGATTGCCGATTGACGTGGTCGGCGAAGAGACCAGCGCCGAACCGCCGAAAGGCCCCGCAACCAATGGACGCGCGCGCATGATCATCGATCCGATTGACGGCACAGAGGAATTCACACGGGGCATCCCCACTTTCGGAACGCTTATTGGCATCGAGGAAGACGCGGAAATCGTGGCCGGCATGGTCAGCGCGCCGGCACTGGAAAAAGGAGCGCGCTGGTGGGCGTACCGCGGCGAAGGCGCTTGGCGCCGGGCTCAACGGCTCCATGTCTCGCAGGTGCGGAGTCTTTCGGAGTCCATGATTTTCACCACCGGCACGGGACCCAGCAAGGACGCCCAAGCGCGGGAACGCATGCGGCGTCTGGCCGACGCGGCGCGCAACAGCCGCTCGATGGGCGGCTTCTGGCAACACATGCTGGTGGCAGAAGGCGCGATCGAGTGCGCCGTGGATTGGATTTCGAAGCCGTGGGATCTTTCGCCGCTCGGCATCATCGTTGAAGAGGCGGGCGGCAAATCCACCACGGCTGACGGCGAGCGAACGATTTACAAAGGCCGCTTCGTGAGTACCAACGGCGTGCTGCACGATACAGTGCTGAATTTTCTGCGCTGAGGCAGCCATGATTCGGGTGAAGCGCGTTTACGACAAGCCAGCCAGGGAAGATGGATTCCGCTTGCTTGTGGATCGCCTGTGGCCGCGCGGCCTGACGAAAGAACGCGCGGCGGTGGATTTGTGGATGAAAGAAATCGCGCCCAGCGACGCGCTACGAAAATGGTTTGGCCACGACCCAAAGAAATGGCCCGACTTTGAAACGCGGTACCGGAAAGAACTGGCGGAGAAGAAGGATTTGTTGAACGAAATTCGCGCACTGGAATCCGAGCACCCCACAGTCACCCTGCTTTATGGAAGAAACGACGAAAAACAGAACCAGGCCGTCGTGCTGGCCGATGTGTTAAAGAGGAAACGTTGAACGCGGAATCCGCCCTCAAAGCGGTCCAAGAGGAGGTTTGCGCCTGCCGGAAGTGTCCACGCCTGGTGAAATACCGGGAAAAAGTGGCGAAGGAGAAGCGGCGCGCGTTTCGCGAATGGACTTATTGGGGACGCGGCGTGCCCGGGTTCGGCGACCCGCACGCACATCTCTTCATCCTGGGACTTGCTCCCGCTGCGCATGGAGGGAATCGCACGGGCCGCGTTTTTACCGGTGATCGCTCCGGCGATTTTCTGTACCAGGCGCTGCACAAAGCAGGATTCGCGAACCAGCCCAATTCCCTCGACCGTGACGACGGTTTGCGTCTGCAAGATACCTACATCGCGGCGGCGGTGCGGTGCGCCCCTCCCGCGAACAAGCCTTTGCCAGGCGAAATTCTGCATTGCCGCGGGTATCTGGAGAGGGAATTGGAAATCCTGCAGCCGCGCGCCGTGCTGGCGTTGGGGAAGATCGCCTGGGACGCTTACCTGGAAATTTTGAAACAACACGGGCAAATCGCGTCGCGAGCTGCCTATCGTTTTTCCCACGGCGCAGAATGCACCTTTGCGCGTGATTTGCCGCGGCTCTTCGGTGTTTATCATCCGAGCCAGCAAAACACGCAGACCGGGCGGGTCACGCAAGCCATGTACTCCCGTGTGCTAAAGCGGATTCGCGGATTTCTATCTCAAGCTTGAGAGTTTTGTGGCTGTGGCTTTGCCGGGTTCCCCCGCTCCGCATCCGGCTGTGACCGGAATTTCGCGGCCAATCTCCAGAGCAGAAGCGCCACAACAGTCGCGCCATACGCCAGCGGCCGCAGGACCGCCGATTTCACCAGCCAGTAATAGTGAATCACTCCGGCAACCGCGCTGATGTAGATCGCGCGGTGGAGCAACTGCCAGCTGCGGCCGCCGAGCCGCCGAATCCACGCGGCCGTGGACGTGATCGCCAGCGGAATCAGCAGGACGAACGCAAGAAATCCCACGGTGATGTACGGCCGCTTGGCAATGTCCTTCCATACTTCCTTCAGGTCGAAGAATTTATCGAGCCAGATATAAGTGGAGAAGTGCAAGCAGCCGTAGAAAAAAGCGAAGAGTCCGAACATGCGGCGGAAGCGGATCAATTCCGGTAAATCCAGGAGTCTCCGAAACGGCGTGACACAGAGCGTGAACAAAATAAACCGCAGAGTCCAATCGCCCGTGGCGTGGGTGACGAATTCAATTGGATTGGCGGTCAGCCCGTTATCGAGACCGCGCCAGAGAAGCGACGCCAGCGGCAAAAGGCAGGCAAGAAAAATGCCGGCTTTGGTCCACCTGCCGATCAGAAGTTTGCGCATGAATGCCCGAGAGGTTAGTAGTATTTCTTCAGGTCCATACCGGTGTAAAGACTGGCCACCTGATCCGAGTAGCCGTTAAATAGCAAAGTTTCGCGCTTGAAAAATTCACCCAGACGCCGCTCCTTGGCCTGGCTCCAGCGCGGGTGATCGACGGTGGGGTTCACGTTGGCGTAGAAACCGTATTCGTCCGACGCCAGGCGATTCCAGGTCGTGGGCGGCTGTTCATTCTGAAACCGAATCCTCACCAGGGACTTGGCGCTCTTGAATCCGTATTTCCATGGAATCACCATGCGAACCGGCGCGCCATCCTGATTGGGCAGCGTTTCTCCATACATGCCGACACAAAGCAGCGTGAGCGGATTCATCGCTTCATCCAGACGCAAACCCTCCACGTAAGGAAAATCGATCCCGGCATGCGTCGCCTGGGGCATTTGCCTGCGGTCATAGAAAGATTCAAATGCCACGTACTTCGCCTGCTCTGTAGGTTCGACTAGTTTCGCGAGGACGCTGAAGGAATAACCAATCCACGGCACCACAATCGACCATGCCTCCACGCAGCGGTGGCGATAGATGCGTTCTTCGAGGGGAGCCAGCTTTAGAATTTCGTCAATGGTGATCTGGCGGGGCCGCTTCACCTCGCCCTCAATGGAAACAGTCCAGGGATAGGTTTTCAGGCTTTGCGCATTTTTTGCCGGCTCGGTCTTGTCTATCCCGAACTCATAATAATTGTTGTAGTGCGTGACGTCGTCGTAGCTGTTCTGCTTCTCCGTGGTGCTGAACGGGCTTTTTGAGACCCCGTTGAGTTTTGTTCCAGCAATGGCATGGGAGGACGGTGAAGCAAGCTCCCAAAACTCGCGGCCCGCGAGCGAGGCCGCAGCCGCCAGCCCGGCGTTTCGAAGAAACTTTCGCCTGTTCTGGTAGGCCGCTCTGGGTGTCACATCCGCGTTCGTCAGTCTCGATTTCTCGTGCATCGGCATTTCCTGAGCGTCTCCTACAACCTGAGAGTAGCAATCCGGCGCTTAGTTACACGCCGTTCGACGTCCGAACCGCTAGAGCAACATAAGGGCAGCGAGAAGGGCCTGCAAGATTGCTCCGACACCCCTGCAGGCAACAACAGACACAGGCCTCCGGCTGCCCCTGACTACCCGCAATTTATCTCCTTTTCTATCAATATGATGCGTGTGGACAGGAAGTGGAGGCGTGGACTTAGGAGTGCTCCTTCTAGCTCGAACCCAATTCGGGAGGTTAGTTCATGAAATTTCAATCCAAGCGAATTCTAGCGGTTGGGGCATTTGGAGCTGCTATAGCCTTAGCATTCTCGTCAATCGCAGCTGCACAAGAGGCTCCGGTAATTAGCCGGGACGAATTGCAGGCCGAGACGCCCAGTTCGCGCGCGGACGCACATGCCGCCGACGGCGAGCGGCACGGCTTGCCTGCGGAAACCTTTGCGGTCGTCCCCGGCACGCATTTCCTTGTGCGGCTCGAAAACGACCTGAACACGAAGGAAGTTCATAAGAATCAGGCGTTCCACGTGCGCACGCTGGAACCCCTCGAAGCCGGTCAAGGTAATTATTTGCCGCCCGGCGCGGTAATCGTCGGGCACGTCAGCCGTGTCGATCCCGCCGGAACAACAGGCCGCGCGAAAATCTGGCTGACCTTCGACGAAATCCAGACCCGCTTCGGGAAGCTGCCCATCGTCGCCGAGGTGGCTTCGGTGCCGGGCGACCACAGCATCAAGTCTAGCCCGCTGCAGGAAGGCGTGATCGAGGGACGCAGCAGCACCCAGAAGGACGCCGCACAAGCCGCAGCGGCGGGCGCCGCTATGGGAGCGATGCATGGCGTGAAAGACAAGAACAAGCGAGAAGCCGCAGAGGGCGCGGCCCTTGGAGCCCTCGAAGCCTACCTAACAGAAGCCGGGCGCGGCCAGGAGATCGAGCTGCCCAAAGGCGCGAAGCTCGAACTAGAATTGGGACGCGCCCTGTATCTGGTGAAGGAATGAAGAAGGGCAAAGGAACGTAGCCAAGTCGCCGCACGATGAGCGAACAGCAATCACCGAGAATCGTTTTGCTGGCAATGTGGCCGCTGGTCATTTCGTTGACAGGAATTCCGTCCAGCGCGACAGCCGGCCAGCGAAGCTGGTCAGTGGACAGTCGAAAAGCGGGCGTGAAACGCCGCGCCGAGACATGGAACTTATCGAGCAGCGCCTGCGCGAAGCGGAACGAATAGCCAAAGGGAAAAAGCTATGAGCAAGAAATCTCACGAGATTGGAAGCGGGAACGTATTCAAGGACCTCGGGATTCCGAATGCCGGGGAGCATTTGGTGAAGGCACAACTGGTCTTCAAAATCGACAGTATTATGAAGGATCGTGGTCTTAAGCAAGCCGAAGCGGCCGATCTGCTGCGTGTTAAACAGCCCGACGTTTCCAAGATGCTGCGGGGTGATTTCAGACAGTTTTCTGTCGAACGGCTTTTGCGTTTCCTGGTGGCTCTTAATCAGGATGTGGAGATTGTTGTCAAGCCGCACCGCGGGAGGAATGACGGCGCGGCCCTGCACGTCTCCTGAGAGGGTGGCGCGCTCGGAGCGTATCCAGCCGCGGGATCGCACGAACCTTACCCGTCCGGTTGCCGTATCGGCTGCAGGGCGTTACTTTGCGGTGGGATTCAAGCATCAGCCATGGATTTCGCACCTATTGGTGGACGTAATGACGTTGGATATTACATTTTGGGATGATGAAATCCTTTTTCTCGTCTGGGAAGCTTCCCGCCCAGAACCGGTGGCAAGAGTTCCCCTGGGCACTCAAATACTCGCGCTTTCCTTTGCACCGGACGACCCTCCCACCCTCGCTTTTGTCTCTGGCTCTAAGCTTCAAGTTGTTCGAATCCAACCCATCGCGAACACTCCCAGAGGTCAATAGCACCCGGACATTTCATTCTGGTACCGGAGGAGGAGGGACGCCGCCCCAACCTCGCTGGGGCAGGCCCTGCTTGGCAAGCGGGAGTGTGCTTGTTAGAGTCGTTTCACCCACCCAAAGTGCGACAATAGATTCCTGGTGTGAGGAGACGAGGCACAGGCGCATGGGCGACGAAAGTAAAGCGGTACGGACGGTGGAAACCGGCGAGCACAAGGACCGCATCCTGATCGTCGAGGATGAGGACAACGCGCGCAAGGGCTATGAACAGCTGTTGCAGCGGTGGGGATACGAAGTACTGGGCGTGAGCACGGCCGAAGACGCTCTTGCGAGATTTTCCAACTTCCAACCGGACACGTTGATCGCGGATGTGGAGCTTCCGGGCATGAACGGCCTGGACCTGCTAAAACAACTGGGTGAGGAAATCCACGAGGTTCCGGCGATCATCATCACGGGCAAGGGGAGCGAAGAACGCGCGGTAGCCGCGATCGAGTCCGGAGCGTTCTGGTACATCGAGAAGCCGTTGAAGGGGCCGGTACTCCGCGCTTTGCTGGATCGCGCCTTAAGCAAGGCACACGACGCGCGAAACCTCGTGGTTTTGCAGCGCCAGTTGCGCGAAGCCGGGCGGCTGGGCGACATCGTTGGCAGCTCGAAGCCCATGCAGGAAGTGATGCGCATCATCGAAATGGCCGCGCCAAGTTCCGCCTCGGTGCTCATCACGGGAGAGACAGGCTCCGGCAAGGAGATCGTGGCGCGCACGATCCATAAGCTTTCACCGCGAGCGACCGGGCCGTTTGTGGCCATCAATTGCTCCGCGATTCCCGAAACGCTGATGGAGAGCGAGATTTTCGGTCACGAGCGCGGCGCGTTCACCGGCGCCGCGGAACGCCGCATCGGCTGCTTCGAACTGGCCGACGGTGGCACTTTGCTGCTCGACGAAATCGGCGAAATGCCCGCGCCGACGCAGGCGAAGCTGCTGCGCGTGCTGGAAGACCGCAAGGTGCGGAGGCTGGGCAGCAAAACGGAAACGCCGGTAGACGTGCGTGTGCTCGCCGCGACCAACAAAGATCCGGAACAGTCCGTCGCCAACGGAGGAATGCGCCAGGACCTCTATTTCCGCCTGAATGTATTTCACATCCACCTGCCGCCGCTGCGCGACCACAAGGACGACATCCCGCTGCTTTCCGAGCACATCTTGCGCGACATCAACGCAAAGCATGGGAAAAGCGTGCGCGGCATCGGCGCCGAAGTGCTGGACATTTTCATGAGCCATACTTGGCCGGGAAATATCCGTGAATTGCGCAACGTGCTGGAGCGCGCCGCGATCATGTCCGAAAAGGATCTGATTTCACGAAGTTCCCTGCCCGGCGAATTCGGCAAGGTTGCGAGCAAGGGCCCGAGCGATTTGTCTTCCATCAAATTCCCCGTGGGCACCACGGTAGACGCGATGGAGCGCGAACTGATCCTGCAAACGCTGCAGGCAACAGGGAACAACAAGACACGCGCGGCCGAACTGCTGGGCGTCAGTCTGAAGACACTGCACAACAAACTAAAGGAATACGGCAGCGAGAAAACAGAAACGGAGTCCTAGCCAGGTATGCAGCTTGGGCTGCGAGCAAAACTGACGATGATCATGACGGGGCTGGTGCTCCTGTCCACCGCGGTGTTGTCGCTGGTTTTTTCAGAACTGCTCCTGCAACAGGTTCTCCACGACACCGACAAACGCGCGAATGAACTGGCGCGCGAAGCATTCGATTCCGCGCGCCACGCGCTGGAAGACGCGAAGGCCCAGGGGTTGCGCCCGGCATCGGAAGATCCCCAGGAAATCCACGATTATGTGGCCCACGCTTTCGAAATCAGTGAAGGGCTCACTTCGCGCCTGCAATCGGCGACCGATTCGCCATCCATCTATGAAGTGACTATCGTAGACAAGGATGATGTAGTCCTTGTTTCGAGCGATCCGACACTGTTGGGGAAAACCGCGCTGCGCAAGCCTCCGTTCTCCCAGCTGGTTCAAAGCTCCTTTGTCCGCCAGGTGCGAGCCCTCGCCGAGCAGGCACGCATCTACGAAGTGGATTACCCTTTTAAGCTGCGCGGAAATCCGTTTGGGGAAGTGCGCGTTGCCGTCTCAACGGTTCTCTTGTTCAACGATATAAAGCCGCGCTTACAGCGTTGGGGCTCAATCGCGTTGCTGGCGCTGGTACTTTCGACTTTTCTGGCCGCGGTGGTGAGTGGCGCGGCGCTTGCCCCCATCCGTGACATCCTGGCGCAGCTGGAACGCATTTCCGTCGGCGTATACGACGCTCCCGCAAATTCGGCGAAGGAGCCGGGCGGCAGCACGGATGAACTTGGCCAGGTGCGCCAGAAAATCCTGCAGGTGGGGCAGCAATTGCGCGGCGTGCACGAAATCTTTAGTTCCCTTCGCGAAAACATGAACTCCGTGATGGCCGGACTGGAAGACGGGTTGCTGCTTTTCACGAAAGATGCGCGCGCGGTGATGGTGAGCCCCGCAGCCGAAAAGTTTCTCGGCGCGCCCGCTGCGGATTTCCTTGGCCGGCTGGTGACAGATATTTTCCCGCCTGGACATCCTCTGTTTGCGGCGTTGCATCTCGATGGCGACCAATTGACCGAAGTGGCATCCGAGACCGAAGTGGACACGGCGGCGGGCCGCAGGCGCGTCGGCGTGAACGTTCAGGAAATCCAGGGCGCCGGCGACCGGATGGGCGCCCTGATAACATTGCGAGACCTGGATTCGATTGAAAGCATCAACACGCAATTGCAGGTGAGTGAGCGCCTGGCCGCAGTGGGGCGCATTACGGCGGGCGTAGCGCACGAGGTGAAGAATCCGCTGAACTCGATGCGGCTTTGGCTGGAAAACCTGAAAGAATCGCTGCCCGCCGATGCGGATGGCGCTGCGCTGCAGGCGGTGCACGTGCTCGATGTGGAGATTGACCGTCTTGACGCAGTCGTGAAACGCTTCCTGGATTTTTCGCGCCCGATGGACGTGCGGCTCGAACCGACACAGCTTGCCGACTTGCTGCGGGAAGTGCTCGAAGTAGCGCAGCCGCAACTCCAGAAAGCGAACGTGCAGGTGGCGCGGCTCCTGCCAATCGGAATCCCCGAGGTTTTTGTGGACCGCGATTTGTTGAAGCAGGCGGTGCTGAACCTGGTGCTGAATGCGGTCGAAGCCATGCCGACCGGTGGGCAATTGCAATTAACGCTGAGCCGGCGCGGAGAAATGGCGGAAATCACCGTGGGGGACACCGGAAAAGGAATTCCAACGGAGGACAAACAGAAGGTGTTTCAACTTTTCTTTACAACGCGGCCGGGAGGTAGCGGCATCGGACTTGCCAGCACCTTCCGAATTGTGCAGCTTCATAACGGTTCGATAGACTTTACTTCGGAGGTTGGCCGCGGAACCACATTTCGGATCGAGTTGCCGCTCGCCGCTTAAGCATGCAGATCATCCCCGCCCTGATTCACACCAACGAGCTTTCGCCGAAAAAATTCCTACTGCTCGCGTGCGTCTGTGCGCTGGTCTGCGGCGGATGCCTCGAGAGGAAACGCCCTTCCTTCCCAGTCAATCGTCTGGCCATGAACCATCCCATCGTGCCGCAGCCGCTCGAAATCAGCCTGACCGAACCACCGGATATTCCCTTTGAAGTGGAGCTCGTGCCGCGTCTCGTTGCTCCACGAGGGACGCCGGCCAGGCCGCGTGTTGCCGCTGCGCCGGCCCCGGGCCCCGCGGCGGTCGAAAAGCCCCGCGAACCCATTATTGCCCCAGAACTGAGCGACGAGCAGTTGTCGGCGGCGAAATCGGAAACACAGCAAAGCCTTATCGTGGCCGAGAGGAATCTGGGTCTCACGCAGGGCAAGACGCTGGACACCGGGCAGCAGGATCTGGTCTCCAAGATACGCGGCTTCCTGGACAGCGCACGGGAGGCGATGAAAAATAATGACTGGCAACGCGCTCGCTCGCAGGCCAAGAAGGCAGAAGTCCTTTCAAAAGAATTTGCCCCGAACCCTTGAGCGTGTTTACCAGTCACCGTTTCCGGGCAAGCGTTGCGCTAGAATAAGTCCATGAAACCCTACGATGCAGTGGTGGCCGGCGGTGGCCTTATCGGCGCTTCGATTGCGTTCGAATTGGCTGCTGAAGGGTTGCGCGTCGCGGTATTCGACGCACAGAATCCCGGCCGTGAAGCTTCCTGGGCCAGCGCGGGCATGATTTCTCCCGCACCGGAAAGTTCAGAGATGGCTTCCCTGCTGCCCATCAGCCTGGCCAGCGTGCGCTTGTATCCGGAATTCATCCGGCGCGTTGAAGACTTAACCGGCCGGTCGGTTGGTTATCGCAAGGATGGGGCACTGGACCTGTTGCTCGATGAAACGGGGCAGGCCGAGATCGACGAAATCCTGGCGCTGCACCGTGGCGCAGGTCTACGCGCGGAAGCGCTGAGCGGCCCAGAAGCGCGTCGAATCGAGCCTGCACTAACAAGCGAGCTGCGCGCCGCCGTTCACCGGCCCGATGAAGCCTCGCTGGATAACCGGCTGTTCACCGAAGCCACGCTGGAAGCGGCGCGCCGCAAAGGCGTGGAGATTTTTGCCGGTAATGGCTCAGAGGCTTTGTGGACCGACGGTGATGTTTGCAAGGGTCTCGAACTTCAAAGCGGCCGCGTGGAGGCGCGCTGGACAGTGATCGCAGCCGGATGCTTCAGCGCGCGCATCAAAGGCGTGGCGGCGTACGCACCGGTAACTCCAGCCAAAGGCCAGATGATGGCGCTGCGCTGCGACTCGGTGAATCTTAAAAAAGATTTGTGGTTGGGGCATATGTATCTGGTGCCGCGGAATGACGGCAGAATCATCGCCGGCTCAACCGTGGAATATGAAGGCTTCGACCGCAGCGTGACCGTGGCGGGTATGAAGCGAATCCTGAGCGGTGCGACGAAGCTGGTGCCAGCGCTCGAATCCGCGCGTATTGAAGAGACCTGGGCAGGCTTGCGGCCGGATTCCCCCGACCATCTTCCGATCCTCGGGCCAACGGATCTGGACGGTTTGCTGATCGCCACCGGGCATTTTCGAAGCGGGATTTTGCTCACACCGGTTACGGCCCGGCTGATTCGCGAATGGGTGACCACGCAAAAAGTAAGCGAGGACTGGGCGCCATTCAGCCCGATGCGTTTTCAGCGTGTGCGCCAGAGCCGCGGCGCATAACCAGCCTTTTCTATTACTGCTGGATTGGCTGGACGATTACGGTGTTCGGCTGCCCGACGTTGGTGTAATGTACCTGCTCCGCTTCCAATTGCAGGTCGCGCTCCAGCACCAGATCCATCGAAGAACCGCGGGGCAATTGTGCCTCGGGTCCGCGCGAGAGCAGCACGGCCGCCAGCCCAGCAACTCCGCCGATGCCCGCGCCAATACCCGCGCCCTTGCCTCCTGCGGCGATAGCGCCGATGCCTGCACCTGCGACTGTTGTGGTCGCGATTGTTTCCGCATCTTTGCCCTTGCCGCCAGGACCGGTAATTTTGCCTTCGGAATCCGTTTTCGTTCCCCCGCCGTCAGTGCTGTGCGGCTCGGCGTTCAGATCAACGGTGTAGCCATTCGGAAAAATCAGCGTGTTCAGCCGGATGCGGAGTTCTCCCTTACCCTTCACTCGCCCGGGCCGCTTGGAGTCGGTGACCTCTCCCCGCAAATACGAGCCGACCGGGATCACCACTTTGTTGTTCATGGTTACGGGAAACGAGGTTCGGAAATAAACCGAGTCGCCCGGCTTCGCGGAATTGGTCGAAATGCCATTCTCAAGAGTCACGCCGAGCCGGGTGCCGGAGGGCACGGTGATCGTTTGCCCGTTGCCGGCCGCGCGTGGAGAGGGCGCGGGAGCAGGCCGCGCGGCAGGAGTCGGCGGATCGGGCTGCGGCCCCTCCGGGGCCTGCGCAAAGGCCGGCGCGCTGCCTGAGAGGGCGACCAGCAAACTTGCTGCGAGCAGGCGGTATTTCATCGGCTTCCTCCGTGTACTTCCTGCGATGCCAGATTCTGACACAGAGATGCTTGCAGGGATTAGTGAATTTTCGGGGACATGAAGGCAAACTAACTAGCCGCCAATCGAGAGAAGCGCACGCAATTAATCGTTGATAACCCCCGTGAAAATCAAGGCGAGCAAAGGGATGACCAGCGGCGAGACCGCGATAGAGGCCGCGACCACTGCCGTCCATTTCAAACCGTTGGCGAAGTGCGCAACGACGGCGGCGCCGGGCCGAGGCGGTTCTTTCAGATCCGAATAATTGATTTGGCGGACGCCGGTTATGCCCTGTGAAATTGTGAAAGCCGCGAACTGGATGCTCTTGATACCCCCCGTGAAGCGCGAGCCATCTTTCAGTTCGCAGCGGACGAAGCGGTGCCCGTCGGTGCCAAGCGACTGCACGGCTTCGCGCAGGGATACTTCGCGCGGCGTGACCGGATGCCGGCGAGCGGAGCTGTAGAAGGCATGCCGGCAGATTCGCACTCGGGGCTTTTCTGCTTGAGCGACACTGGTGGGTGCGGAGTCCGGAGTTTGGGGAAGTTCCACCGAAGCACCCGAGGCAGATTCTGGGGGAAGTTCCGCCTGAGCGGGAAGAATTCCCGGAAATAACACGCAAACGAGCATTGCCAAGATCAAATGGAGGCGTCTCATGTTCTATTCCCCCCGATATGCCGATGTCTCGCAATCTTCAGAAAGCAACTTTCTTTCCAATATCACGGCAGGCCGCTTGGAAGAAGCTTTGCCGAATGGATAGCAGGAATTGCAGATAGGCAAGACGCGGAACGGCCAGAAAGGCGGGCGATGAGGAAATCCTACATCGAAGCGCAGGAAATAAATGACAGTGAGAGGGCAAAACAGGCGGTTTGACCGGAACGCCAGAGCCGCCTAGTCTGGGGAAGTTGCGAGGAGGAACAGGATGGCGAAATTGGCTCTGATTTATGGCATGAGGTTATTGCCGGTGGACGACTTGGGAGAAGTGAAGGAAGCCATGGTGGTCTTGAAGAGCGGGAGGACCGCGCGCGTTGCGATGCACCTGATCGAGGGCAGCAAGGAAGAAATTGAAGACACCTTTCGCCAGTCGATTGACGCGTTTTTTGAGATGTATCCGGAAATCTAAAGGAGTCGCACGCGCCCCAATTCAGCGAGAACCAGGTTCGGGATCACTGCTACCTGACCGCTGTTCGCTCCTGCGTTACCGATTCCCAAAATTCTCGGGATCCTCATTCGGGTCGCCGAGATTGTCATTGATGAGCACGGTGGACTGCCCCGTAAGTTCGAAGCGCTTTCGGCACTTGTAGCAGGCTACCAGATCTTCCAGCCGCACCATGTAGGACGTTGCCTTCGCGAACTTGCGGCGGTCTTCTTCGCCCGCGCCGCGGGGAAGTTCTTTCCTCTTGCGGCAGACCTTCCAGCGCACCGGTGCTTCAAATTCGCCGCGGCAACTGGGGCATACCAGCTTGACCTTGCGTATCTCTTCCTTTTCCGTGTAAAAGCTTCGTTCGTCCATTAGGCCTCGACTGTCTTGCTAAAAGTTTCGTCCATTGTAACAAATTCGAGCCCCAAATCGCTCCAGCGCGGCAGCCAATACTCGAGCGCCGACAGGGTGTGGGCGCGGTCGCCGTTCAGGTGGCGGTGATTCCCGTCGTGCAGGCAGAGAATGTCGCCGGTGAGGCCGCCGTAACCTGTCCGTGGCGGCAATTTCCGGCGAGCATTCTCGGCGATCGGATTCATCCGCTTGATCAGCCATTCCGCCGGCTTCCCACGCCAATCGCCGGGGATGCGAGTCCACATCACGGTCCGCATTCCCTGGCGGTTCACGATCTGGCTTAGCCATGGACTGCGAAAGCCAAACGGTGGCCGGAACCAGCGCGGCTCAACTCCGGCGGCCAGGCGAATCGCATCGGCGCAACGCTTCAACTCCTCCTCGCTTTTCTGTGGGCCACACAAAAACAGATTGGGATGCGTATCGGTGTGATTGCCGAGAGCGTGCCCCCGCGCCAGAATTTCCCTGGTCATTTCGGGGCACTCGCGAACAAACTTCCCCACCAGAAAAAACGTCGCCCGGGCGTTGTGCTTCGCCAGCAGGTCCAGCAACTTCGGCGTAATCGCAGGATTCGGCCCATCATCAAACGTAATCGCCAGTTTGTTCGGCGCTCCGGTACGGCAAAGTGTGGGCCCAAAAAGCTGTGCCCGCGGATACGCAGCTCCGTAGGCGGTCAATCCTGCAAGCCCCGCCGCAATCGACGACGGCATGCCAATCATCCATGGATTCATCGCTGCTATTTTGTCACGGCCACTGCCTCCGTGCAGCATTTCAAAGCAATTTGATTTAACGGGGGAAAGTTATGTTAGAGTCTCGCCTGCTGTTCTGGTAGGTACTCATGAGCCAATGTAGCGTTTGTGAACAGGAATATGGTTTGACCCACAATTGTGCGGGGATCGCGCCTTTAGTCGCAGCGGAGGAAACGGCTCCGCCGCCAAAAGTCCGGTTCGCGCCCCTCTACTATCTCGATGAAGCATTCAAGATTATGATCTGGGACGACGCTGCGGTGCGCCGCGCTTCCCGGGACAACAACTCACTGCTCTACGGCTTGCTAATTCTGGCCGTTGGAACCGCCATTCCATTCGGATTGCTGGCACAGAGGAGCGTGCAGCTGGGCTATCCCATTCCATGGGGTTTGATGGCAACCCGTTACCCGCAGACCCTGGCATACACACTGGCGTGGATCATTCTGCAGGTGGGGCTCTCGCACCAATTGGCGAAGCTTTTCTTTGACGCCAGAGGCAGCTACCTCGGCGTCATGCGCGCATACATGCTTGGACAGTTATTCCGGTGCCTACTGATCGTGCCCGTCTGGGGCGACGCGCTCGCGGGACTCGGCGGGATCGCCGTCCTGATGATCGTTTTCGAAGAAGTCGATGGGATTGAACGCATGAAAGCCTTCGGACTAGCGGCCACCATCGGGGTAGCCTTCTGGGTCGCCTCCATTTGGTGGGTCACTGGGGGCAACCATCCTGCTATCCCGCATTGATTGAGGACTCCCGCCCGCTCGGGATCTTACCGATGGAGTCGCGTAAGGATGAGACCAAGTGCTCCACCGAGTGCCAGCGATGCCGCGAAAAACCAGCGAAACCCGGGAAGGCCGACCAGTCCCATCAAGAGCAGCCCCACGACGATGAGAAAGCCGATGGGATGGCCGGTCCAATCGCCGCCACCGTAACGGCCGAACGGAACAATCTCGGCCGGACTCGGTTCTTCACGTTGAGACCCAACCAGCCGAGGATTCTCATGGCGAGCACGAACAGGAAATTCCACACCTGACCTCACAAACGTCCGTCACTCGCCTCCCGCGTCAGCCAGCGACCGATCGCCCGGCTACGCCGGTATGCCCTTTCGTGTCTTCAGGTCGTTGAGCAGGCGCTCGACCTCGGTGTCGCGGTCGAGGCGGTTCAGCTTCTCGGCCATGTCGTCGTGAAGCAGGTCGATTTCCGCCGAGGCTGTCGCTTCCGTGTGCTGCACGCGTTCCTTCAAGCGGTCAAACGTGGCGCTCTTTGAGCCTTCGCCAACCGCGACCTGGGCTTTGGCGGCTTTATCGAGCGCGATGCTGCGGCGGTGGCGGGCCATCAACATTTCGCGCTTGGACTTGGCTTCGTCCAGCTTCTGTTCCAGCTTTACCAACGCGTTCTTCAAGGTATCCACCTGGGCTTTCTGGTCGTTGACCTGTTCCTGGAAGCTTTGGGTGAGCCGCAGCGCAGTCTGATAGCGGTCGAGTGCGGCCCGCGCCAGGTCGTCCTGCGTCTTGTCCACGGCGACTTCCGCTTTGCGCATCCAGTCCTTGGCGGTGTCTTCCTGCTCGTGAAGTTTCTTTTCAAGAATGTGCTGATCGGCGATCGACACGGCCACCTGCGTCTTGACCTGCAGGTATTGATTCTCCATATCCAGAATCACCTGCTTGATCATTTTTTCCGGATCTTCCGCGCGATCGACCATATCGTTGAGATTGGCCCGAATTAAAGTGCTGACGCGTTCTAAGAGTCCCATGGTGCTGCTCCTTTCCAAATTACCGAAGATTTGTAGCCCAGGCCTTCAGACCTGAGGGTTTCCACAACGCCGGCAATCACCTCGCCGAACGGGGAACCCTCACCCCTGAAGGGGTGAGCTACGGGCCTGGCCGGTCTGAGGACCGGCCAGGCCAATGAACTCAAAACAACGAGAAGCAATGTGTCAGTGCAGTGTTGATCTGGGCCCAGGCGACACTGCTCAGAGTCAGCATGATGAGTATCCCCAGCGCCCAGAACAGTCCCCGCTTCTGCTGCAACGTCAGACTCATGACCCTTTCCTCCATTGAAATCCCCCGTCGTGAGAGAAGCGCCAGAGCGCGCCTTCTGACGCGCTCCGGCGGAATGTGGTTAGGCCTTCACCGAGGGCGGCTCGGGCTTGGGCGCCTTGTCGCCGATCATGCGCACCTTGCTCAGCAACTCCGACATCTGCATGCCAGAGAGGGCCTCGAAGAGCGCGGGCACCTGCGCCGCAATCTTAGTAATGTCGCCGGTGAGCTTGTACGCTCCCGCGGCATCGCCATTGCCTGTCGAAACGATGGTCACCTTGTCCACCTTGCTCAGCGGTTCGCTCAGTGCGCGAACCACTTCCGGCAAACCGGTGATCAGCTTGTCCAACACGGCGGCCTGGTTGTATTCCTGAAAGGCCTCCGCCTTAACGTTCATCGCGCGGGCTTCCGCTTCACCCTTCTTGAAGATGATCTCGGCTTCGGCTTCTCCTTGCGCGCGAATGGAAGACGCGCGGCCTTCGGCTTCGCTGATCAGGCGCTGGCGTTCGGCGTTGGCGATCGTTTCGATGCGCTGCCGTTCGATTTCCGCTTGCTTCAGCACGGTGGCGATCAGCTCTCGTTCGCGGCGCGTGATTTCGGCGTCCTGCACCTTCACCTGCGCTTCGCGTTCAACCTGCTGGATACGCACCTGCTCGAGCATAACGGTCTGTTGCTGGCGGTTGGTTTCGATTTCATAGGCCTTATCGGCTTGCGCCTGGGCCTTTTTGCTGATTTCCAGGTAGTTGGCTTTTTTAATGTCCAAGTCGCGCTCGGCTTCCGCCTGCTTGGCCATCGAAGCGGTTTCCGCCGCAACGCGTTCCTGGTCTGCTTGTGCCTTGGCAATCGCCGAAGCGCGTGACGCTTCCGCGCGCTTGATGGCGATATCGCGATCGGCTTCGGCGGCGGCTACTTCGGCGTCGCGCTTGATGCGCGCGATGTCCGGGCGGCCCATGTTGGTGATGTACTCATTTTTGTCGCGCACTTCCTTGATGGTGAAACTCACGACTTCGAGCCCCATCTTGCTCATGTCGTCGGCGCACGTGGAGCGCATGTGCCCGCCAACCATTTCCGGCTCCTTCACGATCTGCTCGACCGTGAGTTGACCGATGATGCCGCGCAGATGCCCTTCCATCACCAGGCGGATAAGACCTTCGCGCTGGTCCGGGCGCTTGGTCAGAAATTGCTCGGCCGCGGTACGGATAGACACCGGATCAGACTTCACTTTGAGCTGCGCCACGGCTTCCACGGTGACCGCGACGCCTTGGTTGGTATAGAGGCTCTGCTGCGGCGCCACGTCAAACGACATCAATTCGAGGGAGAGCTCCTTGCACTGCTCCACCATCGGAAAGATGATCGTGCCACCGCCCTTGATGATGCGCGTGCCGCGGAAGCCGTAAACAATCAAGGCTTCGTGCGGGCCCGCTTTGCGATACATCCGCGCAGCGAGAACCATGAGGAACAAGACTGCGAGCACCGCCAGACCGGCGATGACCCAAACACTTGAGAACTCGAACATAACCACCTCCCTTTTCACCCGACCGGAACTGTTTGCAGCGTTCTTCAGTCCCTTAACTCTTGCCATCCGCGGCCCGCCTGCCGCTCCGGCGGGCCCTACAAAACCGAGAAGAAAGGGTGCCGGATCAAAACCCGGCGCCTACAACTTTGTGAACTCGTCCCACTTGCGGACGTAGGCCATGCCCTTTTCGTAGCGGCTGATGACCACCTCGGCACCCTTTTCGAGCGGGGAACCGTCGTCACTTCGAGCGCCAGCGCTGCGCCGCACGCCGTGCTGCTCGAAAATGACCTCCCCGGCGCCGCCGGCGGGGATCGAGATGCTCACCCTGCCGACCGAACCTTCATGGCGGTAATCCCACTCATTCATCTGCACTTCCGTGTCGCGCAGCAACCGGGACATAAACCGGAACACGATCCAGCCTCCCGTCAACCCTGCTGCGATCGCTATTGCCAGGCAGAAGATTGCAATCAGGCTCGCGTGCTTCGTCAGCAGATAACCTGTCCCGCCGAACCAAGCGAGGAACGCCAGCACGCTGGAGGCGTTGAACCAGGAAAGATGCGCGCCGCCTTTGGCGATACCGCTGCCCGCTCCATGATGCCCACCATGAAATGGCAGATGCCATTTAAGCGGGAGATGCAGATGCACAGCGCCGGCGAAAAACGACAGCACGCTCAGCGAGAAGCCCACCAGGAAACAGAAGAAATAGAAGTCAGACCAAGTCATACGACACCTCGTGGAGCGGCACCCCGCCACTCAGACGAACCGCGCGTTGGCCCGCAAGGGGTTAGTTCTGTGAAGGAATTGGGGGCGGATGGCCGGAGCCAGTTCCCACGGAAGGTTGCAGGACTTCGCCGAGTCGCTCGGCCAAGCCGGGCGTGCGAAGTATCTCGCCAAGGAGCAAAAGTGCATTCCGGGAATCCGGATGCTCCGCGATGGCCAGCAGCGCTCTCTCGAGCTCCGGATCCGAGCTGAATTGATCGGCACCGGCATACAGCCAGGCGTCGACCGTGGAGTCGGTCATGCGAAGCGCGGATTGCAGTTCGCGTGAATACCCTTCGGGGTCGTCCACCAGGAAGCCCGGATAGACGCGGAAAAAACGTGCCAGGAGCTCCCGAGAGGTGTTGGTCATATGTGGCCGCGCACCGCTTTCCAGTTGCGAAACGTAGGCTTGGCTCAACCCGCGCCCCAACTCTTCTTTCATGGCCTCCACAAGCTCGGCCTGCGTCATGGGCCGCCCAAAGCCGCGCAAAGAGCCCTCAATGGCCCGAAGGGAGCGGAGTTTGTCGCCGAGAGTCATGGAGGGCCGCCTTTCTTTGTATTGCGATATGCTATTTCTATATAGCAATATGTAATTTGTCAAGCGAAATCGACCTCAATTTAAATATCTTATTTTCAATTAGTTAAAGCAAGCTTATGGCGGGAAACGGACAAAGTGGAGGGAAGTTCCTACCTTTCGTGAAAAGCCCTAAACCTTCAGGAGGATTTTCTTTCGCCACAAACCCCACAACAAAAGCCAGCAGAAGACCAGCGCACAAAGGGAATACACCAACGAGGCGTTAGCCGCACTCAGACCGGTTCTCTCCAGAAACGCCTGCGTTGCCTCGTGCCAGCTCAATTTCTGCCCGTCCGGTCCCGTCGCCATGAACGTGTAGCCGGGCCCGTAGACCAGCGAATCCGCAACAAACCCCGCGATCGCATTCACACCCAACACCAGAATCGGCATCGTCCACAAACCTCGCCACTTCTTCACTTCCACGACCCAGTAGAGCAATGCCAGAAACAGAAGCGCAAATCCGCCGGTGAAGAGAGCAAACGAGCTCGTCCACAAGTTCTTGTTGATGGGAAAACTCAGGTTCCACACCTTGCCGGCGAGCAGCCCGGCGACGCCAAAGCCCACCAGTCCGGCGAGGATTGTTTCCGCGCTCCTCCGCGTGCGCAGCCAGTGCCCCGTCAGAAGTCCGATCAGCGTCGTGCCGATAGCCGGGATCGTGCTCAGAATCCCTTCCGGATCGCGCGTCCCATTGTAGAGGTGCCCCATAAAGAGACTTCGGTCCAGCCAGGCCGTGATGTTCTGATCCGGATCCATGAACGGGATCTCGTGCCCCGGTGTCCCAACGCCGGGCACGGGCGCAAACCGAAGCAAAACCCAATAGCCGGCAAGACAAACGGCCAGGGCAACGATCTGCCAGCGGAGGCCGGCATTCAATTCCAAAAGTGTGGTCACCAAATAACAGAGCGCGATGCGCTGAGTCACGCCCTCAAACCGAAACGTGTGTAAATCGAAGCCGTAGATGGGAGAGGCGTTCACCAAAAGTCCGATTGCAATCAAAAGCAAACTTCTTTTCAGCACGTGCGACAGGAGCTTGCCGCGCGTCTCTCCTCGCTCTAACCGCGACTCAACAGAAAAAACGATCGAAATCCCGACGAGAAATAGAAACGATGGAAAGATCAGGTCGGCGGGCGTCCATCCATTCCACTCGGCGTGCTTAATCGCCCAGAAGGCATGGTCGTCGCTTCCCGGATTGTCGACGATGATCATTCCGGCCACCGCCAATCCGCGGAAAATGTCGAGACTCAGCAACCGCTCCGATCTCGGCGCGTTGGTGGTCTCGACGGAGATTTGACCATCCGGGACGAGTGCAATGGGCGCTGGCATCCGGGGAATATAGTCACTTCTGCAAATTCTGGCGAGACTTTTTTGGCCGCAACGCGTCACCGGCCGTTCGGCGACCATAGATTAAATCGATTGAATAGCCACCACTTCCCTTTCGCTGCCAGGAGAGGTGATTTATGTCACTCAGGCTTGCGGAGGGATTGCAGGTCGATGCCGAGTTGCTGGCACTTCTTGTACAGGTGACTGCGCTCGAGGCCGAGGGTGCGGGCGACGTTGGTCATGTGAAAATTATGCCGGCGAATCTCGCCAAGCAGGACTTCACGTTCGAAGGCTTCGGTGCGCTCCACAAGAGATCCCTGCCCCGTTTCTGTGTTGCCCCGGGCACTCGGGGCTTCGCCGCCGGGCAGCGCCGTGCGCACTTCTTCGGCGCTGACCGTGTCTTCCGCAGCGAGCAGCACTAGTCGTTCAACGATATTTCGCAATTCGCGCACGTTTCCCGGCCAGGAATATTTTCGCAGCGCGGCAATCGCCTCCGCCGAGAAAGGTTTTTCCTTCCAGCCGTTTTGCGCGGCTACCTGGCGCGCAAAATGGGTCACCAGATCCGGAAAATCCTCCGATCGTTCGCGCAATGGCGGCAGGAACAATGGGAACACATAGATGCGGTGAAAAAGGTCAGGGCGAAATTCGTTCTTTTTGGAGAGATCTTCCAGGTTGCGGTGCGTGGCTACGATCACGCGCACGTTGACCTTGATCGGTTTGTCGCCCCCGACGCGTTCCACTTCGCCCTCTTCCAGCACGCGCAGGAGCTTGGCTTGCATGGAAAGTGGCATGTCTCCGATTTCATCCAGAAAAAGCGTACCGCCCGCAGCTTGCTCGAATTTTCCCAAGTGGCGCCCCGCGGCCCCCGTGAAAGAACCTTTTTCGTGACCGAAGAGTTCGGATTCGATCAGCTCGGCGGGAACGGCCGCGCAATTCAAAGTGATGAACGCGTTCTCACTCCGCGGCGATTTTCCATGAATCGCGCGCGCAACCAGTTCTTTCCCTGTCCCGGTTTCGCCGAGGATACACACGCGAGTTTCACTGGCCCCGACGCGTTCAATCTGCGCCATCAGCTTTTCCATCGCCGGGCCGGAGCCGACTAGTTCGTGCTTGCCCAACCGGTGGCGCAATTCTCGGTTTTCATCTTCGAGGCGCGAAAGCTTCAGTGCATTTTCAACGGTAAGCAGCAGCTTGTCCGTGCTCAGCGGCTTTTCCAGAAAATCCAGCGCGCCCAGCCGCGTAGCCTTCACAGCCATCTCGATATTCGCCTGCCCGGAAATCAGCACGATGGGTGTTTGCACCCCGGCTTTGTTCAAATCCTCGAGCAGCTCCATGCCGCTCTTCCCTGGCATGACTACATCGGAAAGGATCAGGTCGAAGCGTTCGCCACGCACCAATTCGACTGCGCGCGATGCATTGTCGCAAACTGTGGCTTCATGCCCAGCCAGGCGAAAAGCTCGGGCCAGCGTTGCGAGCGTATTCGGGTCGTCGTCAATCAGCAGTAGATGCGCTTTGCGTGGCACGTTGGTCCTCGGGCGCGGGGTCAATCCTTCGCAGTTGCGGCGCGCTCTGACTCCTTCTCTACGGACGCCACGTCCGCTTTCGGCTTGAGCGCGGCGCCGCCTTGTCGTTTCGGCAGTTCAATGCGGAAGGTAGTTCCGTGGCCCTCTTCGCTCGAAACGGAAATCGTGCCGTGGTGATCGCTGACGACGGACTGCACGATCGCCAACCCCAGACCAGTGCCCAACTGCTTCGTGGTGTAGTACGGAGTGAACAGCCGAGAACACTCTTCCGGCGTCAAGCCCCTTCCGGTGTCAGAAACTTCGATGCGCACCGTGTCTCCACCGTCGCTGGAACGCAGCGATAACGTGCCACCAGCGGGCATGGCATCCATGGCGTTCAACACCAGGTTCTGAAATGCCTTGTGGAGCAAATCGGAGTCCGCGTCAATTTCCGGCAGCGAATCGCTCAGAAAATATTCCGTGCCAATGTGCGGCTTGCCCACAGCGGTGAATTGCGGCTCGAACAATCGGATGGCGTCGCGCAGCGCTTCATTCACGTTCACCTTGGAAAATTCCGGAGCGGGCATTTTGGAAAAATCGCTGAAGCGGGTGACGATACTGTTCAGATTGGCGAATTCAGCCTTCAACGTCGCGGTCGCCTCTGTGAACACTTCTTGAAACTGCTGCGGGCCCAGCTGCCGCGCGCGTTGCAGGTTTTCCACCGTAATCTGCAGGGGGAATAGCGGATTGCGCAATTCGTGAGCGAGCCGCCGCGCCAGTTCTCTCCACGCAGCGACGCGTTCTGTCTGCACCAGCTTTTCTTTCTGGGCCGACAGCGTGCCGGTCATTTCGTTGAACGCGTTCGCAAGCTGTCCGATTTCGTCGCTGCCCTTCACGTCAATCTTCGTGTCCCATCGCCCGGAAGCCACGTCCCGCGCGCCGTTGGCAAGCTCTTCAACAGGCCGCGTGATGCGGCGCGAGACCCACCAACTTAGGAGCAATCCAATCACGAGCGCGGCCAGCGAAACCACCACCGCGATCTTCAAAATCTCGCGTTTCAGCAGCACCAGTTCTTTCGCCGAACTGCCAAGCAGCAGCACGCCAAGCAACTCGCCATTGCGGCCCTTGAGTGGCATGGCGTGAAATGTCTCCGCGCTTGCTGGATCGTGGTTCCACGAGATGGTTTTGATCAAATCCTGCGGCTGCTTCTGAATCTGTTCGATCAAGGATTGAAACGTTTCCGCTTGCTGGACGCCGCCGTTGGCGTCGGTAAGTGCAGATGCGACAAACGTAGCCTCCAGATTCCTGTAAAGCAGCGCCCGCATGCCTTCGGGAAGCTCCAGAGTGGCGAGGAAATTCTGGTCCAGCCGCCGCCCACCGATAATGTAAATCGTCTTGTTGCCAACGGTCTGAGTTCGAACTGCGGTCAGCGAAAGCGCCGCAGTGTCCGGCAGCTCTTCGCGCTTCAGGAAAGCGCGCGTGCCATCCCAGTTCTTCGAGGAGGTAACCCAGTCATTCTTGTAGCCGACGCGCGCCGGATATTGCGCCGAGGAAATCAGCGTTCCATCCGAATTCACAAACTCCACAAAATCGAGGGCCTGACTCTGCGCCGCGCCGTTGGCGTCATGCAGGTAAAGTGAAGTGTCAGCATTGGGGCGCGCCAGGTCCAGCACCATATGAACCGTGACGTCCGCGTTGGTGATGTTTTCCACCTGCTGGACAATGGTTTCCCCCCTCTGCGCAAACTCCTTTGCGAATTGCACTTCCAGCGCGTGCGTGCGCTGCGCGTCCATCTGCTCGAACGCGCGCTGCGTGTAGAAGGTCACGCCGTAGACCACCAGCGATACGGAGGCCAGCACGGTGATCAGGAAAATCAGGAATACCTTGGTGCGGAAAGTCATGGTCTTGCCCCCGGATTAGGAGCCGCCGAACCATTTTTCTGCGGGCCCGCCGGTGCTTTCGGTGGCATCGCATCCTCTGAATCCAGCCACACGTCCGCCAGCCGCCAATCGCCCCACGGCGACGCATTCCAATTGTGCACGTTTGTGCGGACGCCCGCATACTCCGGCAGAAGCACCAGTGGCAGGATACGGCGCTCTTCCAGCAGACGCCGTTCTTGCCCAAACAGTTGGTCGGGATCCGTAGTGTTCGCGGGCAAATCTCCCGCGTCCAGCAATTGCTTCACAAATGCCCCCAGCTCCGCGTGCGGCGAAAGCGAATCGTAATGCCAGGCAAACAGATGCAATCCAACGGCCGGAGCGGGTGAGTTGCTCCCGCTGACCGGTAACGCCGCCTGCACCAGCAAATTGGCTTGCCGCGCATTCACTGCCACACGTTCTCCCATCAACTTGAAAAGATCGCCCGGAGCATCCACGCGCAATCGCAAAGGCTGAGTCGCCCCCGGCCCTCCCGCGGGAAAACCGGCCCGCAGTTCCCTGGCGCGTTGCAAGTTCATCGGACTCTCGAAAAGGAAAGCATATCCCGATAGCCACTGTGGCAAAAGGGAATCGGCAGGCTGTGCTTCCCTTTGCAGCAACACGTTGGCCATTGTCTCGCGATCGAGCGCTAGCCATAACGCTTCCCGAAGTTGGTCGGATGCCGGCGCGGCGAACGCGTCATCAAACCGCAACCCCACCAGCGTCCGCGGCGCGGAACTCCAGATGCGCAACCCCTCCTGGCGGCCTTTGCGAACCAGGTCCGGCGCGATTTCCGCGATCTCCGCTTTACCTACCTGCAGGTCGAGGAGTTGCCGCAGGGGCGGCTCGCCCAAAATGACTTCCACAGAATCAACGAAGGGGCGTCCCGACCACGTTCCCTCATTCGCCTGAAATTTTAGTTTCGCGGGCTTGATCGCCGTGGGATTTGCTTCCGATGGCGCCGCGGCCACCGATTCCGCCACGTAAAAAGGGCCGGTACCCAGAAGCGTGCCGTCGGACCGGCGGCGAAACACAAAATTCCGGCCGGAAGCCAGCTGTTCGAGCATATCGGGAGCGGGATGCGCAGCGCGGACGGCAAGTCCGATTTCCGTCACGGTTACTTCGAAACCCTTGCCCAACGTGGCTTGCAGCGACGCGACAGCGTCCGTCGGAGTGAGCAATGAGCCATCGGAAAAACGCACACCGGAGCGCAGCTTGAACTGCCAGATCCTGCTGGTCGCGTCGTGCGACCATTCCGTGGCCAGCGCAGGTTGGAATTTAGCGTAGTTATCCAGCGTGACCAGGCGGTCGTAGACGAGGCTCGCCAGCTTTTCACTTGCTCCCGATGACAAAGACCCGGGCGTCCACTCACGCGGATCCAGCGAAGCGCTTGATGCGCGCAGCTTTACGTGCAGCGTGCCGCCATAGCGCGGCGTTGCAGCCAGCGCGTCGAAACAGATCAGCGCGACAATTGCGGCGCTAATTGCCGCAAGCCAGCGTAATTTTGTAAATCTCATAATTTCCAGTTCTCAAATTCTGGGCGATCACCAGCGCGCTGCTGGCACTTTGCTCCCCGTTGGTGCCGAGGATCGGGCCCGGAAACTCACTGAGCACCGCCGCGCTGCTTTCCCGGAGCGCTCCGTCCGGAACGACTTGCAACACACCCCTTGCGTTCGCTTCGCCTCCGGAGCTGAACAATTTCCAGTTGCTTCCATCGCACGGTGAAGTCAGCAGAGTCTCCTCACGCCAGGCGGACTTCTCCCCGGCAGCTGGCTTCTCGACACGGCACCTCACCTCGGCGGGCAACTCCCAGGAAAATTCACAGGACTTGCCCAACAGTTCCACGGAAAGGGCGCTTCCACGCACACTCATTTCCGCCCTCGGGTCGCGAGACGGTTTCAAGTTCGCCGGATTCAGCGAAACGCTCTGCTTGACTACGCCTCGCAAATCCACTCGCAGGGCCAGGATTTCGAAATTTCTGTAAAGCACGAGTGCCAGTCCTGCCTCAGTGCCATTACCTAGTGAAGAAACATCGAGAATGCGATCGGGGCTTTCATAGATCAGCTGGCGCTCCAAGCGGATCGGCGCCGCCGGCAACGAGGCGGGCGGGAGCAACGCACGGGCGGCGGCGACGATTCGGATTTCGTCACGCTCCGATACGCGTGCCTTCGCGGTCAGCACGACCTGCGTTGGAGTTTCTGCCGCAAACACGTCGAGCGCCGGCGCTCCCGCATCTTCCGTCAGGCTCAAGGAGCGTTTTTCGAATTCACCCCGAAGTATCTCTTGCCAGCGGTTACTTTCTCCCTCGGACCACTTTGCATCCGGATGCCATTCGAGACGCAAAGCGCCGCGCATCCCGGGAATCCCGGCGACGCGTTCCGCCAGCCTCTGCGCAGTTTCCCGCAACGCGACGTTGTTGTCGGCTACGACAGGCATGGCGAGGCAGCAGCCTGCCGCCAACACGGCAATCGGAAATAGAACCCGTGGAAAAACAATGTGCGCCGCAAATATTTTGCTGCAAGTTTTCCCGAAAGATTGCACGCTCGCTCCGCCGCGCCACGCTCTGCCTGTTCCGCCTCAGTGAGCGCGATAATCCTTAAAAAGATCCAACCGGTTCAGCAGCCGGATCATCACCTGCGTGTACGCCAGGTATTCCGAAAGGCTCTCGTCGGAAATGTTGTACAGGGCCCTCCGCCGCGCCTCCCGCAGAGTGTCGAAGTCCTCGGCCTTCAGCGTCGCAACCGCGCTGTTCTGAAACGCTATCCGGTCAGAGATTCCGTAAATTGGCTCACTCTCGGCAACGGCTTTGGCAAGTTCTTCCTGGGTCGGCTTTTTCTCGCGCATCTGCTTGTCAAACTCCGCGCCCCGCGTGCTCATCACGTCGTCGAATTCCTTCCTCGTATGCGGCAGCGCGGCGATAATTTGCAACACCTGCTCACGCGTCCATTTCGGATTCGCGAACTCCGCCGGGTCCGGTGCCTGATATTTCATCACCGCTTGAATGTCGTTGCGCCGATAGTCCTCTTTGATATCGGCGAGGCCGACCCACGAGCTGAGGGTGCGAAACGCTTCCTCGGTCATTTCCTCCGCAAGCAGATGCGCCGCAGCTGCTCGGACGAAAGGTTCCGACGCCTGGAGCTGCGCAATCAGCGCCTTGCTGGCTTTCGTGGAATCCATGCTTCCGTACAAAAACAGCGCCGCGGTATCCGAATCGAGATCCAGAGAGTGCTCGGAAATGTGGATGGTCGCGTTCGGAAAGAGCAGCAGCCTGGCCGCAAGGGGCTGGATGTTCACGCCCCGCTGCCCGAGTTCCAGCGCAAGCGAGAGATAATTCGCCGGATCGGTCTCCTGAAAGTCGGTCTGCACGATCGCGTCCTTGACCACATTCAGCGACTCCGGCGATTTGTCCAGCTGAAAAAGAAACGACGCGGCATCGAACTGAAAGATGTGGTCGGTCTTCTCCGCCGCAAGCATCTCCTTCAAGCAGCTGACGCCCTCGGGCCCCGCCGCTTGAAGTTGCTTCCAGTAGGCGTCGATCTCCTTGCTCTTCGCATCAATCTGCGTTTCATTCAACTGCGTCAGGTGAAATCCGTAAACTTTTTCCTTCTGCGCACGCAAATCCGCGCAGGAAGGAGCCTGAGCCTGCACAATGCCCGCCCCAATCGCCATCGCCCACACAACAACCGCCGCCGCCATTCGCCGCAATCCTCCCCTCTCGAGTTCCTTCAGATAGATGCTACCACCCTTCCCGAAATTGCCTGCATGACCGGCCCTCGCTTGCGGAATCCTTGCTTACGTAACAGGGCGCCGGGCGGCGTGGTCAGGGCCGCCCGGCGGGTCAGTAGATCGGTGTAGGTTTTGTCTGTTTTGTGGAAGCGATGTGCGCCTTCCTTAGTCGATCAAGTCGTGAGTAATCTTTTCGCTGCGCACGGGAACCCAAATCCGCTCGTCGCGCGAAGCGGCTGCTTTGCCCTGCCAACGGAAGCGCCTTAGTGTTATGCGATAAGAAGTTTGTCCGTCGATGGGGTGGAACGTGTAAATCGCCTGGTTCGAAGAGACTTTCTTGTTGCCGGAGGTAAGCGAGGCCAATTCAGAATCATAATTCGAGAATTCCGGCGCGATCTGAAGTATCGTCATTGCCGCAACAAACTGCGGATTGCGGCACCAGGTATCATGACCCGCGTCCACCCACCGCTGCAGATTTTCAACGCGCGCGCGATCCACGGGAATCTGCTGCACCACCCGATGCTCCCGGGTCTGCGCTTGGGCGATCGTCATCGTCATCGCGCCCATCGTCCACATCGCCAGGCAGAAGGTAATCCGCAAAATCACCGGCAGAATCACCCGGAGCTTGCTCACCACTCCGTTAGCACCATTCCCATTCATGACGTCCTCCCGTCGAACCGCAATCTGTGCCTGCTGCCCAAACTCCCTTGCTCGTTCGTTGCTTTCCTGCTTCCTTGTCTCGCTACGTCTCTCTGTTCTTCCACCGGCCGGGTGGCGCGGAGCGCGGCGCTGGTTTCGGAGCTGCCCTTTGCGAAAGGAATCAAGCGCGGCGGTGCTTGTCTTTTTGCTCATGGCTGCTCCCCCAGCGACGCGTTCCGGGCCACCCGCAGGGGTATTGGCCGGCGTTCCTGAGAGGTGGCCTTGCTCGTACCACCTCTCCGAAATTCTCAACTACGGGCGCTTCTTCTCCTTGCGCTGCGTAGCGGGCGGTTGCCACCGGCGCGGGTCTCCCGAATCATCTCCACGGCAACCCGCACCTACGCCGCCCCGGAACGCTGAGCGCATCACGTCCGAAGTGAAGAAGTTCTTGCCGTCAATTGACACCATCATGATTTGCGCCTTGTCCGACAATCGCTCGGCAATAATTTTCTGGATGAGCATCGGATTCTGCTTCCGCACCGCTGCTTCAAATTTCATTCGCTCGGAATCAGCCACGACGGTAATGCGAATCCTGTTGGTCTCGGCGTCCGACGCGAATACCCGCGGTACCATCGAGCACCGGCACGATATCCGCCGTCGCCAATTGCAGCGCCAGTCTCCACCGCACCGGACCGAAAGGGCGCGTCGCCTTCGGCTGCACCGCCTCCGCCCCCGGTTCCCCGCTGGTTTGCTCAAGCAACCACCTGAGCCTTGCGGCGATGTAAATGTCGTACGCGACCAGAATCCCCGAACTGCCGAACAGACCGACTCCGACGATCATCAAAAGATATTTCAGCGCCAGCATGACCTTTTCCCCTTTCCCTTCTTCCGGTAACCCCCTGCGTCATCGTTCAGGTGTTGTGCCGGAAACTCTCCTTGAAACTACCTCTGCCCCTGAAACGCGCGCGCAACCAACCGCGTGCCGTGCGCAACGGCCACGCGCATCGGGCGGCGGTCCGCCGTAGCCGGCTGCATCAGCCGGATCGTAAGGTGAAGAAACGCGGTCTGCAGGGCCAGGGCCACAAACAGCGCCAGCATCGTGATAACGACCACTCCAGCAAATCCAAGCATTGTTTCCATATGTGTGCTCCCAAGCTGCGCTGGGCTATGCAACTCTTCGCAATGGACAATGGCAGGTGGGCCACCACACCTATGGAATTGATAATGAAGGACTTATTTAGATGACACGGCGGGAGTCTCGTGGCTGGCCAGACACGGCCGTGTTCCCCGGGCCGCATCGCTCGGCACACGGCCCCGGAAAACCCACGCGGGTTTGGATCGCGTTTACAGGCGACCAGCATTACGCTCTGCGACTGATCCGGTTCCGCGGGAATATTCCTCTCTCCAAAACTGTCTACCTATTGCAGGGCTTAGAGGTCGCTTCAAGCGCCCAATCCACCTGCGCCTAATCTGAAAGTCCGCCGAGACACGAGATCTTTCTGGAATGAATCTGAAAGGGACACAACGAATGAGCAGCAGAACGATTTGGATATTAGGATATACGGCCGCTGCATTGATGATGACCGTGGTGCTGGCAACCGCCAGGGGAGTCGCGGCCAATCCGCCACAAGCCGCCACCACAGAAGTAAAAATCGACAATTTCAGCTTTGGCCCCGCGACGCTCACCATAGCCCCCGGTACCACGGTCACCTGGATCAATCGCGACGACATTCCGCACACCGTCGTCAGCACCGACAGCGTCTTCAAGTCCAAGGTTCTCGATACCGACGAAAAGTTTTCTTTCACCTTCACCAGGGCCGGAACTTATCCCTACTTTTGCTCCATCCACCCGAAAATGACCGCGACCGTCGTGGTCAGGTGAGCGCTCGATGAGCCTGAATCCCTTCGACATCAACAACACATTGCTCGCAAAGCACGCGCAACATGTGGTGCTGATTCACTTCCCGATCGCCCTCCTGATTACCGCCGCGGCGTTCGATTTCATCAGCCAATGGACGAAACGCCACGGCCTGGCGGAAGCGGCTTACTTCAACTTCCTGGCCGCGGCCATTTCGACCCTCCCAACCCTGGCAACGGGCTTCCTGGCCTGGAGGTTCGCGCTTGAAGGGCAGAAAGTGAAGGGCATCCTCCTGGAGCACATAGTCCTCGCCTGGACGTCCAGCTTGCTCATCTGGCTGATTTGGGCCATCCATTTCCGCGCCCGCAGGCGTCCGCAAATGCCGCCCACCTATCGCTTGTGGATCGAACTTGCCGCCGTCGCCATCATCGCGCTGGCCGGCCACCTGGGCGGTTTCCTCAGCGGCGTTAATGGACCGGGATAGAACGCGCCCAATTCCCGAAGTGCTGGACAGTGGACCGCTTCGTCGTTTGGTTCCCGCAAAAATTCAACGGCGAAAATCCCATCGCCACAATTGCGGGAAGACGAGGACAGTACAGTGCACGAAGGCTTTCTTGGAACGGCAGCACCCCGCTACGCAGATCTGATTCTGCTCCTCGAGCTCACGATGGGTCTGGGGCTGCTCTTTGGCGCATTCCTCGCCGGCATCAGAAAATTTCGCGCGCACGCGTGGTGCCAGTCGGTGATCGTGCTGATGAATGCAGCCAGCATCGTCCTGTTCATGCTGCCTTCGTTTCGCAGCCACGTAAGCCCAAGGATTCCCCTGAAGCTCGGCAAGTCCTTTTATGCTTTGGCCGCCGCACACGCAGCCCTGGGGACTGTCGTTGAATGCGCAGCCTTGTATATCCTGCTCGCAGCGGGAACGACACTCATGCCGGAAAAGGTCCGGCTAGTTCGTTACAGATTGTGGATGCGGACCGTCCTGGCGGCATGGTGGGTTGTCATTCTGTTGGGAGTGGCGACCTACGCGCGCTGGTATATCCCAAATTTATTTCGGCGATGATATCGCTGAACTGCCTTTCTCGGAAGACATGGCAACGCCCGAAGTCAGGTTCAGGATTTCTTCCGCGCTCCCACAATCACCAGCACGATTCCCCCAACCAGCACCAACCCGCCGAGCACGGGAGGGATCGCGACGTGCTTCTGCTCTTCCGCCGTCGCGTGAATCGGGCCCACGTCCAGAACTTTTTCCTGACGGGTGTAATCAAACCCTTGGTAAGCCAACGCCAGGCCTCCAAGAGCAATCAGAAGTATTCCCACCCAAGAGATTGTTTTCATGGTTTTCGCCTTCTCAAGCAGGCTGTCGCGCCCTCGAACGGGGATGGGCCAACGATAGCCAAAGGATGCCCAACCCGCTCAGCATTGTCCAGAACATTGCGCAGCGAAGCATCTGCACGGCTGGAATTCCAACCTGTACCCCCGATGGCGTTTGCGAATTGGAAATCCCACTTGTGCGGGGGATTGCGAAGCACCACGAATGGATTAAATTTGCGGTACGATGGAACAGATGTCTCAAGCACAAGGGATTCGCGTCGCCCGCATACTCGGCATACCCATTTACATTGATTTCAGTTGGATTCTTGTATTCGGATTGATCACCTTCACCATCTCCGGCAATTTCGCCACCCAGCACCCCACCTGGACGGGCACGCAGACCTGGACCGTGGGCCTCCTCACCACCCTGCTCTTGTTCGCCTCAGTGGTGTTCCATGAACTGGCCCACAGCGTGGTGGCCCAGGGCTATAAAATCAAAGTCCTCTCCATCACCCTGTTCATCTTTGGCGGATTGGCGCGCATCAGCCGCGAGCCTTCGAAAGCGATTCAGGAGTTCAACATCGCGGTGGCCGGGCCGCTCTCCAGCGGACTTCTCGCCTTGTTTTTCTACTCGCTGACACTCATATTTCCAGGCAATCAAATGATCGACGCTCTCGGGTCTTTTCTTGGACGATCGAATTTATGGTTGGCAGGTTTTAATCTTCTTCCCGGCTTTCCGCTGGACGGCGGCCGCATCTTCCGCGCCATCGTCTGGGGAACCACCAAGGATTTCACGCGCGCCACACAGGTGGCGGGCGCAAGCGGAAAAATGATTGCCTCGGCGATGATCGTCGTCGGCATCGGCTCGTTCGCATCCGAACGCTTGGCAGCCTCCCTGGGTGTTTTAGGGCTTGGCCGTTGGGATGGCGCATGGTTTGCTTTGATCGGCTGGTATCTGCTGAATGCGGCTCAAGCCAGTGTGGCGCAGGTCACCATCCGCGGCGCTCTTGCCGGTTTGTCTGCCACAGACGTCATGAGCCAGGAAGTGCCCACCATCCCCGCAAATATGAGCCTCGAGGAATACAGCAACGAAGTTTTGCGTACCGGGCGCCGGATGCATATTGTCACCATGGACGACCGTCTTGTCGGCTTGATGAATGTCGCGGGGCTGAACAAAGTGTCGCGCGACGAATGGAACATGAACTCGGTTCAAGCCGTGATGGTGCCTCGTGACAAAATCATCTGGGCTTCGCCGGAAGAGCCATTGCAGCGCTTGCTGGAAAGGTTGCTGGCCGCGGATGTGAACCAGATGCCCGTCGTCAGCCATGGCGAGGACGGCTCCGCGCACATTGTCGGCATCGTCACCCGGGATTCGATTTTGCGCGTCATCCAGACGCGCAGTGAGCTCGGCACAACTTTAGGCAGTCGCTGACGCGGCGACAGCCGGTGGTTCATTCGCCATTTCTTCCGCAGCCCTGCGCGCGCTGACGCGATACCCTCCTCTAAGGAAATCCACGGAAATTTTCGAGAACCCCACCTTCGCCAGGCGCGCGAACGCGGAACCCGCCGCCACCGGCGTAAATGTACTCTTGTAATGCGCCGCCCGGTGAATCCAGCTGTCATTGATCTCAAACGCGAAGAAAGAGCCGCCCGGGCGCAGCACCCGGTGCACTTCGGAGAGGGCGCGATCCTGCTGTTCCCTGCTCTTCAAATGATGCAGCACAAGGATAGCGACCGCTGAGGAGAAGGATTGATCGGCGAAGGGAAGCGTCGCCGCATCACCGCAAAGCGTTGTCAGTTCGGCGCACTGGTGATTCGCCTTCAGCTTTCGCAACAAGCGCGGATCGAATTCCAGCGAGGTGACGCGAGGCGCAAGTTTCAGCAGGTGCCCTGTTGCGGCGCCATAACCCGCTCCGATTTCGAGAACGTGATCCCCCATCCGCGCTCCAGACAACACCCAGGGGAGCAGAAACCGGTGCGTCATCTGCTGCCACAGCGAAGTGGAGCAGAAGAAATGTTCCATTCTGTTCATGGTTGTGCGCCGTGGAATCTAAATTGTAACGCACCAATCCCTCGTCGCCCATGATTTAGTTGAGGCCCTCAGGTCCCATGGCCTCGCGGGGTCCGAATTTTGTCCGTGCGCGCCCATCAGGAACAAATCGCTTGTTGGCGTGCACATGATTTCTTATCTTAAGGAGGCCGGGACTTCAGGGCCGGCGTTCACTTCCCATAACGAATGGGCTTTACCCCTTGAAGCCTACGAATCGAACCAACGAAATCCGCGGCGGTTCCCGTCCGAGTAACCAGAACTAGTGGCAGCTTCCCGAGCCTGAATCCGTAAACCTCTTTCCCGCCTCGGGAATAAACTTCCACTCATACCCCGTCGCTTTCAGCGTCAGTTTCAAAACGCCAAAAGCGTCGTTGTTCCGGACTTCGCTGTTCGCTTTGTGAATTCCAAACTCTCGATGATTCTTTCCGCCGGTGCCAACCACGAACTCACGAATCCCACGCTTGGGGTCCGCTTTGCCGTTGGGATCCTGTGGCGCAAAGCGCTCGTAATCGTGGTCGTGGCCGTTCAGGACAAGCTCCGCGTTGAAGTCGTACAGCGCCTGCCAGAATGCGCCGACTTCCGGATCATTCCCATGAGCGATCCCGGAACTGAACCGCGGCTTGTGAAAATAGGCCAGCGTGCATCCCACGGGATGCGCACCCAGATCCGCCCGCAACCATTTCTCTTCGGGTGACCCGGCGCCGCAGCCGCCGACTTCGTTGCACTCGGAATTTAGAACCACAATGTGCCACGAACTGAGATCATAGCTGTAATAGCCGGTCTTCGGGTCCCCGGCGGCAGCGCCAAAATATTGGAAGTAGTATGTCGCGCCGGAAGAATGAAATTCGTGGTTGCCCACTGCGGGCCGCGTGCGATCCTTCACCCTCCCCCACGTCTTGTTGTAGCACTTGAAATTTTCCGGTGTGCCGTCTGGATAGGCCAGATCTCCCAACGCCATCACCGTTCCGGGATTGGCCTCCAGCAACCTGGCCGTGGCCTCCGCGCCGCTAAGATCGCTGCAGTCGGCGATATCCCCCGCGCCGATCAAAATAGCTTCTTGCTTGAGGTCACTAGGTCCGACTGAACCCTGAGGAAGCAAAGTGAAGACCAGCGGCGCGAGGCTAAGCGCCACGACTCGATATGAACTCCCTGGGGAAAACATATTCTCCCATCCCGGGACTGCGTGTCGCAGTCGACCTTCAGTCCATAGAATACAGGCATTCCGTTAAACACAACCTAAATCCAGCCTGAAATAGCTTTCAGAATTCAAAACGCGATGTCGCCTCCCATGTTAACCGACATTTTCCTCTCGCTCACCGCCAAACAGAAACTGTCATCCTGAAGGGCGCGCCGTCCGCCTGCCTACCGCGGACAGGCGTACTGAAGGATCTCACTCGACAGTCGTTGAACGGGCCAAAATTGGAGTCGAGATGTGGCGCGGTGGTTTAGGTGCGGCCGATCTGTTTCCGACCCTTTCGTCGGCCGGTGCCTCAATAGCCTCACCGTGCTCCGTTTCTACACCCCGCTCATCGAACCGCCAGCTGTGGATCAGCGCCTTTCTTTTTTTTCACGGCGCACTGAGATCCTTCGTCTATCGTTGTCGGATAGCGACAGGAAGGCAGTTTCTTCGTAGCGACCAGCGCCTAGTTATATTTGTTGGAGAACTCAGAGAGTTAGTGCAGCATCGGCCGGATGCGCCGCAGAGCCACGGCAAACTGGTCAGCATTATACGAAGAGGGATTCTCGAGCTGCTGGAACAGCACATTGATCGCGCCGCGGACCTCCGCATCGTTCGCGGGTTTCGTGTCCCTGGCATACGCGATGTACAACGAATCGATCGCCATAGCCGCCTGCTCGGCCGCGCGTTCATCCGCGATCGCGATATTCTCCGCGTCGTCCGTAATGCGCTGCATCATGCGCAGGGTAACCGCCTGGTCGTACTGCATCGCTGCCAGGCGCTCGGCAATTTGTTGGGCCAGTGGCACGGCCGCGGAAGCCGCGTTCGCCACCGCCGCGCGGTCCGGATTGAGCTTGCTCATCTCGTTCGACACGGTGAGCATGCGCTTGTCCAGCTCCTGCCCGTTCCCCGAATCAATCTGTTTCGCCAGCAAACGGAAAACCGCATACCGCGATGAATTCCAGGCCGGATCCCCCGGGCGGCGGCCTTCGTAACCATGCGCTTGGCGCCAGCTGTCTTTCGCCGGCCCCAGCGAATGATGGCACGCGAAGCAGGAAAGCTCCGAATATTCCGGCCAGACATCCTTCTTATCAAATCGCTCGTTGCGCGCCCGCCACACCAGGCGTTCCATCTCCCCGCGAAGCTGCACGGCTTGCCCGGTGCCCCAGTCCCGCACTCCGGCCCAGGCCGCGTCTTCCGCCGGCTTTCCCGGCGCCGATTCGCGCGGCACTTTCCAGTGCCGCGGCATCACCGCGGAAAAAGAATCCAGCTCAAAAAAAAGATCCGGGTGCCCGGCCGCGATCATCTCATGGTCAACAAACTTGTTCTTCGTCCCCAGATGGCACTCTAGGCACTTTTCCGTGCGATGGATCACGTTGCGCGTATCATGCATCCCCAGCGCCACGGATTTTTCATGCGGCCAATCCCGCGTGGTGTGCGGCCCAAGCCACGCCGAAGCGGGGCCGTGGCAATTCTCGCAGGAAACTCCGTCGCCCATTTCAAACTGCCGGCCGCGCTGCTCCGGCGCGGAGTAAAGAGCATGACACGCCAGGCATTTCGGCGCATCTCCCGCCTTACTCTCCAGTTTCAAAATGCGTGCCATGCGTTCGCCCACTTCCCCAGTCAAAACGCCGTACGCGCGGCTGTGCTTGTCCTCTAAAATCCATGTCGAATACTCATTCTGGTAAATCCGGCTACCCGCCACCGGCTTCACGCTGCCGTGGCAACTGGTGGCCGCGCACGAACCGGGTCCAATGTACTTGGATGGCTCTGGCGTGTCGGTTGAAGCGGAGCGAGCAGGCAGCAAACAGAGACACAGCGCCGCAAGAATCAGGGCGGGTTGCGCGATGCCAGGTTTGAGTTGAGTTCCCATTCAGGGATACGCGACGAGTTCTGATGCTTTATATCGTTCTACTGGCAGCTAAGTCAACGACCAGGAAATTTCGCCAGTGGCGCGGCCCCCTTTTACGCCAAATCTCGCGTTGACAACGCCACCAGCGATTGATGATTGGTTGGCAAAGAATCGCCGCGGCCCATTCAGCAGCCATCAAGAACGCAAGATTCCCCGTGTACTAAATTGGACAGATTAATCCTCAGTTCGATGGAATCTTTGACCAAAGCTCTCCTCGGGTGATTTCGTGTAACCCGAGACTCCAGAGAAGAGGCAATCCAAATGTTTATAAAACGCACTGTAAAACGAGCGACTCTATTCTGCCTGGCGATTTTCATTGCTTTCTATGCATTGCCGGCAGTGGCCGATGATGACGATCCACCTTCGCGTGTTGCAAGACTCGCTTATGCCCAAGGCTCGGTTTCCTTCCAACCGGCTGGAACTGACGATTGGGTGACCGCGGGGGTGAACCGCCCGGCGACCACGGGTGACAAATTGTGGTCGGATCATGACGGGCGCGTGGAACTGCAACTCGATGGCTCCATGATTCGTTTGTCGAATAACACGGGTTTCACAATTCTGAATCTAAGCGACAACGTCACACAGATTCAATTATCCGCGGGAACTCTTCTGGTTCGCGTTCGCCGTCTCGACGACAACGAGACCTACGAAATTGACACCCCGAACCTGGCGTTTTCCGTCCTACGGCCCGGTCTTTACAAGATTAGTGTGAACGATGCGGGTGATTCAACGGCCATCAGAATTCGCAGCGGCCAAGGCGAAGTGACCGGCGGAGGCGCCGCATACACGGTGCACGCCAACGATTCCGCAACCTTCAGCGGATCCGATCGCTTGAATGCCAATTCCGAGAATTACGGGAACGAAGAGGACCAATTTGATAATTGGGCCGCGACTCGCGACCGTCGCTCGGAGCACTCCAATTCTGCCCGCTATGTTTCGGCTGATGTAGTTGGCTACGAGGACCTGGATGATCACGGCTCATGGCGTCAAACTCCCGACAACGGCAACGTATGGTTCCCCCGCACATCCGTTCCGGGCTGGGCTCCCTATCACTACGGCCATTGGGACTATATCGAGCCCTGGGGATACACTTGGGTAGATGACGAACCCTGGGGATTTGCGCCATTCCATTACGGCCGGTGGGTTTCCTATGAAGGTTCATGGGGCTGGGTCCCCGCACGGCCACAGACAGAAGGCGAAGCCTACGTGCGCCCTGTGTACGCGCCGGCCCTGGTGGCTTGGGTCGGAGGCCCTCATTTCGCAATCGGCGTCGGAGCCGGCAGTGGAGAGTACGCGTCCGGCGAAAGCGTGGGCTGGTTTCCCCTGGGCCCGCGCGAAGTGTACGTGCCGTCTTATCGCGTGAGCCGCAATTACGTAAACAACGTCAACGTTTCGAACACTACGGTGAATTCGACGGTCGTGAACAACTACTACAACACCACCGTCGTCAACAACAATGTGAGCGTGACAAACGTAAAATATGTGAATCAAAGTGTGCCGGGTGCGGTAGCGGCGACCACTCCGCATGCGTTCACTGGCGCTCAGCCAGTCCACCAGAATGCCGTGAAGGTGGATCAGCGGGAAGTGGCCAGCGCCCCCGTGAGGGCTTTTACGCCTGCGGCCATCCCTGCCAAACAAGCGGTTCTCGGAACAGGAACCGCTGCCGTCAAACCACCCGCCGCAATCCAGACACGGTCGGTCGTCGCTAAAGTGGCGCCGCCCCCGCCTCCGCCCACATTTGAAAAGCAGCAGGAAGCGATCAAGAGCAATGGCGGCAAACCGCTTTCCGTTGCTCAGGTTCACCAGATTGAGCCTCCAGCCGCCCGCCGGGAAGCCCCAGTGAAAATCGCACCGGTCGCGAAAGCCGTCGCTGCCTCAGTGCCCGTAGCGAACAAGCCAGCCCAGCCTCAGACGGCGCAGCCTCAACCCGGGCAACCCACGCAGGTAGCACCGAATGCCGGCAACAAAGCGGTACCGCTTCCCAACCACCCCGCCGACCGACCGGCGGAACGTCCCATGAATGTCCGCGAAGCTTCAGAACCGGTCCAAACCAATCGGCCTCCGGCAGCGAATAAACCTCCTCAAACTGCACCGCAAACTGTGCAGCCCGGCAATCCTCCTGCTAACCACCCAACGGATCGTCCGGTGAACCCTCACGATACTCCGGAACCAGTGCAATCCAATCGGCCGCCCGGAGCGAATAACCCTACGCCGCCGCCGGATCATCACGCCGACCGGCCTCCCACGCCGAATGAATCGAATCCGAATGTGAACAAGCAAATAATGCCGAATAGGCAGCCGGCCACAAACCCTCCGAATGACCGCCCGGCGGAACGATCCAGTAATCCGAACCCTGCTTTGCAACCTCCACAACCCAATCGGACGGCTCCGCCTCCAGTCGTTCATCCAAATGAGATTCCCCCTCCGCCTCGGCCGGTCGTGCAACCCTCTGCGAACGCCGAGTTGGACCGGAAGCACCAGCAGGAGCAGGATCAACTTCACGCGAATCAACAACAGGAACGTCAGGGAGTTCAGCAACAGCAGGAGCAGGAACACGCGAAGCTTGCCCAGCAACAGGCGGATGCCGCAAAAAAACAGCAAGTCGAGCAGCAGCATCAGGTGCAGACGCAACAATTACAGGAAAAGCATATGCAAGAACAGAAACAACTGCAGGAGAAACAGCAGCAGGAACGCCAGAACCCGCCCAAGCCTCAAAAGAAGGAGCCGCCTCCGCCAGGGGAAAAGCCTTAATCAGTCGCTGTGATTTGTCGTCAGACGTCTGGTAAGGCGCTACTCGGTCATTGCGCTCTGCACAAACCGGTAATTCTCTTGAGCCTGGATTGCCGGTGCCAAAAGAATTCGAGCCATATCACGATCATTGATCGTCCACCACATACAGAAAACCAATTTGAAATATCGCATGGAAATCAGTGTGAGGGCGAGTACGGAAAGTTCGCACGCCAGAAACAGAAGGTAATGGCGGGGACCCGAGTCGATGGCTCGCTGGCCGAGCCGTGGGTCCTGGGGCGCAAGGCCGCTGGAAGACACTAGGAGTATGACGATCCGAAACGCTCCCCTTGCGGGGTAAGTGACAAGCTTCGGCCGCCGCATTCTGACCGCATGCCTTTCCAGGAACTAATTGTTCACCAGATACGAATCGGAGTTGATCCACACGGTTATCGGGTTCTCTGCCAAGTAAATTTCCCTGTTCCCGAGGTGCTACTCCGCCGAACCTCGCTATTTACAACCGGCGGCATCCCCCCTAGTATGCGTGGTAACAGTTCCTGGAAATGCGCCGGCCATTTGCGCACCACGGCGGAGTTTCGCGAGACCTATCAACGTGATCTTTGACGAACTGCGAGCCATACAGCTGCGTCTCGGGTATCTGCCAAAGGCGGAGCTCGAAGCCCTCTCTGAACGCACCCAAACGCCGCTCTATCAACTCCACAGTGTCGCCAGCTTTTATCCGCATTTTCATTTATCGCCTCCTGCCAAAGCCGAAATTCGCCTCTGCGACGACATGAGCTGCCATTTGAATGGTTCCTGTGAACTTCGCGCGGAACTCCTGCGCCGTTTTTCCGGCCAGCCCCCGGAAGATGTGCAACTCAAAGACGTAAGCTGCCTCGGACGCTGCGATCAGGCCCCCGCCGTTGCGGTGAACGACGAAATCCATGTGCATGTGAATGCCGATAAGGTCGAAGACCTGGCCAGACAGGCGATGCGCGGCGATCATCATCTCCCCGAACATCCGCAAGAAACTCGCCTTGCTTGCGCTTCCGATCCCTATGGCGACGGCGAAAAGTACGGTGTTCTGCGCCGCTTCGTCGCCAGCAAAGATTGGGATGGTTTGCTGGCGACCCTGAAAGAAGCGGAATTGAAGGGCATGGGCGGCGCGGGGTTTCCCACTTCGATGAAGTGGGATCTGGTCCGCAAACAAGCCGACCCCGTCCGCTACATCGTCTGCAACGCCGATGAGAGCGAGCCCGGCACCATCAAGGATCGCTTCATTCTGAGCCACCTTCCTCACCTGGTGATCGAAGGTATGGCGCTTGCCGGTCTCGTCACCGGTTCCAGGCGAGGCATCCTCTACATCCGCCACGAATACCCGCTGCAGGAGGAAATTTTCGGCGAGGAGCTGCGCCGCTGCGCGAAAGCCGGATTGCTCGGCAAGAGAATTCTCGGCAGCGATCTGGATTTCGATCTGGAAATTTTCGTAAGCCCCGGCGGCTATATCTGCGGCGAGGAAAGCGCCCTGATCGAAGCCATCGAGGGCCACCGAGCCGAGCCCCGCAACAAGCCCCCCTTCCCCGGACAAATGGGGCTTTGGCAAAAGCCAACTGTGATCAATAATGTCGAAACATTCGCCAACGTGCCACAGATACTGGCGCGCGGCGTCGAGTGGTTCAAGACCGTGGGAGTGAGTGGCTCCCGTGGATTGAAATTCGTCGGCGTCAGCGGCCACGTGGCGCACCCCGGCGTCTTCGAAATCCCAATGGGTACGACCATGAGCGAAGTGATCTTCGGCCACGCCGGCGGCATTCGCGGCGGGAAAAAATTGAAAGCCTTCGCTCCGTCTGGTCCGTCCTCAGGATATCTTCCCGCTTCCATGGTCGAAGTGAAATTGGACTTCAAGGCCCTGGCCGATGCCGGCTCGATGCTCGGTTCCGGTGCCATCGTGGTTTGCGACGACACCACCTGCATGCTGGACATGGCGCTAAACGCTGTGAAATTTTATCGCAACGAATCCTGCGGCAAGTGCGTCCCCTGCCGCATGGGCTCGCAAAAAATGGTCGAGATCCTCACCCGCTGGGCGCAAAGCAACATCGGCGAATCGCAATTTTCAGCCGACCTGAAGCTCGTTGACGATCTCTCCGCTGCCATGAGTCAGACCTCCATTTGCGGCCTCGGGCAAATCGTACCCGCACCCATCCAATCGGTGTTGAAACATTTCCGGGCCGAAGTGGAGGATCACGTTCTAAAAGGGCACTGCCCAAGCGGAATCTGCTTCTCTCCCTCCAATCGTTCGGCCGAGTTGCCCCGCGTGGGGATTAAACCATGACGCCGGCAGGCATGATCGAGCTGACAATCGACGGCAAAACCGTCCAGGTGCCCCCAGGCACCACCGTCTTCGATGCCGCGCGCATGAACGGCATCGCCATCCCCACCCTATGCCACCTGCAGAGTCAGACACCTGTCGGCGTTTGCCGCCTGTGCGTTGTGGATACCGGTGCGCGCGTCCTCGGCGCCGCTTGCGTCCGGCCCGTCGAGCCGAACATGAAGGTGCAAACGAATTCGGACAAAGTTCAGGCCGCCCGCAAAACGCTGCTCGAGCTATTGATGTCCGATCACCCTTCTCCCTGCGCCCGGCAGGCGAACTCCGGGGATTGCGAACTCGAGGTCCTCGCGAAAGAAGCCGGCGTCGGCACGCCGCGCTTCCCCCGGAGAAATGTGTCCCGCGGCCAGGACGAATCCTCGCTGGCCATTGCGGTGGACCACGACGCCTGCATCTTGTGCGATCGCTGCATCCGGGGCTGCGACGAAATCAAAAACAACTTCGTCCTTGGCCGCATGGGCAAAGGCTATTTCGCGGGGATTGCTTTCGATCTAAATGCTCCCATGGGTGATTCCACCTGCATCTCCTGCGGCGAATGCATGGTCTCCTGCCCCACCGGAGCACTCACCAACAAAGGGGTCGCCGGCACAGCCATCGCCCTGGGTACTGACGCCGCCTTGACTGCCGAAGAACTGCACAGGCTGCCGGTCTTCGCCGGAGTTTCCGGAACATTTCTTGAATTGAATCGCGGTGCGATCGTGAAGCGCCGCTTCCGCAAGGGCGACGTCATTTGCCTGGAAGGCGACTTCGGCTCCACGGCTTTCTACATTCTGGAGGGCAAGGCGAAAGTTTCGATTTCCACCCCGATTGCCCACGTGAAGACCGAAGGCGGCGCCCTTGGCCTATTCAAAAAACTGAAAAGTTCACTCGTCGGCCGCGAACAGGACAGACGCGCGGAAGAAACTCGCGACCGGATCATCCCCATCGATGCCTCCGTGGACCTCTCGTACGGAAATCCCGTCGCTGAACTCGGCCCCGGCTCTCTGTTCGGAGAAATGACCTGCCTGAATTTCTACCCCCGCTCCGCCACCGTACGCGCAGAGACCGATGTCGTCGCTTTCGAGATGCTCCGCAACGTCATTGACATCATGCTGAAGAACAAGACGTTTCGCGCGCAGATCGACCAGAATTATCGCCGTCAGGCCCTGGAAGACCATCTCCGCGGCGTGCCGATGTTCGCGGAGCTTTCCCCGGAGTTCATTGCCCACCTGAAGGAAAGCGTCGAATTGATTCGCTACGCTCCTGGGCAGGTCATCGCGCGCCAGGGCGATGCGGCCGACAGTTTTTTTCTGGTGCGCATCGGGTTCGTGAAAATCACGGAAGAGTATCCCGGCGGAGAACTTGTCCTTGCATACCTCTCGCGCGGCGATTACTTCGGCGAAATCGGCCCCCTGGGCGGGGGCTTCCGCACGGCCACCTGCACCGCCCTGGACCATGTGGAATTGGTCAAAATCCCCGGCGACGATTTTCGGCAAATGGTGAAGGACTTCCCCAACGTCCGCGCAGGCCTGGAAAAGATGGCCGCGGAGCGCCGCGGCGCCAACGAGCAACGCCTGAAAATGATGGAGCACGTTCCGCTCGATCAATTCCTTTCCCAGGGGCTGATGGAAGCGCAGAGCTTGCTGATTCTCGACCTGGAAAACTGCACGCGCTGCGACGCCTGCGTGAACGCCTGCGCCGATGCGCACGACGGCGTCACGCGGCTCGTTCGCGACGGCTTGCGCTTCGAAAACTATCTCGTCGCCACCTCCTGCCGCCAGTGCCGCGACCCGCTGTGCATGGTCGGTTGCCCGGTCGGCGCCATCCGCCGCCGCAATTCGCTCGAGGTGATTATCGAAGACTGGTGCATCGGCTGCGGCTTGTGCGCCAGGAATTGCCCCTACGGCAACATCAACCTGCATCCGTTCGAAGTGCTGGCCGAGGACCTCGAAAATCCCGGCCGCAAAAAGGCCGTCGTGAAGCAAAAGGCGACGTCCTGCGACTTGTGCACGCACTTGAAAGAACCGAGTTGCGTTTATGCATGTCCGCACGATGCCGCTCATCGCGTGGATCCCCGGAAATTTTTTGGACAGATGCTCGGCCAGGACACTTCCAGATGAGCGCGAAGCGATGAGGATCGACCGGTCACAACGCGCCTGGGCGATGGGGTCAGCCGCACTCTTAGCGATAAGTGCCGTCGCCTACGCCATCTACGCCTCTGCATCCGCAACGGGTCCCCACGGCGGCAGCTTTATGGGCCTGGTGTTTGGCATTGTGGGCTTCGCGTTCATGATTTTCGCCGCCCTTCTGGGCGCAAGAAAGCGCGTGCCTACCTGGCGGGTGGGCCGCGCGAAGGCATGGATGCGGGGGCATTTGTGGCTCGGATTGCTGAGCCTGCCAATGATTCTGTTTCACGGGGGATTCCACTTCGGTGGCGCCCTCACTCGCGTTCTGATGTGGCTGACGATCATTACCGTGGCGAGCGGCGTATACGGCGCGGTGCTGCAGAATTATGTGCCGCGAATGATGACCAACGACGTCCCCCTTGAAACGATCTACGACGAAATCGGCAATGTCCGCAAAGCCTTGCGCATGGAAGCCGACCAGGCGGTTGAAAGCGTCTGCGGGCGCCTGGGTCTCGTCAGAGAAATCGATGAAGGCCAGCGCGCGGGGGGGTTCACGGCCCTGCGCCCAATCGCGGCCTCGGCTGTCCCATTGCGCACCTCCGCCGGGGTCAGCGCGGGCGCAAGCGCGGTAGCGATGGCCCCCGAAATCGTGCTTCTCACGGAAGAAGAGAGCCGGCCACTGCGCATCTTTTACTTTTCCGAAGTCCGCGCCTTTCTCGAAGCGCCCGCGTGGCAGTGGCAGTGTCTGGGTCATCCCGAAAGGGCCAGGAAAGCATTCGCGGCCGTGCGCCAGCTTATGCCGCCGGTGGCACACCCCGCGCTCGACGATCTCCTGGACATCTGCGACGAAGCCCGGCAATTAATGCGCCAGGAGCGGCTGCACCGCTGGCTGCACGGCTGGTTGCTGGTGCATATCCCGGTATCGCTCGCCCTGATTCTGCTGGGCGCCATTCACGCCGTGATGGCGTTGCGGTACTAGAAGGTCTTCAAAATAGCGAGCAAACCATTGGCCAGAACACGCACAACCAAAACGGTGGCGCAGCGCATTGACCTGAACTATTTCAAGCGCCCCACCACGTTCAAGCGTGTGCGCCTGTTCCTCGTCATCCTCGCTCCATTACTCGCGATCGGCTGGCTTGCCTGGCAGGCATTTGTTCACGACCCCCACGTCTACTCGAGCGGCCGCATGAGCGGCGCGCACGCCGTCCTTGAAAAGCAGTGCTCCGAGTGCCACGTGAACAAAACCGGCGAGTTCTCCGCCAAAGCGGCCGACAACGCCTGCCTCTCCTGCCACGACGGACCCATGCACCACGAAAGCCAGGTCCGCGCCGATGTCCCCGCGTGCGCCACCTGTCACGTCGAACACCGCGGCCACGTCAACATCATCGCCTCCAGCAATATCAGCTGCTCGGAGTGCCATTCGCACTTGAAAGTTTCTGCAGGCAACACGCTTTACGCAACAAACATCCGCACACTTGAAGATGGCCACCCGGAAATCGCCGCCCTCCGCAAAGACTTCAAAGACCCCGGCACCATCCTGCTCAACCATTCCATCCACATGAAGCCCATCCGGCACAGCCCCAACGGGCCTGTCGTCCAGATGGAATGTGCTGATTGCCACCGCCCGGAAGCCGTCAAGGCGTCCTGGCCTTACGCCGATGCAAATTACGTTGACGCCAAGGTCAGCTATGATACGAAGGAAGTTTTGCTACCCGTGAAAACCGGAACCCTGCAGCCTCGGCACGCCATGGGCCGCGCGTACATGGCGCCTGTAAAATTCTCCACCTCCTGCGCCGCCTGCCACCTGCTCACGTTCGACAAGCGCTTCGACATCGGCGTCCCGCACGACAAACCGGAAGTCGTTCACGCATTTGTTCTGAAAAAATTCCAGGAATACATCGCCGGGCATCCAGCGGATGTGCGAGTGGTGCGTGATCCCCCGCGCGACTTGACAGGAAAGCCGTTGCAGCCCGAAGTGCGCGTCTTGACTGCGGCGCAGTGGGTTGCCGAACGCACCGCCGACGCCGAAGAACTTCTTTGGCGCAAAACTTGCAAACAATGTCATGCGCTAAACACGATGAAGGGAGCTTCGCTGCCCCATGTTCTAGAAGCCAACCTCACCGAACGCTGGATGCCGCACGCGCGCTTCGATCACGATGCTCACCGCGGCTTCTCCTGCGTCGGCTGCCACCCCGGCGCGCTCGCCAGCAAGGACACCAGCGACGTGCTCGTTCCGCCTCTGGCAAATTGCAAAACCTGCCACGCCCCAGGCCCTGATCACGCCGAATCGCGCTGCTTCGAATGCCACACCTATCACGATTGGTCGAAACGCAAAGAAGTGAAACCCATGTATCTTTTCCCCGGTCTGCAAGCCGGTGGAAAATAGAAGCTCAAGCGCCGATTCTGTAGCTCACCGCTTTAGGGGTGGGGCTTTCCGCTGTGGGGGCACTGTCGTGGCATGGCCGTGAAAATCCTCAAGCCCTTCCTCCCGTAGGCAAGCTCGAAGGTCTGAGCTACAGCCCTCCGAAGAAGGGCCACTCTATGCCATTTGTTTGATGTCGATTGCCGGTCATCCATTCACCAACGTCATCATGGTCTCCGGGTACCTGGGGCCGGAGGCCGCGCCTTTCGGCGCCACTTCATTGATCCGCCGCAGATCATCTGCGGCAAGTTTCACGTTCAATGCGCCGGCATTCTCTTCCAGATATTTACGCCGCTTCGTCCCGGGAATAGGAATGATGTCCTTCCCCTGCGCCAGCAGCCAAGCCAGCGCCAATTGTCCCGGCGTGCAATTCTTCTCTCGCGCAATCGCCTCCACGCGCGCCACCAGGTCAATGTTCTTCTGAAAGTTCTCGCCCTGAAATCGCGGCGAGTTGCGCCGGTAGTCATCCACCCCCAGATCCTCAAACTTCCTGAGCTGGCCGGTAAGAAATCCGCGCCCGAGCGGGCTGTAAGCAACGAATGCAATCCCCAACTCCCGCGTGGTCCGCAAAACTTCATCTTCCGGATCCCGCGTCCACAACGAATATTCCGACTGCAGCGCCGCAATCGGATGCACCGCGTTCGCGCGTCGAATGGTCGCTGCCGACGCTTCCGAAAGTCCCAGGTAGCGCACTTTCCCCAGCCGCACCAGTTCCGCCATCGCCCCAACAGTCTCCTCAATAGGAGTGTTCGGATCGACGCGATGCTGGTAGTAAAGATCGATCGTCTCCACACCCAGCCGCTTCAAGCTGGCATCGCAAGCCGCGCGCACATACTCCGGTTTCCCGCTGACGCCACGCGCCGCCGGGTTTGATCGGTCCCGAACGATGGCAAACTTAGTAGCCAGAAAAACTTTGTCGCGCCGGCCACGAGTGGCCTTCCCGACCAGCACCTCATTGTCGCCAAACCCGTAAACATCAGCGGTATCCAGAAAGTTCATCCCCAGCTCGATCGAGCGGTGAATTGTCGCAATCGACTCGGCATCATCCCGCGAGCCGTAAAATTCCGACATTCCCATGCAGCCAAGGCCAAGCGCAGAAACTTGCGGACCAGCTATTCCAAGCGCGCGAAATTCCATTCGTCACCTCAGTTTTGGACTCACACTTTTGATGTATTCCCGGGAACCGCAGTTACATAAAACAGTGTCATAGGCTGATAGCCCGGGCAGAACGATCCAGGTATTTCACCAGCAGCACTTCGTTGCCCTTCTCGTTGTAGATCAGATCGTCCAAAAGTTTCGTGGCCATCAGGATGCCGAATCCCCCCGGACGCTTGCCCTGAGCCTCGCGCGTTTCCATATGCTTGAAGGGGTCTTCCTCGGGATTGGCGATCGCGCTGTGCTGCAGTTCCTCGAGCGAAAACCCCTGGCCCGGATCTTTCACCCGGCAGAGAACCATCCGCCGTGTCCGCACGTAACTCACCTCCAGATGCTGCGATGGATCGAACTTCCCGCCATGCTCCATCGCATTGATCAGTATCTCGCGGAACGCCGTGGCCACCTCTTCCGTTTCCGCGTCGGGCAAACCGGAAGCCTCGCGGTAGAACTGCAGCAGCCGGTTGGCAGTGGCCAGGTCGCAGCGAACGCAGAGGTGAACCCAATTGCGTGTCGCACGGAGGACTTCAATGCCGTCATCCCAGAACGGCTCGCACATCGCAATTCGAATCATCTCGGCAAGCTTTTCTGTCGAGAACGGCCGCGAAAAATAGCTGAACGCGCGCTCGCGAATGGCCTCCAGCACGTCGCCGGGAACAAACTCGTCGGTCAGGATAATCGACCTCGTGTGGGGGCGGACCATCCGCAGCCGCCGAAGCAGTTCGATGTCTGCTTTTCCGGGCGTACGCTCGCCCGTGATAATCAGATCAAACGGCGCATCTTTGGCACGCTGCAAAGCCTCGGCATTGTTTGCCGCAAACTGGATTTCCCATTTTTCCTGTTCGAACAGGCGAGCAAGCAATTGATCGACTTCCGGGCTGGAGTGCACGATCAGCGCCTGGTGATTTTTACTGGCGGTGGATGCGGCAGGAATGGTGTCGGGCATGAGCACTCTCGGCAAGAGTAAACTTGGACCAGCGCGGATGGATGAGCACAGCCAGGATGCAGGAAGAAAGCGGGGCGCGCAAGCGCCCCTGAGCGCCCAGTCGAATGATCAGGCCAACTCGCTGGTCATTAGAAACAGCGGCTTCATCTCAAAGCTCTTGAACACCGGGCGCAACCGCTCGGCGCTGTAGTGCTCCTTGAGGCTGATGATTTTCTTCGTCGCGGTTACCGTTTCGATCGGCATGTTGTCGTAGCGCCCGTTTTTCAGAACCACCAGCCGCCCGTGGATTCCGTTGAGCAAAAGATCCAGCGCCAGGTTGCCGTACGCCATCGGCACGATGGAATCGATCGCGTCCGGATCGCCGCATCGCACCAGGTAGCCCAGCTTCTGGCTGATGCACTCGATTTTCTTTCCGTTGTTGTATTTGGGCGACAGTTCCGTCAACTCTTCAGATACCAGATCCCCGATCCCGCCAAGTTTCTTGTGCCCAAACGCATCAGCCGAATCTTTCTGGAAAACCATCTCCCCGCCTTCGAACATCGCGCCTTCGGAGACGAGCACAATCGCGTAGCGGCTGGGATTTCGATTGCGGTCGTTCACCAGAAGCTCCGCCAACCGGTCAATCTTGAATTTGTGTTCCGGAATCACGCAACGATGCGCGGCCCCCGCCATCGTCGGCAGCATGGCCGTGAACCCCGCGTAGCGCCCGAAAACTTCCAGCACCATGAAACGCTCGTGCGAACCGGCCGAAGTCCGCAGCGCATTGGTCATCTGGATCGTCCGGGTGATGCACGTGCTGAAGCCGATGCAGTAGTCTGTTCCCGGCACGTCGTTGTCCATCGTTTTCGGGATGGCCACCACGCGCACTCCTTCCTGGTACAAACGGACGCCGTAGCTAAGCGTGTCGTCGCCGCCGATGGGAATCATGTACTCGACGCCCAGCCATGCCAGATTCTTCAACACCTCGGGCGTCAAATCATTCTTCTCTGCCGTATACTGCCCCATCAGGTGATCGGGCACGCTGCTCTTGCTGACGCGCGCCGGATTCGTTCGCGATGAGTGCAGGAAAGTTCCGCCGGTGCGGCCTGCGCGGTTCACCACATCTTCGGTCAGCCGCTGAAAATTATTCGAATTGTCGTGCTTTTCGTCGCGGACCATCTCCACCAGCCCGGCCCAACCCCGGCGGATGCCGATCACTTCGTATCCTTCTCGAAGCGCCCGAAAAGTGACCGCGCGAATCGCCGGATTCAATCCCGGCACGTCGCCGCCCCCCGTTAGGATTCCGATCACGCCCTTTTTTACGTTGATGTTCGCCATGTTGCGCTGCTCGCCTCAGTGTGGATTAGCAAAACAAATGATTATGGACATTGCAACGAAATTTAGGAAGAGGCAACCAAACATCAAAATAGCCGAAGAACCCAAGCGAAATTTTGCGTGCGGTTAAACCGGCAGAATCTCGCTCTCCGGCGGATCGGCCTACGCTTCGATGCGGGTCCCCAACACTCCCAGGAACTTCGCCAGCCACGCCGGATGCGCCGGCCATGCCGGACCGCTCACCAGGTTGCCATCCACAACGGCTTCGGTCATCGCTACGTCCACGTACGTTCCGCCCGCGAGTGTGACCTCCGGCGACACCGCCGGATAACAGCCGCACTTCTTCCCCTCCAGGATTCCCGCAGCGGCCAGAACCTGCGCCCCATGGCAAAGCGCCGCAATCGGTTTCTTTGCGTTCGCAAAGTGCCGCACGATATCGAGCACTCTCTTGTTCAACCGAATATACTCAGGCGCCCGTCCCCCGGGAATCACCAGCGCATCGTAATCCTCCGCCTTGATTGTATCGAACGTCGCATTCAGCGCGAAATTGTGCCCACGCTTTTCCGAATATGTTTGATCGCCCTCAAAATCATGAATCGCCGTGCGAACCGCCTCACCCGACTTCTTGCCGGGGCAAACCGCGTCGACCGCGTGCCCCACCATCAGCAACGCCTGGAACGGCACCATTACCTCGTAATCCTCAACGTAATCTCCCACCAGCATCAGAATATTCTTCCGCGACATCTCCTCCTCCTAAAAATCCAGCATAGCAAAAATGCCCAGGAATCGCTGCGATCTCCGCCAAGGTTCTGATTCCCAAAAAATGTCATCCCTCTCGGGTTTGCTTCTTGAACCGAAGGCGGATCTGGTTTTCCCTGGCCGGCGCAAAAATATATCCCTCACCCGCAAAGCACCGCGCGTGAGGGATATTATTCAGTTCCCGATTTTCTATTTTCTAATTTCTATTTTCTCACTGCACTGCCGCTGTCGCGTTCGGCACCGAATTCTCCTCAATCGTCAGCATGTCCGTGCGCATCTTGTCCCACTCGCGCAACATCAACCCGCGCGACGCGAAGAACCGCCGGATTTCCGGTGAATCCCAGTGCAGCACCTCTTCCAGCACCGGCACTAGCACGCTCATCGCGTTGTCGCTCAGCACCGTGCGCCGCGCGATGCGCGAAATAAACTTCGCCTCCGATACCGCGATCGTCAGCCCGTCGTACTGGTTCACATGCATCATCACCGGCAAATCCGAACTGCCGTCGCCCATGTAAATGATATGGTCGTGGCTGATGCCGAGACTGGTCCGCAGTTCTTCCAGCACGGTGATCTTCCCCCAACCCGCGGAAGCCCTCACGATGGACTCGACCTCTCCCGTCGCCTCGTTGTACCGGAACCTCGTCCCGAATATGTGGTCCGGCGGCACAATCCCCTCCAGCGCCGACTGGATGATCTCCTGCGGCGCTGCGGAAATCACATAGAAGGATATTTTGTATCCGTCCGAAATAGTTTCCAGCGAACGCGCAAACAGGTCCACGTCATGCTTTAGTCGAATCCTCTTCCCGGTCTGGACTAAGTGCTCTTTGCGCACCCGCCGGAAATCCGGGTCGTGCAGAATCAAATAGGAAAGCTCGGCGCCCTGCTGAACGAGGTTCATCTCAGACAGGCCCTTCACCTTGTCGTGAAACCCGTGAAATCCGATCAACTCGCTCAGCGCCACGCCAGAGTCATTGAAACTCAAGGTCTGGTCGAAATCGCTCGCCAGAAGATATTGCTTAACCATAGGGTTCGTCCTCCTTCTTTCTATACCTTAGTGCCTTCTCCTGGAAGGCCTATCCTGCCGCTTCTTGCGGCCTCTCAAACCGGTCCGATAGCCCGGAAAGACCCTACCCATACACGTTAACCGTAATCGGCCAGTGTCGCCCCACGAATTATTTTGATGGGTGCTATGCGTGGAAGACGTGAATGATTTGTGACAATACTATAAGATGCGGCGGGATGGTAAACGGTTGAAGGAAAAAGAGTTATCTGCAAAACTGCTTTGGAATGAGGAGTTTGCGGTCGGCGTGGCCAGAGGGCCAAAATGCGAAGAAAAAGCGATAGGTCAAAATTGATTTTCTGGTTTTAGTACCACCCACCTATCCAGGCCCGAAAGTATCCCATCCACCCGTCCGGCGTTCCCAGCGCCGCAATCGATTTTGGACTCGCCGGGGGCTCATCCGGCACCGTATAAACCTGCCCATTGCGCAGATACAACCGCCCGGTCTCCTCCCGATTTAGCGGGCGCGCCCCGCGCCTCCCAAACACCGCCAACTGGTTCCCAGACTCATCCACTGCCCTGTCGCGGTCGATTCCCTTGGATATCGCGAGCGCAGGCCCTTTCGTGCGTGCCGTGGCAATCAGCTTCGGCGTGGGCCGCGGGTTGAACCCTGAAAAGTGCGCCGGGTCGTCTGACGGAGAGAGGATCTCCAGCACGCGCATCCCGTTCTTCCCGTCAGCTATGAACGCGAACGCGCTGGCCGCCACCATCCCGATCTTCACGTCGTTCACGTCATTCAACAGACCACTCGCCGTGAACACCTGGTCCAGCTTCGGCATGTCCGGCTTCTCCACATCCACAATGGCCAGTCCCTGCTTTCCCGCGGAAACGTAGGCGTAAGTTCGCGCAACGTAAACATTGCGAGCGTCTTCAAACGGAACAGTCGAGCCGGGAACAATCCTGGGCTGAGCCAGGTTCGTGACGTCCAGCACCTTCAACCCATCGCGATCCACCAGAAACGCATAGCGGAATTGAATGGCCAGCGCGCGAGGATCATTGAGCACAGGCGCTAGAATGGTCGCGGTCACTTTCGGCGCCAGCGGATTGTCCAGGTCCACCACCACCAGCGACTTGTCCGTCAGGACGTAGGCAAACGTCCCGGCAATCGTAATCCGCCGCGCGCCGGTCAAGACGCCATCGGGATTGAACGTCAGCCCGCGCTTCAGAAAATTGTTCGCGGGGTTTCCGTCCAGCAGTGTGCCCACTCCCGGACTCTTCGCCTTGAAATCCGGCGTCCCGATAATGACCAGCCCCTCTTCCTTGTCCGCGACATAAAGAAATCCGTACAGCGGATGAATCGCCTGCTCTTCATTTTCCTTGAGCCTCGCGCGCAGCGGATCGACGCCCAACGTCGTCGGCGTGGCCACCGCCACCGCATCCTTCGTCGGCACATAGAAGCGCTGCCCAATCGGCGAAACCGGCGCCGTCGTCATACGCTCGGAAAATCCCTTGTTATCAATATTCGCGATATCATAAACGCGCATTCCGCCTTTGCCATTCGCCGTGTAGGCATATTCCCCGCGCGCCTGAATGTCGAAAATCGTGCCCTCATGCTCAGCCACCGGCGCAAGCTGCCGTTTGCCCGCCACAAATTTCTTGTAGTTGTCCGGATACGCCAGCCGCTGCAGGTCGCTCCCGTAAATCGCTTCCGGCTCGTCGTGCTCGGCCACGGTGATCGCTTCAAATCCGTGCTTGCCGGTGGCCACAAAAATATACCGGCCCATGAAGTTCATGAAATTCGTGCCTTGCAGCAGCACCTGCGCCATCCAGGCGTTGTTGTCGTTCGCCGCCGAAACGTGGCAGTCGCTGCACTGCTTCGTTTCTTTTGCCCGTACCGTGTGCGGCACAAACGTGCTGTACGCCTGCCCGGAAAACCCCTCGGCCGAAATCGTCTGCTGCTCGTAATACAACCATTCGCGATTCGCATTCTGCGAACTCACGAGCACCGCGCACGAAGATCGCGCCGGCGCGATGCGGTGCCCGGTCACCGTTCCATCCACGCCCAGGAAATAGGCGTCGTCGCGCAACACCTGAAAGTTGTAGCTGGTGTAATTCCTGGTCATCAGCCCTTCGTTGTGCAGCATCGGCCGCCGCACATTCGCCGTCATCTGCAGGTGGCAGCCAAAGCATGTCGGCGTCCACGACGTGTGACACGCATAGCAGGTCATCGACGAATTCGCATGCGCCAGTTGCGAATCCTCCTCTGGCGCCTGCGAAAACGCCGCGCCATCCCTATTCATCAGCTTCGCGCGCAGTGATTTCATGCTGAAGTGCGAATTCCCCGGAGTGATCGTATCCCTGGTCTGCACGATCTCCCACTCCACATTCGCATCCGTCATCGACCGCTGAAACAACTTGTCCCCTCGCCATTCGAATCGCCGCAATCCGTACGGCGTGCGCAGCCCATCCAATCGCCGCCCTCGCGGCTCGCCCGCCCGCGGCGCATCCGGCGCCGCCGGACCTGATGTAGTCAACGTAGCCTTCTGCCGAATCGTTCCGTGGCAATCCACGCAATCGATTTCCACCGCGGCGCGCGGCTCTCCGTAGATTTTCCCGTTGCCGTGATTGTCCTGCGCGAAGTGGCAATCCGCGCATTGCATTCCCTTTTCCAGATGAATGTCCGCCAGGTGCACGGCTTTCTCGAACCGCTGCGGATCGTCGAACGCGATGGGCTGCCCGTCCTTATCAAGCCAGTTCCCTTTTCGGTCGTGGTTGTAAACTCCCCGGTAGACCCAGCCATGTCCGTGAAAATCCGCAAATTGCGTGGTCTTCAACTTGGCATTGAATTCCGGGCTCCCTGTCTGCTCCAGAAACTTGTCCTCGCCCCACAATCCTCGTGCCGCGGCCCCCTCCGGATTCTTCAGAGCCGCCCGATACCGCTCCTCCTCGCTGGGATTCCGCTGCTCCTGCGGATACATTTTGTCGCCGTCAATTTCGTTGTCCCACCACGTCAATCCAAAATAAGTCGTCACCATGTTTGTGCCCGGATGGATATGGCAGATCATGCATTGGCTGGAGGGAATCGCGCGCGTGAACGCGTGCTTGATGGGATGCCCCGGTTCATCCTTGCGGATCGTCGGATCCAGTGAAGCGCTGAAGCCGCTATGCCCATACAGCGCGTACGAACCCGCGTGTGCCGGGTCGCGGTCGTTCGCGTAAATCACGTGACACGCCGAGCACCCGCTCGAGCGGTAGTCGCCGGCGTGATCGTTCGTACCCGGCAACGAAAGCACCGGATCCAGCAGCCGCGTCTTCTGTAATCCCAGAAAAACCGGATCGGTGCGCAACTCCGTCCCAAATCCCCGGTCGCTCAGCTTGTCGTCCGGCTTTCCGGGGCTTTCTTCACCGCTCGGATTCCCAATCTCCGCTTTCTTCTCTCCGCCTCGTTCGAACACCCGCAACACATTTCCCGGCTGCGAAATTTCCCAACGATACAGTGGGTTCAGCTCCGGCAAGACGCCCTTCGTGCGCGTCTCTTCCGCCGTCGGTAGAGGGCTCGTCTTCAGCGCCCTGTGTTTTCCGTCCCGGTCATAACTCTCTCCAAATCGCGTGTTCTTAAACGGTATTCCGCCGTTGTTGTAAAGCGCCGCGCCCCACAAAAACCCCGAATGGGTCATCATGTTTGTCGAAACCGCCCGCGTCTCGTTCGGGTGACATCCCGACGTCCCGCAAGTCTCCGGCGCTACCCGTAGGTCTCCGGGATTAATGAACTTCACAAACTCCGGCGATTCCTTCAGCCATTTGGTGTACGCGCCTTCCGGCAATGTCGTGTGGTTCTTGAAAAACGCATCGCGCGGCTGCACGTGCGCCTTTTCTTTCGCCCCCTGATATTCGTGCGAACCTGGCGAAATACCAGCCGCCACCACAACCGAATTATTCCCCCCATGGCAATCCGTGCAGCCAAGATGCACTCCCTTCGAGGGATGCATCGTCGGCTCGTCCGTCGCCGTGTGGCAGGAAACGCAGCCCGCTGACTTCGCCAACGCCTCTTCCTGCGATTGCCCGCGGAACGGCCCTTGCGCATCCTGCACGGAAGCCGCCGCCTGAGGCCGAACCGAGCTAAAAAACAGCAAGGAAAACGACACCGCCAAAAAGAGTCCAATCAACAGGCGCCCTTTTCCTCGTTCGCCCGAAAGAGCGCGAACCGCTCCGGATTTAAGAAACTCCCTCATCCTCAGCAACCTCAAAACGTCAACTTCGCGGATCCAAACACCGAAAACAATGTCCGCCCCGTATAAATGTCGCGAAAACCCTGCCCGGGCTGCAGCATCGAAGCCCCGCCGGTCAATATAATGTTTTCCGAAAGCGGCGGACGGTAGGTGACTCCCGCCCCCAGGTCCTCGCCGATGTTGTGGCGAATCGGCGATTGAAACAACACAAACTCCAGGGGCTCCGTGCGCATGAATCGCAGATAATTGAAATTAACAAAGCCCTTTAGTTTTGGCGTGATGTCAATGTCAGTACCGGCATTCACCAGAAAAATCCCCGGATTCACAAAATTCGCCTGCCCTTCATTCTTGTTCGACCGCATGTTAGGCAACAGGCTGCCGTCCGTCGTCAGCGACACTCCCGACCCCAACAACCGGATGCCCTCCCGGTTCCAGAAGCTGAACAACCCGCCGGCAAAGCTCGGCAAATCCACAATCGCATCAAATCCATTCGCCCGCCCATTGCGCGGATTGTTGTCGCCCGACGAATAAAAGCTCGAAATCCGGTAGCGAATCCAGTCGTGATCGAGCGAAAGCTCCACCGCCGCCATCTGCGCGTTCACGGTCACAGGCCGCCCCGCAATCGGGTTGAAGCTGTCTTTTCCCGCGGCTTCATAAAACGCGTGGGTGATATTGATGCGCTTGATGTGCCCGCTGCCCAGCCATCCGAAATATCCCACCTGAATGCTGTGGGGAATCGCGCCCACGCCCTGATTGATCACGTTGCCGACGGGCGCGGGCCGCACCAGGAATCCGTTGTCATCATAATGCAGCCCGCCATCGTCCTTGTTGTAAGCGCCAAGAAATTCTGCCGTGTATCCCGGAAAGAAAAAATCCTGAATATAAACGTTTCCCAGCATCACCTGCTGGTCCCGCCGGCTGAAGGTATTCAATCCGCTGTTGGTATTTTTCTCCAGAAAATTGAAATACGCCCCGTTGTACTCGATGCGGTCGTTCTTCAAGTCGCCAAACACGCGCAGTCCCGGCTGCTCCTCCACAAACAAAAATCCACGAAAATCCGCGTTGAATTCCTGGATTCCCGCGCGCACCGAAACAAAATCATAGTTGGGACTCAAATCGTGCAGTTTGTACTCCACGAACGCTTCCTGGAATCCCACGTGCGAATCCAAACGTGTCGTCCCCGCGCGCACGTCCGGCCCTACAATTCCCAGCTCCTTCACATCAAGATAATTCAGGCTCACTTCCGGCGTCACTCGTATTCGCCAGTCCACCGGCTTGAACGAAGCGTCCCCATGAAACAGGTCGAACGTGAACCGGAATGTCTGGTCCAGAAAAAATTGCTCGCCGCGCCCAAAAAACTGGCTACTTCCAGGCTGCGCCGCGCTCACATCGCTCGGCACCGGCACTTTTCGCCCATCAATAAACGTCGTCTCGGACCCTGTGAAATTGAAAAACACCTGCTGCCCCAGCGCTGCCGGCCAGATCGGCTCGTCTCCTTTGAAACGGTTGCGGTTGAACGGGTCGTACCAATGCGGCTTCGTATAAATGTACTCGCCCGACGGCGCGTACCGCCGGTAGTCCGGCTGCTCCAGCGCCCAGCGGTTCGGCACCACATTAAATACGTCGGAAATCGGCGGCAAAACATCCGGCGAAAGTTCCAGAATGTAGTTCGGATCGGAATCCAACCGGTGGCGAAACTCCCGGTACGCTCCAATCGTCGCTATGGCTTCGGCGGGAAGCGGCGGCCCAAGCTCCGGCTGTCGCGGCAAGCGCGAACGCGCTTCCGCCACGCCGTTGGGCACCAGTTTAATCTCCAGCGTGACCACTTCATTGGCATTCAGCGCGAGTGCGGCAATCGCCAGCGGCTCGTAGGCCTCTGCCTCCGCCCGGAATTCGTACCCACCCGGCGGCAACAGCAGCAAATGGAAAACTCCCTCGCCCGTCGTCACCGTGGCATTGACTTGCCCCGTCTGCAGATTTCGAATCTGGATTCGCGCCCCGACCACCGGCCGCGTCGCGGAATCTGAAACTTGTTCCCGCACCGTGCCATCCAGCGCCGCCGTCGTCAGCGCCTGTTGCCGCGGTATCCGCCGCGGCGGCCCCGTTTCATGGGATTGCTGCTCGGAAGAAGCCGGTGGTGAACTGGCCGGCTGCTGTGACATTGCATGGCTGCCGGCCGCGAGTCCGAGCACCACGCATACGGCAACTCGAGCTAAGGCTGCGAACCCCGACTTCGGCGATGTACCGGCGCTCATTTTTCAGCAGGACCAAGCCAATCGATGGACAACAGTCTCCGCTAACTAATCAAAAATGCGCCCTTCCGGCAACCTTTTTCCCAAGGCTCAGTGAATATCCGGTAACACCGGCTCGCGTATTTAGGAGTCACCACTTCGAAGCAACAGAGGTACAATCCCCGTGAATTATCTTTCGCGGCGTGTACCATGAAGCCCAACACTCTCCCGATGGCACACCTAGTTCGCAAACCGGTGGAATCCAGTCGCGCCTACAACCAGCGGCGCAAGGTCACGGCGCTCGCCATGATTCTCGCTCTCGCGCTCGCCATCGCCCTGGCCGTCATCCTTCTCGGCTGTGGTGGATCTGCGGCTCTCATCAAGGGAAATCCACCTCCTCCGGCGGACGCACCACTCACTCAAGCCGAAGTGCAAACCATCGTTCAATCTGCCGCCCTCGCTGTGGACGGCAACACCATGGCCATCGCTGTCGTCGATCGCCGCGGCGACGTCCTGGCCGTCTACAACAAGCCCGGCGTTGTTCCCGGCACCACCAAAGACGTTGGAAATTTCGGAATGAACGTTGACGTCGACGACCTAGCCGTCGCTCTTGCACGGACCGCGGCCTACTTCAGTAATGACCAGGCGCCTCTCTCATCCCGCACCGTGCGTTTCATCAGTGGCATCCACTTTCCTCCCGGAGTCGCCAACGCCCCAACCGCCGACCTCTACGGCATCGAAAATACCAACCGCGGCTGCACTCTGGCCACAAATTTTATTTCGGGGCAAGAGGTCGACCCTTCTCTTTCTCTCTCCGGCGGAACAGGCCTCGGCATCCTCACCGGAAAATCCACAGTGGACGACAGCGATCCGAACGGGGTCCATCCCGGTGGAGTTCCGATTTTCCGGGGAAATCTGGTTGTCGGCGGGATTGGAGTTGCCGGCGTTTCTCATGACGCCGCGGAATTTGCTGCCTTCAGCGGGGCAACTTCCACGGGCTTTAGTTACGTTCCGACTCCCCTGCCTGCCCCTGGCGCGGTTTTCATCGGTGGAATCGCCCTGCCGCTCGTGAACAACACCTTCCGCCCTGCTGCAGTCAGCGCTGGCACGGCGAACGGCGCCTATCTCCGGCTCTGCCCTGGCCCTCCTATGCTTTGCAGCAAAGGCCAGCCTCCTGAAAATGACCTGATTCAACCGACGGCGGGAAGTATGCTAACCGCCTCTGACGTGCAGCAGATTCTGAACAACGCCGAAGCTACGGCGAAAAAAACGCGTGCTGCGATTCGCTTGCCTCTCGGCTCGGCTGCAAGCATGGCGATCGCCGTCGCCGACCTCGACGGCACCCTCATCGGTCTGCGCCGCATGCCTGATTCCACTATCTTCAGTATTGATGTGGCCGCCAGCAAAGCCCGCAACATGATCTATTTCAATAGCGGTTCCCGCTCGGCCATGGACTTGCCAGGCGTGCCCATGGGAACCGCCGTGACCAGTCGTACCATCAGCTTCGGTTCTCAACCGCTTTTTCCGCCGGGCATCAACGGTTCCGGAGACGGACCTTTTTACAATCTATTCCTGCAGGATCTCGCCAATCCCTGCACACAGGGCTTTCAGCCTGGTCCACCAAACGTGAACAAAAGTGGAATCGTATTTTTTCCTGGCAGCGCTGGCCTGTACAAGAATGGCGTATTGGTAGGCGGTCTCGGCATCAGCGGCGACGGCGTCGACCAGGATGATTTTGTGACTTCAGGGGGAACCCTCGGGTTTGAAGCGCCCACCGCCATTCGCGCCGATCAAATCTTGATCAACGGCATCCGCCTCCCCTACTTCAAATTCCCCCGCAACCCGACCCTTTAAGCGCTTAGTTCAATAGGGAGCAGACGGGTCAGAACTAGTCGCCACGTTCTCATCCAAAAACCACTTGTGCCCCGCATCCCCCGGCGCGTAGCAATTCCCGTCGTCAGCATAACCACGGCAATGCCTCGCCACCTTCTTCTCCCGCGGCGACCTCACATACTGCCAGACACTAGCGTAAGCAACTCCACTCCCCGAAGGGGCAGGCGGATTTTGCGGCACACCGCACCCAGGCGAAGGCGGGCAAGCATCGTTATAAACCCAATACACAACGTCAGCCACTCCAATGTGCGCGCGAATGTCGTCCGCCGATATAATCGTCGAGCCTTCCCCTTCATCCACCACAATCCCCGAACAATAAATTCCCGGCCGAAATTTCTCCTTCGCCAAAGACTCCGCCCAGGAACGCAGATACGCATGGTACCCGTCGGGAAATCTGCCACCCTCCTCCACATCCAGAAAAATCACCGAACCTTCCGGGAAACCTTCCCGCCGCGCGGCCGCCGCGGCGGCATGCGCGTCCCTAAGCCCAGCCTCGATAGAATCCCTTTTATAGGGAAGCTGCCTGGAAGTCCGGCCTTCGTACAACAGGAGAAATCCAAATCCCTGCGCTTTTATCAAGCCGCGCTTGCCGATCCATGAGTTGCTCTTCTCGCCGGGTGGCGGGCTGAGCCAATAACTGGCGAAGAAATAGGACTTGCGAAGCACAGGCAGCGCGGCGTCGCCAGGATATTCATTGCGGTCGAATCCCAGGAAGTTGTGAACGTCGGCAGGCTTGGGAGCCCGCGAATCAGGGCTTAGGAAGCAAAGCGCAATTCCCGAAGAGGCCAACAGCACAACGAAAAGGAAAATCCCACGTGCGCGCATGATTTGAATCTACATCAGCGCGGTCCGATTGCAGAGAAAAATCAAGCGTCCATATACGGCGCTTCACCGTTTCCGAACGACCAGTTCTCCCACGCCACTTCCACCAGGTTAATCACCACATCCTGCGGCTTCACGCCGGGCGATTCGGCCAGCAGTTCTGTCAGGCGTTTATAGAACTGGCGCTTCTGTTGCGGCTTGCGGCCCGTGCTCAGCGTGATCTGGACAAAGACCACGCCATCCGACCGTCGAATCCCCAAATACTGCGGGTCGTAGTTCAGTCCCGCTGCCAGATGCTCGGTAATCACCTGAAACCGGTCATCCGCCGGAGCCCCCAATGCCTCCACCATCGCGCGGTGCACCCCATCGCCCAACGCCTTCCGATATTCCGCCGAAGTTCCCGCGCGCAAATCAATGCGTACAAGTGGCATAAACGTTCTCCCAATTTTTTGATGTCCAAGAAATCATCGGCGATACGAGCCTGCCTGTCCAGGCGCCGGGCTTCAGCCCGGCCAGCCCAAATCTCTCAAAAATGTCATCCGTTTCTGAACAAGCTACTCTAACCTTCGCGAAGCTTGTGCCCCGAAAGATTCCCCAGCCCGTCGTACGCCGCGTATTTATACATTTCGCAGAGCGTCGGATAGTTGAACACCTGCTCGATAAACTCATCAATCGTCAGCCCCTTGTCCAGCACCATCATGCCCACATGAATCAGCTCCGTCGCCGATTCCCCGATCACGCCCACGCCGAGCAGTTTCCTGTCCGCCCGCGCAAAAATCAGCTTCAGCAGCCCCGCCGTGTCGCCCGTGATATGTCCGCGCGCGTTGTTTTCATACCGCGCCCGCCCCACGCAATAGTCAATTTTCTTTTCCTTACAGCTCTCTTCGGTTTCGCCCGCTGCCGAAATCTCCGGAATCGTATAAACCCCAATCGGCAGCAGCGAAGCCACCCGCTGCTTGTATTTCAACCCAAACGCGTGGCATACCGCCACGCGCCCCTGCTCCATCGAAGTGGATGCCAACGCCGGAAATCCAATCACGTCGCCCGCGGCATAAATATGTTCGACCGCTGTCTGGTAATTCGCATCCACCGCGATGTATCCCTTGTCATTCAACGAGAGGCCGGCCTTTTCCAGCGCCAGCCCATCCACCGCCGCTCGCCGCCCCGCCGCAAACAGCACCGCATCCGTTTCCAGCACTTTCCCGCTCTTCATCGTCAGCCGCGAGCCCGACGCCGTATTCTCCGCTTTCACCGGCCGCTCGTTGAACCACAAGTGCATTCCGAGCGAGGCGAACCGGTCGCGCAACCGCTCTGAAATCTCTGCATCCAAAAACGGCAACAACTTGTCGCGCCCGTCCACCAACGTCACATCCACGCCCAGCGCCATGAATATGGACGCATACTCGCAGCCAATCACCCCGCCGCCAATCACCGCCAGACTCTTCGGAATGCGATCCATCTGCAGAAACGTGTCCGAGTCAAACGTGTGAATGTCATCGAACGCAATTTCCGCCGGGCGGTGAGGCTTCGATCCCGTTGAAATCAGAATCACTTCGCCGCGCAACCGCCGCGTTCCTCCGCTGCCGCTAACCGCGATCGTGTGCGCATCTTCAAACGTCGCTTGGCCCTCGACCAGCTCGATCCGGTGCAGTTCCAGATTTTTCAGGATCCGCGAGCGCTCCATTTCCACCACCGCGCGCTCGTGGTGCATGAAATCCTGCACCGTCAGATCTTCCTTCAGCGAGTAATCGATTCCATAGAGTCCCCGCTGCTTCAATCCTGAAAAATAAAGCGCCGATTCCCGGAGGGTCTTGCTCGGCACCGTGCCGGTATTGATGCAACTCCCTCCGACGGCCGGGGCCCGTTCGGCCACCGCAACGCGTTTCCCGAAATACGCAGCCTGCGCCCCGGCCTTTTCACCCGCCGGCCCACACCCCAACACCACCAGATCAAAGGAATCAGCAGCAGCCACAGCATCCTCCACTCAAGCGCGGATCATTCGTCCGTACGGCAGAACCTCACCGCTCGTGTGCACCCGATTGTAGAAGAAAAACAAACCTCATGACTATAAACACTCCCAGAGTGTTCCGCTCCAACGTAGCGGCAGCCTTCTGCCCGCCCGCAGCCCCGGCAATTCCGCATTGCTTCTCCAGGGCGTTTCTCCGTAATGTATTTCCCATGCCCTTCGGAACTAACGCCCTCGGCCCTCCACACGTAGTGAATATCGAGGATCTTCGCCGCCTCGCCCAGCGGCGTCTCCCGCGCCCCGTCTTCGACTACCTCGACGGAGGCGCCGACGACGAAACCACGCTGCGCGAAAATCCCCGCGCCTTCAATGACATCCTCTTTCGCCCACGCAATGCCGTTGCCTTTCGGAAATGCGATCTGAGCGTCCGTCTACTCGGCCTCGATCTGGCATTCCCCGGTATGCTCGCGCCAGTCGGTTACAGCCGCCTGATGCACCCGGGTGGAGAAGTTGCCGCCGCTAAAGCCGCTGGCGAAGCAGGGATCGGCTACATCCTGTCCACAATTTCCGGCCACAAACTTGAAAACGTGAAGGCCGCCACCAAAGGCCCCGCGTGGTATCAGCTGTATCTCCTGGGCGGCCGCCCCGCCGCGGAAAGCGGCATTGATCGCGCGCGCCGCGCCGGGTACTCCGCCCTCGTCATCACCGTCGACACACCCGTCGCTGGAATGCGCGAACGCGATCCGCGCAACGGCATGAAGCAGCTTCTCGGCAACTCGCTCTTTGCCAAACTTCCTTTTTTCCTGCCGTTTCTCTCTCACCCACGCTGGCTCGCCGCATTTCTCGCCGATGGCGGAGTCCCAAAACTCGAAAACATCGCCATCCCCGGCGAAGGCCCGATGCAGTTGGTGGACGTCGCCGCCGCGCTGGCCGACGCTGCCGTAACCTGGGACGATTTGAGCTGGATCAGAAAGGTCTGGCCCGGCCCAATCATCGTGAAAGGCCTGCTCACAGGAGACGACGCGCGCCGCGCCGTCGATGAAGGCGCCGCCGCCGTCATCGTCTCCAACCACGGTGGCCGCCAACTCGATTCCGTCTATCCGACGATCCGCGCGCTTCCCGAGATTGTAGCTGCCGTTAGCGGCCGCACCGAAGTCCTGATGGATGGCGGCATCCGCCGCGGCGCCGACATCGTAAAGGCAATTTCACTCGGTGCCCGCGCCGTCCTCATCGGCCGTGGCTATGCCTACGGTCTGGCCGCCGCCGGCTATCCCGGAGTAGTCCGCGCCCTTGAAATCCTCCGAGCCGACGTCGAGCGCACCCTCCGCCTGCTCGGCTGCCCCTCCGTCTCCGCCCTGAACGCCTCCTACCTAGACACACCCCAACACTGGCGCCGGTAGCCCAACCACACCTCTACCAAGCGAATCACGCCGACATTGCGTGTGGGCTCTTGGGTTAAATTCTGCTTCTGTACTTGGACTCTTTCTCGAACCGACTCTGGGCGGAGCAACCACGAAAGGAAACTGTCCCCGCGAGAACCCTGCCCGGCGCTTACTTAGCCCCCGCCTTCGCGCCCGCGCCTGTTGTCACGACCGAATTTCTGCTGCCTGGCAACTGGGTGTCCTCTGGCAAACCGCCTAGCGCTTTATAGATGGTCACCACAGAAACGAATACGTCGCCTTCAACTTGCGCCAGGTTGTCTTCGGCCTGCAATTGCACGCGCTCTGCGTCCAGCAATTGCAGGAAATCGATCACGCCTTCGCGGTAACGGTCGCGCGCGATATCCGCGGCACGCTTGCTCTCCCGCGCCTGGTCGTTCAGCTTGATCAGCTTTTCCTGATTCGCGTGATAGCTGATCAGCGCGTTCTCGGTCTCTTCGAGCGCGCCCAGCACGGTCTGTTCATACTGCGCATAGTTTTCCTGCGTCACAGCCGACGACTGCCTCACCCGTGCCTTGAATCGCCAGTAGTCCAGCGCCGGCCACGAAACGGACGGGGTAATGCTCCACGCCTCCGAGTCCGATTGGAAAAAGGTACTTCCGCGCCCCGCGATGAATCCCAGGAATCCCCCGAACGTCACGTGCGGGAAAAGGTCCGCCACCGCCGACCCCTGCAACTCCGTCGCCTGCGCCAGCCGCCGCTCCGCCGCCTGCACATCCGGCCGACGCCGCAGCAACTCGTTGGGGTCCCCGATCGGCAATGCCTTGGTGATCGGCGCATACTCACGCGCCGAGAGATCGGCGGAAAGCTCGCCGGGACGCACCGCCGTCAGCACGGCAATCCGGTTCTGGTACGTCAGAATGGCCGCGTTGATATCGGGAATCGTCGACGCCGTTTGCGCCACACGCGCCGCGGCGCTGGCCACGTCCTGCTCTTCGCCAACGCCCGCATCGCGCCGCACTTCCGTCCACTTCAGCGTGTCCTCCTGATTCACCAGGCTCCGCTGGGCCACCGCGAGCCGCCACTGCGCGCCGCGCAACAGGAAATAGTTCCGCGCCACTTCCGCGGCAACGCTCACCTGTACGTCGCGGAGATTCGCATGGAAGGCTTGATCCTGCGCGGCGGCTGCCTTCACCTGGTGCCGCACACGCCCGAAGACGTCGAGCTCCCAATACGCGTCGAACCCCGCCTGGTAAGTCTTGATGTTGACCGGTGTGTCGATAAATCCGGGAACAACTTCCCGGGCCTGCTGGTAGCTTGCCGTCGTCGAAATGGTCGGATACTTGTCGAGCTTGCGCTCGTCGTAAATGGCTCTCGATTGCGCCAGCCTTGCCCGCGCCACTTCGATATCCCAATTCGAATGCAAAGCGGCATCCACCAGCCCGTTCAAAACCGGGTCCTCAAACTGTCCCCACCACTTTCCGTTGAATTTCTCTTCTGATATTTCTGATGGCTGCGCTTGGTGAAGTTTCACTTCCGCCGGATTGGGCGCCTTGTAGTGTGGCCCCACCATGCAACCCGAAAGGGCGGCGACGCTTGCGAGAATCGCAATGGATATTCTTCGCATGGATTACGCCTCCGCCTTCCCCGGCTCACCAAGTTTTCCGGCTTGCGGTATCGTCTTCACTTCCCTGCCCTCCACCAGCCGCCGCACCACTACATAGAAAACAGGCGTCAACAGCAGCCCGAAGAACGTGACGCCGAGCATTCCGAAGAACACCGCCACGCCAATCGCCTGCCGCATTTCCGAGCCCGCGCCCGACGAAAGCACCAGCGGCACCACGCCCATCGTAAACGCCAGCGAGGTCATCAGAATCGGCCGCAAGCGCAGCCGGCACGCTTCCAGCACGGCTTCAAACCGGTTCAGCCCCTCGTGCTGTTTCTCTCGTGCAAATTCCACGATCAGAATCGCGTTCTTGCAGGCCAGCCCCACCAGCACGATCAGGCTGATCTGCGTGAACACATTGTTGTCTCCATTCAGCAGCCACACGCCTGCAATCGCGGAAAGCAGCGTCATCGGCACAATCAGGATCACCACCAGTGGCAGCGACCAGCTTTCATATTGCGCCGCCAGCACCAGGTACACCAGCAACACCGACAGTGGAAAAATGTAGACCATCGTGTTTCCAGCCAGGATTCGCTGGAACGTGAGTTCCGTCCACTCGAATCGCATCCCGTTCGGCAGGTTTTCGTTCAAGATGGACGAAATCGCGGCCTCGGATTGCCCCGAACTGTAACCCGGCCCCGCCGCGCCGTTGATTTCCGCCGCTGGGAAACCGTTGTAGTGCATCACGCGGTCCGGTCCATAGGCCGAGCGGACCGTCACCACCGAACCCAGCGGAATCATTTCCCCGGCCGCGTTTCTGACTCTCAGCTTCACGATATCTTCCGGCTGCAACCGGTAACTCGATTCCGCTTGCGCATTCACCTGGTACGTTCGCCCGAACCGGTTGAAGTCGTTCACGTACAGCGCGCCGAGATACACCTGCATCGTCTCGAACACATCATCCAGGCTGATGCCAAATGTCTTCGCTTTTTCGCGGTCCACGTGCGCGTCAATCTGCGGCACGTTCACGTCAAAGCTCGAAAACAGCCCGCCAAGCGCAGGTGTCTGGTAACCCTTGCCGATTGCCGTCGTCGTCTCTTTGTAAAGAGGTTCCAGTCCAAGTCCCGCGCGGTCTTCCACGTACAATTTGAATCCGCCCACCGTTCCAAGCCCTTGCACCGGCGGTGGCGGAAAAATCGCCACGAACGCTTCCTGGATCCCCGAAAATTTCTCATTCAACTGTTTCGTGATCGCCATGCCGGAGAGATTTTTAGTTGTCCGCTGCTCGAACGGCTTCAGGCCCACGAACACAATTCCGGAGTTTGGACTGTTGGTAAAGCCATTGATCGAAAGGCCCGGAAATTCAATCGCGTCCTGCACACCGGGGTGCGCCAGCGCGATGTCTGAAAGTTCGCGCATCACCGCCTCGGTGCGATCCAGCGTCGCTCCGTTCGGCAACTGCGCAAAGGCAACCAGGTATTGCTTGTCCTGGGTCGGCACGAACCCGCTTGGCACCTTGCTAAAGCCGATGCCTGTCAGCGCGATCAAGCCTGCATAAATGACCAACGCGATTCCGGTAGAACGTATCGCGTGCCCAACGAATGTCCCGTACTTGCCCGACGCCCAGGTAAAAAACCTGTTGAAGCCGCGAAAGAACCACCCGAACGCGAACTCCAACACGCGCGAAAACCGGTCTTTCTTCGCATCCCGCGATTGCAGCAGCAGTGCGGCCAGGGCCGGACTCAAGCTCAGTGAGTTGAACGCCGAAATCACCGTCGAAATCGCAATCGTCAGCGCGAACTGCTTGTAGAATTGCCCCGAAAGCCCCACGATGAAAGCTGTTGGCACGAATACCGCGCACAGCACCAGCGCGATCGCGATAATCGGCCCGCTCACCTCCGACATGGCTCGCTGCGTCGCTTCCCTCGGTTGCAATCCCAATTCCAAGTTTCGTTCGACGTTCTCCACCACCACGATCGCGTCGTCCACCACGATGCCGATCGCCAGCACCAGCCCAAACAACGAAAGCGTGTTCAGCGTGAAGCCCAGCGCCAGCATGATTGCGAACGTGCCCACCAGCGACACCGGCAGCGCCAGCAACGGAATAATCGAAGCGCGCCAGGTCTGCAAAAAGACCAGCACCACCAGCACCACCAGAATCAGCGCTTCGACAAACGTGTGGCCCACCGCCTCGATCGATTGCTTCACGAACACCGTCGGGTCGTAGACGATCTTGTAGTCGAGACCTTCGGGAAACTGCGTCTTCAACCGCGCCATAGTTTCTCGAACCTGCTCTGACGTCTCCAGCGCGTTCGACCCCGGCCGCTGCGAAATCGGAATCGCCACCGCCGGCTCATTGTTCAGCAAGCTGCGCAACGCATACGTGCTCGCTCCCAACTCCACTCGCCCCAAATCCCGGATGCGCGTGATCTGCGGCGCCGCGCGCACGATGATATTTCCGAACTCCTCTTCCGTTGTAAGGCGCCCCTGCGTATTCACCAGCAATTGAAACGCGTTTTTCCCGTTGTCCACCGGCGGCGCACCGAGCACACCCGCGGCGACCTGCACGTTCTGTTCGCGGATCGCGCGCACCACGTCCGTCGCCGTCAGGCTGTGCGACGCCAGTTTGTTCGGATCCAGCCACACGCGCATGCTGAAATCGCCCGCGCCGAAAATCTGCACATTGCCCACGCCCTGCAAACGCGAAAGCTCATCCTTCACTTGCAGCACCGCATAATTGGCCAGGTACAGCATGTTGTAGCGCTTGTCCGGCGAAATCAGGTGCACCACCATCAAAAGGTCCGGCGAAGTTTTTTCCGTGGTCACGCCCAGCCGCTGCACTTCCTGCGGCAGGCGCGGCAGCGTCTGCGCCACGCGGTTCTGCACCTGCACTTGCGCCTTGTCCAAGTCGGTTCCGATGCGGAAGGTAATCGTCAGCGTCATTACGCCGTCCGCCGTCGCCTGCGAAAACATGTACAGCATGTCTTCCACGCCGGTAATGGACTGCTCGAGCGGCGAAGCCACCGTGTCCGCGATCACCGTTGGGTTCGCGCCGGGATACGTCGTTCGCACCACCACCGTCGGCGGCACAACCTCCGGATATTCGCTGATTGGCAGCTTCAGGAACGCCAGTGCCCCGATGATGGTGATCACAATCGAGACCACCGCTGCAAAGATAGGTCGATCAATGAAAAAGTCGGCGATTTTCATGGGATACCTTTTGCTTTACTTGCCCAGCATTACTTGCCAGAGCTGCCCTGGCGTTTCGATTCCGGGTCGCCATTCGGACCTGTGGGCCCAGCGGGAGAAGACAACAGCGCGCTCCCCATCGGCACCAGCTTCGGCGTCACGTTCATTCCCGGCCGCACGCGCTGCAAACCATTCACCACAACGATGTCGCCTTCCTTCAATCCATCGCGCACGAGGCGCAAGCCATTCACCATCGGCCCCAGGGTCACGGGGCGATACGCAACCGCATTATTCGCGTCCACCACCAGCACAAATTTCTGGTTCAGGTCCGTTCCGACCGCGGCATCGTCAATCTGGCAGCCGCTGATGGTTCCGCTTCCCGACAGCCTCAATCGTGCAAACAATCCCGGCGTCAGGGAGAAATCCCGGTTGCTGAAAACTCCACGCGCACGAATCGTTCCCGTCGTAGGGTTCACCTGGTTATCAATGAAATTCACCACGCCCTTGTGCGGAAAATCCTCTTCTCCCGCCAGTCCCAGATAAATCGGGCCGTTGTTTTCGCCGTTCGTGCCTTTCTTTCCTGCGCGCGCCTGTTTCCCGTATTTCAAGTAAGTCTGCTCGTCGGCGTCGAAATACGCGTACACCGGATCCAGCGAAACCACCGTCGTCAGCAAAGTCGCCGGCCCGCCGCCACCGCTAGTCACCAGGTTCCCCCGCGTCACTTCCGCGCGGCTCACCCTCCCGGTAATTGGCGAAACGATGTGCGTAAATTCCAGATTCAATTCCGCGCCTCGCAGCGACGCCTCTACGGAAGCAACCTGCGCCTCGGCCTCCGCCCGTGCCGAATTGCGCCGGTCGTACTCCTCGATCGACATTCCATTGTTATTGTGCAGCCGCTCGGCACGCGCAAAATCGCTCTGGCTGCGGGCCAACTGCGCCTTCGCGCGTTGCAGCTCCGCCTTCAGCCGGTCCACTTCCGCCTGAAACGGCCGCGGATCAATCGTGAACAGCGGATCGCCCTTTTGGACAATCGCGCCTTCCTGAAAATGCACGCCATCCAGTTGCCCCGAGACCCGCGGCCGGATCTCCACGTGATCCACCGCCTCCAGGCGGCCCGTAAACTCATCGCTCTCGATCACCGGTTTGCATTCCACCTTCGCCACCGTAACCTGCGGCGTCGGAGGCTTCGTCATCGGAGCGGACTTCGTGTCACACCCATTGATAAGCAGCGCCGACGACGCAAGCAGGGCGGTAGCAGCAATGGACCCCGCGAACCGAAATGCCCGGCGACGAGAGTGGATGCTCGAATTCAATCCGAATTTTGGCCTGTACATACCCCTGATCTCCCTGAAAATTGTTGTCTTCTGTCGTATCCGGCGCCGGGCCGGCCGGCTAATCCGGCGTCAAGAGCACCCCACTTGGGTGCTCACGGAAAAATCCGATTTTGTTTGGATGCCGGCGGGCGAGAGTTAGATACTTGTCTAACTGACAGTTTCCGGCAGCCTGCTCCCAATTGGACACCGTTCCATCAATCAATCTTTTTCTCGGCTCGACACAAGTTTTCAATTCAACACCCGTCGAGCGTCACTTCAATACGCATTCCGCGTAGAATCCGGCGCAGTTTGAACTATAGTCCTCAAGCAAATCTCGTTTTCGCTAAAAATGTTATTTTTGGAGGCAAACGTGATTTTTGATGGTGGCGAACAAATGGTGCTCGGGGTGGGAGTCGAACCCACATGAGGAAAAATCCCCGGAGGATTTTAAGTCTCAGAATCACGCTGCGGCGGGCCGGGAAATCGGTGAAAACCCCCGTAATGTGCGGCTATTCGCTTACATCCGTTTACAGCCATTTACAACATATTGAGCGCAATTGAGCACAGCGCCCTGGCTCGCGGCCCGGAGTCGCTTCCGCTGTGTGCGGTAAACTGCTCGACGGCCTTCCGCGCCGTCGCCACGTCCTCCTCGCGTCCGATGTTATAGCGGTCGAACATCGAGCGAGTCACGTGGCCGCTGACGGCCATGATGCGGGCCTCCCCAAAGTGTCAGAGAAACTCTTGCGGGGTCACCTCATCGGATTAGGAACAAGAGCGCCAATGACTTTATTGAGTTCCAGTCGTGAAACTGAGGCTAAGCGAGGCGATGTTGCCCTCCAAATCGATGATCTCGAAAAGGTTGACGAAGTACAACGTCGACGGGGCCAGGGCGGAGGTGGGAGTAAAGGTCAGTATTTGACCATTGGCCGAGAGAGTGATCGAACCCGGTACCGGAGTCAAACTGCCGTTGGGCCTCACCGAGTATGTGGTCGAGTTTAGACACAACGGATTGATGCGTTTCGAGAGGCCAATTTGAACAGTGGTGGTGGTGAGCACACCGGTCGCGCCGACAGGCGGCGTGACTGTCACGACTTGCGGCGTGCTTACATCCGCCCCCGCGGCAGTAGTAAAGGTGATCACGTCGGGTGCGGCGATCGGAGTTCCTGCCAGATCCGCAACGCCGGCGATGGTCAGGGTGTAGGTGGTGAACGCGTTGAGCGGTGCCACAGGCGTGAACACCACCATTTGCTGATTGCCAAACGCGGACTGGTTCAAGAAGGTGGAAGTCATTGTCACTGGGCCCCCGCCGCCGGTCAGAGTGACGCCGCCCAACGCTGCCGCATCGATCGGTTTGTTGAATTGAATGACGATCTGGGCGTTGGTGGGCACGGTGGAGCCATTCGCCGGGCTGACACCCAGGACGACGGGACCGACGGTGTCCGAGGTGGTGCCAGTCGTAAAGTTAAAGCCCAACTGGAGCTGATTGCCTTCCAGGTCTGTGACTCCTCCTCCTGCAGTCCCCAAGAAATACAGCGTGCTTGCAACCAGAGGCGCATTCGGCACGAAGTTGATTGTCTTGCCATCGGCGCTGACCGAATAAGTCCCAGCGATAGGACCGGGCTGGAGGATCAAAGTGCTGCCGTTCACTGTGCCGGGGTCTACCGGCGCGCTGAGCAGTATCGAGATCGCAGCGTTCAGCGGCACGTTGGTGGCACCGCTAAACGGATTTGCAGCAACCATCACGGGAGCCGTCAGGATTGGACCGTTTGCGGTGTTGAAATGAGTCGTCAGCGGGGTGACCGCATTGCCGGCGAGGTCTGTTACACCGGAAATGGAGATGGTCATCTGCGTGTTGTCGGGCAGCGTAGTCTGCGGGGTGAGCTGAATGTTCTGGATCCCGGCGGTTGAGCCGTTGGTGCTGCTAAAAGTGAAATTGCACGGCACAGTCGTTGTGCCCGGGCCGGCGATCTGGATCGTGGTGCTGTTGGCAGAAAGCGGATCGATCACTCCGTTGAATCGAATGATGATCGACGCATTGTCTCCGACATTGGCGGCGCCATTGGGCGGTGTTACGGAAACGATTTGTGGCGCCGTGGTGGCAGAGGTGGTTCCGGTGGTGAAGAAGTTGGAGCTTAAGCCGGACGCCAGGGGAAGACCATTGGCGCCTTTCAGGCCGGCGTTGAGCGAGTAGGAGTAGAAAGTGCTGGGCGCGAGCGGCGAATTCGGAACGGCGTGGATCACCGTGCCGCCATCGATCAAGGTGACCGTCAAGGGAACCTCAGGGGACAATGCAATCGCGGAGTTGTTGACGGTGGTGGGGTCGAGTGGCTCACTAAATCCGAAGTCGAGCACCGTGTTCACAGGCACGCTGTTGACTCCGCCCTGCGGGCTGGCGCTGATCAAAAGGGGTGCGGTCGTGGCGGGATCGGTGGCGGTGCGGAACGAGACTTCTTGTGTGGCTCCGAGACTGACACCGCTCTGGCTGGCGGCCGAGGTATCCACAAAAACCTGGATGAACGAGTTCGGCGGGAAGGGTGAGGACGGCGAAAACTCCAGAGTCTGCTGGCTGCTGCCGACGGTGACCGTGCCGCTCAGCAAGACGCCATTTTCGGAAGCATGGACCGCACCGGCAAGCGTGCTTCCGTTCATCGGCTGGTTGAAGAACAGCTCAACTTTGCTGCTGACCGGCACACTGACCGCGCCGTTGACGGGACGCTCGTTGGCGATCGACGGAGCGACAGTGGGTGTCGCGGAAGTTGTGGTGAACACGCTGCGGAAAGGAGCGAGCGAATTGCCGGAGAGATCTTGCACGCCGCTGGTGAGCACAAGTGAGATGACGGTGCTGGGCGGCAGCGCGATTCCCTTGAGGGTGACGGTGCGATTGTCGCTGGAAATGTTGACGCTGCCGGGAGCGAGGTTCATAAGTGCGCCGTTGCCGCCGCCTTCATCCGCGAACAGGGCAAGATTGTTGAGCACCGTGGCAGCGTTCAGCGATTTTGAGAACGTGATGACCACCTGGGTACCGAGACCGACGTTGGTGGCCCCATTGCCAGGTGTTACGGAGATAACTTGCGGCGCTGTAGTGTCCGCCGTGGCTGCGGTGGTGAATGAGTAGAAGCCGGAAATGGCAGGGTTGCCCGCAAAGTCTTTCAACCCAGTCGAGTTCGCGGCGATGACTGCGTTGCCCGGGAACGGCGTCAGCGGAGTAAAGGTTACGGTTGCGCCGCTGACCGCAAGGGAGCCGGAGAGCAATCCAATGCTCTGCAGCTGTACGGGCAGGTTCGCGAGGGTGGCGGAAGTTGGGTCAATGGGATTCGTGAACGTCAGAACGATGTTCGTGGTGACGGGAACGCCCGTCGCGCCGTTGGTGGGATTGGATGAAACCAGAAGATCGGCGGTGGTGATCGGGACACCGGAGGAGCTGGTGGTGAAGCTGCTGGAAACGGGCGCAACGGGGTTGCCCGCCAGATCGGTGATGCCGGATTCGGTGACCGAGTAAACGGTGTTCGCAGCTAGCGCAGCCGTGGGTGTAAACGTGAGAACCGTCTGATCGGGACTCAGACCAACCGTGCCGGCTACAACTCCGGCGCTGCTCGTGACCACAATCGAGCCGCTCCCCTGCACGCCTCCGATGCCGCCCACAGATGGATGGGGCAGGGCGCTTACTGGATCGATGGGTCCGCTGAATTGCACGGCGACATGCGCATTCACAGGCACGCCCGTGGAACCGTTTGGTGGACTGATGACCGCAACCGTCGGCGCCACGGTTGCCTCGGAGCCCGAAGTTGTGAACGAGAAGCTGCAGAAGGACGCATTCTCGAACAGTTCACGACCCTCCAGATCCTGGATGCCGCAGACGCTGACCGAGTATGGGGCGCTTGGAGCCAATGGCGCAGCGGGAACTAGTTTGACGGAGAGGCCGTCGCGCGAGACCGTGACCGTAGCGGGGAGGGGCGCACCTGGACCGAATGAGAGCGAAGGCGCCAATTCGAAGGTGGCGTTAGTTACGGTCAGGGGATCGATTGGTTTATTGAAGTCGACTTGGACGACGACATTCGTGGGGGCTATGGAGGTGCCCGCTGGATTGAACACAAGTATCGCCAGGGGCAGATTGTCGGCAGCGGTTCCGGCGTTAAATGTGGCTGTACCCGGATTGGCCAAGGGTTCGCCGACGACATTGGTGATCTGCGAGGTGGTGACGATGGAATATGTAGCCCCCGCGGTGAGAGGGGCGGCAGGCGTGAAAGTAACTTGTTGATTGCCGCTGGAAAGCGCGATAGCGCCGGGAATTGAAACGCCACCCAATTGCACCTGCAACCCACCGTTGGAGGCATTGATCACATCCAATGGTTCGCTGAACGAGAGTACAATAACCGCATTGAGAGGGACCCCGATGGCGCCGCTGGCGGGACTGGTGCCCACGAGAGTTGGCGGGGCGGTTTCTGTCGCGAATCCCGTGGTGAAATTGAAACTTGCCTGGCTCTGGAGAGCATTGCCAGAGGCATCTTTCACATTTGAGATATTGCTTCCAATCAGGCGCCCAACCGGAAGTGGTGCGTTCGGAATGAAAGCGGCCGTCAGGTTCGTCGGATCCACTTGTACCGCTCCCGCCAAGCGGCCCACGATGCCGTCTGAGACCAGAAAATTCTGTGGCAGCAAGGTGGACGGATCAATGGGTTTGTTGAACTCGAAAATGATCGGCGCATTGATGGGCACACCTGTCGCGTTGTTGGTGGGATTAGTCTGTACGATGGTGAGCGCCGAGTTGTCCGGGCCGAGGCCGGTGGTGAAGGTGCTCTGGAATGTTGTGTGAATCTGATCGCCGGCCAGATCCCGGACGCCGACCGTAGATCGGGTCGGGCTGCTGACCCCGGGAACGATCACCGTGTATGTCGTGTTCTGGGAGAGCGGGGCGAAGGGAGCGAAAGTGATGGAGAGGCCGTCGCTGGAAACCGCCAGATTTCCGGGAATGGGAGTGGCGCCCTGAAGGAGCTGCACGACGCCGGGAACGACCGAGTTGCCTTCACCGTTGGTGTTTAGCCAGGTCTGCAAAGTTTGCGCGGCGATTGTGATGTCCGACGGAGTCAGGGAGTTGTTTGTGGGCAGGGCCGCAACGATGGCGTTTTGTACAGTTGTCAGCGACGCAGGCGCCGTACGCAGCGGCTCGCTGAAGCGCACAACGATACTCCCATTCGTCGGGTAATTGGTGGCGTTGTTGGCCGGAAATACCTTGGAAACGGTTGGGGGCGCCACGTTGGTGTTCGTTGGGTCGTGGCCGGTCAAGTAATTCTGCAAGTAGGTCAAACCGTCGGGGGCGATCACGCTGGCGGAGGCGGCGTTCAGCGGATTGGCGCCGTAGCGCACCGCCCAGCCGTCCGGAATTCCATCGCCGTCGGTGAAAGGATTGGTGGGGTCGGAGCCGATGGCGAATTCAACGCCGTTGATCAAGCCATCGTGATCCTCATCGGCGTCGGTGGGCAGGCTCAAAATATTGATGGTGTTCGCGGAGGTGGGAATCGTGCTGGAGCTTCCTGCTGAATTGGTCGCAACCACGGTGAAGCTGCCCACAACTCCAGCGCTTGCACCCGCGGAGAGAGCTGCGGTGTTGCCGGACGAATTTATGTTCGCGGAGGTAACCGAAAGCGCCGTGGGAGAAAATATGGGGGAAAACGAAAATGCCGCGCCGGTCAAGTTTGCCCCTGTCAGAGTAAGACTGGGAATTGTGAAGGGGGAGGCGCTGGAGGAAAAGGTAGTGGGAGCAATGGAAGTGATTTCGGGTTGAGCCAGGAAGGTGAAGTTGGTAGTGGAGGTGACCGTTTGCGCGGATACTGTAATGGTGATGGGTCCCGTGGAGGCTGTGGCGGGAACGGTGACAACTAGCAACGTGCCCGAAGCGGAGGTGACAGTGGCAGCAATGCCGTTGAACTTGACAGTATTGGCGCCTGGCGTAGCGCTGAAACCCGTTCCCTGAATCGTGACGGCCGTTCCGGGTCCTCCTTGTACAGGTGAAAAACCGAACAGAGAAAGAGCAGTGGCGGAGCTTATCGTACTGCTGGAAACCTGGAGGACGTTGCCACTGGCGTCGTAGGTATAGGTGATGACGTTGCCGTTGGGATCGATGGTCTTGGAAAGCTGGCCAAGCGCGTCGTAATAGCACTGCACAGAGGTCGTGGTCTGCGCGGAGAGAAAGGACGGAAAGATGGCGCCGGAAACAACAGCGGCCAGCAATCCAGCGATCATCTTTCCGCGCAGCCTCAAATCGCTTACCTCACAAGCAGCTACAATCAAAAGGCCTGGCAAATCTGTTACCCGAGTCTTTTGGACCGCGATTCTCCCAACTGCTCAAGCCGTAGGATGTCGCGGTGTATTGCACGACCCACTATCTCCCATCGCCATCAATAGTCGAGGCCCTTGCACAGGCCCGTTTTTGGATCGCAATCGAAAACAGGAGGAAAGTCCGGCGGAGGCGGACCGCAAGAGGGGGGATCGGGCTTTTTGGGGCAAGGTCCATTAATCGAGCCACCGCAATTCGAACAGAAGTTCCCCCCTTGAGATAGGTCACCTCTGCCGGCCAATGCTTCGGCGAGTTCGATCGCGCAGCCCAAGGCGCACCCCAATTGGCCTGCCAGCTCTGCATAATCTATGCAGGATTCCCCTCCAGAACCGCCGGGTGGTGGTGTCGCCTTAGGCCCTACAGGCTGCAAGCCCAAGGGGTCCTGGCGAAGCAACGGGTTATTGGCGACGAACACATAAGCGCTCCCACCTCGGAAGAGGCCCAGCGCGTCCTCGCTGATGAAACGGCGAACCCCCGCGTCACAATAACGCGCCCGGAAATTGATCAGACCGCCTCCAACTGGCACTCTGCCCGTAAACTGGAATGGGTAGGTGCTGGCGGTTGTGGTTTGGCCGAACGGTTCGTAGGAAAAGGAGGACACCAGCTTGCCGGACTGGTCTAAAGTGGCGAGGGTGCTGTTCTGGGCGTCAGTGAGTCCATATTCGACCTGGCTGTTCGCATGCACAACAGCAAGCTGCTGGTCCACCAAGCGTCCCGAAAGCACGGACAAGTTGTCTCCATTACTACGATTGACAGCGGCGACGTTTGCGCGATCGTCCAGAACGAATTGCTGCCTCAAGTTGAGCGTAGGACCGGCGTCTGACTGCGACACCAAGTTATTCGTGAAATCGTACAGGAAGGAAGTTTTTTGGCCATTTGGGGTCGTAATCGACTGCAAGCGGTCCCGCGAATCCCACGCGTAAGTCGTTACTCCCGTGGTATCGGATTTGGAAGTGAGGTTTCCATCGTCGTCGTAGGTATAGGCAACCGGACCGCTCTGGATCAGGCGGCCAGCGGCGTCGAATGAATTAGCGACGGGCTGAGGTTGCGCGATGTTGGTCGTGTAGAGGGTCCGGTTGCCAACGGGGTCGTAGGAATAGGAGAGCGGGGTTCCGTTTGATTGTCCCCCCGAGTGGGTGATGGAGGTGATTTTCCCCTGCGCGTCATAAGCATATTGAGAGGAGACGCCGTTGGAGCGAGAAAGCTTGAGGGGATGATTGCGGGCATCGTAGGTAAAATTGGCGACCGCTTGTGGGAGTGAAGCAGCGAGCATATTGCCGCTCGGGCTATAAGAATAGGAAACGGCAGATTGGCCAGCGACCTGGCGGGAGAGGACGCGGCTAGCGGCGTCGTATGTGGTTTGCACGGTGCCGAACTGGCTGGAAGAGCTAGTGACGCGGCCATCCAGGTCATAAGCAAAGTCGAACGCGCCAGCAACGGAGTCCTCAACGTGCGCAGTGCGACCGGCGGTGTCGTAGGAAATGGCCACCGTGCTTCCATCCTGGAATGAAATTCCTGTCAGGCGATTCAGCGGATCATAGGAGAGAGTGCGGGTCTGGCCGCGGCGCTGGACAAATTTCACAAGCTTTCCGTTGAGATTCCAAGTGCGAGTGTCCGTCTTGCCGCGAGGGTCGGTTCTGGTGAGTAGCCGGCTCAGCCCATCGTAGGTAAAGCTGGTCGTCCTGCCGTTCTCGTCGGTCGCGGATAGGAGGTTCCCGACAGCGTCATAGGTGAATTGAGTAGTGCTGCCTTGCCTGTTGACCCGAGTCACGACCCGGTCGAGCGCGTCGAACGTGCTGGTCAATTTCCGGCCCATGGCGTCAACCGCAGCGACAGGCCTGGACACTGCATCGAACACGGTAGAGGTAGTGTTGCCGAGGGGATCCGTCGCGCCGATCAAATTGCCAAAAGCATCATAGGAAAGGGTTGTTTTCTGACCAAGTGCATCTACGATTTGAATGAGCTGCCCAAAGCCGTTGTACGCGAAGGACACCGTGTTTCCGTTCGGATCTGTGCGCGTCAGCGGGTTCCCATGCGAGTCGTAGGTGTACTTCGTTGTGTTACCTAGTGGATCCGTAATGGAGGCGGTGCGATTGAGAACCGGGTCGAAGGTATATTTCGTGGTGTTGCCCAGGGCGTCGGTTTTCGATGCCAAATTTCCATTGATGTCATAGGTGAAGGACAAATCGCCGCTGGCAGTATTCCCGCACGCGGTGCAGGAGCCGACGCCGGTCACCGCAGTGACCATATTGCCGTGCTGCGTGTCTCGGCTGTAAGTCCGCTTCTGGCCGGTGGGATCGGCTACATCGAGCAGAATTCCCGCGGGATCGAAACGGTATTGCGTGGCGTTGCCCAGTGGATCGGTTAGCTGAGTAGCAAGCACAGGACTGGAGGGAACCGCGGAATTCAACAGGGTGTAGGTGAATTGATAGATTCCGCCATCGGCGACGACTTGCTTGGATACCCGACCGTTGGCGTCGTAGGTGTTTTGAAAGACCACCACACCGCGCGCGTCGGTCATCAGCGTGACGCGATTCTGCGCGTCGTAGGTGTAGGAGGTGACGCCGCCTGCGGCGTTGGTGACCGTGGCGAGAGTTCCCTGCGAGTTGTAGGTGTATGTGACCTGGCGGCCGATCGGATCGGTGACAGTGGTGACGCGATCCGAGGTGTCATAAGCGAGGGTGAAGGCGCGGCCGACCGGATCGATGATTTGCGTGATCTGATCAGGGAAGGCGGAATTGCCGTGGACAAAGGTAGTGGTGTTTCCGTTGGGGTCGGAGATGGAGTTCAAGTAGGCAATGAGTGCACCAGTGGGGGGAGACTTGAAGAAATACGTTGTACCGTCCCTGGTCGTTAGCAGATACGATTCGGTAGCAGTATTAGCGGTCAACGCATCGCCGCGAAGGGACGGAATGGCGGAATTTCTGAGCTTGCCGTCCGGTTGGGTTGTGAAAGGGTACTGGTTGCCGTCGGGCATCACCAGTTGAATGGGCCCCCCCGTGCGCAGGAAAGCTGCCGTCCCTAGTTCATAGACATTGCTAAAACCGGAGCCAATGCCGAAGGGCCCCGGATTGGACGAGAGCGTGCGATAGATTCGGCTGATCGAGATGGAGCCACGTCCCCCGTTGATCGAGATGTCGGTCGCACGAATGACTTCCAGACCCGAAGCAAGGTCTACTGGGTCTCCTCCCCCCGGGCCTGCGCCTCCACCACCAGGCGGGCAGCATGCCGGGCAACCACCGTTCGGGCCCCCACCGCCGCCACCGCTTGGACCTGGTGGGCCGCCTCCATCGCCACCTCCGCCACCACCTCCTCCACCCCCTCCGCCACCCCCACCGCCACCCCCACCCCCTCCGCCGCCCGGACCGGGGCCGGGACCGGGACCCGGGGTTGGGCCGGGAGGAGGCGGCGCAGGACCATGCCAGTCGAAGTGGACCAGGCCGTATAAATGACCGGGATGAGCAGGGTCTGCGTTGGCGACGAACGTAGCGCCATCGTTGGAAACCGTTCCGGTGCCGTACGGCACCATGAATCCGTGCGTAGGATCAAGGGTCATGAAGGTAGCGGTTGTGCCGGATGCGATATTAAGCGGATTCGGAAAAGTAACGGCGACGGGTTGGCTCGCAACGGCGTTGGCCGGTTGGAAGGCGACAATGAAGGGAGTGAGCATGCCGCTGGTTGGCATGAGGTCCGGCAAGCGGTCAACTGGCACGGCGATGGCCACGAGGGGGAACGGATTGGGCTGGCTGCCGTCGTCGAGTGAAAGCGTCGTACCCGCGTAAACCGTGACGCTCAAATTGGGTATGGTGGAAAAGGTGAATGTCTGGTTGCTGGGTTGATTCTGGGGAACCAGCACGGTTTCGCCGTTGTCGATTCTCGGCAAATGGATGAGGATCGGCGACGAGGTGACCTGGCCAGAGGTCAGCGTGTACGACAAATTTACCCCAGCATATTTGCCCGCGGGAGAGGTGGCCGTGGAGCCGTCATAGGAAATCAGCTGTGGTCCAGTGCAGGCGGTGGGCAGGGCAGTGAGGAAAAAATTTCCAGCGCCGTCGGAGAGCGTGCTCTGGCCGGTGCATCCCGTGCTGTTGCCTTTGTCATCTTTGCCCAGGAACTTTACGGTGACGCCTGCGATGGGAGTTTCGGCGGAGTCATCGACTACGGTGCGACCGAGTAGCGACGTGGTGATACCGGTAACGGACAGCGTGGCGGGGACGGAACTGGAAACCGGCTGACCCTGGATAGTTGCGGCCCCGGAAATGTTGAGCGTTGATTTGCTAGCGGCCTGGGTTGATGGGGCGGAAAGGGTCAAAATAGAAACTTGGCCGGACGTCACGGCAGCGGGCTTGAAGTTGAATGTGACCCCGCTTGGCAACCCGCTGACGGACAAGGCTGCCAATCCGCTAAAACCGTTCGAACTGGAAGCGGTGACGGCATAGGCCACCGATTGGCCCGGAATAAGATTTCCGGAGCCAGGTGAAACTCCCAGCGTGAACGTGGACGCAGTGGTGATCGTGAGCGCGGTGACTGACACGGCGGTCTGGGTTCCCGCGGTGACAACGATCGGACCGGAAGCGGCCCCCGCCGGAATCACGAAGGAAAGGCTGGTGGAGCTGAAGGTGCTCAGGGGAGCGGATAATGTTCCACCGCCCAGTTGAGTCAAGGTCACGGAGGGAGTGCCACCGCCAGCCGGGAGGAAGCTCGTGCCGGTAACGGTGATCAATGTTCCGGCGGGGCCAGACTTTGGATTGAAATCGGTGATGGAGAGCGGCCCAATTCCAGTCGAGACTTGCGCCGTGGTCGTGACACGGTTCGTGCCGCCCGTCGCGTCTGTCACGGTGAGCGAAACCGTGAAGGTGCCCGTTGAGCTGTAAGTGTGGGAGACCGAGGCTCCCGTGCCAGTTGAAGAGTCGCCAAAATTCCACGCAAACGTGGTGAGCGGATCGCCGGTTGGAGATGAGGATCCAGCACCGTTGAAGGTGATGGCTTGTCCGCTCGTCCCGGTATAAGGTCCGCCAGCATTCGCTACTGGAAGGACGAATATGTTGGCGGTGGTCGTCGCGGAACTTGTTCCCCCGGTCGTATCGGTGACCGCCAGTGAAACCGTAAAATTCCCGGGCGAGGCATAAGTATGGGTCGGCGAGACCCCGGTTCCGGTTGAGGCGTCGCCGAAATTCCAAGCGTAGGTAGTCAGCGGATCACCGGTCGGGCTGGTGGAAGCGGCCCCGCTGAAATTAACGGATTGGCCAACATTGCCGGTGTAGGGCCCGCCAGGATTTGCGCCAGGCAGTGCGACGGTTGTGGCCGTCGTGGTCGCCATATTCGTTCCGCCCGTCGCGTCCGTCACCGTTAATGTGACCGTGAATCTGTTACTGGTCGTATAGGCGTGCGTCGGGGTCGCACCCGTTCCGGTGATGCCGTCGCCAAAATCCCAGGCAAATTTCGTGATCGGATCGCCGTTCGGAGACGTAGAACCGGCGCCACTGAAGGCAATCGCTTGCCCGACGTTTCCACTATATGGTCCACCGGGATTCGCTCCGGGCAAAGCAGAAATCGCAGCCGTTGTTGTAGCCGTGTTCGTGCCGCCGCTCGTATCTGTGACGGTGAGTGAAACCTGGAAGGTGCCAGGGCCGGCATAGGTGTGTGTCGGTGTTGCACCTGTCGCGGTTGTGCTATCGCCGAAATTCCAGAGAAACGAAATTACGGTTTGTCCAGCCGGGGCAGTGGAGAGTGCACCGCTGAAATTGATAGCCTGGCCTACGTTACCTGTGTATGGCCCCTCAGGATTTGCGCCAGGCAAGCCCGACGCGACCGGAATCGTGAGCATGGGAGACTTTACGCGGAGCAGCATTCCCTGCATCGCCACCGAAGCCTGGAGAAAGATGGGATTGGCCTGCGCCGGCGTGAAGGAAACCACCAGCGTGAAAATTCCATCACCGGCCGCTGCATCTCCGTTCAGGCCGTCATCGTGCATCACGCCAAGTATACTCATCGTTTTGCCCGTGGAATCTTCTTGCAAGAGATTCACGCCGCCGGGGAGGACAGTTCCTCCCGAGATCTGCACCGTTACTGTCACCGGAGTCGTGACACCTGCAGTCAGGGAGGACGGCCTCGCCGTCAATGGATTGACGGTAGGCGCCGCGAATGCGAGCGGGGGTGCAACATAGAGTGTCGAGCAGACAAGCGCGAGGCTCCAGGCAAAACGTCCGGGTCTGATTGTTGCGAGACTCTTCAGTACGGAAATCATCCTTCCACAACCTCACCTTGCGGCGTGATATGAACTTCAACTCCGCTCAACCGTTGGAACGTGAAGCCCTTAAAATCTTCGGTGTACGTGCGCGCCAAATCCTGGAGAATGGAAATCGCGACATCCTCTCCGAGCTTCAGGCCAGCTACGCAGTCCGAACGGTAATGAATGCCCGCCCAATTTCTGCCCATCGAAACATTAAAGGCCAACTTGTTAACTTCTTCTCCGACCGTCGGCGAGTAATCGCGGCACTCTTCAAGGGAGAGTCCATCCGCGGCAGGTTCCACACACGCCGGCAGGAGCATCGAAGAGTCGAAGCAAGTCTTCAGAACCACGGAACAGGCGCCGGCGACAGCGGCGTGGCCGGCGGGATAAGACGGATGCAGGGGGCTGCCTTCCGGATAGGCTTGCGGCAAGAGATAAGAGCCGGTCCGCGCAAAGACGCTTTCCACCGCCGCAGAATTCGTGAGTGCGAGAGGCAGCGGATAGTCTCGCGCGCCTGTCCTGGTTTGCTGAATCAATCCACCCAATGCTTCGGGCCGTAGCCTGCGGTGGACCATCCACTTCTGGCAGTAAGCGGCCTTCAAGGCAGCAGTGGTTACTCGGCCAAGCCAATCGGTTACCTCCGCTTGTCCAAAGGTGACGAAGCCTTCCTGCACAGTGGAATAGCGATAGGGATTTGCGGCGCTACGGAACTGATTGCAATTCAGGACGGAGTTGGGGCCGCTGTTCAGCAGGATCAACGCGGTACCGAGAGAAGCCTGATAGGGAAAATCGTAGTGAACAAATTCCGCGAGATCCCGGCCGTTTCGGATGTAGCGCGGGGCTTCCTCGTAAGTGGCGGCGCGCCAGGGCGGGATTCCGGATTGGATTTGCGACCATTCGCTGGACATGGTAAGGAAGTCGCTGCCGGCAGCGGGCACGCGGTAGCGCTGCTCGATTTTTCCCGAACCGAAGGGAATGGGCTTAAGAAGGAACTGCGAGATGTAGGGCCCCGCGAGGTCGCCCTTCGTCGTTCCCCGAAAAAGCTTTGAAGGAGCTACTTGGAGATGTTTGGCCGCCTGTTGAACGAGGGAAGATTTCGAGAAGCTTTGAAACGGGATGTCACGGCAGAGCGCCTGCCAATAGAGTTCCGAACATTCCGCGGCATTCGCCACCGTGGTAAAGGAAGGCGGCGGCGAAATTTCGAATGTGTGAGGATCACCACCCTCCAGGTGGTAGGCGAATGCGGATTGCGGATTATTCAGTTTGCGCCCGCCGCCTCTAGGGATTCGCTCGAAGTCAGCGTGCGCTCCGGACTTGATCGCCTTCAGAAGGGCGTCGTAGGCCAGAGGTTGAACTTCTCCCGACGCGTCGTGCGGCAATCCCTTGGAAAAGCATGCGATTCGATTGGCGTAGAGCGCCTCGTCTCCATTCGTGGCCATTGCCGAGACGGCTCGTTTGCTCTGCGATGCCGCGGTCCGCTTTCGCAGTTCGAGTGCGGTTTGCGATCTGGAATCGCCCGCCGGCACCGTATCGAACGCCGGCAGGGATTTCGCGAGCGGAGCGGCAGCAAGTGCTCCGACGAAAAACCGTCTGCGGCTGAAGGGACGAAGCATCTACGAGCTTACCCCGCTTGCTAGATAAGGGCCTTGTGGAAGAGAACCATGACGAACAGAGAGAGAGCCAGCAGAGTCAGCGTGCCTGGCTCGGGCACGGTTGTGAAACTGATTTGAGTAAACGTGACGTCATCAAAAACAAATGAATCGCCTGCCGGATCGCCCGCCAGGGTGACTTGTGAAATGCCGCTCGGATCGTTTAACTGAATTAATTCGTTGGGGGCGTTCCCGGTGGAAACATTATTTGCGCTGAATAAGGATTGCGTTGTTGCCACTGTCTGGTTGAGAGCGTCGAAGCCTGTAACTGTCACGGGCGAGAGGTAAGTAAAGAAAGCAGAGAACGACGAAATTGGGGTCAGGAAACTGAGCGTGATCGGGCCGTTTGCGTCAAAGGCAACATTCGTTCCGGAATGCGGCGGAAACTCCAGGTCGTTTAAACTGATGCCGGCTGTCAGAACGACGGCCCCGTTGAAAATGATTCCTTGGGAAGCGTATGTGGAGCCGACGTAGGTGGAATCGGAAAGATTTTCAAAGTCGATCGTGATGGGAGCAGAATCCGCCCTTGCCACTGGTGCAAGGAGTCCGAAACAAACCCACAAAAACAAAATTGCTTGATTCATCAGCCCCACCACCTTTAGAGAGCGACTAGCTTCGGCGACTTAGGGACTTGTGGACCCAGGGGCAGAAATGGGGGGGATGATGTCCCTTCTTTTCGCACGTGTCAAGCACAATCGAGAAAATCGGAAATATTGCAGCGGCGTGAGTGGAATTCTTTTGCACAATTATGTACGGAGACGTCGATCGCAAGTGCGATTGAGGCTGCTCTCAGTATCATTGCTCGTGCGCTGGTTTCACCAACAGATCCACCAGTAGGTTGGCTGCGGACCTTTGGAACGTAATATCTAGGTAGAATATGAGGTTTCTAGAAGTTGCCAAATCGGGCGAATAAAGACCGAGTACTGGGGGTTATGTAACCCAGCAGCATGGATTGCGAGAGCAATGATTTGGACTTGGGGCGCCTTCAGAACCTGGTCCGATTACCGGCAAAGTGGGCCTGTGTCGAGGACGTTGCCCGAAGAAGCGCCACTACAACGCGCAGCAGCGCTTCCCTCGTGCCAGCTTGAAGCCTTCCCGCTGGCCTCCCTCAAAAACAACTCTTTGACGGCAGGTACACGCCAAACCACGCCGCGTTAACTGATTCATTTTCAATCGAAAATAGTGGTGCCCGGGGTGGGAGTCGAACCCACATGAGGAAAAATCCCCGGAGGATTTTAAGTCCTCAGCGTCTGCCATTCCGCCACCCGGGCGCTGGCACTACAAATTTAACCAACACGCCCGCTTCCTGCAACACACTTACAGTAGTCAAACTAACTTTCCCGATAGGTAAGACTCCGACTACTTCCGGTTCTTCAAGAAATGATCCGCCACAATACCCGGCGTCTCCACGATCCGCTTTTCCTCCGCGCAAACCGCCAGCCGCAGGAATTGCGCCATGCTCCACGCCAGCGGCGTCGCGCTGCCCGTTCCGCGCCCAAAAACAAATCCCGACCGAGTGGGATCCGCCTGATCCCACACCTGCTCCGGAATCATTCCGCCCGAATTCGCAAAATGCAGCATCGCGTTCAGATACGGCGTCGCGTCGCGCCCCGCGGCAATCTCATACTCGCCGCGCTCCCCTGTAAAAATCGGCCAGGTCCGCCCGATACCTTCCCCCTGCCATGGTCCGCCAAAATAGGTTTCTCCGTACCCGTCGTGGCTGTACCGGTAAAACGACGGCCCATTCGGCGTCTCCACCCGAATCGCGCCATCCACAATCTCCACCGAATGCTGAATGACGGGATCGTTCGCGGGGCGGATTCCCAGCCGCACAAATTCCAGGAACCCCGCGTCCACCACGTCGCGCTCGTCCCAAACGCCTCCGCCATTCCGCACATCCAACTTAAATCCGCCGTTGGGGTCCGCGTTGTTGTCAATGCGAATGTAGTAGCCCGGCTCTCCAGTGCTCTTTCCCAGATGCCCGGTCGTCGTGACCATCCACGATTCGATATGCGCCGCCCAGTCGTCCGCGGTCGTCATGTAACGCGCGGCATCGTCAATGGCGCCGTTCTTCCGCGCAATATCCGAGGCGCACACCAGCCCCGCGATCTCCGCCGCGATCGTCGAAGGCGAATATCCACCAATCTCTTCCCAGCGCTCCTGTTGCGTCACCGGCCCGTGCGACATCACAAACTCCGCCTCCGGCCGCACATGCTTCGTCCAGGTCTCCGCGTCCGTCCGCCCCAGTTGCCACGCCAGCACCATCGGATAGGAGACTTCGTCCATCTGCAGCGCCGTCCAGTAAGCCCGGCCGTCCAGCCAGCTGTTTTGCGGGAATCCCCCGTCCGGCTTCTGTTGCACGGTATACAGATACGTCAGCGCGCGATCCGCCGCCGCGCGATCACCCGCGGCCATCAACCCGGTCGCCACCTCATATAGGTCCCGCGCCCATACCAGGTGATACCCGCCAACCGCGGCCGTGTCCGCTTTCGCCGTAAAGCCCCACGGAATGGTCATTGAAGCGATCATCGCCCCGCGATACGTCTTGTCTTCGTGCGCCTTCAGCACCATTGCCGCAAGTTGAAACTCATTCTCGTAGCGCGAGTCCACTTTGCGCAGGCCCTTCACATATTCCTTCCAGCCTGCAACATACTCGCCGCTCACCTCCGCAAACTTCCGCCCCAGCGATTTCTTCGTCACTTCGATCGCCGCTGCCGCATCCGCTCCAAATCCCAGCGCCAGCGTATAGCGCCCCGCGCCTCCCAGCTTCGCCGTTTGAAAAACATTTCCCTTCTCCGCGCGATCGTATTTCCACGTCAGCTTGTGGTGCAGCAGCAAATCCGTATACCCGTCGCTTTTCCCGGCAAATCCGCTGCTCGCGCCCGAAAATCCGGGCAAACTCATCAGCGCGCACGCCACATCGTCTTTCTGCGTCACCAGCGCTCCGTCCTGCGTGAATCCCGTGTCGCCGTACCCGCTGTTCTTCAGCGCCGGGTCCGCCAGCACATACAATTCATAACCCGCGGGCGCCGTGAACGCGACCTCAATCAACAGCGCATCCCGCTGCGGATCGCTGGCATAAGTTTTCTCAATCTTGAATTTTCCGCCCGGATCGCTGCTCGTCTGCCGGTAAAGCAACGCATCGTTATTCACCCGCTCCAGCGAGTGCCGCATATCATTTGACTCCGCCCAGGTCGCCTTCCCGTCGCTCACCGCAAATTCCAGCGTCCGCAAATTCGCCGTATCCAGCCGCGGGTAATACACCTCGGTCAGTATTCCGCCTTCCAGCGTGAACCACACATGCGACTGAGTAGCCGTTGCTGTGCCCACCGCCTCTTTGCTTCCCGCCGTCCACGTCGGCATCGCCCCCGGCCCTCCGGGTGCATTTTGCGCCGAACATCGCACGGCGAGAGACATCGCAAAGACAGCAATAGCCAGCAACCGTTTCTTGGGAAGCAATTCCATACCCTCTCGCGTAAGTTTCAAAGATTAAAGAAGGGGAGGCGAAGATCTCCGCCTCCCTCCCTGGGTGTTCGGGGTTAGAAAGTGAACCGCAACGCCAGTTCAACCTGGCGCCAACTGTTGGTCAGGACGCTGTTGATCTTTCCGATTTGATTGTCGTTAATGTTCGTATCAAACGGATTGCTAAAGTGTGGCGTATTGGTAAGGTTGTAGGCCTGCACGCGGAACTGGCCTTTGATGCGCTCCGTTACCGGGAAATTCTTGAACACAGCAAAGTCTATGTTGGAAAATCCGGGGCCGCGAACGATGTCTCGGCCAGCAGTGCCAGGGGCAATGTAGATATTCGCGGTATTCGCCTTCGGCGCAAGGAAGGCAGCGCCGTCCACGTAGTCCAAGATATTGCCCGGGTGCACGCTGACCTTGCCAACGAGGTCCGCGCGCGTGTATTGAGGATTGCCGCTAGCTGTGATGCTGAATGGCGTGCCACCCTGCAAATCGTATATGGCGTTGATTTGCCAGCCGCCGATTGCATAGTCAACCCACCGATTCACATCTGCGCCCCAGCGCTTGCCGCGGCCAAAAGGCAGCTCGTACAACGCGCTCAACGTCATCACATAGTTGACGTCTTGAGTGGACAGCCCGCGCTCGATGGCAAAGTCGGTATAGAGCTGCGGGTTGCAGGCATCCAAATTGCCACAAGAGTCGTCCAGCGTCTTGGACCAGGTGAACGCGCCCGTGACCGTGAGACCATTTCTCGCGCGGTGTTCGTACTGTAACTGCATGGCGTCGTAGTCCGACTTGCCTCTCGTGTCTTGAATAAAGATGCTGCCCAACTTCGGATACAGGTCCGCACCGGTATTGAACAGATTCTGGTTGGCATTGTAATTCCGCACGAGGTGCGCCCCGTGCGTGCCTACATAGGCGATGCTGATGGACTGGTTTGTTCCGATCTGGTGCTGTACCTGCAGGTTCCATTCGGAGACCATGGGCG